>CAKOXV010000008.1 GCA_934130355.1 uncultured Clostridia bacterium
CATGCAATAATTTATCTAAAAAATTTTAAAATTTTTTTACAATAAACTATTGACATTCATATAGTTAGTCTATTTATCATTATTGTTTATTAAATTTTTCATTTCTTCATTTATCTTTTTGAATTTATTCTTATAATATAGTTCAAATCTTCTATTGCTTTTTCTATATTCATCATTCCATTTCCTATAGGATAATAAACTGGATATACTTTATATTCTCTACCAGCTATATCTTTCAAAAAATTTTGTTTTCTGCATTGAGATACTGATATATTCTTATTTAACACAATAGAACTAACTTGATTTCCAAGTGTTATAATTGTTTTCGGATTAATTATTTCAATTTCTTTGCATAATAAATTCAGATATTGACTATAAACAGAATTTGGAATCACTCTAGCATCTACTTGTGTACATTTTCCTAAATTAGTAATAAAATAATTATGTTTTTCTACATTATCATATACTATATCTGCAAATTCTTCGTTCCATTCTTGTGGTTTTCTCGACATAATATCATTGTATATTTCTTCATCAAGCAATCCTATTCTATAAAATAATTTCCATATATTTTTAGTTCCAATCCATGGAGACCTTCTCCCCCTCCATTTGGGGTCTGATGCAATATTTTTTCCAGTAGGATTCATAAAAACAAAACAAAACTCAGGATTGTCCGTACACCCTCCATTATATATAGATGTTAGTTCTTTTGCTCCATACTGTAATTGTAATTTATCATATTCTGAATTTAATTCACTTATTTTCATAATTACTATTACCGCCTTTATTCATAATTTTATTATTAATATAATTTCTAACTGTTGACAAAGCTACAATGTTAAAACACCTTAGAAAATAAGCTAAGGTGTTTTGTACTATTAAATTTTTATTTTTCACTATTTTTACTTTTTATTTCCTTGCCAATTCCTATAGATCCTATTAAAATCAATAAACAACTTAATATAAATTCGATTAAATTAATTCTATCTGTCAATCCATCAACAATATTTAATATCGCACTACCTAAAGCTGTTAAGATTATAATTACATTTACAATAATATTCTTATTATTTTTCATATCTTACTCCTTTTTTTCTATATTCATATATTATAATATATTATTACATATAAAAATACAATACTTTTGCATAATAGTTTAAAATCTATGATTATTTCAATCTTTTTAAATCATCAAAATGTGATTTTGACAAAATCTTATAAATATAGTAAAATAACAAATATGCATTAAATATGTTAGCAAAAATAGATTAAATTTAGGAGGAAAAATTATTTATATGAAAAAGTTTTTAAACAAAATAAATGAAATATGCAAGAACTATGAAAAAGTTGCGATGTTTATTGATATGGACGGAACAATTAATGAATACACATTATATTCTGAAAGTGAGATTTCAAAAAAGATGGGAGATAACTATAAAAACGTAGAACCTCTTCCAGAAGTACTTGAAGTTTTAAAAGAAATAAGCAAAATACCTAATATTGATTTATACATTTTGTCACTTTCCAAAAGTAATAGAATCACTGACGAAAAAGATATATGGCTTGAAAAATATGCTAATTTTATTCCAAAAGAACATTGGATAATTCTTACCAAAGAAAATGGAGATTATGATTCTGAAAACAGAGATCAAATAAAGCCATTAAAAATGCAAGAAAAATTAAAACAATATGAACACTCAATATTTTTAGATGATGATCATAAAATTTTGCGACAAGCTAAAACAATGCTGAATAATAATGTAGATGTTTTCCATGTTACATCAGCACTAGTATAATATTAATTTAAGATCAAAAAATATAAAAAAGTTGTGTAATTACTTCCTCATTAGAAGATTTTTTACACAACTTTTTATATATCATTATTTATTTTTTTCTTTTGCTCTTTTGTCATTTATTATTTGCATTTCTTTTGGAGTTATAAGTGATACATTATTTTCTTTAGCCCATTTAACACATCCTTTTAAAACTGTGTTTAAAAATGGTCTTGGCACTTTTATTAGCATTTTGCATGCATCTTCTGTAAATTTTACTTCTGGGTCGATTCTTCCAGCAGCATATTTTACAGAGTCAAGTCCAACTCCTTTATTTTTAGGAATTGGTACTGAAATAGGTCTCTTAAATTTTGTATACCAGAAATTTTTAGAATCCCTATATCCATAATCAACAGGAACATTTGGAAATCCTCCTGCATTTACTCCATTTATAATTGTATTATAGTATTTTTCTTTAATTAAAATATTATCAATTTTTAGAATGAAATGAGCACCAAATTCAGATGTAATACCATTAAAGTTATGATATGGTCCTTTGTACTCCTCTTCAACCTTATCATTTTCTGCACCATCTAATTCTTTTACCCAAGTGCATTCAAATACTTGATATGCTTCTTTTACTATCTTAGGATATTTTTCATTTGGATTTTCTCTTGCTCTTTTTCCATCTACTAATGTATATGAACAATCTTTCATTTTTTCTTCAGGTGTATCCCCGGGGAATCCTAATCTTACTGTTTCTTTGAAATATTTTTTATCATCTGGTAAAAAATTCAAAGCACATTTCCCTGTTTTTAATAAATTTTTGCAAGTATTTGAACTATTTCTACATTCTAATATCATTGCATAATATCCTTTACCAGCAATGTAATATGGGAAACATAATGAATATGATCCAATACTTGTAAAACCATTTTCATCTATTGTTGATATTTCTATTGTTGGCATTGGGAAAAAACTTGATGTTTGGTAGAAATTATCTACAATTCTCATATCTTTGAATCCTTCTAAATTTTCAATCTTTTTTGTTTCAGAATTCATTTTTATTCCTCCTTTGTATTTATTATTTTATTATTCTTCAAACATGGTTGGAATTTCATTAAACTTACTGCAGTAATAATTGTATTGATATTCTTGTGGTCTATCAGGCATTACATCTCTTATTGGTATTAAAGTATAATCTTTTAAAATTACATATTTATAAGTAAATGTTAATACTTCATCATAATATTTTGTTAGTAAATTAATTTTCATTGTTGTTGTAATCAATTTATTTGAGTTTGTATCAAAATATCTAATTATTTCATAAAATCCCTTGTCTGTTTTTAGAATTCGTTCATTATATATTCTTATTACTTTTTCACCTTCATAATTACCATCTATTTTTTCAATTTTTCCAGGAGTGTATATTCTTGTTCTTATATCATATTCTTTTGATTCATGAGTATAAAGTACATTATCTTTAGAATATACATAAGTACTCATAAAATCATAATCTACTTTTTTACCTATAGTAGATTCTGAATATTTCTGGTTTATTAATGAAGATAAATTTTTGATTTTATATTTTGCGTTTTCAAACATTTTATATTCAAGGACTAATGTGTTATCTAGGTTTTCATCTTCAATAACATATTCCTCGTCACTATAATTTAAAAAAGTTATATCTGCTCCAAGTGATGGTCGAATATTCATTACTTTTACGTCTTTTGGAATATCATATGCTTTTTTATAACTTAATTCTTCTTTTTCTAATTTGTCAGGATTATATATGTATGCTACATTATCACTTATAAAAGCAAAATTAATAAAACTTGTATCTTCGTTTAAGACTTCTCCTCCAACAAATTTCAAATATTTTCTGCTTGAATCTTTGTTTAAAAGTGCCTCTACAAGTGTATTTGCTGTGGTTGTATTTGGTTTAGTGTCTTTCTTATTAATAACAATATATACAGCTACCCCAACCAAAATAATTAATAAAATTGCTACTATCGTAAAAATTATTTTTTTATTTTTCATATTACATCCATCCTTTTATATAATAGTATATAATCATAAATAAAAAAGCAATACTTTTGCTATAAAAAATAATGTTTTTATAAATATATTTTATCCCAATATATTTAAATGTTCTATCAAAATTTTTAATCCAAGTACTACTAATATAGTTCCACCAACAAGTTCTGCTTTTTTCTCATATTTATTTCCAAATTTATTTCCTATTTTAGTTCCTATAACAGGTAATATAAATGATGTTATACCTATTAAACTTACTGCCAAAATTAAATTCACATCAAAAAATGCAAATGTTATTCCAACTGCAAGTGCATCTATACTTGTTGCAACTGCTAATACAAACATTGTTTTAAAACTGACATCATCATCACTTTCTTCTTCTTTTGGATCAAATGCATCTTTTATCATTTTTCCACCAATTATAGCTAATAAAACAAAAGCTATCCAATGGTCTACACTTGTTACAAAAGCTTCAAATGTTGTTCCTAAGAAATATCCTATTGTTGGCATTAATGCCTGAAATCCCCCAAACCATAGTCCAATAATACATGCTTTTTCCAATTCATTTTTTTCATAGAAATACCTTTGCAAATTGATACTGCAAAGGCATCCATGGCAAGCCCTATACTTAATAATAATAGTACTAATGTTTTCACTTTTCTTACCTCTAATTCTTATATATTTTTTTACTTTCTAACCCAAGCAGAAACACTTCCACCATTACAGTAAAAAATGCCATTTCCTTCTTGGTCAACATATACTGTTTCTTTTACATTTCCAGTACAGTCATAAAACACTTTATTTGCAAGTCTATTTCCTACATTTAAAGTTTTTCCTCCTCCTGGTCCATCACTCATTATTACAACACATCCAGACATTGGATGCATATCATCACCTGTTCTTACCCATGCAACAATATCATGAGCATCAAAATAATCAATTTGTTCTCCATAAGAATATTTTTTTCTTATTGCCAACATTTGCTCAATCGATTCTTTTTGTGGTAAAACATTTTGTGATGGTATTCCATAATAATCTCCATAAAATACTGTTGGCAAACCATCTTTTCTTAATAAAATTAATGCATAAGCTAATGGTTTAAACCAATCTTGTATCCAAGAAAATAACGCTTGACCTGGTTCTGTATCATGATTATCTACAAATGTTACTGCTAATTCAGGTTCTTGTTTTACAAGTGTATTATCAAAGATTTTTGACATATCAAAGCTTCCATTTGAAGTTGATGCTTCATACAAATTATAGTGTAATGGAACATCAAATAATGGAATTGTTGAATTTGTCTTATATATATACCATTTCAATGCTTCCATATCTCTATTCCAATATTCGCCTACACAATTGATTGGTTTTATTTCTCTCATCCATTTTATCCATTCAGCCATAAATGTTGATTTAATATGTTTTACTGCATCTAATCTAAATCCATCTACACTGGTTGTTTCCAAATACCATTTTCCCCAATTTTTTAGTTCATTTACAACTTCTAAATTATTAAAATCAATATCTGCTCCCATTAAGTAATCATAATTTCCATTTTCTTGGTCAACATTTTGGTCCCAATTTTTTCCGTAAAATCTGAATATTCCATTTCTTCTTCCACTTTCATCCCAATCTGTTCCATTAAAATGATTATGATTCCATTTAAAGTCTGAATATTTGTTATTTCTTGCAGTAAAATTATATTTTGTCCATGCTTTTATTTTTTCAAAAGATGATTTATCTCTGTTTCTGTCTTGTGCCTCTTCTTCACTCGCATATAACGTTTCAGCTTCATCTGCTCCGATTTTATGATTTAGTACAATATCTGCATATACATCTATTCCATTTTCGTGTAATGCATTTATTGCTTGTAAATATTCATCTTTAGTACCATATTTTGTTTCTATACTTCCTTTTTGGTCAAACTCTCCTAAATCATATAAATCATAAGCAGAATATCCAGCATCATATTTACCACCAGCACCTTTATACGCTGGTGGTAACCATACATCTGTTATTCCTATCTTTCTTAAGTTTTCTGCTTCTCTGAATACTTGTTGCCATAATTTATCTTCTGGTTTTAAATACCATTCAAAGTATTGCATTAGTACTCTATTTTCTTTCATTTGTTTTCCTTTCTTTATCCTAATGCTACATCTAATATCATCATAATTAAAAATCCTATTGCAAATCCTATTGTTCCTATATTAGAATGTTCTCCATTTTGTGATTCCGGGATTAATTCTTCCACCACAACATATAGCATAGCTCCAGCTGCAAATGCTAAAAGCCCTGGTAATATAGTTTCAATTGTGCCTGTTATTAATACTGTAATAATTGCTCCAATTGGTTCTACTATTCCTGATAATGTGCCATATAAAAATGCTTTTGATTTTGACATTCCTTCACTTCTTAATGGTAATGAAATAATTGCTCCTTCTGGCAAATTCTGAATTGCAATACCAACAGCAAGGGCTAATGCTCCTGCAAGTGTAATACTAGAATTTTGTGATAATGCTCCTGCAAAGCAAACTCCAACTGCCATACCTTCTGGTATATTATGTAATGTAACAGCTAATACCATCATTGTAGTCTTCTTTAATTTACTTTTAATTCCTTCTGGTTTATTACTTTCTAAATGTAAATGTGGTATTATTAAATCTAATGCTAATAGAAATGCTATTCCAAATATAAATCCAACTGTTGCTGGTAACCATGCAATTATTTGTTGTTCTTTTGCCATTTCAATTGATGGTATAATTAAAGACCACACAGATGCTGCAACCATGACTCCAGATGCAAATCCTAGTAAGACTTTTTCTACTTTTGCATTCAACTCTTTTCTCATCAAGAACACTGTTGCTGCTCCTAATGTTGTCCCTAAAAATGGAATTAATATTCCTAAAAATATTTTCATTTTTTTACTTCTTTCTATTTATTATCTTTTCTTGAATTATTATATTCTTTTTGACCTTGTGTTGTCAATAGAAAAAATCCATAGTTCATTTAAAAACTATGGATTTTCGTACACTTTATATAATAAATATTATGCACTCTTTAATTCTAAGCGTAATTTGTCACTAATCATTGCGATAAACTCGGAATTAGTTGGCTTTCCTTTTGCCGCTGAAATTGTATAACCAAATATATTTTCAACCACATCTTGTTGGCCTCTTCCCCAAGCAACTTCTATTGCGTGGCGTATTGCACGTTCTACACGTGATGGTGTTGTGTTAAATTTTGTTGCTATTTTAGGATACAAACTTTTTGTTATTTGATTGATAACATCAATATCATTAACTACCATTATAATTGCTTCTCTTAAATATTGATATCCCTTGATGTGTGCTGGAACACCAACTTCATGAATTACATTAGTAACTAATGCTTCTAAATTTTCTTCTTTCTTCTCTGTACCTTTTGATATTTCAATATACTGTTGTTTTGGCATAGACACATCTTTTGATATAAAATTATTATTTTGTGCTGGTTTGTAATTTTTTAGTTCTCTAATTCTTGTTATTAATAATTCAATATCAAATGGCTTTACCACGTAATATTCTGCTCCTAGTTCAACTGCCCTTCTTGTAATTTTGTCTTGACCTACTGCTGATAACATTATGCAGATTGGTTTTTTGTTCATTTTTATCATATTTAATTTTTCTAAAACACCTATTCCATCTAAATGTGGCATTATTACATCCAATAGTACTACGTCTGGCATATAATTAGCTATCATATCTAAGGCTTCATTTCCATCTTTTGCTCTTCCTACTACAACCATATCATCTTGGTTCTTTAAATATGTTGCTAATGTCATGCTAAATTCTTGATTGTCATCTGCAATTAACACTGTGATTTTTTCTCTCATGTTTTTTCCTCCCAATTTTCTACTGTAAAAATTTTACAATTTAATTATAATACTTTGGTAAAATTTTTGCAATAGTTTTTTGGAAGTTTTTCCCATTTTATTTATTTTTTTCAACAACTTTGTTTATATATTTCTCTTCAAGTTGTTCTTTTTCCTTTATATTCAGTGTTTTTGTTTCAATGTCTTTCAAAAAAATATCTTTTCTATTTTTTTCCATTTCTATTTTTAAATTAATATCTTCTCCATAATCAATTTTAATTATATTAATTTCATTATTTTTACAATAATATTTAAAAATATCTAAATTTGCATAGTCTATTTTTACATTAAATTCTACTCCACAAACTTTAAATATTTTTGTTGTTCTTTCAATTACACTTTGAGTCACATCAGAATAAGCTCTTACAAGTCCCCCTGTTCCTAAAAGGATTCCTCCAAAATATCTAGTAACAATAACTAAGACATTGCATAAATTGTTTTTTTGTAAAAGATTTAACATTGGTGCACCTGCAGTTCCTGATGGCTCACCATCATCACTACTTCTTTCTACAATTTTCCCATCTTCTATTACTCTATATGCTATACAATTATGTTTGGCATCATAATATTTCTTTTTATTTAACTTTATTTTTTCTTCTGCATCTTTTTCATTTTCTATATAAAAAATATTAGCAATAAATTTTGATTTCTTTTCTGTTATTTCTGCTGTTTGGTTATTCAAAATTGTTACAAATTCCTCCATATTAATCCTTTCTAAAATAAGTTAGATTAATTTTATACATTCATTCCTGCCGTATACCCTGTTGAATATGCAATTTGCAAATTAAACCCTCCTGTATATGCATCTACATCAATTATTTCTCCCGCAAAATATAGTCCTTTTACAATTTTAGATTCCATAGTTTTTGGATTTATTTCTTTGACATTAATTCCTCCACAGGTAATGATTGCTTCTTCAACTGGCCTAAAACCTTTAACTGTTATTGTGAAATTTTTTAATAAATTCACTAATGCTTTTCTTTCTTCTTTTGTTATTTCATTTACTCTTTTTTCTCCATCTATTTTTGATAATTCAACTATTTGTGGAATCATTTTTTGTGGTAATAATTTATCTAAACTATTAATAAATTGTTTGTTCTTTACTTCTTTAAAATCTCTTAAAATTCTAGCATCTAATTGTTCTTCATTAAGTGCCGGTTTTAAGTCTATACTAACAACAATATTTTTATTTTTTAATAAATAATCTATATCTTTATATTTTACTAGATGAGCTGATCCACTTAAAATTGTAGGTCCTGATATTCCAAAATGAGTGAAAATCATTTCTCCAAAGTCTTCATATATAACTTTCTTTTTGTCTGTATCTAAAATTTTTATTCCTATATTTTTTAGGCTTAATCCCTGTAGCTTTTTACATTCTTCCTTTTCATATATTTCTAGTGGAACTAATGATGGTTTTATTGGCATAATAGTATGGCCTAAAGCTTTTGCTATCTTATATCCATCTCCTGTTGAACCTGTCAATGGGTAACTTTTTCCTCCTGTTGCTAAAATAACCTTATCTGTTTTTATCATCTCATTATTTGTTCTTACTGACACTACTTGACCATTTTGAACTAAGATTTTTTCAACAGTAGTGTTCAATTTATATTGTATGTTTAATTCTTTTATTCTTTTTATAAAGCAATTTAGTACATCTACTGATTTATCTGTTACTGGAAATATTCTTGAACCTCTTTCTTCTTTTACTTCTAGTCCTTCTCTTTTCAAGAATTCTATTATATCTGCATTTGTATAATTTTGAAATGCACTATATAAAAATTTTCCATTACCTGGCGTATTTTTTATAAATTCACTCATATATAATGAGCTTGTTATATTACATCTTCCTTTTCCTGTTATAAGTAACTTTCTTCCAAATGATGGCATTTTCTCTATTATTAATACTTCATTACCATTTTCTGCTGCTTTTATTGCAGAAACCATCCCTGCTGGTCCTCCACCTATTACTACTACTTTTGGCATAATGCCACCTCTCTTTCTCCTATATATTAGCAGATTTTTAATAAATTGTCAAAAATCTCTTGACAAATATAAAAAATCATATTAAAATATAGAATGTGCTCACAAATGAGCTAACAATGGTGGATGTAGCGTAGTTGGTTAACGCGCCAGTTTGTGGCACTGGAGACCGTGGGTTCGAGTCCCATCTTCCACCCCATATCTTTTCGAATATGGTTAATATTATTTATATTGGGCTGTAGCCAAGCGGTAAGGCATTAGACTTTGACTCTAACATGCGCTAGTTCGAATCTAGCCAGCCCAACCACAAAAATCGTCGTAAATTATTACGACGATTTTTTTATAAACTTATTCTCCTCTACCTTCTGGTAAAGCATTTGGTAATTCAATTTTTACTCTAATTCTAATCTTTAGAACATAAGAAACTGCTTTTCCTAATTTACTATTTTTAATTTTATCCCATAGTGATGGTTTCTTTTCAAATGTAACTGTGTCTTGATATTCTACAAGTTCTTGTTCTTCTGTATCTTCAGCATTAACTTCTATATTTTCTACATTTTTTGTTTCTTCAACCTTCTCAACTTTTGTTTCTTCAGCTTTTACTTTTTCAACTTTTTCTACTGGCACTTCTTCGACTTCTTCTACTTTTTCTATTTTTTCCTCTACTGGAGTAGTTTCTTCTTCAACTATTTGTTCATCGACATCTGCTGGTTTTGGAATTGTCTTTAATGCTTCTGCAATTTCAATTCCTATATAGCTTAACGCTTTTGATCTATCCTCTGTTCTCTCCATATCTATTTCAATATGCAAATTCGTTTCAAGATTATTTATTCTAGCATTTAATAATTTCAATGCATCTTGATAATTTTGAGTTTTTTTACTTCTGCTTTTTCCTATTAATCTTAATGTTTCTACTACTTCTTCGGAAAATTGGCCTTCTGCTTCTACAATTTTTCCTTTCCAATTTTCTTCTTTATTTTCAACAGCATTTAGTAATTCTCTTAATTTATCTGCTAATGCTATATTTTCTTCTCTTTGTCTTATCAATTCTTCGACTTTTTTAGTATTTTCCTCAAATTGAATTGTCGCATATTCAACTAACCCGTAAGCTGCCTTATATACATTTACAGGGAAATTCTTTTTCTTTGGGTATTCTATTAAATATGCTTTTATTGATTCTATTAAATCTTTAAAATATATATCATCTTCTAATTGAATTATTTGCTTTTTACTGTTAGGATTTATCATTTTTTGAACTTTATCTATATTTGACAATATTTTTTCTTCTGTGATAACCATTCTCACATTTACTATGCCTGCTTTTCTAGACATTGCAAATTCCTCCTCTTTCTTACGTATACAAACCTCTTAATATATTTAATTATAAAACAAAAAGCTTCAAACCACAAGTGGTTTTAAAGCTTTTTTTATTACATTTTTATTACAAACATATTACATTTTTGTTACATTTACATCATGTTTATTTTTTTCATTTCTTCATGTCTTTTTATTTTTAATGTAGTTGTTTTTATAAGTTCTTCTTCTGTAATAATCATTTCTTTAACATATTTGTATTTAGGCATTAAGTTATTTACTTCTTTTACTTTATTCCATAAAAATTCTTTTATGCTTTCTTCTCCTTCAATATTGTAAAGTTCTTTTATTAGTTCTTTATCATAAACTATTTTTACACAAACTTTAACATCACCATCATTTTCTTTTTTCTCATATACAAAAGATTCTTTTATTCCTTCAACTTTGTTTAGTAATGTTTCAATTTCTTCTGGGAAAACATTTTTTCCGTTATTAAGAACTATTACACTTTTCTTTCTTCCAGAAATATAAATAAATCCATCTTTATCAATTTTAGCTAAGTCCCCTGTATGGAACCATCCATCTGGTTCTAGCGCTTCTTTTGTTGCTTCTTCGTTTTGATAATATCCTAACATTATTGATGAACCTCTTGCCATTAATTCACCAACTCCGTCTTCATCAGGATTGTCAATTTTTACTTCTACACTTGGAAATTTCTTTCCAATTGAACCTAATCTTCTACATTTTGGAGTTTCAGCTGCTATTACAGGTGATGTTTCTGTTAATCCATATCCTTGCTCTACATCAAATCCCAAATCATTAAATCCTTTTTCTGTTTCTGGATCAAGTGCAGCACCACCAGTTACAACTAGTTTTAGGTCTGGCCCTAAGCTTTCATGTATTTCTTTGAATAATTGTTTTCTAACATCTATTTTTACTTTCATTAGTAATTGAGAAATTTTCTTGCCTTTTTCTAATGTTCCTAACTTTCCTTTTTTCTCTATTGTTTTCATTACTTTTCTGTATATTATATCAAATACAGCTGGAACTGAAATCATTGCTGTTACTTTAAATTCCTTAATATTATCTGCCATATGTTTTACACCTTCACAGAAACATAGACATGCTCCAATTGATACTGGATACAAAAACCCTACAGTACATTCAAATACATGGTGTAATGGTAAAAATGATAGTAATCTATCAGTTTCATTTAAATCAAATCTTTGGATTATATCCATAACATTTGTTATTATATTTTTATGTGATAACATTACAGCTTTTGACATTGCTGTTGTTCCTGATGTAAATAACATTATTCCCATATTGTCTGGATATATTTTTGCATCTAAGAATTTTCTATTTCCTTCTTCTAATAATTTTTTTCCTTTTTCTACTAATGCTGTTTGAGAATAGATTCCATTAGTGTTTTCTGATAAGTCCATAGATATAAAATATTTTAAATTTGTATTTTTCTTATTTCTTAATCCATCCATTACTTCGTTATATTTGCTTGAGTAAAATATTGCTTCTACTTCTGAACGTAATATCAAACTTTCTATCTCATTTTCTGGTAATGCTTTGTCTAGTGGTACTACAATTCCTGTTCCTGCTGCTATTGCTAAATATGCTAGTTCCCATTCATATCTATTTTCAGAAATTACAGCTATTCTTTTATCTTTAAGTCCCATTTTTATTAATGCTGTTCCTAATGCATTTATATCATTTCTAAATTCTTTATGTGTTATTGTTCTAAATTCCCCTTGTTTTTCTGTTTTAAAAACATATGCTGGTCTATCTCCATATTCTTCTCCGGTTTGTTTTAACATATCTTTTAAATCTGTGAATTTCATCTTTCTTGATTTTGTTTCCATTATATTAGCATCCTTTCTTATTTTATTCTTAATCCATTAATTACTGTATTTTCATATTCATGATATAATTTCATAACATCAATTTCAGTATTTTCTCTTTTTTTATATATTAATGTTGAACATATTAGTCCATATATTTCAGAAGCAATAATTCTAGGATCTCCTTTTTGTATTTCTCCTTTTTGTATTCCTTCTTGTACTATTTTTTCAATTTTATCAATATATTCAAATACTTGATTTTGACATCTTTTATTTCTATTTTCATTTCCCCAAAATTGACTTAATAATATTGTTATTATATCTTCATATTTTGAAACTATTTTGATTTGTATTAGTACTATTGCTTTTATCTTATCTATATAATTATTACGCTTTGCAGTTTTTATATCTATGCTATTTTGCAATAATTTTATTCCTTCTTCAACTAGAAAGTTGAAAATTTCTTCTTTGCTTGAAAAATGATAATACAGCGTTCCTTTAGCAACTCCAACAGTTGCTGTGATTTCTTCTATACTTGTTGCTTCATACCCTTTTTCTGCAAACAATTTCATTGAAGTTTCAAATATTTTTCTTTTGGTTTTATTCATGTTTTTTCACCTGTTATTCTTAAATTTTCAACCATATTATATAATGTTCATGATGTTTTTGCAAGACTTTTTTTATTTACTGAATACGTATTCAGTTTTTATAATTATATTATGTTTCCTTTTTGGTTTACAAATAAAATCTCGTTTTTTATCCACATACATGTGGATAATGTGGATAACTCTGTGAATAACTTTAAATAGTCATATTTTTTTCACATGTTATTCACATTTGATTGTTGATAAATTTCTTTTTACATTTATTTGTATTTTTGCATCCATGTTATGTAACTATCACTGTTGAATATTTGTATTATTAATTAATTTTCTAATTTTAAAAAGAAAAAGTCCCCACTTTATTGCTACGCAATTTGTGTGAACCTTCTTTTTTGAGTTTTAATCTGAATGAGATGACTTTAATATAATTTTCTTAATCCTGCACTTAAAAAATAGTTTTTTTACATAATTTTTAAATATACTACCAAAATAATCTCAAGTATTACTAAAACTGGTAGTCCAATTGTAAACTTCAACTTTTTAGTTTTATGCCTAAAAACATACATTCCTGAAATTGTTCCAATTCCTCCACCTAGTGCTGTAACTATAAATAAAGTTTGTTCTGGAATTCTCCATTTTCCATATTTTGCTTTTCTCTTGTCAGACCACATCATATAAAAACCTATTAAATTTATAATTAATAAATATATCAAAATATTTTTTAATGTAAATATATTTTCTAGTGATATTACATTTTCTAACATAAATTTTCTCTCCTTTGCCAACGCTAAATTGGGGACAGTCCCTTGTAAATTTTAGGACCGTCCCAAAATTCGCGAAAAAAAGGACCGTCCCCAATTTAGCTCTACCCAAATAAACTTAATTGATTGCTTTGACTCATTCCTTCTAAGCACCCGAATTGACGAAGCAACTCAGTTACAGAATCTCCAACTTTAGCACGAATTTTCATATCATCAATTGACATGAATTTTTCATCATCACGTGCTTTTGCGATACTTTCAGCCGCAACATTTCCAAGACCTGCAATACTATTTAATGGTGGACGTATATATTCACCTTCAACTTGAAATTTGGTTGCATGAGATTTATATAAATCTATTGGCAAAAATTTAAATCCTCTCTCATACATTTCCAAAACAATTTCTAAATCATCATACATGTCTTTATCTTTTGGTGTTGCATTATTTCCTAGCATTTCAATTTCTTTCATTTTGTTTTTTACTTTTTCTTTTCCATTTATCATAACTTCTGCATCAAAAGCTTTTGCTCTTATTGTGTAATATGCTGAATAATATGCAAGTGGAATATGAACTTTAAACCATGCTATTCTAAAAGCATTTGTTACATAAGCTGCAGCATGTGCCTTTGGAAACATGTATTTTATTTTTTCACATGATTTTACATACCAGTCTGGAATATCATATTGTTTCATAATTTCTTTAAATCCATTCCATTTTTCTGGGTCTTTTAATGCTTTTCCTTTACGTACAGTTTCCATTATCTTAAATGCTTTGTCTGGTGGTAAACCTCTTTTCATTAAATATACCATAATATCATCTCTACAACATATAGCTTCTTTTAGTGTTACTATCCCTTGTTCAATTAATGTTTGAGCATTTCCTAACCATACATCTGTACCGTGTGATAATCCTGATAAACGTATTAATTCATCAAATGTTGTTGGATGTGTATCTATAAGCATCCCTCGTGCAAATTTAGTTCCATATTCAGGTATTCCATAAGTTCCAACTTCTGAATGAATTTGTTCTGGTGTGACACCTAATGCAGTTGTTGAATTAAAAATTGACATTGTTTCTTTATCATCAAGTGGTATTTCTGTTGGTTTTATTCCTGTTAAGTCTTGTAACATACGAATTACTGTAGGATCATCATGTCCTAGTATATCTAATTTTAGTAAGTTTCCATCTATTGAGTGATAATCAAAGTGTGTTGTTATTATATCTGAATTAGGGTCATCTGCTGGATGCTGTACAGGTGTAAATTCATAGATTTCTCTTCCTTTTGGAACAACTATAATTCCTCCTGGGTGCTGGCCTGTTGTTCTTTTTATTCCTGTACATCCTACTGCTAATCTTGTTATTTCTGCTTTGTTTATAGGAATATTTCTTTCTTCATAATATTTTTTTACATATCCATAAGCTGTTTTGTCTGCAACTGTACCTACTGTTCCTGCTTTAAAACATGTTCCTTTTCCAAATATTACTTCTGTATATTTATGTGCTTTTGCTTGATATTCCCCAGAAAAGTTTAAGTCTATATCTGGCTCTTTATCTCCATTAAAACCTAAGAATGTTTCAAATGGTATGTCCATTCCATCTTTAGCTAATTTTGTACCACATTTGGGACAATCTTTATCTGGTAAGTCAAACCCATTTCCTACTCCATAATCTTCAAATTCAGAATATTTACAATTTGGACATCTATAATGTGGTTTTAAAGAATTTACTTCTGTTATACCTGTCATAAATGCTACTAATGATGAACCTACAGAGCCTCTTGAACCTACTATATATCCATCTTCATTTGATTTCCATACTAATTTTTGTGCAATAATGTACATTACTGAATATCCATTATTTATAATTGAGTTAAGTTCTTTTTCTAGTCTCGTTTGAACTATTTCTGGTAATGGATCTCCATATAATTCGTGTGCCTTACTATATGCTATATTTTTTATATCTTCTTCACACCCTGGAATGTGTGGAGGACATTTTTCTGGTGATATTGGATCTATTCTATCACACATATCTGATATTTTATTTGTATTTGTTACAACAACTTCATAAGCTTTTTCTTCTCCTAAATAACTAAATTCTTGTAACATTTCTTCTGTTGTTCTTAAATATAATGGTGCTTGATTGTCAGCATCTTTATATCCTTGACCCGCTTCTAGTATACGTCTATATATTTCGTCTTGTGGGTCCATAAAGTGAACATCACATGTTGCAACAACTAATTTTCCAAGCTTTTCTCCAAGTTCAACAATTTTTCTATTTATATCTTTTAAATATTCTCTATCAGGTACTTTTCCCTCTCTTACTAAGAACTCATTATTTCCTATTGGTTGAATCTCTAAATAATCATAATCTCTTGCAATGTTTTCAATTTCTTCGTCTGATTTTCCAAGTTCGATTGCTTGATATAGTTCACCGGCTTCACATGCACTTCCTAATATTAATCCTTCTGAATATTTTTTATATAAACTTTTCAAAATACGTGGTTTTTTATAAAAATAATGTAAGTGTGAAAGTGATACTAATTTATATAAATTTCTTAATCCTATATAATTTTTAGCTAATATTATTGCATGATATGTATTTAGTTTCTTGTATTCTTCTTTTACTGCATTTTCATCTTTTTCAATCGAATCTATTTCATTGACAGTTATAGCCCCTCTATCTTTAAGCTTTTTTAACATTACATTAAATACTTTTACTGTTGTGTCTACATCAGCCAAAGCTCTATGTGCCACATCAACTTCAATTCCTAATGCTTCTGCAATCTTTCCTAATTTGTATCTTTTCAAATCTGGGAATAAATCTTTTGCAAGTGGTAATGTGTCTATATAAGTATAATTAAATTCATATCCCAAAACTTTAGCTGTATATTTTAAAAATCCTACATCAAAATTTGCATTATGTGCAACTATTATTGAATCACCTAAAAATTCTAAAACTTTTGGAAATACTTTATCAATTGTTTCAGCATCTTTTACCATTTCATTTGTTATATTAGTAACTTCTATAACTCTCTGTGGAATTGGCTTTTCAGGATTTACAAAACATTCAAATTCATCAATTACTTCTCCATTTTTTACTTTCATTATTCCTATTTCTGTTATTTTTTCTGTTGTTATAGAAATTCCCGTTGTTTCCAAGTCTAATACACAATATGTACTATTCTCTATATTTTGACCTTTTGGGTCTTTTACTGATTTTTCTTTATCTGGTGCAAGATATGCCTCAACACCATATATTACTTTCATATCTTGGTTATCTCTTCCAAGTAAATGATATGCTTCTGGAAATGCTTGAACAACTCCATGGTCTGTTATTGCAATTGATTTCATTCCCCACTTCATAGCTCTTTTTATTAAATCTGTTGCTGATGTCATTGCATCCATTTGACTCATCTGAGTATGCATGTGCAATTCTACTCTTTTTACTTCTGCATGATCTTCTCTTGTTGTTTTTGGTAATGGTGTTGACTCTAAAATTGTATTTGCCATAATTGTTAATTCATTTGAAAATGCATCCATTTGAGCTTTTCCTGCTAGTTTTATTGCTTTTGTGTTTTTTAGTCTTTTAACTATCTTCTTTGCACTATTTCCAGGCAAAAACGCTTTACAAGTCATAGTACTTGTTCCATCATATATGTCCATACTTAATATTACTTTTCCTGTTTTTGTTTCTTTATCTTCCATTGATTGAATCTCGCCATCAATACATACATTTCCTGATTCAGCATTTAATTCAGTTATTTTAATAAGTGGATCATTTATATTCATTGAAGAACCAAAAATCAAAGGAGTACTATCATCTTCTTCTGGTAATTGTGGTAATCCATCTACATCAATTTCAGATATTATATTTGCCATAACTGTAATATCTCCTGCATAAGCATCTAGTCCAGCCTTTCCGGTAACCTTAATTGCTGACGCATTTTTGATTTTTTCTAATACTTCATTTCCTTCTGTTGCATCTTTTGCAAAAGACTTACATGTTATAATTCCAGTTCCATCATATATCTCAAAAATCAACATTCCCTTTCCTGTTTTAGTTTCTTTACATTCACTACTTACAACTCTTCCTTCTAGAGTTATTCTTGAATTATCTGATGTTATATCTTTGATCTTTACTTTATTCTCTTTAGCTTTTGATGGTTTTCCAAATATAATATTTTCAGCCTGTGGAATCTCATCAACTTGTGGTGCATAACCAAGTTCATCTTCTGGCAATGGAACAACATAATCTGGTGGCATTTCATTATATACTACATCTGAACAATCTGGTGGTACTACTTCTGTTGTCGAATTATAATATTGTTCTTCATGATGTGTTCTTATTGCAATACCTCTCATTGCCTCTTGTACAGCTTGTTCTTCTATCTCTTTATTTTTTTGTGCAAATTCATTAATCTCTTTTTCTGTTAATCTCTCTTCTATATTAATCACATATTTCTTTCCGAACAAATTAAAAATTACATTTTCTAGTTCTTTATCTAACTTTCTAGCCTTTAAGAAATCTGCTCCTTTAATTTTCATATAAACATTTATTTTATTTTCTTGAACATCAAGTTCACTTTTTAACAACAATAGTGGTTTCATTAATGGGTATTTATGTGTCATATAACAAATCAAATTTGTCCATTCAGTCTCAACTGATTTTTTACGTACACTATCTTCATATCTAATAATTATATGAACTTGCTCAAATTGAAATCTCTCTCTTAAGAACTTCTCAAAGTACCAAATCTCTTTTATCTCTATATATTCCTTTGAATACATTCCTATTTCTAATGTATTTATCTTTTTTATTAAATTCATTTTTTCAATTTCAGCATCTGCTATATTACTATTGGTTTTATAATCGCTAAAAACCTCTCCAATTTTTTTCATGTTATCACCTGTTAATTTGGGGACGGTCCTTTTTTTCGCGAATTTGGGGACGGTCCTTTTTTTTGCATTTTTTCATATATTATCATATTTCGATTAATTTTTCAATAACAAAAGTTGCTCTTATAAAAAGCAACTTTTTCTTTCTATTTTATGGCTATTTGAATTAATCTATCTAGCAATTCTGAATATTGAATTCCTACTTCTTCAAATAGTTTTGGATACATACTAATTTTTGTGAATCCAGGCATTGTATTTATTTCATTAATATAAATATTATTTGTTTCTTTTTCTATAAAGAAATCAACTCTTGCTAATCCTTTTCCATCAATTGCTCTAAACGCTCTTATTGCAAGTTTTTTAATTTCTTCTATTTGCTCATTTGTTATATCTGCCGGAATAAGTGTTTTTGATTCTGGCATATTGTATTTAGCATCAAAACTATAGAACTCTTCTGCAGGAAGAATTTCTCCAACAGTTGAAGCAGTTACTTCTTCTCCATCTAATATAGCACATTCAACTTCTTTTGCATTAATTCCTTGTTCTACAAGAATTTTTGTGTCAAATTGTCCTGCATATTGTATTGCCATTTTCAATTCTTCTACATTTGTAGCCTTTTTTACTCCAACAGATGAACCTGAATTTGATGGCTTTACAAAAATAGGAAATTGTAATTTAGATGTTATTTTATCTATTTGGAATTCCTCTTTTTCAAAATTATCATTAATAATAAAATATTCTTCATTAACTCTTTTTACATATACATAAGGTGCTTGTGCTATTCCTGCCTTTCCAAATATAATTTTTGAATACACTTTATCCATTCCAACACTTGAAGCTAGTACTCCACATCCTACATAAGGTACTTGTAGCATTTCTAATAATCCTTGTATAGTTCCATCTTCTCCTCCAAGTCCATGTAATACGGGGAATACAACATCTAGTTCTTTTAAAGTCCAAACTAAATTATATATTTCTTCATTATTTTCAAACCATTTTCCATATTTGTTTATATAAATCTCGTGAATTTCATATTTTTGCTTGTCTAAATTTTCAATCACAGATTTTGCAGACATTTCTGAAACATCATGTTCTGTGGATATTCCACCATATATAACTCCTAATTTTATCATTTTAAATCATCCTTTCTATTATATATATATGACTGTTTAGTTTTGTTATTCTTTTATATTTTCTTTTTGTTCCGTTTTACCAAAAATTTAATGCCATGTCAATATTTTAAAACAAATTCGCATATATTTAGATGAGGTGAATTTCATGCCATTATCATTATCAAATAAGAAAAAATTGAGAAATATACTTTTTTTCGTTCTTTTAATTATACTACTTTTATCAATACGAATTGGATATATTCAATTTATTGATGGGCCGGAACTTAGCCGTATGGCAAGTTCTCAACAAGCACAAAGCAGAAAAATAACTGCTAAAAGAGGAACAATTTACGATAGTACTGGAAAATATGCTTTAGCAGTCAGTTCAAGTGTTGAAACTGTTAATGTGAATCCAACTTTGATTTCGAATAACCAAAAAGAAAAAGTTGCTTCAGCTCTTAGTAGAATCTTTGAATTAGATTACGAAACAGTTTTGAAAAAAGTTTCTAAAAGAAGTTCTATAGAAACAATAGCCAAAAGAATATCACAAGAAAAAAGTAATGAGCTTAGGACTTGGATAGATGAGAACAATATAACAACTGGTATAAATATTGACGAAGATTCCAAAAGATATTATCCATACAACACTCTAGCAGCACAGGTTATCGGTTTCTGTGGAAGTGATAATCAAGGTTTAGATGGTGTTGAAGCAAAATACAATGATGAATTAAAAGGAACAAACGGAAAAATTCAAAGGCAAACAAATGCTGCTGGCCATAGCCTTGGTGGTGAAGAATATATTTCTGCAATTGATGGAAATAATTTATATTTAACTATTGATATGACAATTCAATCTATTGTTGAAAAATATTTAAAAGAAGCTTGCATTGATAACAAATGTACCGACGGAGGAAGTATTATTGCTATGTCACCACGTACAGGTGATATATTAGCAATGGCAACAGAACCAAGTTATAATTTAAATACACCTTATGAGCCATCAACTGATGAGTTAAAATCTACTTGGGATAGCCTAGAACAGAAAGAAAAGACAAAATTGTTGCAAGGAATGTGGAGAAATAAATCCATTTCTGATACTTATGAACCAGGTTCTGTTTTTAAAACTGTAACTGCTTCTGCTGCCTTAGAAGAAGGAATTGTTACTAATATAGATGCTCCGGGGCAATTCTGCTGTACTGGTTCTATTCAAATTGCTAATGCTAGGATTAAATGTTGGAGATATTATAGACCTCATGGTTCAGAAAGCTTACGTCAAGGATTAATGAATTCTTGTAACCCTGTTTTTATTGGACTTGGTCAAAAAATCGGTGTTACAAAATATTATGAATATTTACGAAAATTCGGACTTTTTTCAAAAACAGGAATTCAACTTCCTGGTGAGGCAAATAGTATTTTCGTAAAAGAAGAAAAAGCCGGACCTGTTGAACTTGCTACTATTAGCTTTGGTCAAAGATTCGAAATCACTCCATTGCAAATGATTACCGCTGTTTCAACGATTGCTAATAATGGAGTTTATATAAAGCCACGTATTGTGAAAAGTATTCAAGATAGTCAAACTGGTGAAATAACAAATCTTCCTGTTGAAACAGGTGATCAAGTAATTTCAAAAGAAAATGCTCAAAAAGTTTTAAGTATGATGAATAGTGTTGTTTCTGAAGGAACCGGAAAAAATGCAAGAGTTGTTGGTTATAATGTTGGTGGAAAAACTGGTACTTCTGAAGATGGTGTGAATACTGGAAAATATGTTACTTCTTTTTGTGGGGTTGCTGAAACAGATGACCCTGAAATTGTTTTATTAATTACTTTATATAACCCAACTGGCGAAGGCGGTCACCAAGGAGGTGGTGTTGCAGCTCCTGTTGGTGGTAAAATTTTGAGCGAAGTTTTACCATATTTAGATACCTTAAAAGAATAAAATATAAAAATTTAGAGTATATAGAAAATAATAAAAATGGACAAAATCTATATACTCTAAAAACTATTTTTCTATTTTTCCACAAGCAATTTTGGTACCTGAATTTCCACTTGGCTGGGTTTTAAAATCATCAGGAGAATCATGAATAATAATAACCCTACCTATAATATCTTCAATCTTAAACTTATTTGTTAAAACTCTCATATATGCATAGCCATTATTTTCAAGTAATGGCGGTAAATCTCCAACATGGAAAGGATGTGGACAATCCGTTAGATTTAAATGTGATTTAGCATTTGCAAATTCATCAGTAAAATTACCTGTACAAGATGTTCCTTCATGTATGTGGAAACCAAAAAATCTACTTTTACACTTATCTTTTGATTTTGGTAAGCCATTAATTTTTGCAGTAAGCATTACGCCATTTTTTGTTTCTTTAAAAGTAACAATACCATTTATTTTAGGATATTGTTTACCACCTTTTACGTATGCTTTGGCAGTATTAAAATTATTTAAAAACATAATATACACCTCTATCATATTATATTCTTCAAAAAATAATTAGACACTTTAAAAAAAGAGGGAATTTTAAAATCCCTCTTTAATGTTTTATTCTAAACCGAAACTTACTCCAAGTGCATTATTAAGTCTATTAATTATTTGTATGTCATCTATATGCCCTATCTTTTCTTTCAATCTACTTTTGTCTATTGTTCTTATTTGTTCTGTAAGAACAACAGAATTACTCTTAAGTCCACATTTATTTTCACCAAGTTCTATGTGTGTTGGTAATTTTGTTTTATTTGTTTGGGACGTTATGGCTGCAGCAATAACAGTTGGACTATACTTATTTCCTAAATCATTTTGAATAATTAAAACAGGTCTAATTCCTCCTTGTTCTGAACCCACAACTGGACTTAAGTCTGCATAAAACATATCGCCTCTTTTTACTACCATTTTCTTCACTCCCAAAAACTACAAATTTAAGTCTATATTTTTATTAGTTGAAGTAAAGTCAATAGTATATTACATTTATATATTCAGCAAATTGGTACTTTTATTATTTTGTACTATTTACATTTACCTCATTATATAATATGTAAATTGTCGTTTTTTGTTGGTTGTCCTTTATTTCCATTTGTGTTGGCATAAATGTTGTTTTATCTATATGTAATGTTTTTTCTTGAATATAAATATTATTTATATTACTACTTGCTTTCATTAATATTTCTGTGTCTTTTTCTTCATATTTTGCATTTTCGTCTTGTTTATAGTCCTCTATAAAACTATATAAATCCAGGCAATTATCTCCTAAATAATTATAGTTTTCTAGAATAGTGTTTAGACTTAATTGACTATTTTCTATTTTTAAGTTTGTTCCGTCATTTTCTATCTTTATTCCAGCTATATTACTTGGTTCAATTACTTCTTGTATATTTATATTTGGGCTTTGATATTTTTGTGTCAATATATATTTATTACTATTTTTGTTACTTGTTACACTAACTGTCACTTTTACTTCATAAGAACTAATATTTAAAATATAGTCTACAATTTCTTGACTAGTTCTATTATTTCCATTTTTGAAATATTTAACCCTATTTTTATAAAAAATTATTCCTCCAATTGCAATAATAACAATTAATAAAATTAACCAATATTTTTTCTTCATGCAAAACCTCCTTTAATTAATCTTATTAATGTTGTAAAAAAATAGAACTTGGTAGATTTTCCAAATTCCATTTTTATTATGAATTTATAAAATATTGCTCAATTTTTTTCATAAGTTCATCTTTATTTTCAATATAATTAATCTCATTTCTAAAGCTACTAGAATCCTTCATATTTTTGGTATACCATGCGATGTGTTTTCTCATCTCGTTAAGAGCTACATTTTCACCTTTTTCTCTAATATCTAGTTCAATGTGTTCTTTTAAAAGCTCATATTTTTCTTGAGTTGTTGGTCTTGGCAATTTTTCACCTGTTTTCAAGAAATACTCGATTTGTTTAAAAATCCAAGGATTTCCCATAGTTCCTCTACCTATTGCAATACCATCTACCCCTGTATATTCAAACATATGTCTTGCACTCTCTTCATCTATAATATCACCATTTCCTATAACCGGTATTTTTACAGATTCTTTAACTTTTTTTATGATATCTAAATCTACTTTTCCACCATAAAATTCATCACGAGTTCTGCCATGTATTGTAATTGCTGATACTCCATTTTTTTCTGCAATTTTTGCAACTTCACATGCTACAACATGTTCATTATCCCAACCTTTTCTAAATTTCAATGTTACTGGCACTTTAGAATTTGAAACAACTGCTTTTATTATTTCTTCTACTTTGTTTAAATCTAATAATAATTTGCTTCCGTCTCCATTTTTAACAACTTTTGGTGCTGGACATCCCATATTTATATCTACAATGTCTGCAAATTCACTTACATATTTAGCTGCATATCCCATTGCATCTGCATCACTACCAAAAATTTGCATACTTATAGGTCTTTTTTCTCCATCTGTTTTTAATAATTGTTTTGTTTTCTCATCACCATATTGCAATGCTTTAGCACTTACCATTTCTGTACAAACAAGTCCTGGTTCAAATTTTTCAACAACCAACCTAAAAGGCAGGTCTGTTACACCTGCCATCGGAGCTAAAATTAAATTATTTTTTAATATTACATTTCCAATTTTTAGTTCATGTAAATACATATATTTCTCCTTTAAAATATTACTTATTAAATATCCCATTTTTTCTTTGGCTACTTATATTAAGCAAAATTCCAACAAGTGCAAAACTTGTTAATACTGAACTTCCTCCATAACTTACAAATAAAAGTGGAACTCCTGTTATCGGAAGTAATCCCATAGTCATTCCTATATTTTCTAGAGTATGAAATAAAAATATCCCTGCTATTCCTATAGCAACATAACTTCCTGCTTCGTCTTTTATTCCTTTAGCAACTTTTACTGATTTAGCAATAATCAATACATTTAATAATATTACTCCACCAGCTACAACAAACCCCATCTCTTCACCTATAACAGAAAATATAAAATCTGTTGTTTTTGGATGCAAATATCCTAATTGAGTTTGGTTTCCATTTAAAATCCCCATTCCTGTGACTTGTCCAGAACCTATTGCTAATTTTGATTGTAATATGTTATATCCTGCACCTCTTGGGTCTGATTCAGGATTTAAAAAAGTATCTATTCTTGTTTTAGCATGTTGTGGTAATAAAAAATTATAGGCAAGTGGTAATCCAATTGCTACAATAAGTATTGCTGTAATTATATATTTTTTATTAATTCCAGCAACAAAAATCATTAATAAAAACGATACTACATAAGCTGCTGCTGTTCCATAGTCTGGCTCAATTATTATAAGTGCTACTGGTACTGCTATAGCTAATAGTATCAAAGCTAATTTAGGAATTCTATTTATTTCATTTTTACCATTTCTTTGAATTATTGAAATAATATAAGCCATAAATAATGTTACAAAAACTTTTGAGATTTCTGCTGGTTGCAAAGAAAATAAACCATCACCTATATTAAACCAGCTTCTTGCTCCACTTATTGGTTCTGTAAACATTACTGCTATTAGCATTATTATTGCAATTCCATATAGTACAGGTGATATTTTTAGCAAAACTTTATAATCAATGAACATAAAAATAATCATTATTATAAAGCTTACTCCAAGCCACATTATTTGTTTTTTAAATTCGCTTAGTCCTGTATCATAAGATGCTGAAAATAACGCTACTAATCCAATTAGTGCTAGTATGATTACACTTATTGGTATTAACCATTCTATTTTTTTTAATCTTTTCAAATTCATTTAATCAACTCTTTTTTTGGTCATTTGTTTTTGTTTTTTCTTCCTTTGGTGTTTTTTCTTTTTTGTTTTCTTTTTCTTGTTCTTTGTCTTTTGCTTTTTCTGCATCATTATTTGATTTTACTTCTTCTTTGTGTTCTTTCTTATTTTCTTCTGCCTTTTTTTCTATTTTACCTTCTTTTTTGTTTTGTTTTTGTGTTGAAGTACTTTGCTCAACTTGTGCAGTTTTTCTTACTTCATCTTTAATATTTAGTATAGGAATATTTGCATATAACGCAGGGGCTCCATTAGTTCCATCACCATTTTCTTTATTTGTTAGCCTTACATCCATTGTGCTTTCATCTATATCTATATATTTTTTTATTACTTCTATAATTTCTTGTTTCATCAAATCTAAAAAGTCTGCTGACACATTCGCTCTATCTTGCATTAGAACTAAGTGTAGTCTTTCTTTTGCTGCATCTTTAGACTTTAATGTTTGTTCTTCTTTTTTAGTCATTTTCTTTAAAAAATTCATTATGCTTTCAAACATTATTTTTTACCCCTTCCAACTTTTTGTTTATTTTTTAAATATACTTTTTATCTTCGCAAAAAATCCCTTTTCTTTTCCAGGTATTGTTACTTCTATATTTTCTCCTAATACTCTTTTGGCAATCTCTAAATATGCTTTTCCAGAAGGCGCTTTTCTATTTTGGATTACAGGTTCACCTTTATTTGTTTGTGTTATTATATATTCATCATCTGGAACAACACCTATTAAATCAATAGATAATAAATCAACAATATCGTTTACATCCATCATTTCGCCTTTTCTTACCATATTAGGTCTTATTCTATTTATTACTAATTCTGGGTTTTTAATTTCAGCCGCTTCTAATAAGCCTATAATTCTATCAGCATCTCTTATTGATGATATTTCAGCTGTACTTACTACAATTGCACGGTCTGCTCCTGCTATAGCATTTTTAAATCCTTGTTCAATTCCTGCTGGACAATCTATAAGTATATAGTCAAATTCTTCTTTTAATTTTTTTGTTAGTTCTCTCATTTGTTCTTCATTTACTGCACTTTTATCTCTTGTTTGTGCAGCTGGTAATAAATATAATTCTTTAAATCTTTTATCTTTTATTAAAGCTTGTCTTAATTTGCATTTTTCTTCAACAACATCAACTATGTCATATACTATTCTGTTTTCTAGTCCCATTACTACATCTAGGTTTCTTAATCCAATATCAGTATCTATTAATACTACTTTTTTGCCTTCTAATGCCAAGCTAGAACCTAGGTTTGCTGTTGTTGTAGTTTTTCCAACTCCACCTTTTCCTGATGTTATAACTATAACTTCTCCCATATTCATCCTCCTTAGGATTATTTTCATAATTTTAAAATCCCAATTTTTACAACTATAATAATATAATGAAAATGCCAAAAAGTCAATGTATTTACACAAATTTACGCAAAAAAATTTGCCATTCCGTAAGGTTACAGCAATTTTGTAATAATTTAAACATATACTACTAGCTCAAGGTATATAAATAAGAAAATATGTAAAATAACTCTTTTTATTATTTATATATTTTGAGCTAGTAACACTATTTTTACTATTCATAAAAGTAATCTATAATTCCATTATAAATTCCCCAAGCTAGTCTATTTTGATATTCATCTTCAAGTAAAAGTTTTTCCTCTGTCGGATTTGATAAAAATCCACATTCTACTATAGTTATTGGTATTTCAACATGTTTTACTATATAAATGTTATCAATACTTTTAGCAACTCTGTTATTTTCTTTTTGTATAGCATCATTTAAACTACTTTGAATCAATTTTGCTAGTCTTTGCCCTTCACTACTATTGGCATTATAAAAAGTTTGCCATCCATCATACTGTTGTTGTGGTATTTTGTTTAAATGTATTGAAACAAATATATCCGCTGAACTTTCATTTCCTATTTTTACTCTATTATGAATGTCTGAAATTTTTTTCTGTTTTAATGTCTTTGCATCTAAATCATATATTGCATTTTCATCAGAACGTGTAAGTATTACGGAAGAGCCACTTTGCTCTAATAAATTTTGTAATTTTAAAGCTATTTTTAGATTCGTTTCTGCTTCTGTTGTTCCTGAGCTACTCTGTGCACCTTCATCTGGTTTTCCATGTCCAGCATCAATTACTATAGTTTTTCCAGACACAGGTAAAGTTACTGTTGGAACACTTTCTTTTTTATCACTTATAAATGCAAATCCAAGTGCAAACACAAACACACTAAATATAAATATTCTTATTTTCTTTTTATCTAAAACAATCATAAAAACCCCCATACTTTTGTTATAATTGTATGAGAGTTTTTCTATTTTATGCTTTTATAAATTCTTTTAACTTTTTTTCAACTTCTTTATCAGAAGATAATTGTAATATTTCATATAATAATTTTTCGCAATCCTTTTTATCTAATTCTGTTATTGTTTTTTTGGCTTGTAATATAGCTGATGAATTCATAGAAAATTCATCAAGTCCCATCCCAATTAAAAGTGGAATATACTGGAAATTACTTGCTGCTTCTCCACACATTCCACAAAAAATTCCATTTTTGTGTGCTGAATCAATAGTATATTTTATTAGCCTTATAACAGCAGGGTGATTTTTAGTATATAATTCTGCAATTTGGGTATTTCCTCTTTCAGCTGCAACTGTATATTGAATAAGGTCATTTGTTCCTATACTAAAAAAGTCACATTCTTTTGAAAAACTGTCTGCTAAAATTGCCGCAGCTGGTATTTCTATCATCATTCCAACTTTTATTTTCTCATTATATTTTATATTTTGCTTTTGTAATTCAATCTTACATTCATCCAAAACTTTTTTTGCTTCTCTTAATTCATCTATTGTTGATATCATAGGAAACATTATTGCCAAATTCCCATATATACTAGCTCTTAAAATTGCTCTTAATTGTGCTTTAAACATTTTTTTATTCTTTAGACATAAACGTATTGCTCTATATCCTAAAAACGGATTATCTTCTTTTTCTAAGTTTAAATATGGTATATTCTTATCTCCACCTACATCTAATGTTCTAATTATTGATAACTTATCTTTCATAACTTCACCAATTTTTTTGTAACTCTCAAATTGTTCTTCTTCTGTTGGCAGTTGTTCTGAATCCATAAATAAAAATTCTGTTCTAAATAGTCCTATTCCATCTGCTCCAACTCTTAAAGCATCCTCTAAATCCCTTAATTTTCCTATATTGCAACTTACTTCTACTTGTATGCCATCTTTTGTCTTAGCTATTATATTTTTGTATTCTTCTAATTTCTTTTTTGATTCATCATTTTCTAATTTTAATTTTTTATACTTCTCTATCTCTTCTTGAGGAGGTTCTACATAAACAACTCCTGTATTTCCATTTACAATTAGATTATCTCCACTTTTTATCTTTGTTTGTGCATTTTCTATCCTAATAACCATAGGAATTTGTTTATTTCTAGCTATTATTGATACATGTGAATTTGTTCCACCTATTTCACTTATTATCCCTGCCACATTACTCATATTAATTTTAGCTGTATCAGATGTAGTGAGTTCTTGAGTCACAAGAATTGTATTTGGTCCAATATTTAGGAAACTATTTTCTTCTATTTTTAACAATTTTGAAATAATTCTATTTTTTATATCTTCAATATCATTTGCTCTTTCAGATAAATAATTATCAGATATATTTCTAAAATTATTTGCAATTTCTCCCAATCCCTTTTTTACCGCATATACACTATTAGTTTTATTATTTTTTATCAATTCTTTTGCTTTTTCCATAAGTGTTTCATCTTTTAAGAACATAAGATATGCTTCTAAAATCTGTATCTGTTCATCACTTGAAGTTTTTCTTAATTGCTCAATTGCACTTTCAGTTTCTTTAATTACAGAATTCAGAGAAGCATCAAGCTTCTCTAATTCCTTATTTACATCTTCTATTTTGCTTTCTTCTATTTTTAATTTTTCCTTTTTTAAAACGAATGCTTTTCCTATTCCAATACCTTCTGATATTCCTTTTCCTTTTAGCATTTTTCCATCTCTCTTTCTAAATTTCGCTTACAATAATGAATTAATTTTAAAAATATTTAGCAATTCGGCTAATGCTTCTTTTTCATCTGTTCCATTACATATTAATTTAATTTTTGTGTTATCTTTAATTCCTGCAGCCATGATATTTAATACTGATTTCGCATTATATTCGTTTCCTTGTACACCAAGTTTTACATCACAATTATATTTTGCTGCATTTTTTGCTATTTCTGCAGCAGGTCTTGCATGTAATCCTTCTTTACTTTTTAATGTTATATCTTCAGATACCATCAGATTACTCCCCCTTTGTGTTAGTCTTTCTTTTTATACTTTTTAATCCTGCTAAAATCAATGCCCCAACAATTGAACCAACAGCAATTGATACTATATACATTAAGGCATTTCCTACAATACCTATTACAAATATTCCTCCATGTGGTGCCATTACAGTACAATTAAACAACATTGATAGTCCTCCTGCTATTGCTGAACCTATAATACAAGCTGGCAACACACGTAATGGGTCACTTGATGCAAAAGGTATCGCACCTTCTGATATGAATGAAAGCCCTAATATATAATTTAAAAGTGCTGAACTTCTATCTTTTTGATCCAATTTTTTAGGAAATATTGTTGCTAAAATTGCTATAACAAGAGGTGATACCATTCCTCCCGCCATTACTGCTGCCATTATGTCATAATGGCCTTCTGCAAGCATCCCTGTTCCAAAGGTATATGCTGCTTTATTTACAGGTCCTCCTAAGTCAACAGACATCATTCCTGCTAATATTGCACCTAATATTACTTTATTTGTTCCTCCCATATTACTTAAGAAATTGTTTAATCCTGTATTAATCATTCCTATAAAAGGATTTATTATCATTACAATAACCCCTGTTAAAAGTATTCCAAATACAGGATATAGTAAAATTGTTCTTATTCCTTCTAAGCTTTTGGGAATTTTTGAAAATATACTTTTTAAAAAGTTTACAGCATATCCTGCTATAAATCCTGCTAAAAGTGCTCCTAAGAAACCTGAACTTACTATTGTCACATTAGGATCTTTTAAACTTTGAATCGTAACACCTGATGTTGCAATAGCCCCTCCAACAAATCCTGCTGCTAATCCTGGTCTATCTGCAATACTTGATGCAATATACCCAGCTAAAACTGTAAGCATAAATCCAAAAGCTGCATTTCCTACAGTATTAAAAAAAGCTGCAAGTGGTGTATTACTTCCAAATCCTGCTGGATTTATTTCATAATTATCTAGTAAAAATGATACAGCTATTAATATTCCTCCACCAACTACAAATGGTAACATATGTGTTACACCACTCATTAAATGTCTATAAATATTACGTCCTATTCCAATTTTTTCTTCATTATTAAAATTATTATCTTCTTTAGAATTTGAATGATATATACTAATTTCATCTGATAACGCTGTTTCAATTAATTCTTTTGGTTTATGAATACCATCAGATACTCCTGTTTTTAATAATTTTTTTCCATTAAATCTTGAAAGATCAACATTTGTATCTGCTGCTATAATTATTGCTTTGGCTTTTTCAATTTCTTCTCTAGTTAACTTGTTTTTTATACCTGATTGTCCTTGTGTTTCCACTTTTACACTATGCCCAGTTTCTTTTCCTGCTTTTTCTAAAGCTTCTGCTGCCATATAAGTATGTGCAATTCCTGTTGGGCATGATGTTATACATAATATTTCATATATGTTTTCTTTTTCATTCTTTTCTTGTGTATGATATTTTTCAATTTCTGCATTATCTATATATTTTATAAATTCTTCTGCTGTTTTCGCATTTCTCAATTTTTCTGTAAGTCTTTCATCCATTAATAAAGCTGATAATCTACTTAAAACCTCTAAATGAGTATCATCTTTATTTTCTGGTACTGCTATTAAAAACATTAAATTCACTTTTTTGTTATCTAATGATTCAAATTCAACACCATCTGGAAATACCATTGCAGCTAATGTTGCTTTTTTTACAGCACTTGACTTTCCATGTGGTATTGCAATTCCATCTCCTATTCCTGTTGTACCTTGTTCTTCTCTTTTAAATACGACTTTTTCATATTCTTTTTTATCTGTTATATTTCCTGTTTCTGCTATTAAATTTATAATATTTTTCAATGCATCTTGTTTATTATTTGCAGAAGCATTTAATCTAATTGCTTTTGAGTCTAATAATTCTGAAATTTTCATAAAAACTCCTTTCTATATTTTTAATAATTGTTCTAGAATTTCTTCTTTAGTAGCTAAATTGGGTGAAAATGCACTTGCGCTTCCTGCAGCAATTCCCATTTTCAATGCTTTTTCATAATCATCATAAGTAATCAATCCTGTTAAAAATCCTGCAACCATTGAATCTCCTGAGCCTACCGAATTTACTAATTTTCCTTTTGGAGTTTTAGATTCAAGTATTTTTTTATCTTTTGTTATCAAAATCGCCCCTTCTCTATCCATAGATATTAATACATTTTGTGCTCCTAAATCTTGTAATTTTTTTGCATACATTATTACTTCCTGAGTTGTATTTATTTCTTTTTCAAATATTTCTTCTAATTCTTTTTTATTTGGTTTTATCAGAAATGGCTCATATTCCAAGGTTTTTAATAAATACTTCCCTGTTGTATCTACAATAATCTTTGCTTCTTTTTCTTTTGCTTTACTACATATTTTTTGATATATGTCTACATCCATGCTTCTTGTTACTCTTCCTGAAACCACAATGAAATCTTCTTGTTCAATTTTTTCTATCTTTTTCATCAACTCATCAATTTCTTCTTGAGAAATCTTAGGTCCTTCACCATTTATAGCAGTTTCACTTAATATATTTGAAGTATCTAAAGTCTGTAATTTTATATTAATTCTTGAAAACTTTTCTGGTATATATACAAAATCTGTTTTTATTCCTAACCTTTCAACTCTTTTTTTTATTTCTAAACCTGTAAATCCTGCGATAAATCCAAGTGCAATACTTTCAATTTCTAAATTTTTTAGTACTATTGATACATTTATTCCTTTTCCACCAGCTAAAATTCTTTCTTCTTTAGCTCTATTTATTTCATTCATTTTAAAATTTTCTACTTCTGCAACATAGTCTATTGCTGGATTAAATGTAACTGTATAAATCATAATTTCTCCTTTAAACTACAAAAAATTTCGTAATAGAAATAATTTACTTTCATTATTTCCATTACGAAATCTAATTATGCATTATTTTCATTTTTATAAACTTTTACTTTTAGAATTCTTTTGTCTTCATATTCTTCAATTTTAAAAATTAATTCGTCTGTTTCTATTATTGGATTTTCTTCTTCTGTTGGAATTCTACCCAATTCTTCTTGTAAATATCCTGACAATGTATCATAATCACCTTCTGGAATATTTGATTTTATCAATTTGTTTACTTCATAAATTGGCATACTTCCAGATAGAACATAAGTATTTTCATCTATTTTTTCATACTCTTCTTCTATGTCATCATATTCATCAAAAATGTCTCCAACTATTTCTTCTAATATGTCTTCCATTGTTACAAGACCAGCTGTTCCACCATATTCATCTACTATTATTGCAATATGTTTTTTATTTTTTTGAAGTTCTTTAAATAATTCATTTATAAGTTTATTTTGTGAAACAAAATATGCTTCTTTCATTATATTTTTAATTTTAAATGTTTTCTTATTAATGTTTTTTATTATATCTTTAACATACAAAACACCTTTTATTTCATCAATAGTTTCATCATATACTGGTATTCTGCTATGTTTGCAATCATCTTTTATTATTTCTTCTAGTAACTCTCCTGCACTCATATTTATATCAACTGCAAACATATCTGTTCTATGTGTCATTATTTCTGAAACTGTTTTGTCATTAAATTCAAATACATTATTTAATAACTCTTTTTCCTCTTCTTTGATTGTACCATTTTCTTCTCCTTGGTCAATCATCATTTTTATTTCTTCTTCTGTGACAACTTCCTCATCATTTTCATTAACACCAAATAGTTTTGAAATTGCATTTGTTGTCACTGTTAAAAGTTTTACAAATGGTGAAGTTATTATTGATATTGCTCTTATTATTCCTATTGTTCCAAAAGCTATTTTTTCATAATTTTTCATAGCAAGTCTTTTTGGAACTAATTCTCCAAATATTATTGTAAAGAATGATAATATTATTGTTATTAATATTATTGATATACTTTTCCATACACCAATTCCTAGTGGTATTAAATCATTTAATGTTGGTGCAATTAATGCTGCAAAAGTGTCTGACGCAAATGCACTTGATAAAAATCCCGCAAGTGTTATCCCTATTTGTATTGTTGACAAAAACTTGCTTGGATTTTCTAGCATTTTTTGTATTTGTTTTGCTTTTTTGTTTCCTTCTTTTGCTTGTTTTTCTATTTTATTATCATTTAAAGAAATAAATGCAATTTCGCTTGCTGCAAAAAATGCATTTAATCCTATCAGTATTACTAATACTAATATTTGTATTAACATTTACACATACTCCTTTTTATAGTTGCCTTCTATCTATTGCATAGCTACTTCCCATTATAGATTTTGCTAGATGTTTTACTTGTGCTCCTACTTCTCCTATTTCTAGTATATTGGCAAATCTTCCTTTTTCGCCAATTACAACACCAATTGATATAGATGTTAAAGGAAATTGTTCTATTACACCTTTTCTATTTGCTACTTCTATATATCCTTTTTCTAAATCATCTTCTGTAAAAAATCTAGTTACTTCTTTATCAAATGTTGCCACTATTTCTTGGCACAATGCATCTACATCTATTGATGGCACAATTGCCACAAAATCGTCTCCACCAATATGTCCTATAAATGCTCCTTCTGCAAAAGTGCTATGTACACATTTTAATATTGTTTGAGCTGTAAATTCTATTATTTGGTCCCCTTTCAAGAAACCATACACGTCATTATATGCCTTGAAATTATCTAGGTCCAAATATAATACCGCAAATTCACTATTATTTGATATTCTCTTTTTCAATTCAGCATGTATCTGAACATTTCCAGGCAATCCTGTTAATGCACTTATTCTTCTGTTTATAGCTAATAATCTATTTAAATTTTTAATAGTATAGTATAAATAATCTGCATCAACAGGTTTTTTTATATAATATTCCACTGATTCTCTTAATACTTCTAATCTATGTTCTCTATCAGCATTTGATGATACTACTATTATCGGTGTTATTTTGTTATCTTCGTCTGTTCTAATTTTTTTGCAAATGTCAACAACATTTCTGTTTGTTGCATCTTCATTAATTACTATTAGAAATGGAATATTTTTTAATGCTACATCAATTTCTCTTGTTTTTACTCCTATAAATTTAAACTCTGGTTCATTCTTGAATAATTCTTTGAATATTGGTAATGATGATTCATCATCATCTATTATATATATCTCTTGTGTCATATTATTCTCCTATTTATTATTAAATTTTATTCTTCGAGTTTTTTGTAAATCATTTACATTTGTTACTGTTACTATAATTCTGTTTTCTTCTCCTTCTGTCATTACAACTTCTGCATGATATTTTTTCTGATTTACTTCTATGACTTGTTTTTCTCCTCCATTATGTGTTATTTCTATTGTTTTAATATTTTCATCATCTTCTGCATCTATAACAAATGTTGCTTTATCATTTACTAATTGTGATTGTACATTTAATGTTGGTTCTGTATCTCCTACTACTATTGTAGTTTTTTCGGTTTTTCCTCCATTTATGCCAACAACTTCTAATTTTAATGTGTGTTTTCCTTTTGGAGCATTTAAAGTTCCTTCATATTTGATTTTTCCAACTTCTATTTTATTTACTTCTCCATCATCCCAACTATATTGTACATATTCAATGTTTTCTTCACATGTTGCGATTATTTTTACACCATTTTCTACTGCTTCTAAATTTATTACTGGCAAATTTGCTACTGTATAGCTTTCTTCAAGTCGACTTGTTTGTCCACTATTATCTGTTGCTGTTACAGTTAATTTGTTTGTTCCTCCCATTAAATCTAATGTTTTAGTTATTGTTTTATTATCCCTTCCATCTATCATGGATTCTTCGCCATCATTCCATTTATAAGTTAGTGTTTTTATTCCTCTTATATGTGTAACAGTTATTTTTAATGTTTTACCATCTTCACTTTTTTCAATACTTATATTAGGTTTTATTTTTGCTTCTGCTGAAGCATTTATCTTTTTATTTGCATATATAGCACCAGTTATCGCACAAATTCCTAATATTATTATACTTATTGCGAAAAATATAACTATTACATTTGTAGGTACTGTTTTTTTATTTTTGTTTTTGTCCTTAAATTTTACTTTTGTATCTTGTTTTACTATATTATCTTCTCCTGTGACTAATATCTGATTCACGAAATCACCCCATTATTAATTTATATTTCTGATTATATCATAAGCATTTTTAGTTGTAAATATTTATTTATAAAAAGATTTTGCTAATTATTACTAGTTAATATCCTCAAAATTTTGCTTACTCCCAAAGGCATTCCAGCACCCTTAAGCCTATACATATATATTGAAAACATTTCAAATTTTGGACAAGCTAAACTTTCGTATAAAATCTAAAAGTACACTCCGAGCCTCTCTCACTTAGTCCAAAAATGAATATGTTACTATGTAATAAGGCAAAGACCCCCGACGAAGACCCTAGCTATGTTTTTGCCATGGAATAGTAATATATTCATTTTTGACGTGAGCATTCCTCGTTTTGTACTTTAAGATTTTCTATACTCAAGTTTAGATGCACAAAATTTTCCATTATTCAATATATATGTATAGGCTTAAGGGTGCTGGAATGCCTTGAGGAATAAGAGAAATTTTGAGAACATAAAAAAATAAGACAATAGTTATCTAACTATTGCCCTATTTTATTAATTACAATACAAATTTTTTAATTAAGAAAACTCCTACTGCAACTACTGCTAATAATCCTAATGTTAATGTGAAATATGTTTTAGCTGCACCTGTTGATACTGTTAATATTACTTTTGCTATATCAATATCATCTTCACCATCTTTTTGGTTGTCTGGTGTTGAATCTCTATCTGGTACATCATATTCATTTTTATCTTCAGAAATTTCAGCTGTATTTGTTTTTAATGCTAGATTATCTGCTCCATTTATCCATGTAAGTATTACTTCTACAGTTCTTCTTTCTCCTGGTTGTAATAATACGTTTTCTAATTGTCTTGTAGAAATAACATTATTTCCTTCATCAGTCCATTCTGGATTGTCTTCAGCTTCAAATCTTAATCCTTCTGGTATGTAATCTGTTATTTCTGTAGCATATCCTGGAATATCTCCTTCATTTATAATAGTAATTCCATATCCAAATTTTACAGTAACTTTGTTAAGTTTCTTTTTGTGTAATTCTACTTTTACTACTGGTTCTGGATCTTCATATCCATTATATCCTGTTTCAGTTACAGTCTTTTTACCATCTTCTATTACAATTACTTTTGATACGAATTTTAATAATGCTAAATCAAAATATTCTACTTTAACATTTTCTATGTCTTGATCATCTTCGCCTTCATTCCATTCACCTGGTACTGAGTCTTTGTCATTTACAGGTTGGTTGTTTTCGTCTCTATCATCTGATATTTGTGCATAGTTTGTTATTATTACTGTGTTTGAACCTGGGTCTTTTACTTCAAATGCTATTTTTATATCTCTATAATCTAAAGTAGTACCATCATAAGCTTTTATTAAATTATTTTCTCCATTTTCTTTTGCTAAATATGTTGTTTTTACACTTACTGCTTCTTCTAAGTTTTGAGTTTCGTTTCCATTTTTGTCATACATTTTCCACATATACTCAACATTTGTTGAATTCTCTGGTAAATATTTCAAATATGTTGGGATATCATCTGTTATTTCATTTGCATATCCTGATATTTCACCTTCATTGTAAATTCTTAATGTATATATTACTGTATCACCTACATGAACTGTTAATGGTGTTTTATCATGTTCATATCTAATATTTCCATTCTCATTTTTTACTTCTGGAACTCTTGTTGTAACTTCTTTGTCTTGCACTTGTGTTATGAATTTTCTTAATGCTAAGTCAAATTCTCTTACATATACTTTTTCAAAGTCGTCATCATCTTCATTTCCAGGTATATATGTTTTATCCATCTCATCATCTTTATATGAAGGTAAGTTTTCATCATCTGGTAAATATTTTTTGCTTACCATATTATCAGATGTTGAGTCTATATCTTTTGGTACTGTGTTACCATTATATTGATATTCTGATATTTCTGCTATATTTGTTTGATTTTGTTTTAATGGTGCTTTTTCTGAAATCATACATTCAATTTGTACATCATAGTAATCTAATTTATCTCCACCATCAAAAGCTTTTAATTCTTTATCGGCTAAATATTTTGTTTTTACTATTCTTCCATCTTCTGAAACAACCCATCCATATTTTGTATTTATTTCACTGTCTTTTACAAATTTTAAATATGGTGGTAAATAATCTGTTATTTCACTTGCGAATCCATCTATGCTTCCTTCATTATATGCTCTTATTGTATATACTATTTTATCTCCAACTTGAACAGATACTGGTTTTTTAGGATGTGTATATATAGCTGTCTTTTCTCCATTTTTTAATCCTGTTACATCAACTATTGGTTCTCTTATATATTTTCCTTTTTCATCTTTTAATTCTGTTTCATTTATTGCTGTTATAAATTTTCTTAAACTTAAGTCAAAATATTTTAATTGAACTCTTTCGATATCTTGATCATCTTCTCCATCAATCCATTCATCTGGTGTTGAGTCAATGTCATCTATATCTTTTCCGTTTTCGTCACTATCATCTGAAATTTGTGCATAGTTTACTAAAACTCTACTTGATGTTGCTTGTTCAACTACTCTACACAATATTTGTGCATCTAAATAGTCAGGATTTTCATCAGTAATTTCTCCTTCTTTATTTAATGCATATAATAGATTTGCTTTGTAATTTGGGTCTCCTTCTTCTGCATTAAGTTCAGCACCATTTCCTTTTGCATACCAAGTTGTTGTTACAACTTGTCTTCCATCTGCATCTAATCCCTCTAAATTCCAAATACCATTATATTCTTCATTTTCTATTACAAATTCTAATCCAATTGGTAATGTATCTTTAATTTTGCTTGCATATCCATTAACTTCTCCTTCATTATATACTCTTATTGTATATAGTACATAATCTCCTGGTTCTACTGTTAATGCTGCTTTATCATCTTGTTCATAAGTAATTTTTCCTGTTTCTGGATTTATTGATTTTACAACTGGTGCTCTTAAATATTTTCCGTCTTTATTTCCTGTATCTGTGATGTATTCTCCATCTTCTATTGTTTGATCTTTGCTTATTGCAGCTATATGTTTAAATAATGCTAAGTCAAACTTTTTAATTACTGGCATTATTATAAGTTTTTCAAAGTCATCATCATCTTGATTTCCTTCATAGAAATAGTCATTTCTTGTTAAATCATCAGTTGTTGTACTTCCTTTGTAGTCTTCCATATTGTTTTTATCTACATTTGGTTTTGTTTCTGGTTGAGAATCTCTATCTATCTCATCATCAGCATTATAATCTGCATCTATCCATGCTACATTTGTTAATACAATTGATTTTTTACTATCTGGTTCTTGTGCTACTTTACATTTTAGCTCAATTATTTCATAATCTAATTCTCCTGCAAATGGTTGTAAGTTTTGAGCTGGTATTTCAGCAGTATTTACAATTGTTAGCACAATTTGATTTAATGATGTGTTATATGATACAGTATAAGTATTTCTTTCATTTTCATTTTTGTCTTTTGATTTTATTTGTACTGCTGTATTTGTTGCATTTACCAATCCAGTAGGTAATTGATCAATTATACGAGTTGCATATCCAGTTTTATTTCCTTCATTAAATATTCTAATTTGATATGTAACTTCATCTTTGTCTTCTACAACTACAGGATCTTTTCTGTGGTTATAAGTTGCTGTTGTACCTGTTAAAAGTGAGTCTAAAGATACATTTTCTGTATTTCTTGCATTTGGAATTGTTTTTGCAACTCCATTTGCATCACTTAATCCAACTATATATTTTCTTAAAGCTAAATCAAATTCTCCTGGCTTAGATATTAATTCAACATCTAATTCTTTTGGATCTTCTATAACTTCTACTAATGGTTGTTCAGAATTTAATGTTATTTTTCCATCTTCTGCTTCTGTACCATCTAACCATAGTTTTTTGGTTATTGTTTTATATTGAATTTTTACTGATACTTTTACATTTTCAACTAGACTTCTTGGTACACTTATATAAAATCCTTCTGTCATTCCTACTAAGTCTTTTTCTGTTTTATCAAGTTTATTACCATCTTTGTCTGTGTATATATAATCTGTTTCTTTTGTTAATGTTGTATTTTGATTTGAAACAGAGATTTGAATATCATATCCTAAATCATTATTTTTTTCTATTACTATTGGTCCAATCAAATAGTTTGTTTGGTTTCTAACCATATCTACTATATAGCTTTGATTTTCTTTTTTTAGTCCATCTGTTTTTACACTTGCTGGTGCAGAATCAACTTTGTAGCTATTTTCTGCTGTATATTGATTTGCTCCACTTTGTGCAGAATTTATCAAATATTTATATACATCCATTGCCATAGCATTTCTAGATTCACTTACTGTATTTAATGTTGTGTAATTTCCATTGTTTAATGCTATATTTAACCAGTTTGAACGTGTTAAATAATTATAACGGTCATTGTTTGTGAAATACCATACAGCCATTTTTTGGATTGCTATTATATCTTTTTCTGTTAATGGATCTCCATCAGGATAATATTCACTAGTTTCTTTATTGTAGTATAATATTTGACCACCATTTTCTTGTGATAATATTCCTACTTGTTCTAAGAATTCTTTTATATTTGTTTTTCCTGGTATATAGAAATTATCAAATAGCCATAATAATTGTCTATATTGGCTTCCTTCTGGATTTAACAAAGTTTTTATCATGTCATTCTCATCATTTTGTAAATTATCTAATAATGAATTTCTTTCTGTTTGAATATCATAATATAATTCATAACTAAGAATTTTACTTTGATCCCCTTGAGTTCCATCAGTTCCAAACCACGTTTTTCCATAATCTGCATTTACACAATATAAGTTTCTTTGTGTTTCACTTACATCTGCAGTATTTTCTGAATTATATGACATTATATTCCATATATATTTTCCTGCATTGTTTGGGTCACCAATTCCATATCCAGTACCACTCAAATCTGTTGCTGTTAAATTTACATATAATGGTGTTTCAGCAGTACGTGCATAAGTTATTAATTGATTAGCGATAAATCCTCCAATTATTAGTAATATAATTAGTATACTTATTATTCTCTTTTTCACTTTCATCTCTCCTAATAAATATTTTTATACATTATTTATTATACATTTTTTTAGTTATAAAATCAACATTTTTATCATACTTTTTTTTAATTTTCATATATTTTACTAATTCATTTTTAGGAGGAGTATTGTGAAATTATATAAGATTTTAGGAATATTTATTATTTTGACTTTTTCTTTAGGCTGTATTGCTAGTGCAGATGACAAAAACGAAGAATTATCACAAAATATTTCTTCACTTATAGAAGTCTCTTCTTCTCCTGTTGAAGAACCAAATATCAATTCTAGAGCTGCCATTATTTATGAGCGTACTTCTGGAAAAGTTCTATTTGGAAAAAATGAAAACGAAAAGCGAAAAATGGCTTCAACTACTAAAATTATGACTGCTATAATAGTTCTAGAAAACTCTAATTTGAATGATATTGTCACAGTTTCTGCAAAGGCTGCAGATACAGGTGGTTCACGTCTAGGGCTACGTAAAAATGATAAAGTTTCTGTTCGAGATTTACTTTATGGTCTATTACTTTGTTCTGGAAATGATGCTGCAGTTGCTTTAGCAGAATATGTTAGCGGAAGTGTCACAGAATTTGCTGTTTTAATGAATAGCAAAACTACTTCACTAGGATTAACTTCAACACATTTCGTCACTCCACATGGTCTTGATAATGATGAACATTATACAACAGCTTATGAACTTGCAATTATAACAGATTATGCTTTAAAACAAAAAGAATTTTGTAAGTATGTAGGAACAAAAAATTATACAGTATCTATAAGCGGAAATCCTAAGAATTTATCTAACACAAACGAACTTCTTGGTAATTTATCTGGTGTTTATGGTGTAAAGACTGGATTTACTAATGGTGCTAATCGTTGCCTTGTTACTGCTGTAAAACGTGATAACATGGATTTAATATGCATAGTTCTTGGAGCAGATACTAAAAAGAATAGGACTCTTGATAGTATCCAGCTAATTGAATATGCTTTTGGAAATTTTAAAATGGTGGATATCAGAAAAGAAATTAAAACTGAATTTAATAATTGGAAATCTTGTACTAATTCTGAATTTTTAGTAAATAAAGGTGTTTCAAACAATGTTGATGTAATTCTAAATGAATTGCCATTTGAATTTTTGCCAGTAAATTGTAATTATATTGATAGTATTAGCATATATATATATTGTGCAACTACTTTAGAAGCCCCATTACAAGCAAATACTGCTATTGGATATCTTACTGTTAGCGTTCATGGCAAAAATATACTTAGCTTAGATTTGTATAATTCAAATGAAATTTTAAAGAAAAATTCCAAGGATTTTTTTAAAACTTTACTTCAAAATTATGTTTTTGAGTTAGAGTCCTTATTATACAAAAAAATTCAATAAATCCTTGACAAATAATAAATATTTTGTTATCATTATTAAGTCATTTAATAATTTTGCAGGTATAGTTTAGTGGTAAAACATAACCTTGCCAAGGTTAAGTTACGGGTCCGATTCCCGTTACCTGCTCCAAAATATTTTAATAAATGGCGACATAGCCAAGCGGTAAGGCACGAGTCTGCAAAACTCTGATCCCCGGTCCGAATCCGGGTGTCGCCTCCAAAAAAGAAGCTAGAAAGCATTGAATATTAGTGCTTTCTAGCTTTTTACATAGTGCTTTTCTTGACAATTATGTAAATTTAATATATAATATATAGTAATAATCATATATTGATTTTCTTTTTTCACTAATTAGTGAAGAGGGCTTGTCCTCTAACTTTTTAGTTTTACATATACACGCATAACACCAAAAAAAGTTTTATTTATTTAGGAGGACATTATGGAAACAATTAGAACTTATTGCGGAATAGCACTACTACTGTCGTTTATTCCATTGTTTAGCAGTGCAATATTATCACTTATCGCTAAAGCCAAAATCAGTAAAAAAATTTTCTGGATATGCTTTGGAATATCTTCCACTCTTGGCATCGCAAGAATGACCCTAGAATTCATATACATCGGTAGCGCTCCACCTTATACCACTTATGACGGTGAAATATGGCCTACATTTTGGTTAATGATACTGCTATCAATTGGTATTCTTTATAGTTTCTTATCAGAATTCCTTAATAAGCATTAATCTGTTTCAAAAGGCAGTTAGTTAACTAACTGCCTTTTTCTTATTTTTTCTATAATATTCTGCAATTAATTCATCAAGTTCGACACTTAACTGATAAATTATGCTATAATCTTTTCCGCTTATTATACTCTCATTAAGTTTATTTCTTAATTTACAAATTTCTTCATTTAACATACAGTGTTTCTCCTTTTTTACAATTATTTATCTGTATATTTATAAATTAACATATTTTTACAAGCCAGTCAATAAAATATTTCATTTTTTTGACTTTTTGTAAGACGTTTTTCCTTAGAATCTACTGTATTTCGACATTTTATAGCATAATCCATTATTATTCCACTTTATATATATTACAATCCTGTGTAATTTGTATTACATTACTTCAATTTAATTACAATTATGTTTTTTTATTACAGAAAGAACCATTTTTTCTGTAACAAAAACATTTTTCAAAAGTTGTTCGACATATTGTTCATTTATTGTTCCTATTTCTTCTAAATAATCAAAACTATTTATTTCTTTAAAGAAATCTGCTAAAAACATTCTTGCTATGTCTGCTGTATCATTGTATTCTTTTACATATTCGCCATAAATTCTTTTCTTAATTCTATTAAATTCCTGAGAATCAATTGGCTTATTTTTCATTTCTTCAACTTTTTGTTTAAATCTATTATATACTTTTTCAGGTTCTGTTGCTTGACCTGTAATTAGAATATGTGCATATCCTCTTGCAAATTCATAATCTAAACTTGGAGTTGAGAATAATATTCCTTCCTCATATAATTCTTTATATAATTTTGAACTTTTTCCAAATATCATATTTAGTAATATCTCTATTCCAATATGTTTACGAACTCTTTCCTTCGTTTCTGCTAACTCATCTTTTATTCCTATTGTAAATAATGGTTGACTAACTTCCATTGTTTGTTCTATTTTTTCTTTTACAATATCTTTTTTCTCATCAGGATATATTCTCTTAATTTCTCCATTTGCCTCTCTAGGAACTAATCTCTTTTTAATTTCTTCAAGTAATTCTTCTGGTTCAAAATCCCCACAAACCACCATTGCCATATTTGAAGGGTTATAAAATGTATTATAGCATTTATATAAAATTTCTTTATCTATATGACTTATTGTTTCAATTGTTCCTGTTATATCTAATTTTACAGGATGTTCATGATACATTGCTTCTAATGCATTTAAATACACTTTCCATTCTGGATAATCATCATACATCATTATTTCTTGACCAATTATTCCTTTTTCTTTTTCGACATTCTGATCAGTGAAATATGGATGTTGCACATAATCCATTAATTCATCAAGTGCTGGATAAAAATTTTCTGTACATTCAAATAAATATGCTGTATGATCATTTGTTGTATATGCATTTGCTTCTACACCTAAAGCTGTAAGTGTGTCTAAGCTGTTAATTCCGCTTTCTTGTTCAAACATCTTATGCTCTAAAAAATGTGCCACTCCTTTTGGTACTTCTGTTTCGTTTTCTTCTCCTGGTACAATAAATTTGCTATCATTTGAACCATAATTTGTTCCCCATATTACATATTTTTTTTGAACTCCTTTTTTAGGAATACACATTATTGTTAGTCCATTTTCTAGTTTTTCTATATATAATTTTTCTTTTACCTTTGAATTTTCAATAATTTGCATTTATTTGCCCTCCTTTGTTGTTTTGTCATCCTTCAAGAAATATATTGTGTTTATTGTAACATTTTTTGCAATTTCAATTATATCTTGCTTTGTTACTTTTTGAATTTTTTCTATATATTCTTCTAGTGAAGTTTTTAAATTTGTTAACTCTTGTCCATAAAAATAAGTAATCTCTGTGTCTTGTTCATCATCTATGCTCTTTATCCCTGATATTATTCCTTTTTTAGCATTATCTATATTTTCTTCTGTAAATTTTCCTTCTTTCATATCTTCTAATTGTTTTTTTATAATTTCTAATGTTTTTTCATAATTCTTAATTTCTATTCCACATTTTATAAATATATTACTTTTAGAACTTGTATAACTTGATCCAGCAGTATATGCCAAACTTGCTTTTTCTCTTACTTCTTGAAATAATTTAGAATTAGCTGTTCCGCCTAATATTGCATTATATAAAATCGCACTATACTTTTGATTTTCATTTTCTAAATGCAAGTCTAATCCTATAGTTATTTTTCCTTGTGTTACATCCATCTCTTCTACAACTTCTCTTGGTTCAACAGTTTCTTTTGCTTCTATTTTATTTACTTTATAGTTAGGCTTTCTTCCTTGCAATTTTTTTATGTTTTCATTTTCTTCTATAATGTTTTTAGAATTATCTATATTTCCTGATATAAATATATCTATTTTACATTGTGAAATCATTGTTTTATAATATTCATATAAAGATTGTGTAGTAATTTTTTCCAAATCTTCTATATAACCATATTTATATAGTCCATAAGGTTGACCTTTGTACATTTCTTCTATGCATCTGTCAAGTGCATATCTTGCCTTATTATCAGTTTTTCCTTCTATAATTCTTCTTAAAGTTTCTTTTTCTTGTTTTACATACTCTTCTTTAAATATTCCATTTTCTAATACTGGATCAAATATTATTTCAAGTAATTTATCAACACCTTTTTTTAATATATTTTCATCTGATTCAGGCAAAAAATTATCATTTATAGTCTCTAAATAAAATTTTAGAACATGATTATCTCCTGTTTTATCTAATCCACAATCAAAATTTGCTCCATACATTTCTTCTAATTCTTGACTTATTTTTTCTTGTGTAGGCATATTTTTGCTTCCTCTTCTTAACACTGCTGATATTAGTGCATTTAGAGTTACATATTCTCTTGTTATAGGCATACTCAAAAATACTGCTATTAAATTTGTTTTAAATTTATCTGTTCTTATTTCATGTAATTGTATTCCTTCTTTTATTTCTTTTTCATTATATTGCATATTAATACCATTCCTTTCTATTTATATAGTATAATATATTTTCCAATAATTATTCAATACCTTTTTGTTAAAACAATATAAAAAGACTGTTCATGTTTTACCATTTCTTAGTAAAACAGACCAGTCTATTTATTAATTAAAATTTTCTTTTTCTAGCTGCCTCTGATTTTTTCTTTCTTTTTACGCTTGGTTTTTCATAATGTTCTCTTTTACGAACTTCTTGAAGAACCCCATTTCTTGCACATTGTCTCTTAAATCTTTTTAGTGCATCTTCTATATTTCCATTATTAACTTTTATTTCTGACATTAATATTCCCCTCCTTCCGGCGTTTAGAACACTGTATGCGGGATTTTTATCTCCTATATACGCTAATTATTATACATTATTTGGATATATGTTGTCAAGTCTTTTAAAAAAAATGTTGTAATAAACCATTATTAGTTAATAGTTAAGTACCATAACTCGGCTCAAATAGCATAATAGCACCTTTGACCCCATACATATATATTAAATAATGGAAAATTTTGTGCATCTAAACTTGAGGATAGAAAATTTTAAAGTACAAAACGAGGAATGCTCACGTCAAAAATGAATATATTACTATTCCATGGCAAAAACATAGCTAGGGTCATCCCCATAGTGGGTCTTTGCCTTATTCCATAGTAACATATTCATTTTTGGACTAAGTGAGAGAGGCTCGGGTTGTACTTTTAGATTTTATACGAAAGTTTAGCTTGTCCAAAATTTGGAATGTTTTTAATATATATGTATGGGGTAAAAGGTGCTATTATGCTGTTATTAACTAGTTCTAAACTTCATAAGGTATAACTTTATGCACTTTTAATGATTCTGGCACATTTATTATTCTTTGATTTGAAGAACCTCTAAATTTTAAGTTCAAATCTTTTTTATCCTCTTCAAATTTTCCATCAACTATTACATCAATATATGACATTAGTTCTTTTGTTTCAGCCCAATTTTCAAACATATTTCCCATAACATCTTTATCAAATGTATATCCTGTATAACACCAAATATTTTTGTCTGGGAACTTTTCTTTTACTCTTTTTAATAATGGTAATAGTCCTTTTTGATTAGTATATTCTAATGGTTCTCCTCCTAAAAGTGAAAGTCCTGATACATAAGGGTGATCTAGTTCTTTTATTATTCTTTCTATATCTTCTTCTGTAAATTTTTTTCCATAGTTAAAGTCCCATGCTTGTGCATTAAAACATCCTTTGCAGTGATGATTACAGCCACTTACAAATAATGATACTCTAACTCCTTTTCCATTTGCTACATCTGCTATTTTTATATCTGCATAGTTCATTTTTTTGTCCTCCAAGTCCTCCAATTTGTTATATTGAATGATAAATTATTATTACTTGTATTGTCCATATCTTTCCCTTCCTAGTGCTGTATAAAAAGCTTGTTTTAAGTTATTATTTTGATTGCTTATATATTGATATATGTCTTTATATGCTGTTACATTATCTTGCATTACTATACTATTATATGATGCATCATATTGTTTTAATGGATAAAAATAATATGTTTGTATAGTATCATTTAAACTATTTCTTTTAAAATCAAAATTTAATCTTCCAGCACTGTTAGTCTCACCATAAACTCCTGCATTAATAGCTGTTTCATCTTCAAGATATTTATCACCTATTCCATGATATTTTCCATCAGCTCCTAATATATATATATATTCTTCAATTATAACTTCTTTGCTTTCTGAGTTAGTTACCAAAGAATATCCATTGTACAATTTTCCTCCAATTGGTAATCCTTGCAAGAAACTAATTAAAGATATATTATTAGTTATATTATCCCATTCGTTTTCTTTTAAACTTGGCATCTGGAATACATTTGTTACTCCCGAAAATTCATTATAATTTGATATTGCAATTGTTAAATTTGTCTCTATTTTATGTCTTATTATAGATAATCTATGACTATTAAAACTTGATGTTTTGTTCTCAATATTTTTATTCGTATCTGTTCCAGAATTAAAGTTAAATATTGTATCATCAACAGATGGCCATATTTTAGTTAAATCTGTTTTTCCTTGATCATCAATTACTTCATCAATTGCATCACTATATTTTAATTTTGCCAAATTTGTGCTTTTAAACCAAGTTGTAAACTCTAATGCATCTTTATAATATCTTTTTGCTAAATTATTGTGTTGTATTAAATTCTTGTATTCTTCATATTTAGTTGGATTTTCGCTTTTTTTATATTGTTTTCTTAATATTCCATTTAATATATATACAATTTGGCTTTCATCATCATTTGTAGAATTTTCTATCAAATAGTATTTTGTTCCATTTATTTTTGCATAACTATATATTTTTTCTCCTAAGTTCTCTTTTAAATGTTCTTCTGTTATCTCTACACTATTATAAAAAACTTGGTCTGTTGCTTCTGAAACTGTAATTCCATCAATTAGATAACCACCTCTGTTATAATATTTTCCGTCTATTGTTCCTACTACTGTTATGTAATTATCTAATGAATATGTTATTATTACATCTACACCTGTTGTTTGATATCTACAACTATATTGTATATATGGTTTTAACCCATATAACTTTTCTCCATTGTCTTCTTTATAATTAATATTTTCATAAGGTGAATATATATAAAATCCATCATAAAGAGTATATACTAATGCTGGTATATAATTATTTAATTCTGTTTCTGAATATCCACTTAATGCAAATGCTGTTTTTATGGAGTTCCTGAATGCATTTATAGATGCCTCCAAATCTCTTTTTTTCGAGTTTGCCAAATCAGACGTTGTACTGTTTATTGAGTTTAATTGAAATGCTTTTATTGCATCATAAGTTGCTGTTGTCAACTTATTATCATACAATGTCTGTAAGTTTAGTGTTTTTATTTGAAATTGAGTGTATTCAGAAAGTACTAATGAAATTGGTAATATTATTATTACAAATATTATCGCCAGTTCTTGAATTTTCATCTGTATTCCTCTTTCTTTTTTTATCTTTTCATATACTATAATTACTACATTTATCGTTTTTTGTCAATAGAGAATTTTGGTAGAAACATACCTTAAAACAGCAAAAAGAGTGTATAAATACACTCTTCAGACTGTTAAAAAGTATATAAAAATATTTTGTTAAATACTCTTTTCTTTTTTAAAAAATGAGTTAAAATATATGTTGTCCTAATTAAAATTAAAAGATGATTCTAGGATATGTCATTCAACAAAATTCCTAGAATCATTTTGTTTTTGCAATTACTTGTACTGTGCATGATGTTGCACTGCGACAAAGCCTTGTGAGGTTTTCTCAATCCGTGCATCCAACTCAACCCAACCATCTGTGGAGTTATGTACTGCTCTAATAGAGTCTAACACCTCCTGAGTGGATTTTTCAGTAGGTCTTGCAAACGGAGAACGGAAAATTTCCTCTTTAAAGTTCGATAATAGTGTAAAATGTTTTCGATTTCTAGTGGTAAGTTTAATTGTTTTGGTTTATAATTATTATTGGTATAGTTATTAGTTTTCATATATTAAATTATACCAAAAACGCCTTATTTTTCAACAAATTAAGGTGTTTTTTATAAGAAAAGAGATTTGAGCTACAGTCTTAATTCAAACCTCTTTTTTCTTTGGAACTTTTTTTACAGCCCCTTTTATAAACTTATCTATTAAATTAATTATTCAATCTTAACGCTATACTCTTCAATTTGATTTGAAATTCATTAATAACTTATTATGTTGAAATTTTTTGTTAATCTATTGCTTTAATATATATATTATTTTTTTTACCATTTAATAATATATCAAATTTATAAACAGGAACGTAATAACCTTTTGAATCTGTTTTATATTCGAGGGTAATATCTTTTATCAATATACTTTTTATTTCTTCAATTGTAAATGCCTTAAATTTTCCTCTTAGTATTTTCTGAAAAGCTTCTTGTTGACTTATAATTTCTTTTTCAGCAACCATATAATATGTTACTATATTGTTTTCAAAATATTTAATTGAACTATCCGAATAATAATTGCATCTTATTTCTCCATTTATCAATTTGTTTCCTTGCTTGTCCATATTCATCGAAAATAAGTATTGGTCTCTTCTTTTATCTCTGACAAATTCTGCATTTTCTGGAACATTAATTCCCAGATTTAGTAGCGCCAATCTAACTTCTTCTTCACTTGCATCATCCATCTTACTTATAGATTCTACAGAGCCATCCTTTTCAATTGTAATATAAGACGAATCACTATACGAATATTTTCCTCCAATATAATACACAACCACAGAAGCATCTTCATCACTCATATCTTTTCGAAGTGGCTTAAAAACAACTAAATTTTCGGATTCTCTATTCACATTATCGTCTATTAACTTTCCTTTTTTGTTAAATACATTCATTGCTATATCTCTTGCTTTATCTCGTGTAATAATTTCAGTTTTGTAAACTTGCATTCTGCTTCTATCATTTGAAAATTCAATTTCACTTTGAACATTTACATTATTCATATCTATTGTATAATTATTTTCAAAGTCAAAGTTTCCAAATTCTTGTTTTTTATATCCTATTAGCATTCCAGCAAACACTCCAATAATTGTAAATACTGGTAATATATATACGATTATTTTTTTCAAATTTTCTTTACTTTTTAATTTGTAAAAAAACATAAAAACACAATATCCCAAAAGTGTTCCAATAGTATTGTTTAATACATCATCTATTTCAAAAACTCCATACCCCTGAAAATGCTGAGTAAATTCAATTACTAGAGTTATAAAAAAACCTATTAAAACAACAATATAAATCTTCTTTAACTTATCTGAACACATAGGTAATAAAAAACCTAATGGTATAAATAACATTATATTTAAAACTAAGTTTCTAAGAAGCACATTGTTTAACAATACAACTCCTATATCGTGATATGCCTCAAAATATGAGCTAAATAAGTTTAAGTTCATTTTGACATTATCTAAATTACTTGGTGTTCTTCCTAAAAAAGTAGCACCAATTACAATCACAATATAGCATAAACTTATTGAATATAAAAAAATTTTTGATTTTTTTATTGTTTTTGTTCCTTTTAAAATTTTTTTGTACAATAAAAAGTATACTGTAAAAAAAATGACTAATATTGGTGTTAATATTTTAAGTGCTAATATTATATAATTTTTTAATAACCATAAAATATCATTTGTAGGCATTTATTATTTCGTCTCCTTTTCTTATTTTTCAATATTTTCAAAAAAGAAATTCTCTATTTTAAAAACTAATTTTGATTTTTGAGGTTCTTCAAAATTGATATCTTTTCTTCTATATACTGACAAAAATAGTGAAACACATAAGAGATTTGAGATAAATGTAGCTTTTCCACCAGAAATAAATGGTAATTGAAACTCAGCAGCCCCTATAACACCAAAATTCATTGTTAAATTACATATAGTTTGTACAATAAATAAACTGGTAATTCCACTTGCTATTAGCCTACCATATTCATCTGTAATTTTTCTTGCACTAAGAATCAGTTTTATATTAAATGTAAGTAAAACTAATACCCATCCTAAACTTGCAATCCATCCATATTTTGATAATATTCCTAAAAATGCAAATTTTCCTGTCGGACTAAACCAATCTTGTATACTAGAATAATATCCCTGCTCATCCTTTAAAGATATATTTTCTAAGTCAGCTTGTCCTAATAATTTAGCTGATTTAAAAATTTCTTTTCTTACAAAATCAATTCGTCTTTCTCCTATAGTATCTATACCAACCCAATTAGATGACGTATAATTCTCCTTTTTATGCATCTGCTTAGTAGGAATTATACATATAACAGTTGATAATATAGTAAATCCTATAATTGTCATTGCAATAAGCATAATAGCTTTTTTAATTTCTTTACTTTTTAGTAGTTCTTCCGTTAAAATAATTAAATATATTATAGTTAAAAGAAAGCCTGCAACGAAATTAATCATTAATGATAATATTACTGACAGACAACTTAGCACCACTACTTTTACTATATTGTAATTAGTCATTTTTTTGCTTGAAGTTGTAGCATTTACCTTATTTTCATCACCAATATCTTTTATAAGTCCAGCAAAAGCAACTATATAAAGCGGAACTGTAAATACGTCTGGTGAAGTTGAGGTGAATGGCCATAATCCGTAAATTGTGTTTCCATTTGCTCTGAATCCTCTTAAATAAGCAATAATATTAAGAACAGTCGCCAATATAAACAATGTTTTTGTATGTTTATAGATTTTTCTATAATCGTAAAAAAATAAAAATATGGTCACTATTAATCCTATAACTAATTCTATACACACACATTTATAGTGTATATACCAATCAGCCAAATTGTCATTATTATTCCAATACGAGCCTAAATAGAATAGTGACACAAATTGCCCTCCAAAATATATAAAAACTAATGAGAAAATTAAAGTTATCCAATCTAATTTAGGTTTGTGTATTTTATTTAATCTTTTTCCAATTTCTTTAGCATCCCCCATTTGCTCAACAGCTTTTTCTTCTGCTTCTTTATCAGTATATCCTTCACAAAGATTGTCATTTTTTAAGTCTTCTATATGTCCTTCTAACTCATGTGAAATCGCATTGCTAGCAGGTTTATATTTAACTTCATTGCAAACATCATCTAAAAACTCTTTAGTATTCAAACAGAACACCTCCAATAACTTGATTTACACTTCCACTGAAGTTTCTCCATTCTTCTTTTTTTGCTTTATAATGTCTTTTTCCTTCAGTAGTTATTGTGTAATATTTTCTTTTTTTACCACAAACTTCATCCCAGTATGAAGAAATATACTTTTTTTCTTCTAGTTTGTGGAGTATTGGATACAATGTTCCTTCTTGAAATTCAAATAAGTCCTTTGATTTCATTTTTATTTCTTTTATCATCTGATAACCATACATGTTTTTATTTTCTAATACACTTAACACCAATAAATCTGTACTCCCTTTTAATAATTCTTTATCAATTTTCACAAAATTCACTCCCTTCTATTTTAAATGTATACCTTGTATTACTATGCTTGTTTGCATTGTATTACAAGGTATGTTTTTTGTCAATATATTGTTGCAAAAAATATTATTTCTATAATATAATGGAAATAACGACTGCCAATTTTGGCAGTCGTTACCCTGTTGATAAGAAAGAGTTATGTTGTTACTTATTTAGTTTCTTTCATTTTGTTGTTTTGTAAAAATATTTTTTCACAAAACAACAATTGTGACAGAATCAATATACTGATCATACCCATCATTAATTCTTTTACATCTAATAATGTAATAACCAGTATAATCGGCTTGAATTGTTAAAGTATATCCCATTGACATGTTTGCGTCCAGATGGTAAGGACCACTTACACCAGAAGCATATGGCATACCAGCAGAATTAGCCCTGTACAGATACACATCAAATCCCTGAGAACTGTCACTGTAAACGCCAGAAATCGCAAAACTAATGCTCTGTCCAGCATTCGCATAGAATCTACCAGCACCATCCAAGTCTCTAGTATTGCTGTCTCTTTGAGATCTAAACTTCCAACCAGTCTCTGTAAAGACGATTGAATGTGGTTGAACAGTTACTACCTCCAGTTGCAGATTGTCAATGTTTTCTGCTGCAAAAGCAGGCATAGCACCGACACTCAAAACCATAATAAGTGCAAAAAAAGCACTCATCAACTTGGTAGTCAACTTCTTCATAATGTAGTCTCCTTTCATTATCCGGATACTCTCTCTTATCAACATCCCATCATTCGAATGAGTACATTCTCCTGAATGAAAGTACAACCACCTTCATTCAAAATAATATATTTACAGAATGACGGTAGTTGTTATATTTATACATAACAACTTTGTTATTATATATTATTTTCAAGCTATTAGCGCAAAAAAATAAAAAAAAGTAGAAAAAGGTAAAATTTAGTAAAAAAGATTAGATTTTGTATCTAATCTTTTCTAAACTTGTCTATTAAATTAATTATTCAATCTTATCTTTAAATTCTTCAACATTTTCAAAAAAGGGGCTGTAAATTTATTCTGAAAAAATTCTGTCAAATTCTTCTCCTTCGATTTTTTCTTTTTCTAATAATACACTTGCTACTGCATGAAGTTTATCTACATGTTGTGTTAAAATGTCTTGTGCTCTATTATAAGCTTTGTCAACTATTCTTTTAACTTCTTCATCTATTATACTTGCTGTTTCTTCTGAGTAGTCTTTTGTTTGTGCAAAATCTCTTCCTAAGAATACTTCTCCTTGACCTCCACCAAACATAATAGCACCTACTCTGTCACTCATACCATATTTTGTTACCATATTTCTAGCAATTTGTGTTGCTCTTTCAATATCATTACTTGCTCCTGTTGATATATCATTTAGTATGATAGCTTCTGCTACTCTTCCACCTAATAATGATACTATGTTTTCTTCCATTTCTGTTTTTGACATAAAAGATTTGTCTTCTGTTGGTCTATACATTGTATATCCTCCAGCCATACCACGTGGTACAATAGAAATTTGATGAACAGGATCTTGTGTTTCAAGATATCTACTTACTACTGCATGACCTGCCTCATGATATGCTACTAATCTGTTTTCTTTTTCGCTTCTTACTCTTGTTTTCTTTTCAGGTCCCATAGTTACTTTTACCATGGCATCTTCTATCTCTTTCATTCCTATTTCTTTATAATTTCTTCTAGCTGCTAATAATGCTGCTTCATTTAAGACATTCTCTAAATCTGCTCCTGCAAATCCTGATGTATTTTTAGCAATAACTTTTAAATCTACATCTTCAGCTAATTTTTTCTTACGTGCATGTACTTCTAATATTTGTTCTCTTGCTTTTACATCTGGACTTCCAACTACTATTTGTCTATCAAATCTTCCTGCTCTTAATAATGCTTTGTCTAATACATCCGGTCTGTTAGTTGCTGCTAATATTATAACACCTTCATTGTCTGAGAAACCGTCCATTTCAACTAATAATTGATTTAATGTTTGCTCTCTTTCATCATGTCCTCCACCTAAGCCAGCACCTCTTTGTCTTCCTACTGCATCAATTTCATCTATAAAGATTATGCATGGTGCTGTTTTTTTGGCTTGTTCAAATAAATCTCTTACTCTTGATGCACCAACACCAACAAACATTTCTACGAAGTCTGAACCACTTATAGTATAAAATGGAACTCCTGCTTCTCCTGCAACAGCTTTTGCTAATAATGTTTTTCCTGTTCCAGGTTGACCAACAAGTAATACTCCTTTTGGTATTCTTGCTCCCATATCTGTAAATTTTTTTGGATTTCTTAAGAATTCAACAATTTCTTGTAATTCTTCTTTTTCTTCATCTACACCTGCTACGTCATCAAATGTTACTCTATTTTTTTCACCAGCATTTACTAATCTTGCTTTACTTTTTCCAAATGACATGCTTCCTCTTGCACCATTTTGGTTTCCTCCGCTCATCATTAAGAACCAGAATATGAAGAATATAATTAATAATCCAAATGGTGTTACTAGACTTAATGCTGTAAGCCATATTGATTGTTTTTCTTCATCTAAAGTAAACTCACCTGTTTTTAAGTCTTCTTTTATATAATCCATAAAACCTTCAACACTTGGTAAACCTACTTCTTTTTCTATTTTTGAACTTTTTAATTTTATTTTAGCAGTTTTACCACTTGAAGATATTTTTATACTTTCTACATCACTATTTTCAATACTAGTTATTAATTCTGAGTATGTCATTTTTGAATTACTATTTTCTAATATTGATGATAGTAATACTATTGATATTACTCCAATTATTAACCATATTGCTAATGTTTTTATTCCTTTTTTCACTTTTTAAAGTCCTCCTAATTCATTATTATACATTTGAAAATATAACATACCTTGTTTAATTTTTCAATAGTTTTTGCGTGACTTTTTTGTGTCCTTTTTGTTACATTATTTTAATATTTCTACGGTTTCAAAGCTTAGCTCAAATTATAATTTTATTATATAAATTTTTTTATCTTTGACAAAAAATTTGATATTCTTATTAGGTGTTAGAAATTTATTTCCTATGTTGTTTTGGCATAATTTGATTATATCTTCTATGTGTTTCTTTTCAATTCCTTTAGTTGAGCCCATAAGCTGTTTTGTGGCTAATAAAATTATTCTGCTTTTTATAACTTTTTCTTGTTGATTAAATTGTTTTAAATTTAATACAATTTGTTTGCTTCCTTTTTCAATTAACAAATTTTTATATATTTTATCTGTTTGTGATTCAATGTAATCACTTTCATCCGTAGCTATTTGAGACAATCTTGAAATTGTTTCTACTATATTAGGATTAAATTCCTTTTTTATATACGGAATCACAATATTACGAATTTTGTTTCTTGTGTAATCATTTTCAAAGTTTGTTTTATCAATTCTTGGTTCTAATTTATTTTCTTCACAATATTGTTCTATTTTTTGACGTTCACATTCAATTAGTGGTCTTATATATTTATTATCTCTAATTGGTTCTATTCCTTTAAGTCCAGAAATCGAACTGCCTCTCATTAAATTCATTATTATTGTTTCTACTTTATCATTTACATTATGAGCTATTGCGATTTTATTTGCGCCTACTTTTTCCATAACTTCTTCAAAGAATTCGTATCGAGCATTTCTTCCTGCTTCTTCTGTCCCTATCTTTTTAGTATTTGCAATTTTTATAACATCTATTCTTCTCACAAAACATTTAATGTTATTCCTTATACAATATTCCTGTACAAATCGTTCATCATCTTCTGCTTCTTTTCTTATTAAATGATTAACATGTGCAACATATATTTCAAATTTGAATTCTTCTTTTATCTCATTCAAAATATTTAGCATTGAAATAGAGTCTGGTCCTCCAGAAACCCCTAGCACAATTTTATCACCTGGTTCTATTAAGTTGTATTTTTTAATTGTATCTATTACTTTTCCTTTCACTATAGAATCTCTCCTTATAAGATATAAGAGCAAGACACAAGGCTACTGCCTAAAATATGTTTTGCTCATAAACTAACTATTATTATATATTAATCATCAAATCTTCTTTCCAAATTAACGAATTTTGTATAATTGCCCATCCATAATAACTCAACAGTTCCTGTTGAACCACCTCTTTGTTTTGCAATTATAACCTCAGCAATGTCTTTTTTCTCACTTTCTTTATTATAATAATCATCACGATACAAAAACATTACTATATCTGCATCTTGTTCTATTGCACCAGATTCACGTAAATCTGAAAGCATAGGTCTATGGTCAGGTCTTTGTTCAACAGCTCTTGATAGCTGTGATAGTGCTATTACAGGCACATTTAATTCTTTTGCTAATATTTTTAGTGACCTACTTATTTCAGAAATCTCTTGTTCTCTGCTTCCTACTCTTTTATTACTTCCTTGAACTAATTGTAAATAGTCGATTACAACTAGTCCAATATTTTTTTCCATTTTAAGTTTTCTACACTTAGTTCTTATTTCCATTACAGAAATACCTGGTGTATCATCAATATATATCTCTGATTCTGACAAAGGTCCAATTGCTCCTGCAAGTTTTACCCAATCATCCTCTTCCAATTTTCCTGTTCTAACTTTGTTACTATCTACCATAGCTTCACTGCATAGAATTCTGTTTACTAATTGATCTTTAGACATTTCCAAACTAAATATTGCTACTGGTGCATTTCCTCTTAATGCTGCATTTGCAGCAATATTTAATGCAAATGCTGTTTTTCCCATTGCAGGTCTTGCGGCTACAAGAATTAGTTCTGAACCATGCAATCCTGCTGTTTTATAATCCAATTCTGAAAATCCAGTTGGGACACCTGTTACATGTTGTTTTCTGTTATATAATTCTTCAAGTTTAGTAAAACTTTCAACTAATACATCTTTTATAGGTGTATATCCTTTTTGATTTTTGCTTTGCATAATATCAAAAATCTTCTTTTCTGCTCCATCCATTATATCTTCAACATCTTCTGTTGGACTATAACCTAATTCAATAATTTCATTTGCAGTTTTTATTAGATTTCTTAATATTGATTTTTCCTCAACTATTTTTATGTATTTCTGAACATTTGCTGTTGTTGGTACTTTATCTGGCAAACTCGCTAAATACTCGTACCCTCCAACTTGTTCAAACTTATCCATAGATTCTAGTTCATCTTTTAATGTGATTATATCCACTGGTTCTGATTTACTATATAAATTAATTATTGCCTGATAAATAGCTTTATTGTCATCTCTATAAAATGCATCTTCTTTTAAAGTTTCAATTGCTGCATTTACTGCTTCTTTATCTGTTAACATACTTCCTAAAACAGCTTGTTCAGCATCTATATCATGAGGTGGTATTTTTCCTAGGTCCATATTTTGCTCCTTTTTAAGTTTTAATTTTAAGCTATGACATTTACTTTAATTGTTCCTACTACATTTTCATATAATTTTACTTCAACACTGTGAACTCCTAAAGTTTTTATTGTTTCGTTTAAAACTATTTTCTTTTTGTTAATTTTAATTTTGTGTTGTTTTTCAAGTTCTTCAGATATGTCTTTTGCTGAAACCCCACCAAAAATTTTTCCATTTTCACCTGCTTTAACTTGTACTCTTACAGTAATTTTAGTTAATTTTTCGGCAATCTTTTTGGCATCTTCTTTTTCAGTATCTTTTTTAAATTGTTCTGAATTTTTTTGTGCTTGTAGTTTACTTATATTTTCTGAATTTGCTTCAACAGCTAAATTCTTCGGAAATAAAAAGTTACGTGCATATCCATCTGATGCATTAATTAATTCATTCTTTTTTCCAACGCCTTTTATATCTGCTTTTAAAATTACTTTCATTATTATTCTCCTTTTACTCTTTTTCTGTAAAATATTCTTCGATTTTTTCCATTAATTCTCGTTTTGCTTCTTCTATTGTTTTATTTTCTAATTGTGCACCTGCTAATGTAATGTGGCCTCCACCACCTAATTTTTCAAGTATTACTTGAACATTTATATCTCCTATTGAACGTCCACTGATACATATTTTGTCTTCCATTATTCCTAATACAAATGATGCTGTTATGTTTCCAATTGTTAATAATTCATCTGCTGCTTTTGCACATATCAAACTTGTATCTTTTTCTTGTACTTCATATAGTGATATTGCAATTGTATCATGGATTATTTCTGCTTTTCGTACTATTTCTGATATTTTATTATAGCTTTCTAAATCACTTTGGAACCATTTTTTTACTTTAATTATATCTACTCCACATCTACGTAAATATGCTGCTGCTTCAAATGTTCTTACACCTGTTTTAAATGTGAAATTCTTTGTGTCCATCATTATTCCAGCATATAGAGCTTCTGCTTCTACTGTTGATAGTTTAATTTCATTTTGAGTATATTGTATTAATTCAGTAACTAGTTCAGCTGCAGATGAAGCATATACTTCTTGAAATGTTAAAATACTTTGTTCTATAAAATCTGTTCCTCTTCTATGATGGTCAATTACTACAATTTTATTTGTTTTATCTAACAATTCTGGACTCTCGACATAGCTTTTTTTATGTGTATCTACAACAACTAATAATGTTTCAGCTGTAATTTTTTGAAGTGCTTCTTCTTTATCTATTAATACATCTTTGTAATCATCTTTTATATTTTCAATAAAAGTTTTTAAAGATGCTGATTCACTATTTGTTACTATATATGCTTCTTTATTCAAACTTGCTGCTACTCTGTATATTCCTAATGCAGATCCCATTGCATCTATATCTGGGTTTGCATGTCCCATTATTATTACATTTTCACATTCTTTCATTAATTCTTCTAATGCATGCGCAACTATTCTTGCTTTTACTTTTGTTCTTTTTTCTACTTCTTCTAATTTTCCACCGAAAAATTGATATTTTCCGTTTTCTCTAATTACAGCTTGGTCTCCTCCTCTTCCTAGAATTACATCCATTGCTGCAGTTGCTGATTTATATACTTCTTTATCTGTTTGTCCTTCATTTGAAATCGCAATACTAAGTGTTAATTGAATTTTATCTTTTCTTACTAAGTCTTTTATTGTATCTAATATTGCAAATTTTCCTTCTTTTAATTGTTCCAAATACCTTTGTTCAAAAACATATACATAAGTGTCTCTATCTTCTTTTACTAAAATTCCATTTGTTTCATTTACCCAGTCATATAATGTACTTTCTACTCTAGCCATTAATTGTGTTTTTTCTTCTGTGTCTATTCTTTGCATTACTTCTTCATAATTGTCGACCATTATTATTCCAACAGCTGTTTTCTTGTTTTCATTTTCTTTTTGTAATTCATATTTTTCTGTTTCATCTATAAAATATAAAATAAGTAAATATTCATCTATTTTTTTTCTTTCATTTCTCTTACTTTTTGCAAATTCTACTTGAACTTTATATTGTTTTTTTCCTATTTCTATGTTTTTAATTATTGTTTTTCTTTTTTGTTCTTTTTCTATCTCATCTTTTATATCTATTACTAAGTCACTTATATAATTTTTAATATCTATATTAGCAAATTCAGTTATAAATCTTGAACTTCTCCATACTATATTTCCATCCATTTCTAATATAAGTAGTGGAAATGGCGAATTTATTAAACTGCTTTTTGCAGCAGAATCCACATTTAGTGTTAAGTCTTGTAATTGTTCTGATATTTCACTTCTTCTTTTATTATTTGCTAAATATGTGTATCCCAGAATAATCAAATAAAATATAATTGATGGTATTATCATACTTGTTTTTAAATATGACAAAATAAATAATAATATAAATATTATTACTAAATATATTTTTGTTCTTGATACTAAATTATCAAATAATTTTCTATTGTTATTTCCCGACATTTTTATCTCCTTTTATACTATTCTAGTATACTTCTAAATATGCATTTTGTCAAGTTTTTTAGCTGGTATTCCAACAACTGTTGTATTGTCAGGTACTGCTTTTAGCACAACTGCATTTGCTCCTACTTTTACATTATTTCCAATTTTGATTGGGCCTAGTACTTTACTTCCACATCCAAGCATAACATTATTTCCTATGTCTGGATGACGTTTCTTTTTATCTTTTCCAGTTCCGCCTAATGTTACTCCATGGTATATTGTGCAATCATCCCCTATTGTTGCCGTTTCGCCTATTACTATTCCCATTCCATGATCTATAAATAATCTTCTTCCTATTCTAGCACCAGGATGTATTTCTATTCCTGTTAAAAATCTCCCTATTTGAGAAATTGCTCTTGCTAAAAAAAATAATTTATGCCTATACAAAAAATGTGCCACTCTATGAAAAACTAATATATGAAAGCCTTGATATAACAGTATTACATACAATATATTTGTTGCTGCCGGATCTCTTTTTTGTATATTTATAGCATCTTCATATAATTCTTTAAAAACTCTTAACATATTAATCACCCATTTTATTGTATGCATTAAAGTAATTATTTGCAAAAAAAATACATCTCATTTCTGAGATGTATTTTAATTTTACTCTTCTACTGGACTTTCTGTTTCAGGAATATCGTCGTCTTCTTCTCCTTCAACTTTAATAGTAACATCTTGATATCTCTTCATTCCAGTACCAGCTGGAATTAATTTACCAATAATTACGTTTTCTTTTAATCCTATTAAATCGTCTTCTTTTCCTTTTATAGCTGCTTCTGTTAATACTCTTGTTGTTTCTTGGAATGATGCAGCTGATAAGAAACTATCTGTTGCTAATGATGCTTTAGTAATTCCAAGTAATACTCTCTTACCTGTTGCTGGTTGTTTTCCTTCTTCTTCTGCCTTTTTATTATTTTCTTCAAAGTCATACATATCAACTAGTGAACCAGGGAACATTCCTGTATCTCCACTATTTTCAACTCTAACTTTTCTAAGCATTTGTCTTGCAATTACTTCAATATGTTTATCATTAATGTCAACACCTTGGTTTCTATATACTTTTTGAACTTCTGAAATTACATATTCATATACACCTTCTGGTCCTTTTATTGCAAGTATTTCTGATGGATTTATTGAACCTTCTATAAGTGCTTGAGCTGCTTTTACTTCATCTCCATCTTTTACTTTTAATTTTGAACCAAATGGTATTACATAAGTTCTAGAGTCATCTTTAGATGTAACAATAATTTCCTTTTTCTTCTTAGTTTCAGAGATTTTAACTTTACCATCAATTTCTGTTATAACAGCTAATCCCTTTGGTTTTCTAGCTTCAAAGATTTCTTCAACTCTAGGAAGACCTTGTGTGATATCTGCAACACCTGCAACACCACCTGAGTGAATAGTTCTCATGGTTAACTGTGTACCAGGTTCACCAATTGATTGTGCAGCTATAATACCAATAGATTCTCCTATTGAAACTTCTTCTCTTCTTGCTAATCCCATACCATAACATTTTTGACATACACCATGTTTGCTTCTACATCCAATTACAGAACGTACTTCAACTTGTGTAATTCCTGCATCTACAATTTGTTTTGCTAAAGCTTTATTTATCATTGTATTTGTATCTACGATTACTTCACCTGTTTCAGGATGTATTATATCATTTAATGGGAATCTTCCTTCAAGTCTTTCTTCTAATTTTTCTACAACTTGATTTCCATCTTTAATATCTTCTAGCATTAAGCCTTCATGTGTTCCACAATCATGTTCTCTTACTATTATATCTTGTGATACGTCAACAAGTCTTCTTGTTAAATATCCAGAGTCAGCTGTTCTTAAAGCTGTATCAGATAAACCTTTACGAGCACCATGTGAAGATATAAAGTATTCTAGAGCATCTAGACCTTCACGGAAACATGATTTAATTGGTATTTCTACTGCTTTACCTGTAGTACTTGCCATAAGTCCACGCATACCTGCAATTTGTCTTAATTGGTTCATATTACCACGGGCACCTGATTTAACCATCATGTATATTGGGTTTAAGTCATCAAAGTTTTCTTCCATTGCTTTACTTACATCATTTGTTGCTTTTTCCCAAATATTAACTACTGTTTTGTATCTTTCATCATCAGTTATTAAACCTCTTCTATATTGGTTTCTAACTTTTTCTACTTGTTTATCTGCATCTGCTAATATATCTTTTTTAGCAGCAGGTACTTCAACATCCGCTACTGAGAATGTAATACCAGCTAATGTAGAATATTTAAATCCTAAAGCTTTAATATAGTCAATTACTTCTGCTGATTCTGTTAATCCATGTTTTTCTATTACTCTATCAATAATTGTTCCCATTGATTTTTTCATTACAGGGAAATTGATTTCATATTGGAATGGATCTTCATTTCTATCTATAAATCCTAAGTCTTGTGGAATTCCTTGGTTAAAGATAATTCTACCAACACTTGTTTCAATCTTTTTACTCTGCATTTCACCATTTATTTCTTTAGTTACTCTTACAAAGATTTTTGCATGTATTCCAACTGCATTATTTTGGAATGCCATTAATGCTTCATCAGGATCTTTAAAATATTTTCCTTCTCCTAATTCTCCATCTAATGTCATTGTTAAATAATAACTTCCCAAAATCATGTCTAGTCTTGGTACAGCAACTGGTTTACCATCTTGTGGTTTTAATAAGTTGTTTGTTGCAAGCATTAAATATCTTGCTTCTGCTTGTGCTTCTGGTGTTAGAGGTAAGTGAACTGCCATTTGGTCACCATCAAAGTCAGCATTAAATGCTTCACATACTAATGCGTGTAGTTTTATAGCTCTACCTTCTACTAGTACTGGTTCAAATGCTTGAATACCTAATCTATGTAATGTAGGAGCACGGTTAAGCATTACTGGATGATCTTTGATTACTTCTTCAAGTATTCCCCATACCTCTGGGCTTAATCTTTCTACCATTCTTTTTGCACTTTTGATGTTATGTGCTAAATGTCTTCCTACTAATTCTCTCATTACAAAAGGTTTAAATAATTCAATTGCCATTTCTTTTGGAAGTCCACATTGATAAATCTTTAATTCTGGTCCTACTACTATTACTGAACGTCCTGAATAGTCAACACGTTTTCCTAATAAGTTTTGACGGAATCTACCTTGTTTTCCTTTTAATAAATCTGACAAAGATTTAAGTGGTCTGTTTCCAGCTCCTGTAACAGGTCTTCCTCTTCTTGAGTTATCAATTAATGCATCTACTGATTCTTGTAACATTCTTTTTTCATTTCTTACAATGATTTCTGGTGCTCCAAGTTCAAGTAATCTTTTTAATCTGTTATTTCTATTTATAACTCTTCTATATAAATCATTTAAGTCTGATGTTGCAAATCTACCACCATCTAATTGTACCATTGGTCTTAAATCTGGTGGAATTACTGGTACAACATTCATTACCATCCATTCAGGTCTGTTTCCTGATTTTCTAAATGCTTCTACAGTATCTAATCTTTTTACTAATTTTGCTCTTCTTTGTTCACTAGCTGTTTCTAAGTCTTTTTCTATTTCAGCAGTTAATTTTTCCAAATCAATTTCTTCTAGTAATTTTCTTACTGCTTCTGCTCCCATTTCAGCTTTAAATGATTTTTTGCCATATTTTTCTTCTGCTTCATGATATTCTTTTTCATTTAAAACTTGGGCTTTTTCTAATCCTGATGTTCCTTTGTCTGTAACAATATATGATGCAAAATATATTACTTTTTCAAGGTTTCTTGGTGAAATATCTAGCATTAATGCAATTCTACTTGGAATTCCTTTAAAATACCATATATGTGCAACTGGTGCTGCAAGTTCGATATGTCCCATTCTTTCTCTTCTAACTTTTGATTTTGTTACTTCTACACCACATCTATCACAAACTATTCCTTTATATCTAACTCTTTTATATTTACCACAATGACATTCCCAGTCTTTTGTTGGTCCAAATATTTTTTCACAGAATAAACCATCTTTTTCTGGTTTTAATGTTCTATAATTTATAGTCTCAGGCTTTTTTACTTCACCTTTTGACCATTCTCTTATTTTTTCATCTGATGCTATTCCTATTTTAATTTTGTTGAATATCTCTAATTCATCCATCTTTATTAGATGTCCCCCTTCTTAATTTTATTGGGTAATTTCAAAACAGCTTAAGAGGCTATCCCCAGCTCCTGCACATTTTTTGTCGCCTCTTTTGCTTTTTAAAATTTTATTTAATTATTTTTCTAAATCTTGCATTTCTAGAACTCTGTCTATTGCTAATGAAACCCAATTGCTTTGAAATTCTTGTTCTCTTGTGCTAAATTTATTTCTTAAATTTTCCTGTGTAACTTTAATGTCTTGTTCTTGCAACTCACTAGCATATAGTTTTGCTTTTTCAATAAATTGTTGATATATCTGATTTGAGTGTCTCTTTTCACTCTCTGTAGATAATTCTTGTAATGAATAAAGCCTATTATAATTTGCTTTTACATTTCCATTATCATCTATATCAAATTGATAGCTTCCATCTTTAAGAGTTTTAGCTAAATGTTGAGATATCTTAGATTTATTTGTTTGTAATCCTAAACTATCTGCAATTTTATCTACTATTTTACTTAACTCTACAGTTTCTCCATTTTTCAAATCAATATCTATAAGTATACTAAATAATTGTTTTTTTATAGCTTCTTCAGCTACTTCTATTTGAGATGTTTCTCCTTCTTCAACTTTTAGTCCGTTTAAAAATTCGTTTCGTGCCTCGTTCATTCAACATCCTCCGTTTATTGTTAAATTATTCAATTATATCATCATCATTGTCTAGATTGTCATTAGCTAAGTCACTATCATAAATGCTTTCATCATCTTCTAAATCATCATTAAATAATTCATCACTTTCATCATCAAGCATTTCTTCATCTTCTTCAGAATATCCATCTTCTAGATCTTCATGAATAAGTACATCATCTTCTGTTAATGCTTTTCCATCAGCTGTTTCATCATAATCAATTCCATCTTCTATATTTTCTTTTAGTTCAAGTTCTTGATTATTTTCTGTAAATAATTTTATATCTAATCCTAAAGCTTGAAGTTCTTTTACTAAAACTTTAAAGCTTTCTGGTACTCCTGGCTCAGGAATGTTTTCACCTTTTACAATAGCTTCATAAGCTTTTACACGTCCAATTGTATCATCTGATTTAACAGTTAATATTTCTTGTAATGTGTATGCTGCACCATAAGCTTCAAGTGCCCAAACTTCCATCTCTCCAAAACGTTGTCCACCAAATTGAGCTTTACCTCCAAGTGGTTGTTGTGTTACTAATGAGTATGGTCCTGTTGAACGAGCATGTATCTTATCATCTACTAAGTGATGTAGTTTTAACATGTACATTACCCCAACAGTTATTGGACTTGCAAATGGTTCTCCTGTTCTTCCATCATATAAAATTGATTTTCCATCTGGTGTTAATCCAGCTTCTTTTAATAATTCTTCAATTTCTACTTCTGAAGCTCCATCAAATACTGGTGTTGAAACCTTATATCCTAAAGCTCTAGCTGCTGCACCAAGATGAACTTCAAGCACTTGTCCTAAGTTCATACGTGATGGTACACCTAATGGGTTTAATAATATATCTATTGGTGTTCCATCTGGTAAGAATGGCATATCTTCTGTAGGTAATATTCTTGAAATTACACCTTTATTTCCGTGACGTCCTGCCATTTTATCTCCAACTGATATTTTTCTCTTTGTAGCAATATAACATCTAATTACTTGATTTACTCCAGGGCCTAATTCTTCTGAATTGTCTCTTGTAAAGATTTTTACATCAACTATTGTTCCAGCTTCACCATGTGGTACACGTAGTGAAGTATCTCTTACTTCTCTAGCTTTTTCTCCAAATATAGCACGAAGTAATCTTTCTTCTGCTGTTAGTTCTGTTTCTCCTTTTGGAGTTACTTTTCCAACTAATATATCTCCTGGTCTTACTTCTGCACCAATTCTTATTATTCCGTTTTCATCTAGGTCTTTTAATGCATCATCACCAACATTTGGAATATCTCTAGTGATTTCTTCTGCACCTAATTTTGTATCACGACATTCACAATCATATTCTTCTATATGTATTGATGTAAATACATCTTCTTGTACTAATCTTTCATTTAAAAGGATTGCGTCCTCGTAGTTATAACCTTCCCATGTTGAAAATGCTATTAATACGTTCTTTCCTAAAGCCATTTCTCCATCTTTTGTTGATGGTCCATCTGCTATTGCTTCTCCTTTTTTAACTATTTCACCTTTTGCAACTATTGGTTTTTGATTTATACATGTTCCACCATTTGTTCTTTTGAATTTACGTAATTTATGTATAACTGTTTTTCCATTGTTGTATTTCATTGTGATGCTGTCACCTGTAACTTTTTCTACAACTCCATCATCTTCTGCTAATACTAAGATTCCAGAGTCTTTTGCTGCTCTATATTCTATACCTGTTGCAACAATTGGAGCTTCTGTTATCATTAATGGAACTGCTTGACGTTGCATGTTTGCACCCATTAAAGCTCTTTTTGCATCATCATGCTCTAAGAAAGGTATCATTGCTGCAGCTATTGATACTAATTGTTTTGGTGATACATCTATGTATTGAACTAATTCTTTATCAACTTCTGTTATTTCATTTTTATGTCTTACACGAATACGTTTATTTATAAATTCTCCGTTTTCATCCATTGGTTCAGATGCTTGTGCAATTATATAATTATCTTCTACATCTGCACTCATATATTCTACAATATCTGTAACTCTATGTGTTTCTGGATCAATTTTTCTATATGGAGTTTCAATAAATCCATATTCATTTATATTTGCAAATGATGACAATGCTGAAATTAGTCCTATGTTTGGTCCTTCTGGTGATTCTATAGGACATAATCTACCATAATGTGTATAGTGAATATCACGAACTTCAAATCCAGCTCTTTCTCTTGACAATCCTCCAGGTCCTAATGCTGATATTCTTCTTTTATGAGTTAATTCTGAAAGTGGGTTTGTTTGGTCCATGAATTGTGATAATTGTGAGCTTCCAAAGAATTCTCTTATTGATGATGTTATTGGTTTTGTGTTTATTAATGTTTGTGGTGTTATAACATCTAAGTCTTGTATTGTCATTCTTTCACGAACAACTCTTTCAAGTCTTGTTAAACCAATTCTAAATTGATTTTGTAATAACTCTCCAACACATCTTATTCTACGATTTGCTAAGTGATCTATATCATCTTTTTTGCCTAATCCATGATACATATTTAGTAAATAGTTTACTGATGCAATAATGTCTTCTGTTGTTATATATTTTGGTACTAATTCATCATATCTTTCAGCTATTGTTTTTACTAAATCTTCTTCACTTGTATTTTCCATAATGTTTTTTAATACTTCATAATTTACTTCTTCTTTAAAGTGTAATTTACTTAAGTCAACATTTGGTAATACTTTGTGAATATTTACAGTTGCATTTCCTATAACTCTTACTTTCTTGTCTCCAAGTTTTATATCTACTATATTTATTCCCGCATTTTGAATGTTTTCTGCTACTTCTGGTGTTATAATTTCTCCAGCAGTTACAAAAACTTCTCCTGTTTCTTTATCCATTATATCTTCATAAGCTACTTGATTTTTGATTCTATTTGCTATACTTAATTTTTGATTAAATTTAAATCTTCCTACTTTTGCTAAATCATATCTTCTATTATCAAAGAATAATCCATTAAATAAGCTTCTTGCAGCTTCTACTGTTGGAAGTTCTCCAGGTCTTAATTTTTTGTAAATTTCAATTAATGCTTCTTCACCTGTTTTTATTGGATCTTTTTGAATTGTTGTTTCTAATAAGCTTTCATCTCCAAATAATGCTCTTATTTGATCATCTGATATTAATCCGATTGCTCTTAATAATGTTGTTACAGGTATTTTTCTTGTTCTATCTACACGTACCCAGAACATGTCATTTCCATCTGTTTCGTATTCTATCCATGCTCCTCTTAATGGCATTACTGTTGATGTGTATGTTTTCTTTCCTGTTTTTGTATCAAAAATTTCATCATAATAGCATCCTGGTGAACGTACTAATTGGCTTACTACAACTCTTTCAGCTCCATTTATAATAAATGTTCCACTTTCTGTCATTAGTGGAAAATCTCCTAAATAGATTTCTTGTTCTTTGATTTCTCCAGATTCACGATTTATTAATCTTACTTTTACGTGTAATCTTGTTGAATATGTAGCATCTCTTTCTTTTGCTTCTTCTTCAGTGTATTTTGTTTTGTCTTCCATGTAATAATCGAAGAATTCTAGAACTAAGTTTCCTGAGTAATCAATTATTGGTGAAATATCTTTTAATACTTCTCCAAGTCCTTCTTCTATAAACCAGTCGTAAGAATCTTTTTGAACTTTGATTAGGTTTGGCATTTCAATATAGTCGCCAACCTTTGAAAAATCTTTACGAGTTGTTCTTTCGAACTTAACTTCTTTGATTTCCAAAATAAATCACTCCTTATAAAAAATTAAGCAGCTTATATTTATTTTATTTAGAAAAATCCCCTCTTAAAATATAACTCTATAAAGTTTTGTTAATTGTCTGCTTTTACAATCTTCTCTACTCCATTTTGTATATATCCAATTCTTATTTTTCTAATTTAAAAACTATTGAATTAATCTGCAGTACTTGTCTACTGCGTAAAATATACGTTTAATATCATATCACATTTTTACAAGTTTTGTCAATGTTTTTGACTGTATTTTTTATAAAAATAATATTGCTTTGTTTTGTTTCAAGTTCAATCTGTAATTCTTTATTTATTCTAAAAACAAGTATTGCATAATTATTAGCTTTATATTCTAAATAAATGTTTTGAACATCATCTAAATCAATGTCTAAATATATATCATCACAAGCTTCTATTGTTAAAATTTCTTCATCTATTTTGTAATTCAATTTTTGCATGTAAAATTTACATTCTATTAACCCTGATATTGTAACTTTAACATTTCTTTGCCAAAAAATTTGCATTATTTTTTCTATTTCATATTCAAATTTATTTTTCATACTAATTACTCCTTTGCTATTAAATTATTTTATTAGTCTTTTCCTCCTTTCAGGCATAATTAATACACCTATCGCACTTTATACAATATTTTTTTCTTGAGTATGTTTTGGGGTAATTTAGTTTTTTAGTTTCTAAATTATTTTGAAAAAAATTTTTAAAATTGATGTGCTCTTGAAATAGCACAAAATAAATTATTATACAAAATTTGTATGTTAGTATTTTAACAAAATTTATTATTTTTTGCAATGTTTTGCTTTTAAATTCTTGACTTTTTTATATGATATAGTAAAATGATATAAATTAAATTTGAAGGGAGAAAAAAATGGCAAATTTACCATTAGTAGTTAAATACATATTAGTCTTTTTTGTATCTATGGTTCCAATCGTAGAATTAAGAGGAGCAATTCCTATTGCAGAAGGTCTAAATTTAAACATATTTTTATATTATCCAATAGCAATTTTAGGAAATATGGTTCCTGTTCCTTTTATCTATTTATTTGCAAGAAAAGTCCTTGAATGGGGAAAAGACAAAAAATATATTGGTAAATTTTTCACTTGGTGTTTAGATAAAGGTGAAAAAGGTGGAGAAAAATTAAAAGAAACAGCAGGTTCTCGTGGTATATTTGGGGCTTTATTAATATTTGTAGGAATTCCTTTACCTGGAACAGGTGCTTGGACTGGTACTTTAGCAGCTAGCTTTTTAAAACTTGACTTTAAAACAAGTATTTCTGCTGTAACTTTAGGTGTATTATTAGCAGGAATAATAATGTCATTAGGAAGTAAAATCGTTGCTGCTCTAGGGTGGCTTGGAGTATTAGCAATCATTGTTATAATATTAGTAATTATACTAATATCTATTTTAATTAAAAAGAAAAAATAAAATATTAAATTTGCAATGCACTCAATTATGGGTGCATATTTATTTCTTTTTATGTTATAAAATTATTGCATAAGGAGGAATTTTGATGAATAAATTAAAAATACCAGAAAATCATAGCGGAGTAAGTAAAACTCTTCGCTTGCCAGAAAATATTGTAGAAGATGTACAAAAATTAGCAGACCTAAAAAACCTCTCTTTTAACAAAACTATTATTTCTTTACTTGAATTTGGTTTAGATAATCTTGATGGCGATGATAAAATGGCTTTAAAAAGCAAAAATAAATAGAAAGAACTAAGATTTTCATTTTCAGAAAATCTTAGTTCTTCTTTATATACTAATTTCTATTTCTGTATCATTATCTAAGAAAAAAACGACCTTGTTTTTACTAATTTCTATTTGATATGCTTGATTTAAATTTAATGACAAATATACTTCTTTTGATTCATCTCTCAAGTTTAATACATCATCTTTTAACATATATATTAATTTATTCATAAAAAATTGAGTAACTATAAAACCATTTTGGCTTATTTTTATAGGCTTACCTTTTAGTTCATCTAAACAATTTTCTATTTTTACAACCATTTGATTATTCATATCTTTCCTTCTTTCTTAGTTTAGTTATATTTTACCTATATTAACCTTTTTTATTCTATTTCCACCTCATTTCACTGCGCACAGTAAAAATTTACTAATTTGATTCATGCTTATTTTTTTTATTGATTGTAAATTTGCTTAGAAAAAACATGTCAATAAGCTATTGACATGTTTTTATATTAACATTTTTTATTTTCTTTTTCAATACTTTTTATTCATATTTCTTTTGGATTTTAAAATCAATATAATCATTTATAAGAATTTTTAATACTGCAATTACAGGCACTGCTAAAAACATTCCTATAACTCCAAAATATGCTCCTCCAACAGTTACTGCAAATATTACAAGTAATGGACTAATTTCTAGTGAATCTCCTAATATCTTTGGATTTATAATATTAGAATCTACTTGTTGTAATATTATTACTACAATTGTCATTATTATTGCTTGTGATAATCCTCCTGTAATTGTTGTTATTATTATACTTATTCCAACTGCTACAATTGCTCCAAAATAAGGTATGATATTAAATAGACCTATAATAAATCCTAATAATACTGCATATTTTACTCCAATTATACTCATAGCAATTGTTTCTATAATTCCAACAACAATAGCATCTATTAATTGTCCACTTATAAATTTGAAAAATACTGTATTAGAACTATTAACATATTTTCCTATTTGTATTGAAACTTTTTCATCAAACATTGCTAGTCCAATCTTCTTGAAGAATCTAACAATTGCTCCTCTTTGTAGCAATATATATACAGATACTACTATTGTTACAAAAGCATCAAATATTCCACTAGCAACTCCTAATACACTTTTTATGTATGTTGTAATTCTATCTGGATTTAAATATTGTTTAAGATCTATATTTTGAATTGTCTCTCCAAAATTTTTAACAGCTTCTACTACAATCTCATTTTTTAATAAAGATTCTTCTGGTAACTCATTCAGTCTTGCTATTGCTGAGTTCCAATATCCTTGAAAATTATTTACTAATTCTATTACACTATCTTTAATAATTGGTAATATAACATTTACTAGTAATATAATTGCTAGTGCTACTAATATATATGTAACTAACACACTTAATCTTCTTGCTCTTTTCTTAAAAAATTTGCGTTTTGATTTTAAGAAAATTTTTTCCAATCTCGAAGCAGGTATATATAACAAATATGCCAATAATGCCCCAGCTAAAAATGGTGTTATAACACCAATAAAATTATTTATTGCCCCACCTATTGCTGTAAAATTATCCAAAAATTTATACACTAATATAACAGCAACAGCTAATAAAAACCAGTACATCCATTTTGATAAATTTCTTTTTACTTCTCCCATAATTTTGCCTCCTATAAATTTATTTCTAACTCAACAGGACAATGGTCACTTCCATATATTTCTTGGTGAATTTTTGCTTCTACAATTTTTTTCTCAATACTTTCTGATACTATAAAATAATCAATTCTCCAGCCGACGTTTTTTTCTCTAGCATGTCCCATATATGACCACCAACTATATTCCTCTTTTTTATCTGGATACAAATATCTAAAAGTATCAGTAAAACCTGATTGTAATAGTTCTGTCATCTTTCCTCTTTCTTCATCAGTAAATCCTGCATTACCTCTATTTGATTTTGGATTTTTTATATCTATTTCTTCATGTGCTACATTTAAGTCCCCACACATAATTACTGGTTTAGTTTCATTTAATTTTAATAAATATTTTCTCACTTCATCTTCCCAAATCATTCTGTAATCTAATCTCTCTAATTCTCTTTTAGCATTTGGGGTATATATTGTTACCATATAAAATTTTTCGAATTCTAATGTGATTACTCTTCCTTCTTTGTCATGTTCCTCTATACCAATTCCATAGCTTACTTTTAATGGTTCTTGTTTTGTGAATATTGCTGTTCCTGAATATCCTTTTTTTTCTGCACTATTCCAATAACTTTTGTATCCATCAAATTTTAAGTCTATTTGTTCTGGTTGACATTTTGTTTCTTGTATACAAAATATGTCAGCATCTATTTCTTTGAAAAATTTTTCAAAACCTTTCGTTAAACATGCTCTTATTCCATTTACATTCCATGAGATTAGTTTCATATCTCGTATTCTCCTATTTGTTTATTTTTCGCTTTAATTATAACATGTTTGATTTATTTTTCAAAGAGTTTGCATAAATTTTGTTTAATTTATTGTATCTTTAAGAAAACTAAAAAACGAAATTAAGTGATAATCACTCAATTTCGCTTTTAATTTTATTGTAGTTGTTTCATAACTTCTTCTGCAAAGTTTTCTTCTTTTTTCTCGATTCCTTCACCTTTTTCAAATCTTGCAAATTCTACAACTTTAGCATCTTTTAAAACTTGAGATACTTTCATGCTTGGGTCTTTTACAAATTCTTGATCTACTAAACATATTTCTTCATAGAATTTATTTATTCTTCCCATAACTATTTTTTCAGCTATAGCTTCTGGTTTTCCTTCATTCATTGTTTGTGCTTTTAATATTTCTTTTTCTTTTTCAACTCTTTCTGCTGGAACTGTTTCTCTATTTACAAATTCAGGTCTTGCAGCTGCTATTTGCATACAGATGTCTTTCGCTAATTCTTTGTTTCCATTTTTCATGTTAACTAAAACTGCAATTTTTCCATCTCCATGGATATATTTTTCAACTAAACCATCTGTAGTTTCAAATCTTGCAAATCTTCTTATTGACATATTTTCGCCAATTGTTGCTATTTTGCCTATTAATACTTCATTAACAGTTTTTCCTTCTTCTGCTATTGAAGGTTCTGCTAATAAGTCTTCAACAGTCGCTGGATTATTTTTTACAACTTGTTTTGCAACATCCATTACAAATGTTTTGAATTCTTCATTTTTAGCAACGAAATCTGTTTCTGCATTAACTTCTACAATTGCTCCTACTTTTCCGTCTTCAGTAACATATGCTTCTACTAACCCTTCTGCTGCAATTCTTCCAGATTTTTTTGCAGCTTTTGCAATTCCTCTTTCACGTAAAAGCTCTGATGCTTTTTCTAAGTCTCCATCTGTTTCTGTTAAAACTTTTTTGCAGTCCATCATTCCTGCTCCTGTTTTTTCTCTTAATTCTTTAACTAATGACGCTGTAACCATTTATACATTCCTCCTAATTTTATAAAAATAGAGTAGAGCAGTATAGCCCCACTCTTATATTTAAAACTTTTATTATTCAGCAACTGTTTCTTCTGCTTCAGCTACTACTTGTTCCATTGTTTCAGCTTCTTCAGCTACATCTTGTTCTGCAACTGGTTCAAAGCTTTCACCTTGTTTTCCTTCAATAACTGCATTTGCCATAACATCTGCTATTAATTTAACAGCTCTTATTGCATCATCATTTCCTGGAATTGGGTAATCTAAATCTTCTGGATTGCAGTTTGTATCTACAATTCCTACTACTGGAATGTTTAGCTTTTTAGCTTCTAATATTGCTATTCTTTCTTTTTTAGGATCTACTAAGAATATAACTCCTGGTAATTTGTCCATTTCTTTGATTCCACCAAGGTTTTTCTCTAATTTTTCCATTTCTTTTTTAAGTAATATTACTTCTTTTTTTGGTAATACATCAAATGTACCGTCTTGTTCCATTGTTTCTAGGTCTTTTAATCTTTGAATTCTTTTTTGAATTGTATCAAAGTTTGTTAACATTCCACCTAACCATCTTTGATCAACATAGTACATTCCGCTCTTAATTGCTGCATCTTTCATGCATTCTTGAGCTTGTTTTTTTGTTCCAACAAATAGAACTGTTTTTCCTTCTTCTACTTGTTCTTTGATGAATTCATATGCTTCATCAATCTTTTTTGAAGCTTTTTGTAAATCAATGATGTGGATTCCGTTTCTAGCTTGGAATATGTATTCAGCCATTCTTGGATCCCATCTTCTTGTTTGATGTCCAAAATGAACACCTGCTTCTAGTAATTGTTTCATTGCAACTACTGCCATTTTTGTTCCTCCTTTTTTGTTTTAACTTCCATAAAGTTTCAACATTTGAATGGACCTTAATTAAATTATTTTTAAGGCACTCCCACGCAAACTCCTCTTTATGTGTTTAATCACGCTAATTATTATACCATATTTTTCATAAAAATCAATACTTTTTGCATTATTTTATGCAATTTTCTAGCAATTTTATTTTTATTTCTTGATTTGTATCAATTTTAGCATTAATTCCTATAGGTATAACTGTTTTTTGCTCTATATGTCCAAAATTCTCAGATTTAATAATTGGTCCATTAAATTCAGTGCCTAAAATATCTAGCAAAATTTCTTCTAGTTTTACTCCACTTTCATGTGTATAATTTCCAAGCCATATTCCTTTTACTTTTTTAAAAACATCATTTTGTTTCATATAATATAAATAATTGCTTGCTAAAGCTGGTCCTGTTTCAAATCCTAGTTCTTCAAGAAATAATATTTTATCTGTAAAATCTATATTATATCTTCCTGATACCATTGCTCTTGTTAAACTTAAATTTCCTCCTATTAATTTTCCCTCTGCTATTCCTTCTTGTATTTTTATATATCCTGTTTCTGTTGTTCCAAATTCTAAACTTCCATCTACAAATCTTTTTAAAGCTTCTTTTAAACTATAATCTGTTTCATCTGTAGCTATTGTCTTAAAATTTGTTCCATTAAATGTTACTAGTCCAGTTTTTTCAGTAATCATATTAATTAATGATGTTATATCACTGTATCCGCAGATTATTTTGGGATTTTCTCTTATCATATCATAATCTAAATATTCAAAAGTCGAATTACTATTTTCTCCACCTTTTGCACACCATATCATTTTAATATCTTTGTCTTTAAACATAGAATTTATATCTTCAGATTTTTCTTTTGCTGTTGCACTATATCTGTTAGTATTTGAAAATAAATTTTTAGCAAATTTAACTTTAAATCCTAATTTTTCTACTATTTCTTTTGCATTTTCAATTTCCTTTATATTTTCATCTATTATTGGATTTGCTGGTGCAATAACACCTATTGTATCACCAATTTTTATTTTTTCTGGAATTATCATAAATCTTCTCCTTTATTTTAATTCTATTATTGCAGTTCCTAAACCATATCCTTTTTTTTCGACTCTATATGAATGAATTAAGTCAGAATTACAAACACTGCAAATTCCACTATCTATTATATTTTTTTCTTTTAATCCTGCTTGTTTTAGAATTATTTTATTTATTTCTACAGTATCTATATGCCATTTTCCTTGTTTACTGTCTGGAATTATTAAATCATCAATTCCTTTTAATGTTTTAAATTCTTCATAATATAATTTTTGAACATCTGACTGTACTTCGAAGTGGCATTTCCTTATGCTTGGACAAATGCAACAAATTATATTTTTAGTATCACAACCATATTCATTTTGCATTTTGTTTACTGCCTGTATTGAAATTCTCTGCAAAGTTCCTCTCCAACCAGAATGTACATTTGCTATAACTTTCTTTTCTGGGTCAAAAAACATGAATAAAATACAATCTGCATTTGTAGTTGCCAAAGCTATATTAGGTTGGTTCGTAATTAAACCATCTGTCGATTTATATTCATCTTGTTCAAAATCAAGTTTTCCAACATTCATTTTTTGCTTTACTATTCTCACATTTTTTGTATGTTCTTGGCATGGTTTTATACAATGCATATAATTTATTTCTATTTTTGTACATAAGTCTTTATAGTCCTTTACAGCTTTATTATATGCCTCTTCTCCTTTATTCGTTCTATAATTTCTATCCAGGCCTATTCCATATGCATGATTTACTATATCTCTATATTCTAATAATTTTTTAAATTGTATATATTGTATCCCATTGTTATTTACATGTATTACGTTTTCATTTGATAAATTTTTCATAATTTACCTCTTTTCATTTTTAGTATATCAAAAAAATATATAAATATCCACTAAAAAATCTTCATTTTTTTATTAAGAACAAAGTAACGTAGTCGCCCTTTGTTCTTGCCCGATTTGAGTTTTCGACTATAAGGAGAAAATCTCAAAGGGCTAGCGATTGTAG
>CAKOXV010000009.1 GCA_934130355.1 uncultured Clostridia bacterium
CCATCTTAAACCTAAAGTTTGTCTTCTTTCTGGTCTAATCTCTAATGGTACTTGGTATGTTGCTCCACCAACTCTTCTTGCTTTAACTTCAAGAACTGGCATAACATTTTCTAATGCTGCTTCAAAAACTTCTAAAGGTTCTTTTCCTTCTTTTTCTTTTATGATTTCAAATGCATCATATACAATGTTTTGAGCAAGTGATTTTTTACCATCTAACATTATATTGTTGATTAATTTTGTAACAACTTTGCTATTGTAAATTGGATCTGGTAATACGTCTCTTTTTGCTATAAATCCTCTTCTTGGCACTATTCTTCACTCCTTTTCTTTTTTTGATATCCATGAGATACCTAAGTTACTCTGGAAATTTTTCATTTCCCGTATAGTGCTACATAATCTATTCTAAATTTAAGTACCTTAATTTAGTAAATTGTGTGCACTAATAATTTTATTTTTTATTTTTTAGGACGTTTAGCTCCATATTTAGAACGAGCTTGCATTCTGTCTTTAACTCCTGCAGTATCTAATGTTCCTCTGATAATATGGTATCTAACACCTGGAAGGTCTTTTACTCTTCCTCCTCTTATTAGAACTACACTATGTTCTTGTAAGTTATGTCCTATTCCTGGGATATAAGATGTTACTTCATAACCATTTGAAAGTCTAACTCTGGCAACTTTTCTTAAAGCTGAGTTTGGTTTTTTAGGTGTTACTGTTTTTACAACTGTACATACACCTCTTTTTTGTGGAGCTCTATTATTTGTTAATGTTTTATTTTTTGAGTTCCATCCATGTTGTAATGCTGGAGCTGTAGATTTTGCCTTTGTTGTTTGTCTTCCTTTTCTTACTAATTGATTAATTGTTGGCACTTAAATTTCACCTCTTTTCTTTTAATTTTTATTTAATATAAAAAACCGCTACGGAATTAGCTTTTAACAACTAATTTCATTGCGGTTTATATTTTACCATTTTTTTCTTGTTATGTCAATATTTTTTTAATATTTTGCTTCTGGTAATACATTTACATTATTAACTGCAAATAATCTTTTAAATATATACTTAATTTTCTTAAATCCAGAAAAGTTTTCTATAACGTCTATTTTGTAATTTTTATTTGCATTTCTACAAATTTTGCTAATTATTGATTTTTCTTTTTTTGTCAAATTAGTTTGGTCAATGTATGAGAAATTATAAACTATTGATGGCACTAGTTCCATATCAGCTTCTACTTCTCTAGAAAATGACATTGCATAATTATAAATCAATTCTTGTGCATTATAACCATATCTTTCAGCACATTCTATTAATAATTCACATACTAATGGATCTATTTTATTTATAACCTTTTTATCATAAGCCTTATATTCTTCAATCGAATAATTTATAAGAATCTCTTTACATTCTTCTCTATTTTGTTTGTCTCTAAGTAAAACATTTTCTTCTCCTATTTTTGCAGGATATATTTTTACTTCTTCTCCATCACTCATAGATGCTTTGTATACTAATTCTTTATCTTCAAATTTTATTGTTATTCCTAATATTTTTTCTTTTTGTCCAAATAGTGGAATTATTGGTTTTACTTTATTTTCTTTTGCTTCTTCAAAAGTTATTATATCTTCAGGCTCAGTAATTTCAGCAACTTTTTGTTCTTTAGTATGTTCTGTTGCAATTTCTTCAACAATTTGTTGGGCCATTTCCATTATATGGCTATCTAAATCTTCTTCTAATCCTTCTTTAATTTGTTGTGCCATCTCATCTATTTGTTTTAAATTATTTTCGGAATTAAACTCTTCCGTTTCTATCTTTTCAGCAGCTCCAAGTTTTTCAGGTTCTATTTGTTCAACAGGTTTAAATTCTTCAAGCTCGATTTCTTCAATTGGTTTGAATTCTTCAACATATAATTCCTCTATAGGTTGCATTTCTTCTACTGTTATTTCTTCAATTGGTTCCATTTCATCAACTTTGAATTCTTCAATATACAATTCATCATCATTATCATCATCTTCATTTTTGGCTTTTACATTCCAATTTTCTGCTTTTACGTCTGCCTTTATTTTTACTAATTCTGAAAGTTCATCTTGAAATTGTGAAACTTGTCCTTTTAATTGATCAATATCTAACCTACTTTTTATAGTCTCTTTTTCTTGTAATTCACTTTCTCTTATTGTTCTTTCTGATAATTCTGGCATTCTTCCAAATTTATTGAAAAATTCTTGTTTTTGTAGCTCAAATTTTGTAGCTCTTTCTTCTTGTTTTTTTATGCCGTTTGCTAGTTGCTTCATTTGTTCCTCTGTTTTGTGAATTTTTCTTATATTTTCCGCAATTAAGTTGTTTATCACAAGATTTATTTGTGTTTTTGTTTCATAAAATTTAGAGTCAAGTTGTCTTTGTAGTTCTTGACTTTCATTTCCTAGTTCAGTTATCTGTCTTCCTAATTCACTAACATCTGGGCAGTTTGCATCAATTCTTTTTTTAGCATTTCTTTGTTCTGCTAGCTCTGTTCTTTTTTCTTCTATTTTATTAATTTGTTCTTGTAATTGTTTTTTCTCAGAAATAAAACTTGCACTTTGTTTTTGTATTTCTTCCAAACCGTTCATTCCCTAGTATCATCAAGTATTTGCCTACTTGACAAACTCCTTTCTTTTGTTGTTATTCTTAGTCATTTTATATTTTAGCATAACATATTTTTTTCTACAAGCATTTTTTGTAAAATTTTTTTATCTTTTGTTTTTAATAGTCTAATTTTGACAATTCATTTTTTAAATTCTGAATTGCTCTATCCGCTAATTTGCCATATTTAAGTTTTTTATCTTTGATTTTTTCATCAAGTGCTGGAATTATTCCAAAATTCGCATTCATAGGTTGAAATTTTTCATTTTCTGTTGACACATATTTTGAAAGAGCTCCAATTATTGTAGTATCTGGCAATATTATTTTTTCTTTACTTTTATATTTCGCACAAGCATTTAATCCAGCTAACATACCAGAAGAAATTGATTCTACATATCCTTCTACACCAGTTATCTGACCTGCAAAAAATATATTATTATTTTTTCTTAAATTGTATGTGTTATCTAGTAATTTGGTTGAATTTATATAAGTATTTCTATGCATAACTCCATATTTAACAAATTCAGCACTTTCTAATCCAGGTATCAAACTAAAGACTCTTTTCTGTTCTCCAAATTTTAAGTTAGTTTGAAATCCAACTAAATTATATATTATTCCATTTTTGTCATCTTGTCTAAGTTGAACAATAGCATAAGGTCTTTTTTCTGTTCTTGGGTCATCAAATCCTAACGGTTTTAATGGTCCATATCTCAATGTTTCTTGTCCTCTTTTCGCCATAACTTCTAGGGGCATACACCCTTCAAAGATTTCACCTTTTTCAAATTCATGAAGTGTTACAACTTCTGCATTTATTAATTCATTATAAAATCTGTCATATTCTTCTTTGTTCATTGGCAAATTTATATAACTTGGTTCTTGACTTTTTAATCTCTCTTTCCATTGTTCACTTGTTTCTTCTTTTTGTTTTTCTTGTTCATATCTATTTCCATAAAAAGCTATATTAAAATTAATACTTTCTTTTGTAACTATAGGAGCTGCTGCATCATAAAAATACAACTTATCTTGTCCTGTTATTTTTAATATTTCTTCTGCTAGGTCTTTTGAAGTTAATGGTCCTGTTGCAATTATTACTATTCCATCTTTTGATAATTCATCTATATTAGTTATTTCTTGATGAATTAGTTGTATCAATGGTTGTTTTTCAATTTCTTCTGTCACACGTTTTGCGAATATTTCTCTATCAACAGCTAAAGCTTGTCCTGCGGGTACTTGAGTTTCATCTGCTATTCTTATTAGTAAAGAATCTAAATACCTTAACTCCTCTTTTAATAGTCCTGCCGCATTTGTGTGTAAATTTGATTTAAATGAATTACTACATACTATTTCTGCTAAGTTTTCATTGCTATGTGCTTCTGTATATTTAATTGGCTTCATTTCATATAATTTTACTTTTATTCCTCTTTTAGCTATTTGATAAGCTGCTTCGCATCCAGCTAAACCACCACCAATTACTGTTATATAATCTTTCATATTTTTTGTCTCCTATTGATAAACAATTATTCAAATAATTTCATTATCTCTTCTTTTGAAAGTTTACTAATAAATGTTCGTTTAGTATCAAGTACATTATCTATAAGTTCAGATTTCTTTTTTTGAAGTTCATAAATTTTTTCTTCAATAGAATTTTTTGTAATCAATTTATAAACTTGTACATTCTTTTTCTGTCCTATTCTGTAAGCTCTATCTGTTGCCTGGTTTTCTGCAGATGCATTCCACCATGGGTCATAATGAATTACCATATCTGCGCCTGTTAAATTAAGTCCTGTTCCACCTGCCTTAAGAGAAATTAAAAATACTTTAATATCTTTATTTTCATTAAATTCGTCAACCATTCTAATTCTCTCATCAACTTTTGTTGAACCTGTAAGTTTAAAATATTTTATATCTTTTTCTTTTAATTCTTGTTCAATTAACTCAAACATTGATGTATAACCCGAAAATAATAATATCTTATGTCCTGAATCTGTTGCATCTTTTATAATTTCTATACATTGCTCTAATTTGCTACTTCCATCTTTGTAATCTTTTATAAATAAACTTGGATGACAGCAAATTTGTCTTAATCTTGTAAGAGCTGCTAGTACTTGAATATGACTTTTTTCAAATCCTCTTAAATTTATTGTTTCTGCAATTTCTTGTTTCGCTTGTGCTAAATATGCAGTATAAATTTTTTCTTGTTCTTCTTTCATTTGATTATTCAAAACTGTTATTGTTTTTTCAGGCAATTCTGTTAATACTTGTTTTTTTGTTCTTCTTAATATAAATGGTTCTATCAACATTTTTAATTTATTCATTGTTCTTTGATCATTATCTCTTACTATAGGAGTCTCATAATCTGATTTGAATTTTTTATAACCAAACAAATATCCTGGCATTATATAATCAAATATTGACCATAATTCTGCTAATGAATTTTCTATTGGTGTTCCTGTTAATGCATATCTTGTATCTGCTACAATTTCTTTCACTGCTTTAGCATTTTGAGTATTACTATTTTTTAGATATTGTGCTTCATCCGCAATTGCAAATTTAAAGTTATATTTATTTTCTTTGTATACTTCTACATCTCTTTTTAATAAGTCATAAGAAGTTATTAATAAATCATATTTGTCTGCTTGTTCAATTTGTTTTTTTCTTTCAAAAGCATTTCCTCTAATTACTAATGTTCTTAATTTATTTGTGAATTTTTGGGCTTCATTTTGCCAGTTTAATGTCAATGAACTTGGACATATTACAATTGATGCTTTATGATTCTCATTTTCTTCAATATAACCTGCAATTATTGATAACATTTGTACTGTTTTTCCCAACCCCATGTCATCTGCTAAAATTCCACCAAATTTATAATTATCTAGTGTCTTTAGCCATTTGTAACCTGTTTTTTGATAATATCTTAATACACCCTTTAAATTTTCAGGAATCTTAATATCATCTTCTCCGTTTTGTTTATCTAATCCATTTATTATTTTTCTATATTCATTATTCTTACTTATTTGCGTATTTGGTATTGTTTTTAGTAATTGATTTAAATATAAACTTCTATTTATAGGTAATTTAATATTTCCATTTTTTATATCTTTATAACTAATACCTAATCCTGTTATCATTCTATCTAGAAATTCTATGTCAGGATTTTCTTCCAAATTTATAAAGCTTCCGTTTTTAAGTTTATAATATTTTTTCTTTAAATTGTATTTCTTTAAAACCTCTTCTAAATCATCAACATCTATATTTAATTTTTCTAAATCAATTGATAATAAATCGTTTTCTACTTTTACCCCTAAACTACCTATTTGTGGTTGTTTTATTTCTCTGGCTCTAAAATTATCTGTTGCCATTACATCAAAATTTTGCATATATTCATTTATATCTTTTGATAAAAATTCATATATTTTTTGGTCATCTGGAAGTATGAAACACTCTTTTGGTGCATAATACATAAATCCTGTCTTTTTAAGCATATTTATTGCTTTGTTTTCTGCAATTACATCTCTTGGATATTTTAAATGAATTTTTTGTTGCAATGGGTTAAATTCTTCTTCCCCATAGCAAAACCTTGCATCTGCCAGTATATATCCATTATTATCAAAATCTAAAAACATTTTGACATTTAACTTTTTAGGCCTATATTCTTGTATTTCATCCAAATTTATATCTTTAAATTCTAAATTTTCTTTCAATTTAGGCAATATTACAGAAAACATTTCAGGTAGTTGTTCTTTTCCAAATACTAATTCTGTTATAAAATTTTCTTTGAATTTTTGTAATAATTTTAATGTACTATTTTCATATTTTTTTGTGCATCTATAAAATTCATTTTTTAACAATATATATTGATATTCTTTTCCTGATAAAATTTCTACTTCTCTTAATACATCTATACTATCATTTAGCATAATTTGATATTCGTTTTTTCCTTTTTGTTGTAGCACAAAATGTAAATCAGGTTGTTGGTCAACAAATTTGATTTTTTCGTCTTTATATTCTTTTTGAAAAATTACTTCTTTATTTTTTAATATTTCAAATAACTCATCTAAACCACTATTATTTAATAATATACAATTATCACTTATTGCTTTCCCATAATATCTATAATTTGCATTTGCATCTGAGTTTACAAGTTCTATTACTTCTGCTTGTTTTAATATAAATTCTAACAGTTGTTGATCTTGTTCTTCAAAGTTTTCTTTTTTATGTATAAATTCTAATTTGCTTCCATATTTATATTTTTCATGTGTTTTCATTCTGTCATAAAACTCTGTCAAATTTTTTAATTTATACATCCTTTCATTTCCTATTTTGAATTCAATTCTTAAATTGTTGGTATATTTGTCATATACAATTTTAGGTTCTATTTTAACTTTATTAGATGTTTCTTCTTGTTTATTTGTATCCTCAATTTCACGCATTTCTTCTGTATATAGTTCATTTACTATTTGTTTAAAGCTTCTGTACTTTGAGTCTACTCTTAACTCTTTATTTTTACTTTCTCCTTCTACCAACATTGTTTTCCCTTTCATTGTTTGTTTTTAATTTATAGGATATTTTTTATGTATTAAAAAAATATGTAGCTTCCAAATCAGCTTCAAACACAAGAAGTGCTAGCGGAAATTTTGTATATGCTGCTCCTATTGTATTATATACCTCTTTAGGTTCTGTAAATCCCATGTGCCAACGAATAGCATATTTTTCTTCACTTGTTAATTTCATATATTCTGTAATCATCATTACTGATTTTTCTCCATGTCCATAAGGTATTGTGTCTTCTACTGTATAGTATGGAACCTTTTCCCATACACCTAGTGCATTTTTTGCATTCCTATAATCTATTTTATAGAAATTTGCTTTACATACATCATGTAATAATGCAACTATTTTTAAAGTGTCTTCTGAAACTTCTATTTTTTTAGATGAATTCTTTACTTTTTCTACCAATATTTCATATACTTTCATACTGTGTTCTACTAACCCTCCAGCATGATCTCCGTGAAATTTTGTACTTGCTGGTGCCGTAAAGAAATCTGTACTTTCTAGAAATTTTATAAATTCTTCTAAACCTTCTCTTTTTACTGTTCTTAATATTTTTAAAAATTCTTCTTTCATTTTTAATTCCTTTCTTTGCAATAGTTAAAAACCAAGTTTCTGTTTGAATTTCAAAGAGAAACCTGGTTTTAATTATCTTTTTTCTTCAATTATTTTAATGACTACTTCTGCTTCTTCTTCTACTGTCATATTTGTAGAATCTACATATATAGCATCTGGTGCTTTAATTAAAGGTGCTATTTCTCTATGGCTATCTCTATAATCTCTATCTATAACATTTTTTAAAATTTCTTCATAAGGAGTATCTATTCCATTTTCTTTATTTTGTTTAAATCTCCTTAATGCTCTTTCTTCTGGTGTTGCATCTAAATATATTTTTACATTTGCATTTGGAAATACATTTGTTCCTATGTCTCTACCTTCCATTATTACATCTGCTGATTTAGCCATTTCTCGTTGCAATTTCACTAAGTGTTCTCTAACTATTCCTATTGTAGCTACTGGTGATGCAAATTCGGTTACTTCTATTGTTCTTATTTTTAAACTTACGTCTTTTCCATTTAAAAATACTTTTTTTCCACTTTCGTCTTCTACAAATTCAATTTTTATTTCGTCTAAAAGTTGTTTTATTTTTCTAGTTTCTTCTAATTTTATTCCTTGCTCTAGCATTGCAAGTGCTACACATCTATACATTGCTCCTGTGTCTATTGCTATTAAATTTAGTTTTTGAGCAACTATTTTTGTTATACTTCCTTTACCACTTCCAGCTGTTCCATCAACTGCTACAATAAATCCCATCATTCAATCTCCTTTTATTTTTATTCTTCCTCTTTTGTTAGAATAAATCCTGTTGATATAAATCTTGTTCTATGAGCACCTGTACTGTCCACTGGATCATTTATAATCTTTCCATCTATTACCATTACACTTGATGTTCCACCATCTAGATTTGCTGCATTATATGCTCCATATCTTTGCATTATTTCTATTAAATCATTCATATCAGCACCTGGTTTTGTTACAGTTCTCCCATCGATTACTAAGAATAGTACTATTCCATCTTTTCTTTGTCCTATTGCTGTACGTGGTGCTGTTCCCCAGCCACCATTTCCTAATACTTTTGATGGTTCTCCATTTATAATTAGAAATGGTCCAAATGTTACTGCATCTCTGACTTTCATTTCTTGAGCTTGTTTTACTGTCATTTTTCCAAGTACAAGTTTATCATCTTCTGTAAATCCTATTAGTCCACCTGCACCTTTATAAGTTTTTGAAGTTATTACTTTTCCATTAGATATAGTTATCCCTAGTGGATTTGCTCCATTACTACTAAAGTTTGGATCATCAAATCCACCACCATTAATTGCAATTAGTGCATCATTATCTTTTGCCATTTGTGTTAAGTATTGTCCACTTGTTCCAAGTTTTTTAGTATATACTGTTCTTATTCTTGAAGGGTCATATATTACTGCTAAATATCCACTATATCCTTTTCCTTCAATTTCTATTATCTTGTAATCTTGATTATCTGGGTCTTTTTCTAAAACAGCTCTTTCATATTCATTTTCATATTCTTTTGGTTTTTCTTCTGTTTTATTTATAACTATTGTATCTATATTTGTTATTTGATCTGTTTCTTGTACTTTGTTTTTATTTAACGCATCTTGTATTGTTTGTTCATCATAAAACCATGTTGCAAAATATTGATGAGTCATTGTGGTCATTGCTGTTGTAATTAGCCATTCCCTAAACTTAGACCATGGTCCATACAACAATATTCCTACAGTTGCTATTCCTATTATTGCCAAAATCATTAATATTAATAATACTTTTTTCCATACTTGTTTTTTCTTCATTTTTTTCACTCCATATTTTTTTATCTTATCGTATCTTGCTTATTATAACAATTTTCTACAATAAAGGCAACACCTTTTAGTAATTTTTTAATAAAGTTATAATTAAACATTTTTTCTAAATCCCTAAGAGCCTTCAGCCTCACTTGGCACCATACATATATATTGAATAATGAAAAATTTTGTGCATCTAAACTTGAGTATAGAAAATCTTAAAGTACAAACGGAGGAATGCTCACGTCAAAAATGAATATATTACTATTCCATGGCAAAAACATAGCTAGGGTCTTCGTCGGGGGTCTTTGCCTTATTCCATAGTAACATATTCATTTTTGGACTAAGTGAGAGAGGCTCGAATTGTACTTTTAGATTTTATGCGAAAGTTTAGCTTGTCCAAAATTTGGAATGTTTTCAATATATATGTATGGTACCAAGTGAGGCTGAAGGCTCTTAGTGATTTATGGAAATGTTCAAATTATTGACTTGTGAACAAAACAAAATAAAATAAAAGCACTGTAAATCTGTGCTTTTATCCTATATTTTCTTTTATTTTATTAGCTTTTTTTCTAATTCTTTGTATTGCAGTATCAACAGATTTAATTTTAGTATTTAATTTTTCTGCTATTGCTGCATACGTTTTTCCTTTTTCATATTCATATAAAACTTGTAGTTCAAAATCGCTTAAATTATCTTTTATTTTGTTTTCTATACTTTCAAAATACTCTCTGTCAGCAATTATATCTGATGGATCATCTAATGTTTTTACATCAAGAATATCCATTTTATCCATATCTTCATTGTCATCATAAGCAGCAGCATTTAGAGATATAGATGAATTTAATGGTATATGTTTTTGCCTATTTGAATTTTTTACTGCTGTAATCAACTGTCTTTCTATACACATATTTGCAAAAGTTTTAAAAGAGTTTTGTTTCTCTAAATCATAAGATTTTACGGCTTTATATAATCCTATCATTCCTTCTTGAATCATATCCTCTTTTTCCGCACCTACCATAAAAAATTTGTTGGCTTTCATGCTTACTACATCATTGTATCTTTCTATTAAGCAGTCTAATGCCTTTGTATCCTCATGTTTTATATTTTCTATTAACTTTTCGTCTGTCATAAGTGTATATTCATTATCATTAATCGAAAACATATTTCCTCCTTAATCTTATATTGCTATTATAGCCTCAAATTGCTTGTATGTCAAGGTTTTCGTTTAAAATATTTTTTGCATTATTTTTAAATTCTTTTTCTGGTTTTGTTAATTCAATTTTTTCAATTGTTTTTCTATTTTTATTTTCTAAATCATTCTCTTTTAAGTAACGTTTTAGATAATTTGCGACTGTTACACCTGTATTTATAAGATTTACATCATATCCTAATTCTTCTTTTATTATTTTTTCATAAATTGGATAATGTGTACATCCTAATATTATTTTGTTTATCTTATTTTTCTTAAATGGTTCCATATATTCTTTTATTACTTTTCTGCCTTCTTTACTTTGTGCTTTTCCTTCTTCTGCTATAGTTGCAAGCATTGGACATGCTTTGTTTACAACTTCTATTTCAGGCATTTTTTCTTTTAACTTGTTCTCCCACGCTCCACTTCTTATAGTTCCTTCTGTTGCAATTACTCCTATTTGTTTCCAACCTTGTTTTTCTACATATTCAACTGTTGGTTCTATTATTCCTATTATTGGAATGTCAAATTCTTTTTTTAATACATCTATTGCTTGACTTGTTACTGTTCCACACGCTATTACTATTACTTTAACTTGTTGTTTTATTAATGTTTTTGCATTTTGTATTGCAAATTCTATAATTTCTTCTTTACTTCTATTTCCATAAGGAAAATTTTTAGTATCCCCTAAATAAATTATATTTTCTTCTGGTAAAATTTTTCTAACTTCAGCTAATACTGTTAGCCCTCCAACTCCAGAGTCAAATATTCCTATTGATTGTTCGTTCATTTTTTCCTCCTTGCCTAATTATTATACAATATTTTTCTATCCTAAACAATAGCATTTTTTATGTTTTTTCATATTATATACTAATAAAGGCAAATGCCTGAAGAAAGGAAGTTTTTATATGGAAATAGATGAAAAAAAACCTGATATGCATCCAATTGTTGATATAGATGGATTTATAGCTAATGGAAAACAATTTGATCTAGAAATAACTTTAGCAAATGATCACAGAGACGTTATCTTCGGAGTTGTTAAAGACTGCTTCAAAGAGCCTGTAAGAGATGCTGTTGTCAAATTAGTTGAAGTTGAACACAAATATGGTAAAAAAGAAATAAAACCTGTTTCTCATACATTTACTAATAAAAATGGTGAGTTTGTTTTCGGACCTTTATGTCCTAACAAAAAATATGCTATACAAATTTGGAAAGATGATGTAAAACATGTTAAAATTTGTGCTAAAACTAATATTGATGCAAAATGTCTAAAAGGTATCACACTTGATTGTGACTGTGATAAGGATTTTGGATTACCACCTCAAGATGAATGTTCTTGCGGAAATCCAGAGTGTAATAAACCAGGATTTTAGATGCATAATTATAAAATGAAAAAGACCTCTTTTTAGAAGTCTTTTTCTATTTTGTTTATTACATAAGTCCCATTCTTTTTGCCCATTGTTTGCCTTTTTTAGTAATTTTTTTAGTAGTCATTCCATTTTCAGCACAAACCATCCAAACTCCAGTTGTTATTATTCCTCCTACAACCAAACCTTTAACGAATTTCATAATAAATCAGCCTCCTGTTATTTATTTTTATATATTATTTCTTTTTCTTGTTTAATTTATACTCTTTAAATAAGGTATATATTTCATGAATAGCAATAATTGCCAAAAAATACCCATAAAGTTTTTGAAGTTTTGTTACTTCTAATTCATTTGATATTGTTGCACCTATAATAGCACCTAAAATTCCAAATAATGATACTATTACAGCCAATTTAGTATTAATGTTCTTTTCTTTGTAATTCACAATTATTGATGAAACAGCTGTTGGAACAAAATATATTAAATTTGTTGCTTGGGCAATATGTTGTTCTAATCCTGCAAATCTATTTAGTAAGAAAATTAAGATAGTTCCACCGCCCATTCCTATTCCACTAAAAATTCCAGAAAACATGCCTATAAAAATTTCTTTCATATTAGCCTCATTTCTTTTTAAAAAATCATTTTATAAGATGCATAAATTAAAAAACAAATAAAAGCAATTTTTAATATATAGTCTGGCACTTTTTTTAAAATTTTTGCACCAAAATATCCTCCAATAATTCCACCAATAGCACAAAGAATTCCAATATTCCAATTTATATAATTATTTTTATAATAAAAAACGCTACTTGCTATTACCATTGCTAACATTGAGCAAAGTGATGTTGCTCTTGCTTTTTTAGGGTCAATTTTTAATAAGTACACATATGCTGGTACAAGTAACATTCCTCCACCTGTTCCAAAAAGTCCACATATTATTCCTGCCAACAACCCTATTATTATTTTGATTACCATATTCACACCATCTATCAAATAAAATAAAAATAGAAAGAAGTTTCCTTTCTTTCTATTTTTTCCATTTTTTTATTTTATATTCTCATCTTTTATATAATATTTTGTTCCTACCATTTTATCTGGCAAATACTGTTGTTCTACCCAATGGCCTGGAAAATCATGTGGATATAAATATCCTTCACTATATCCTAATTCTTTCATTTTTTCTATTGGTGCATTTCTGATATGCATAGGAATTTCTCCTGTATCTGAATTAGCAACATCTTCTAGTGCTTTATTTATTCCTAAATAAGTAGCATTTGATTTTTTACAATTTGCAACATATACCGCTGCTTCGGCTAATAGTATTCTTGCTTCTGGCATTCCTATCATATTTATTGCTTGCATTGCTGATGTAGCTAAAATAAGAGCTTGTGGATCTGCTAACCCTACATCTTCTGATGCACATATTACAATTCTTCTTGCTAAAAACACTGGGTCTTCTCCACCATTTAGTGCTCTTGCTAAATACAATAATGTAGCATCTGGGTCTGAACCTCTCATTGATTTTATAAATGCACTTATATTGTCATAGTGTGTATCTCCATTTTTATCAAATATAGCCTTTCTATTTTGTATACTATTTTTTATTACTTCATCTGTGATATGAATATATCCATCTGATTCCATATTTGTCGTTAATACTGCAACTTCAAGCCCATTTAATGCTGTTCTTACATCACCATTTGCTATATTCGCAATTTTTCTTAATGTACTATCTTCTATTTTTATGTTATATTCTCCAAGTCCATCTTTTCTTACTAATGCGTTTTTTAAGATTTGATAAATATTTTCTTCTGTTAATGGCTCTAATTTTATTACCATTGATCTTGATATTAACGCCTTGTTTACCTCAAAATATGGATTTTCTGTTGTTGCACCTATTAAAATTATTGTTCCATTTTCTACATAAGGTAATAATGCATCTTGTTGTAATTTATTAAATCTATGTATCTCATCAATAAATAATATACTTTTTCCTGCCGGATTTAGCATAAAATTCTTTGTTTCTTCAACTACTTTCTTGATGTCTGCAACTCCTGCTGTTACTGCATTTATTTTATAAAATTTATATTTTGTTGTTTCACTTATTACTTTTGCTAATGATGTTTTTCCGCATCCTGGGGGTCCAAATAATATTATGCTAGAAAGTCTGTCTGCTTTTATTGTTCTATATAATATTTTTCCAACACCTATAACATGTTCTTGACCAACATATTCTTCTAATGTTTTAGGTCTCATTCTATATGCTAATGGTTGTGCCTGTTCCATAATTTTCTCCTTTATATTTATAGTGTCTCAATTATAAAACCTTATTATTTTTTTGTCAATATTATTTCATATTTTTCGAACATTTTTTTGCAAAAGTACTTGATTTTTATAATCTCAAATAGTATAATTAGACAAGATGAAAGGAGAACATTATGTTTGCTTATATTAAAGGATCTTTAGAAATGAAGTTAAAAAATTATATAGTTATAGATGTTGGTGGTCTTGGATATAAAGTATTTATGGCCGAAAACTCAATAAATTCTATTGGAGAAATTGGAGATAATGTAAAAGTTTTTACATATTACAGAGTTAGAGAAGATGATATTAGTATTTTTGGTTTTAAAACTCAAGAAGAACTTAGAATGTTTGAACTTCTTTTGTCTGTTAGTGGTGTCGGAGCAAAAAGCGCATTAGCTATGCTTTCATGTATTGAACCTTCAGATTTTGCAATTGCCGTAATTTCTAATAATGTAAAATTACTTACTCAAATTCCTGGTATTGGTACAAAATCTGCTCAAAGAATCATTTTAGAGTTGAAAGATAAACTTAAGGCAGAACAAAATGAAGAACAAATTACAGAAACAAAAATCAAATCAGTAAAAATTAATGAAAATGTACAAGAAGCAATTTCTGGACTTATGGTTCTTGGATTTTCACGAAAAGAAATTGAAAAAGCTTTTGAGCATCTTACTGTTGAGACATTATCTGTTGAAGAACTAATCAGAAAAGGATTAATTTTATTATCTAATAAATAATGCCAAAAAGAGCAAGCAACCTATCAGGTGCTTGCTCTTTGGTTTTTCAGAAGGAAAGCTTCACTTCTGAATATGAGCTTGGGATTTTTTGAGCTTATAAATATTTCTTGCCATTATTTTGACTAATCTAGTCAAATTGCAAAAAATATAATAAATTAACCCCAATACTCCCATGCGGCTTCCATAGACAATTCCGTGGTTCAGTACTTGTCCACCTCTGGACTTATCCAAAGTAGCTAATACCCTACCAAGAGGACTATAATCACTCAGCGAAAGCATTTCCTCTTGACAATTTTCATACCCACTTTGAATTGCTTCCAAATCTGGCTCTCCGTACTTTACAGAACTTGCCACCTGGTTTTTTTCATGGTAAATTTCCTCATACCGTGTAATTTCACTGTTCACAAACAGGAAAAACAGTATGATTATTACCAATGCGAAAAACATCGCATGGTAATTAGGGGTTTTTAACTTCTTAGTTGCCTTTTTCATAATATGATGTTCCCTCACTTTTAACCAATACATTGGCCTTTTTTCAACTTGTAAGCTTTGCCTACATATTTAAATTATAGCATATTTTTAAAAATTTTTTCAACATTTTATATAAATTAAAAATAAAAAAATTGTCTTAATAAGATAATTTTTATTTATATATTTTATTTAAAATTATACCTACAAAATGAACTATTTGTGTAGAATTATTATTTGCTACTTCTTTTCCTAATGCTTTCCCACCAACAGTCAAAGATGCAACAACAGCACTAATTATAAATTGTAGGTTTGCTCCTGTTTTTTCAGTAAGCTTTGCAGAAATCATAGCACTTATCGCTCCACTTAATACTCCACATACGTCTCCTATAACGTCTGCACATATATTTGCTACTTTTGTAGCATTTTTTATCAATTTTATTGATGTTTTAGCTCCATTAATTTTTTTGGTTGCTTTAGCATGAAACTCTTCTTCATTTGCAACCGTTACTGCAACACCTATAATATCAAATATTATTCCTACTGCAACAACTAAAATTAGTATAAATATTGATGCTACTAAATTTAAATTTGATACACCATATGTTGAAATATACGAAAAACATATTGATAATATAAATGTTGTTATAAACACTTGTATAAACCACTTAAGTTTCGAGTGTTCTTTTTCTTTTCTTTTTGAGTTTTTGCTCATTTAGTTAATCCTTCTCCTTTACAAAAAAAGTGCATATATGCACCTTTTTAATCTAATAATATAAAAAGCAAGATGGTAAAATCTAAGTAAATTTTACGGTTTAGGTCTAGTTGAATTTCTCTATTCTTTACTATATATTGCTATATAGCTGTTTCCATTTAAAAGAATATCTACATATTTCATTAGACACTAGATCGCCACTTAAGTCCGTACCTTAATCCTTAGATTTCTATGCCTCTTTTTAAAGCAAACATTCTAGAAGTTTTCCTTGACATACTATCTTTATTGTTAGTCTTTTTTGCAAATATAATTTCATAGTCTATTAATCCCAATATATTCACTCAAGACAGGCTACTCTATGTATATTGTGTCTTGGCACTCACATAGGTTTTCTTAAAATATTTTTAAGCCTCCACGAAACTAGGGGGTTCATACATATGCCATTATGCAATACCCTGATTTCTTTCCTCCCTGCTCACACGCAAAACCGGCATTTCGCGCACAAACAAGAAACTTCATCGGTATGCCCTTTAGTGGATTTTTAGCCCCACCCTCGCAATAATTAGTACGACTAGAATAATGCACCATCGTTTTCTATTATAACATTTTTACAGTTTTTTTCAAATTCCTTTTTGGCATTTATTTCCTTTTCTTAGTCAAATTGCATTGGTTTTATTTGCTGTTTTATACCATATTTACTTTTTTACTCTTTTTTACTGGATTTTTCTCTAGTTTTCATTTTATATATATTTTTTAATTTCTTCCCATATTTCTTCATGAATTTCTTCTATTGTTTTAATTTTATTATCTTTTACACATTTAATTTCTTTCCAATCATATTTAGAAGCCAATTCAACTGCGGCATTATAGCTATCTTTTAAATATTGTACATCTCTTTCATGTATATCTTTGGTTTGTGTATGTGTAAATTTGTTCTCTCTTTCTGCCATTAATTTTACTGCTACTTCTGTTGGCATATTTAAGAAAAATGTTTTTGTTGGTACTGGTATACCATATAAATTAAATTCAAAATCCCATAACCAATTAAGGAATTTTTCCCTTTCTTCTTTATTTTCAATTTTACCTGCTTGATGTATCATATTACTTGTTGTATATCTATCTACTAATACAATTCCTCCAGCTTTGTAGAATTCTTCTAATGTTGTTTTATATGTTGCATATCTATCTGCAGCATAAAAAGTTGATGCTATATAAGGGCTTACATCTTTTGCATGTTCTCCAAATGTTCCTGATAAATACATCTTTACTAGTGAAGAAGATTCACTTGGATAATTAGGGAAACTTGCTACTTTGACTTCTATATTCTCTTTTTCAAATCTTTCTTTTAATTTATTAAATTGTGTTTGTTTTCCGCTTCCATCTGTTCCATCTATTACGAATAATTTTCCCATATCTAATTCCTCCATTCTTACTCATTATATAGTTCTTCTACATATTTGTAAATACATTTTGCACAAAAAAAGAGAACTAGATAACTGGTTTTAAAAGCAATCTATCTAGTTCAATAAACGGTTTATAAAACATATAAATATATGATTTATGCTGTTATTTTAACAAAAAGATTCTGATAAGTCAATAAATTTCGACATTTTTTTAAAATTTATTTTTATTAAACAATCCTTTTATAAAATTAAATACTCTTTTTATGAATCCTTGTTCTTTGTAGACTATTAATCCTGTTGAAGTGTCTTCATCTTGAGCTTGTTTTTTTCTTTTGCTAAACACATTATTTATATCATATTGTTTTTCTAATTCTTCTTGAATTTTTTGTAACTCTAAAGAATCTTGCTCTAGCAATTCCTTTTTTTCTTCTGGAGTTGCTAAAAAATCTCTATATATAAGTCCTAATATAACAATTGTTTCTTCTTTTAAATTTTCTTCTTCAAGTGGTTCTTTTATATCTGCTTTATAATCTTTTGCTTTATTCTCTGAAATCATTTGCCTAAATTGCATTGGAATTTTGCTAACTAAGTCTACTGGCATAATTTTTAAAATCTCATCAACTTCCACAAATGCTTCTTGTTCTTCTCTTCTCACTTTTTCCTCCTATGTTAAATCTCATTAACTAGTTCTGCATTTTCTTCTATTTCTGTTTGTTTTTCTTGACTCTTTTCTGGATTTTGTAAATCCTGTATTACTTCCATAGCTTCTCTTCTCTTTTGAGCATGTTCAATTTTATACATACCTTTTAACTGACTATTCCATTTTTGCATATTTTCTTCAAGCTGTTCTCTTGTTTGCATTAATTCTGCAAATTTTTCTCTTTTATAACTTACAATTTCTTGACACTCTGCTTTTGATAATTTTTGTTTATACATTTTTAATTGTTCTTGACATCTTAATGCTTGTGTTATTTTTCCTTTTGAGATAGCTTCTTTCTGTGCATCTATAGCTCCATAACATGCTTGCAAAATAGAGTCATTTTTATTTTCTGGCTCTTTTCCTCCATATCTTTCATCTACTTCTTGTATTAATGAACTTCTTAGCTCATTTAGCCCATTGTTTTGTGCAATTTGCTCTAAATTCGCTTGTAATTTTTGTTCTGTTTCTTGATCTTTTTCAGAGACTTTTGAAAAATCTGGATAATACTTTATTCTTATGGCTTTTATAGCTTTTACTATTTGTTTTACTTTTTCGATTGCTTCTCTTCTCGTTATTTCATCAGTATCTTGGTATTCCATGTATAATTCTCCTTTGTTAATCTTATACAATTGTATTATACCAAACCTACTATTTTTTGTAAATACATTTTTACAACATTTTTTTACCCATTTTTACCAAAAATTTCAATATAAGTTTCCAAATTTTTTACTGCTGGATCATATATATTTTTTCCCTTATAATCAAATCTACTTCCATGACATGGGCAATCCCACGTTTTATCTATATTATTCCAAGAAAGCAAACATCCCAAATGTGTACATATGGGTTTTACAGCGTAAATTTTTCCAATTTTGTCTTTATAAATTCCAACATTTTCTCCTTCAATTTTTATTATTGCTCCATTATCATTTTCTATATTATTTATGCTACCATCTTCTACCTTAAATTTATTTAATGCTAATCCTTCTATTGATTCTTTTAACACATCTTTCATTTCCCATCTATTTTTTATTGGATTCATTCTTGTTGAGTCAAATATATCTTGATATTTACTTTCACCATTAACAATTTGTTCTGAAACAATTTTTCCCGCAATATTTGATAATGTCATTCCCCATTTTTTAAATCCTGTTGCCACATACATGTTTTTCATCAAATTTGAAAATTCTCCTATATAAGGAATTTTGTCCAAACTAATGCAATCTCTTGTATTCCACTTAAATAATATTCTACAATCAGGATATAATTCTTTTGCCTTTTTCTCTAAATCTTCATATTTTGAATTATCTGGTAATGGCTCACCTGTTCTATGCTCACTTCCACCTATTAATAATATTTGTTTTCCATTATAATATGCTGTTCTAAATGAATATACTGGTTCTTTCGCACTTATATACATTTCTTTAGGTAATTTTAATTTTGTTTCAATTGCAATAATATATGATGTTGATTGATACATTTTTGTAAAATAAAACCCTGGTATATTTATTATTGGATAATGTGTCGCTAGTACTACATAATCAGAATACACTTTTCCTTTATCTGTATATGTTGCAAACTTCTCATCTTCTTTTTTTACATCTGTAACTGTTGTGTAATTATATATTTTGTTCTCTCTTAAAATTGCTTTTGCAAGTCCTAACATATATTTTCTAGGATGAAATTGTGCTTGTCCATCAAATTCTATTGCTGATTTTATTTTAAATGGTAAATCCAAATTACTTACTATTTTTGCTTTTCCTCCTATTTTGTTTACCGCTTCTGCTTCCTTTTCTAATTCTAATATTTCATCTTGTTTAGTTGTATATACATATGCTTTCTTCTCCTCAAATTCACATTCAATATTTTCTGTTTTTATAATATCCTTTATGTTTTGTATGGCTTCTTGATTTGCTTCAAAATATTTTTGTGCATATTCTTTTCCATAGTCTTCTATTAAATGTTCATAAAATACTCCATGTTGACTTGTTATTTTTCCTGTTGTATTTCCGCTTGTTTTTTCTCCAATATCGTCTTTTTCTAATAAAATCACTTTTTTCCCTGCAAGTGTTAGATAATATGCTGTTGTTAATCCCAAAAGCCCTCCTCCTATTACGCACACCTCTGTTTTTTCTTCTTTGTCTAATGCCTTTAAATTTAATTTATCTTTTGTTGTTTCTATCCATAATGATTCCATTTTTTCCTCCTTTTTCATATTTTTTCCATATCTGTTTTTTTAATTCATTTTATTTTCAGTTTTCACTTTTGTTATTAGCTAATAATTTATCACTTAGTCCAAAAATGAATATGTTACTATGGAATAAGGCAAAGACCCACTATGGGATGACCCTAGCTATGTTTTTGCCATGGAATAGTAATATATTCATTTTTGACGCGAACATTCCTCGCTTTGTACTTTAAGATTTTCTATACTCAAGTTTAGATGCACAAAATTTTCCATTATTCAATTTATATGTATGGTCTAAGCATTCTGGCATGCCATTGTGCGAAGATATGGTTTTAAATTATTAATCTGTAACCTATTTTTTGAATATTTCTATTATTTTGTGGAAAAATTAAACATAATATGATATATTACAATAAAATACTAAGGAGGTAAAATAATGGAGGAAAATTTAAGAGAAAAATTATTAAACAAAAAAGAAATTGGATGGAAAAAGCTTGACACAAGAGAAAAAGAAGCTATCTTTTTATTCAGCAATGGCTATATTAAATTTTTAAATACATCTAAAACAGAACGTGAAGCAGTTTGTTCTGCAAAAAAAATAGCTGAAGAAAATGGTTTTAGAGATATCAGCACATTTGATGTTTTAAGACCAGGTGATAAAGTTTATTTTATAAACAGAGAAAAAAGTATGTATTTAGCTGTAATAGGAACAGAAAAATTAGAAAATGGATTACAAATTGTTGGAGCTCATATAGATTCTCCAAGATTAGATTTAAAGCCAAATCCTTTATATGAAGATGGAGGTTTTGCATATTTTAAAACACATTATTATGGAGGAATAAAAAAATACCAATGGACAGCAATTCCTTTAAGTATTCATGGAGTTATTGTTAAAGCAAATGGTGAAAAAATCACTGTAAATATTGGTGAAGATGAATCAGACCCAATTTTTACAATTACAGATTTATTACCACATTTAGCTCAAGACCAAATGATGAAAAAATTAAAAGATGGAATTGATGGTGAAGATTTAAATGTTCTTCTTGGAAGTATTCCTTATGAAGATGATAAAGATTCTGAAAACATCAAATTAAATATTTTAAATATATTAAACCAAAAATATGATATTACTGAAGCCGACTTTTTAAGTTCAGAACTTGAAATTGTTCCTGCTTTTAAAGCTCGTTCTTTAGGTTTTGACGGAAGCATGGTTGCATCTTATGGTCAAGATGACCGTATTTGCGCTTATACATCTCTTTCAGCAATGATGGCATTAGAAAATGTTAAAACAACTGCTGTTTGTATTCTTTCTGATAAAGAAGAAATTGGTAGTATGGGTAATACTGGTATGGAATCTCATATGTTTGATTATTTCATTTCTGAATTATTAAATAAAGCTGGTGAAAATAGACCAAACTTATTAGATAAAGTTTTCTGTTTCTCAAAAATGCTTTCTGCTGATGTTGATGCTGGTTATGACCCTATTTATGCTTCTGTTTCTGATAAAACAAATTCTGCATATTTAGGACGTGGTATCGGCCTTAATAAATATACAGGCGCTCGTGGTAAATCTGGAGCTTCTGATGCTAATGCAGAGTACGTTGCATGGATTAGAAATTTATTAGAAAAAAATGATATTAGATACCAAATTTCTGAGCTTGGCAAAGTTGATGTTGGTGGTGGAGGTACTATCGCATATATATTAGCTAATAAAGGTGTTGATGTTATTGATTGCGGTGTTCCAGTTCTTTCAATGCATGCTCCTTATGAAGTTACAAGTAAGTTTGATATTTATTCTGCTTATAGAACTTATAAAGCTTTTTGGAAAGAATAATTTAATAAAAAATAATCTCTAGTTATTATACTAGAGATTATTTCTTTTTATTTTCTTGTATTGCTTGTTCCATTATTTCAAATAAATCAGATTTTTTATTTCCTTTTCCATCTTCATTTTTATCTTCAGTAAATATCGCCCAAGGTGCTCCACCATGTCCTACATTTGAATCCACTACAATTGGATCTCCATACAATGAGTTTCTTATATTTTCATTTGCAAAATCTTTGGTATCTTGTACATCTGAAGTAAGATATGATGCAATTATAGGTACTCCTGCCTCTGACAATTCTCCTGCCCACTCTGCTGTTGCCTTTTTGTCTGACCACGTAGTACTTACTAAGACTACACTCTGTGGACAATATGGATTCTTATCTCTTGTCATAACATAAGCTCCATACTCTAGTGCCTTTTTTCCTCCTCCACTATATCCACAAAAGCTTAAATGTTCTGTATTTACATACCCAGAGTCTTCTAAAATTTCTATTGCTTCATCCATCATTAAATTAGTAACCATTGTAGAAGATAATAATGCCCCATTATTTTCTGTTTTATCACTAGCTATATGTATTATACGTACATCTGGTTTTTGTAAGTTTCCAAATTTAACTGCTAGTAATCCCACTTCCGAAACTCTTCCTCCCATCACATTTTGCGCCTTGACCAAAGATGAAAGAGATGATAAATATTCCTGTTTTGTTCCTCCTTGTCTAAATGGACTTGGGCCATCACCTTCAAAGAAAATTATAGTTTCTGTATCTGGTCCAGCATTCTTAGGTTCAGTTATATATGCTTCTAATTTTCTCTGCCATCCGTAGTATTGTATTATCAGGATTTCTTGCTGGTATAGTCAGATCAACGTATCTGTCAACATATTCTATATCTGTTCCTTGTTTAAAAAATATAGAACCTGTAAATATTGAATTTTCCCTATCATTACTCATAACACTATCTTGCATACTTAGAAGAATTTCTCTCATTTTATGTGTGGCATCTACAAATAAGTTTGTACCAAATGTTATACCAGATTTAAGTAATTCATTAAGTAAAGCAAAATTTTTCTTTTCTGCACCCTCATATTCTCTTGTGAAACTATTTATATCACTTACTACCGAATTAATCTCTTGCAAATATTTATCAATATTGCTTAGTACTGTATCTGTGCTTAAATTTAATCCTTCCAAACTATTTGCCATTTCTTTTACACTAGTTAAGCTATCTTTAGCATTTTGCAAGCTAGTGCATATTTTCTCAATTTTTCCTATAAGCACAGTAACTTCATATTCTGCATATTTCATTACTTCTTTTGACATATATCTATTCTCCTTTTTGTTTATATGGTCCAATTTCACCATTTGACAATGCCCATTCCATCATGTCAGATATCCCATTATTATTATTATCTATTAGATATGAATTTAAAGGCATATTATCATGAGTTGATTCAACTTCAACAACGTTTTCTTCTCCTACTTTTCCAGCAAAAGCACCTACCATATATTCGAAATTATGAGTTTTATAAACTCCTCCCCAAGAGTAAGTTTGTTTTCCTCCATATCCTATCATAGGTTGCTCAACATCTTGCAAAGTATTGCCAGACCCCCCATCAAGAACAATTACATTATCAGCATATGATTTTGTTTCAGAATCTGTTGCAAAATATAAGGCACCACCGCCACCACTACTATATCCTATAACAGTAATTTTTACATCTTCTCTTTCTATTCCTTGTTCTTCAAGAGTATCATCTATAATTTTTCCTACTCTTCTTGCCATATCTGGTCCTCCAAAAGTAATTCTTGCAGTACCAGCACCTACCATTTTAGGCTCTATTATAATAGCATTAGGATTTGATAATCCCTGAGAAGCTCCATCTTCTATAGCATCTATCATCAGATGTTGCTCCATATCATAAGATGCACCATGTAAAAATACTATTACATTTTCTGGTTTAGTAGTAGCATTTTGTGGAATTGATACAAAGTATTTGCCTATTCCATCTTGCCCAACTTCTACTCCCTTTATGGTATATTTAATTTTCTTTGAAAATTTTTCAATTATAGATTTTACAAGACCTATTCCTCCTCTTGAAGTATCTTGTTCTAAATCAACTTTATCTGTTTCTCCTCTCGAAATGTCTTGTCCTAAATCAAGTTTATCTATATCTATATCTGCTAATTTATCTTTTAATGTTAAAAGAGCTGAAGTAAATCTTTTAGTCCAACCTGTTATTTCACCCAACAGTAGCTTATTCACTATTTTTATATTAGAATTTTCTCCAGTTAAGTAGTCTGTTGCAAATCTATTTATATCATTTATTACAGTATTAAGTTCTTGCAAATAACTATCAATGTTGCCTATCACTGTACTTGCGCTTAAACTCACTCCTTCCAAAGCACTTACTGCTTCATCTACAGCATTTAAGCTATCTTTAGCACTTTCCAAACTAGTACATATTTCATTAATTTTGCCTATAAGTGCTAATGTTTCAGCATCTGCATATTTCATTTCTCCTAACATCTTATTAACCTCCTTTAATTATAGATTTCTGACAAATTTATAATTTTGTGAGACCTTTTGCTTCGGTTTCCTTATTTATTCACCAAAAAGTTCATTCCATATATCTGCTTTTCCATCACCATCACCATCATATGTTGCAACATCCCATACAGCTGTGTCATGGCTATAAACTGCTGGTAAATGCCATTCTTTTAAATCAAGATATGGATGTAATGTTTCTTTTACAAATTTTATGGTTTTATTAACATCTCCAGGGATTGCCCAATTATTCTCATTATAACTATAAGTAGCATAAAACTTTATATTTTCATCTCTCTTTTTTGCTTCTTTAGTATATTTTATTATTAAATTCTCAGTTCCATCCCAACTTTTTTCTTCCGCCATTCCATAATATGGACTTACCATTAATACATTTTTAAAGTGATAATTTGATTCACTCGCGTATTTTGCTACAGCTAACCCTCCGAGCACTATGCCCTATTAATGTCATATTATTTTGATTTATATCATAATTTTCAACAATATAATCTACTATTTTATCAAATTCTGATGTTTCCGTACTGTGCCAGCGAGTACCATTGTTAGGCATATAGATGAAACGAACATTGGGCTTTTGTAGTCCCCCATAATTTATTCCTGTCAATGGTATTTTGTTATAACCACCTCTATCTCCATATTCTCCATAATTTTCATATGCTCCTGACAATGATTTAATTGTGCTTACTACTGCTGCATCATCTTTAAGTTCTGATGCAGCACTTGGACCATCCCCATCTAAGAAAAACGCAGTTGGTATGTTTTTATCTGCCCCTTTTGGATCTAATATAAAAAATTTATATTTTATATCTCCATTATATCCAGGAATTGAGCCTATTTTAATATCATATTCTACACCATCTTTCCACAATTCAAACTTTGATCCTGTATTTTTTATTTCAAACCCTTTTCCCAAAAGATCTAATGACATTATTGCATTTGCTATATCAACATTTTTTTCTTCTGTATATTCGAGAATATTTAAGTAAGCTAATATACTTCTTATTATATTTTCAATTTTATTATTGCAATCATCAATATCAGCCTTAATTTGACTTGTATTTAGTGTTACTCCTATTTTGCTTGCTTTTGAATCTATTCCGTCTAGGCTATTTTCTATATTTTGTAAGCTAAAGATTATTCGATTAAACATATTTGAAGTATTATTTGCTTCATCTTCATTCCACATCATTTCAAGTGACATTTATTTTCTCTCCTTTTTACTTATATAACCTAATTTTATCATTTGATATTATATATTCTATTTTGCACTATATTCAATAAAATCAGTAGTTGTTAAATAATTTATTTCCATTCAATAACATGATCACCTTTAATATCACCTACATTATATTTTTCTTTGTCTTCTAGTTTGTCTATATCTGCTTGAGTGAATGTTCCATTAAAAGGCCATGCATAACCCGTTCCATTACGAGGAAAAATTCTATAGCTCTGGTCATTTGCAAATTCCATTTCTCCATACTCAGTAAGTTCTGGAATTTTGTCAGTATTTTCCCAATCTTTTGATACAACCCAATAATTTTGTCCTCCGGCAATTATACTATCACAAACTTCGCTATACGTAAATCCTTCTATATATTTTGGTGACCAGTCAGAATCCTCATTAACAGTTTTATTACGCGCTCCATCTTCTCCTGTTCTAATAAGATTTGCACTATAAGAATCAAAAACTCTTACCATTAGTTCACCATCTTCATTAAAACCGATAGGTTTCATGGATATATAATGTCCCCCTTTTGAAAAGATACCTTTAACACACACTACCACATAATTTCCATTTTGAGCCATCTCTTGATAAAGTGAATTATCTTTGGGGTTAGTCTGTAATTCTCCGACTGAGCCATGTTTTATAACTTCCATTCCGTAGAAAATTAAGCATTCCATCTATTACTCCGCCTAAAGTTCCATCAGTTCCTCCTCCACTGGTTCCTTTATTAAAATATCTAGCCATCCATTCAGGTGTTATATATGAATTTCCTAGGTCACTTGCTAAATTACATATAGCACAAATACCACATCCATTTGTATAAAAATTCTTGTTTCCATAACTAATGTTCGAATATGCGTCAATATCTTGATAATATCTAGCTATTTTTTTCTCAATTATTAATTTAGCAATATACATATCTGCACTAGTAGCATCTGAAGGTTTTTTTTCTGGAAATTTGCTCCAATATAACTCTTGGAATTCAATAGATTGTGGTTTATAATTTGGAAACAATTTCCAATATGCTACTAGCATTTCTGGAGTTAGTTCTTCATCACTTGTTGGTCTACTAAACTCATCAAAATAGGATATTGCTTTTAAATATACATCAGCTCCTATGTCTTCTCTTATCTCTGTTCCCATTTCCATTAATATTTTGTATAATAGATTAATGTTTTTTTCTTCAACAGATGTGAGTTCAACTATTTTTTCAATTATTTTTGTCATCATATCTCTAATTTTGTCTCTACTAGCATTAATATCATTTTTAATTTTGCTTGTATTTAATGTTATTCCTATTCTACTTGCTTTTGAATCTATTCCATCTAAACTATTTTCTATACTTTGTAAACTAATACTTATTCGATTAAACATATTTGAAGTATTATTTGCTTCATCTTCATTCCACATCATTTCAAGTGCCATTTTAATCTCTCCTTCATTATGCAATTAAAGTGCTGCTCTAGCATTCATTAATCCTGATATTTCTTCTGATTTTGCTGTTATTTTTGTTTTTATATCTTCTATCTCTTCTAGGATTTCTTTTTTTCTTAAATCAACTTTACTCATTTCGTTTCTTAATGAAGATGCACTTGCATCAAGTTGACTTTTTATTCCATTTACATCTTCTAACATATTAGATATTTCGCTTCCTTTTAGGGAATTTTCTAACCTATCCCTTGCATGAGGAACAGTCGCACTTACAGCTTTAATTTCTGTAATTGCTTCTTGTATACTATTTCTTATTTGAGTGCAAATAGCATCTTGTTCTGTTAATTTTGTTAAATTATTTTTTAAAATGCTTAATTCACTATTTGCACTTTCAATAAGTGCATCATATCTTGCTCTCTCAGCATACACACTATTATAATTATTGGTTTGTTGATTTAAATTTGAATTTGTTTTTGGGGAATTTATGTCTCCTAATTGACTTGCTTTCATTTCTTTTCACTCTTTCTCTATTTAAAATTTGCATTATTAATAATGCATTCTTTTGTAATCTTTTCTATTCTGATGTTTATTTCATCTATATTTATTCCTTCTATTTCTGTAGAATCTGAAATAGAATATTTTTCTTTTATTTTAATTATTCTATTTACGCTTTTATTTATTCTGCTTTCTTTAATTTTATTTTTTTTTGTTAATTCAATTACTTTTTCAATTGCATTTATTTCTTGTTCTTTTTTGAATCTAAAAACTATTATATCATTTCCGGCTTCATAAGCTTTTTTAACTGCAAACTCTGAACCATATATAAGTTTTATTGCTCTCATCTTCAAATCATCTGTAATTATTAGTCCATTGTATCTATATTTTTTTCTCAAATATTTCGTTATAAATTTTCTTGAGAGTGATGCCGGAAAAATTCCTGTTATTCTTTTTACTAATAAATGTCCAACTAGTACTGCATCAGCTCCATTTTTTATAGCTTGTCCAAATGGATACATATCTTCTTTTTCTAGTTGTTCTATTTTTTTATTTATTATTGGCAGCATAATATGTGAGTCTTGTTGTGTTGCTCCATGTCCTGGAAAATGTTTTATTACAGATACAATTCCTTGTTTTTGCATTTCTTTCATTGTGGCTATTCCACATCTTGAAATAATATCTTTTTCATCACTAAAACATCTGTCTCCTATTCCATGTTGAGAATTAAATCTTTTTATATCTAACACTGGTGCAAAATTTAAATTATATCCCGACTTTTTCAAAACTTCACTCGTTATTTTAGCTGATTCCCTGGTTAATTTTTCCCCTCCTATTGTAGCAATTTTATTTGCAGATGGTAAATTTTTTATTTCTTTTGGCATTCTATTTACTCTTCCACCTTCTTGGTCTATTGCTATAAATAGTGGGATTTTATTTTCTTTATTTAATTTTTTTAGCTCTATTATTAAATTTATCATCTCATGGTATGTATTAAAATTTTTTCTATATAAAATTACTCCTCCAATTTTATATTTTGTTATCATCGTTTTTATTCTTTCAGTGATATAATTCGAATCCATACCAATCATGGCCATTTGACCTATTTTCTCTTCAATTGATAATTGTTTAGCTTCCATATTTATACCTTAATTATCCTTTGTTTAGTTTTCTAATTTTCTCATCTTGTTTATACTATAATTTTATCAAATTTTTTGTTTTTTTGTCAATGTTTATTTATAGTATTATATTAAAGTTATAAAGCTAAAATTTATGTTACTATTAGCATAACTAGAAGACTATTTACACATAAAAACAGGTATTACTTTAAAATGTTGTAATACCTGTTTTCATTGCCACCACGCCTTTAGTGTTTTTTATCTTCTATTTTTCTTTATTTTGTTTCAAGGGTTTTATAAAATTTCTGTAATATGCTACCCACATAATTATTGCAGATACAATTATTGCTATGATTCCTATTGTCACTCTTTCTACTAAATTATTTCTTCCAATAATTCCCACAAAAATTAATAACTGTCCTAAAAAAAACATTGTATATATAGATCCTCATTATATAATTATACAATTCATTGTCATTCTTAATTTTCTCTGAACACCTCTTTCTTACATCTTCATCTTCTTTTTGATTATTGTAAATTTTCTCCGTCATTTTTTCCATAACTTTTTCCTCCTATGATTTGGTTTTATTAAAAGCTTATTTATTTAATATTACATTAACATTTAATTTTTTTTAACCTTTTTTGTTGAAATTTGTATTTTGAAAATTGAGACATTTTATTTTTATACTTTAAATTAAGAAAGCTAATTATATATAAAAAAATAAGTCATAGTATAAACTATAACTTATTTTTGGTGAGCCAGAAGGGATTCGAACCCCCGACCCTTTGCTTAGAAGGCAAATGCTCTATCCAACTGAGCTACTGACTCATTTCTTGACACTTAAATATGATAACACATTCCAGCGCCAAAGTCAACCATTTTTAGAAAAAATTTTTAAACTGTTACATTTTCTTTTTCTTCAATTGGTAATTCCAATAATTCTGGTTTCTTTAAATATTTACTTAATAATTTGAATGATGAAGCATAATAATATCCATCACAAATTCTTTCATCACCAACAAATGCAATTGTTATACATTTTTCTTCATGGATGTCATCATCTTCATAAATATAACTTTTCTTCTTTTTTCCCATAGAGAAAAACATACTTGTTGTTCCAAAATTGTATAAATGATGATATATACTATCAATTCCTAATGAGCCAACATTTGTCAAAAATACACTTGTGTGAAATGGACTTGCATCTATTACGAATTTTGGCATTAACCCATATTTATCTAAAAATCTTAAAATTTTAACTGCCCAACGTACAAAAGTATCTGGTACTAAGCTTAATGCACCTGCTAATTTATCTGTATTATTTGATGCAGATAAATCTTTATTTTCTGATATTGCATTATCAAGTTTTTCTATTACTTCAAATATTGTTTCTTTTCCTGTGTAAGTTAATTTTACAGGTGTCTCTGGGCTATTATCTTCAAGTCCTTTTTTTATTACAAGTGAAACTTGTATCTTGTCTCTTTCATATAGACTTCCATTCATTGCAAATCTATTTAATGATGGTCTTTGAGCAATTATTCTTACTATTGCTGCATAAATAATTTGCATATATGTAACTCTTATTCCTTCATTTTGTTTTTTTGTAATATACTCATCTAGTGTTTTTAATGGTATATCTTGTTTAAAATATACCTGTGCATCTGCTCTTTCCATCATAACACTTGGTATTACTCTAAAGATTGGTGATAAACTTCTTACTTTTCTCCCATCCGGCCTAAATCCAAACATCCTTCTTTTTCCCTTCTATATTCCTAATATTTTTACTTCTACATTAAACATTTTATATTTTTGTGTTGTCTCATCTATTTTAAACTCTATTAATGTATTTTCTAGAGTCTCATTGTTTTGTCTTAAATCTGTTGTGAAATACAATTTTATTTGTGGTATTTCTAATTTATTTTTAACTATTTCCTTAAATGCTTCTGCTGTATGTCTGTCATCTTCACATACTAATATCAATTGAGGCATATTTGAAAATCCTGAATCACCTGGCACAAAATTTTCATAAAATTCTTTATACATTGCCATTTTATCAGCTAATTTTTTTTGCCAGTCTGCTTCTCTTCTAACAACTTCAAATAAAAATGTAATTGCTTTGTTATTTTTTACAAGTTTAACAGAACCTCCTGTAGCTTTAAAGACTTTTCCTGATACTTTTGCATTTAATGTTGGTTTTACAGTATAGCTATCAAAAGCTTTTACTTTTCTTAAATATGCAATTATTGTTTGATTTCCTGCCAATCTTTTCTTTATCATAGCAACCGGTTTAACATTATCTGTTTGTTGCCATTTGCATTCGATTTCTTTCGAATTTAACAAATATTTTCCCATTTTTTCTAAGCAGTATATTCTATAAATTCCTTTTCCTTCTTCAGATGTAAAATAATATCTTGTTAATATTTTAGATTTGACTAATTGTTCTAATTTATTATTTAATTTATCTTGTGTTTTTGGGTCAAATCCCTTCCATTCTAACATCTGATATAATTGTCTTGATGTTATAAATTCAAATTCATTTACTAACTCTAAAATTGCAAAATGAATATCTGTTATATGACCAATATTTATTTTATGTATTATTTGGTTCATAGATACATATCCATCTTTTCCATCAAATGTTTTAATTTCTCCTTCTCTTATTGCAAATGGTGATACTTGTGCTTTGATTTGATTATCTTCAATCATTTCATTTCCTCCTTATTGTCTTTTATATAATAGACAATTTAATTTTTTTCTTTTCTGGTAGAATCTTTTTTATGCATACATCTATTGTTTGACCATATTGTAGATTTTCTGTATATTCTGTCATTCCTGCCAAGTTTGGGGTTAATTCAATAAAAATTCCATTTTTATTTTTTTCAGCATTTCTCACAATTCCTTTTACTTTCATGCCTTCTTTAAAATTGCTTATATTTTCTTCCCAACTTCCTAAACAATCTTTATATGATAAGTTAATTTTGCCTGTTTGTTCATCAATTGATTTTACCATGCATTTTATTTTTTGTCCAACCTTTACTCTTTCTTCTGGTGATTTTATTCTTACTACAGACAAGTCTTCTATATACGCTAATGCCACTGGACCATCTTTTATTTCTATAAACGCCCCATAAGGTTTTATTCCAGTGACAGTCCCATCAACTATTTGACCTTTTTTAACTTCCATTTTTTTGCTCCTTTTTTCTTTAGTAATCCTTTTTTATTATATCTTTTTCTATACTATTTTTCAACTATTTTCAAAAAATTTATTTCGATAATTTTTACTAGTTAATAATTTAAACTTATAGCTTGTCACAAAATGCCTATTAGTGCCATTGAAACCCATACATATATATTAAATAATGTAAAATTTTGTGCATCTAAACTTGAGTATAGAAAATCTTAAGTGCCAAAAGAGGAATGTTCACGTCAAAAATTAATATATTACTATTCCATGGCAAAAACATAGCTAGGGTCTTCGTCGGGAGTCTTTGCCTTATTTCATAGTAATATATTAATTTTGGGACTAAGTGAAAGAGGCGCTTTTGGCACTACTAGATTTTATATGAAAGTTTAGCTTGTCCAAAATTTGGAATGTTTTAATATATATGTATGGGTTTCAATGGCACTAATAGGCATTTTGTGACAAACTATACATTTAAACCAGTAACTAATAATTCATCTATTTCTTTTGAATTTAAATATCTCCACTTTCCAAGCTCCAAATCTTTAACACCAATATTTCCTATTTTGCTCCTATGCAAAGCTAATACTTTTCTCCCAACAGCCTCGCACATTTTTCTTACTTGTCTATTTTTGCCTTCATGAATTTTAATTTCAAGTCTAGAAAAATCTTTTTCTTCATCTGTTTTTAATATCTTTACCTTTGCTGGTTTTGTTACATACCCATCAATTTCTACGCCTTGTCTTAATTGCTCTACTTCATCATCTTGTACAATTCCTTTTACAGTTACAGTATATGTTTTTTCAATTTCATGTTTTGGATGTGTAACTTTATAGACGAAATCACCATCATTTGTCAATATTAATGCTCCTGATGTATACATATCTAATCTACCTACTGGCACAATTCTTTCTTTTACTTTTACTAAATCCAGTACTGTATCTCTCCCAAACTGGTCTTCTACCGTTGTAACATACCCAATTGGTTTGTTTAGTAAAACATATATATTTGATGTATTTTCTTTAACTTTCTTATTTTCAAACTCTATTACATCTTTTTGAGAATCTATTTTTGTTCCTAATTGTGTTGTTATTTTTCCATTTACTTTAACTTTTCCTTGAATAATATATTCTTCACATTTTCTTCTTGAACCCACACCACAATTAGCTAGATATTTTTGTAGTCTTTCTTCCATAATTTATTCCTTTCATTTTGGGAAAATTAAATTTCAGCCTAGCTCGGCCAAAATTATAATTATTTTTTAACCATATATTAAAAACGCATGGAGGCTCTTCCATGCTTTTTTTATTTTTTAATCCGCGTTTCCACGAATTCAGCGAAAATTGCTGTCGTGAACAAGGAAATGATCACAATAGAATTTCCTCCTGCAGGTATTAAAACCTCCAGAAAATAGTAGATAGATAAGCCAATAGCTACATCTATAATGATTTGAAAAATTTTGTTGATAATTGTTTTCATTATACTTTCCACCTTTACTTAAAATGTGCTTTTTCAAATCAAGAATGTGAGCCTAACAGTTTCCTGTACCATTCTCTAAGCTTACGCTTTTTATATTATAACATTTTACATAAATACTGTCAAATTTATGTACTATTTCCAAATATATTGCATAATATATACTAATTCCTTTTACTCTTATAAAAGGCTTTATATAGATTTCTCCGGTAGGCTAGTCTTACCGGTTATTTATTTTCTAGTTTTCTTATTATATCATCAAAATATTCTGGCAATGGTGCTTCCAAAGTCATCTCTTTTCCAGTAATCGGATGTTTAAATTCTAATTTTTGGGCGTGCAAACATTGACCTATAACTCCAAATTCGTTTTTTCCATTCGAATATGTATAATCTCCAACTATAGGATAACCTATATGTGACAAGTGTACACGAATCTGGTGTGTTCTTCCTGTTTCAATATTTACCTGTAACAATGTATATTTATCATATCTTTTTAAAACTTTTATATGTGTTATGGCATTCCTTCCATTTTTAGTTACTGCCATTTTCTTTCTGTCAGAATTACTTCTTCCTATTGGCATATCAATTGTTGCTTCATTTTCTTTCACTATTCCTCTTACTAATGCAATATAAGTTTTTTTAACTTCGTGATTTTTAATCTGTTCACTCATATTGACATGTGCTTTATCATTTTTAGCAACAATTAATAGTCCAGATGTGTCTTTATCTAATCTATGCACAATTCCAGGTCTAATTTCTCCCCCAATTCCTGATAAGCTATCTTTGCATATTGCCATAATTGCATTAACTAATGTTCCATCAGGATTTCCATTTGCAGGATGTACAACCATCCCTTTAGGTTTGTTTACAACAATTATGTCATCATCCTCATATATAACTTCTATCGGAATATCTTGTGCTTTTAATTCGATATCTTGTGCTTGTACTTTTTCTATTGTTATAACATCTCCTAATGCAACTTTATATGAAACTTTTTGTTTTTTCCCATTTACTAAAATATTTCCTTGTTCAATAAGCCTTTGAGCTGATGTTCTAGTTATTTCTTCATCTTGGATAGACACATACGCATCTAGCCTTTTTCCTGATTCTTCTACTATAATTTCTTTCACAATTTTCTCCTTTTTATATGTCTATTTTATAAAAAACAAAGTTCGCATCTTCTTTTAATAATTCATAACCTTCTAGTTTTCCTTCTTTTATAACCATATTCATTTTTGAATTTTTGTATAATATTACATGTGTAATATCATATTTTCTAAATATATTTTCAAACCATACACTTAAATTTGAACTTTCAATAAAGTCCATAAATATATCTTGTCCGCCATTATATTCAGGTGCATATAAATCACATCTCGAATCAATAAATACAGGAATTCCTTTATATAACAAATAACTTCCATAATTATATTCATTATATAATCTTACATCTTTTAAATCTATATTATTTTCCTCAAAATATTGTAATATAAAATCACTCATTTTAATAGGATACGTACTTGAAGATATATAAGAATCATCTAATTTAGGAATAATAAGCTTTACACTTAATGCTATTACACAAACTGATAATAATATTCCACCAATTACTGTGGTGAAAATCTTAACCATCTTATCTTCTAGTTTCTCATTTTCTAACCAACTTGTTATTAGTTTGTTAAGTATTACTGACCCTATTATTACAAACATTGTTGATTGTCTTTTTGAAAATAACATTAAGAGTGTTAATCCAGTTATCATTAATAAATCTGTTAATTTCATTTTAGTTTTTGTAAATGCTAATAATGCTACAAACATTATTGTTACACATAATATGTCTTGTGCATTTATTAGTGTCATAGGCAAATGTTCACTTATATTTTTAGTTGTGTTTCCTTTCATTGTTTTATATAAATATGTGTAAGGTGTTGTTCCTAATGGTGTTAAAAATCCTGTTAGTATACAGATTAGTATTACAATTATTAAGTATTTAGTTCCATTTCTTTTATTTATTGTTATTTTATCATTTTGTTTTACTTCTTTTCCAAATTTTTTTGCAATCTTTTCTTCTATTATAGCGACTATATATTCTGCAATATATGGCAAGTATAATATAAACATAAATGGCCAAACAGCTACATGTAAATTTGCTATTAAAACTGATATAATAATTAATCCTATCCCATATCTTTTTTGATTAGTATCAACTAATTTTTCTATAAAAAATATTTGTACTATGAATAATATAAATGTTACTAATTGTGCTCTTGCAGCAATATAATCCCTAAGGATATACATTACACCTAATGTTATTATAAATGATATGAATTGATTATTAGAAATTTTGGAATTCACTTTATATATACAAATACCTAATATTGCTGAAAAAATACAAGTTGATATATATATTCCTGCCATTCCACCAATACTATATATTAGATATATTATCACATCATATAACCAGTGTGGATATGTATATTCTAAACCTTCATGCCATGAAAAAGGATCTAGCATATCTATTCCACCATTTTTTATTATATGTTCTCCTATTTTTATTGTATAAAATGTATCATTTTGTAAACTTTTTGGTGCTAAACTTACACAAAATATTGCAATTAATATTATTGCCATAATTTCAAATATTTTTTTCTTTTCCATAATTAATTCATTCCTTTTTATCTTTTCTATGTTTTTTATTATACCAATTATCGAAAAAAAAATCCACCACATTTTTATATTTGTGGTGGTTATATTTATATTAAACAGCTTCTTGACTTTCAGCTTCTTCTTTTTTCTCTGTTCCCTCTTCATTTATTAATTCTAAACTACAAATTGAAACTTCATAAGCAACTTTCATTTCTGATGTTCCATCTTCATATTTTTTCTCATATTGTCTTGATTGAACTCTTCCTACTATTTTTACTTGTGCCCCAACTTCTAGGTTTTGGCAGAATCTTGCATTTCTTCCCCATGCTATTGTTGGGATATAATCTGATTTGTTATATGCTCTGTTTACAGCTAATAATAAATCTGCAATTTCTCTTCCAAATGGTGTTTGTCTGTAAATTGGTTTTTTACATACAAATCCGATAAGTACAACTTCGTTTGTTGTTTCTTCTTTTTTTACTATGTCATTTTCTTGTTCTTCAGCTTCTTGAAGTTCTTCAACATCTTTAGCAAACACTGTTAATATTAATTTGTTTTTCTCACTTTCATAGCTGTTGTATGATCTGAATTGTCCTTTTATTAATAATTTTTTACCTTCTGCTAACATTTCGTCTGTTATTAATCTTTCTGAAATTGTTATTGGTATAATGTCTGCGTTTCCACTTAAACGTGGTATTGATAAGTTAAATGTGTAAAACTTTTCTCCATAAATTTCATGGCTGAATCTTTTTTCGCCTGTAACCTTTCCTACTAATGTTAAGTAGTTGTTTTCTAAATAATTTGTATCCAATTTTATTTCCTCCCTATCTTTTTTTCTTTATCAATTGTAAATTTCTCATCTTGCTTTTCTCTTTTTTAAAATTTTCTACATTTCTAATTATACTACACTTTTTTGGTTTTGTCTACATAAAAAGTTAATTTTTTCTATTTTTTTATTGTTTTTTGTTCATTTTGACGCATTTGTGGTGTTATTTTTATAAATTATGCAACTCTTTTATTATGAAAACAACCAAATTGTTGTATATTTTTTTGCTATTATCGTTTTCTATTTGTTTTTCTTGGCATTCTAATATCTCTCCATTAGCCTTTTCTATTTCTCTTTGCACACACACTATGATTTTTTCATCTGTAACGCTTGATATTGTAATTGTTGACTTTGAATTAAATCCATAAGTAATTAATTTAATCGGTTTTTGTATATTTATTTTTTTTAATATCTCAAGTTCAATGTCTTCATTAATAATTAGATATTGTGTTTCTGATATTATTTGTTCTAAATATTTATATTGTTCCTCAAATTTAGGACTTTCTATAAAGATTATTTCCTGAAATTTTACATTTTTAATATTTTTAATACTTTTTTCAGATATCTGCACAATTTCTATATTGCTTTCTCTTATTTCTTTTTTTATTGCCTCAACATCTTTCTTTTTGGCAATAATTCCAATCAATGACATACGATTCTCCTTATGCTCTAATTATTTCCAACTCAAGCAAAATCTATTCATTTACTCACACAAACTAATTTTTGATTTGAGTTCCATTATTATCAATAGAGAAACCATCTTTATAAATAAGATTAGAAACAGTTGTAATTTCATACCCTTGTTTTTTTATATTTTTTATGAGCATATCCAAGCTATCTGATGTATGTTTTGTTCCATTATGGCTTAAAATAATTGAACCATTTTTCAACTTATTTTTGATTCTATTCCACATTTCATCACCTGTTAGGCCTTTGTAATCTAATGTGTCTAAATCCCACTGTATTGGGTAATATCCATTTTCTTTAGCAGTTTGAATAACAATATCATTATATTCTCCATAAGGTGTTCTATATAGCTCCACTTTACTTCCTGTTAAGTTTTCTATTTTTTTTACACTTAATTTTATTTCTTCTAAATTTTTCTCAGAAGATAAATTATTTACATGTGGATGTGTGTTGCTATGGCTTCCAATCTCATGCCCTGCTTCATGTATTTTTTTGACCGCTTCTGGATATTTATCTACCCAATTTCCTACCATAAAAAATGTTATTTTTACATCATTACTTTTTAACGTTTCTAATATGCTATCTATATCATCAGCATTCCATGCGCAATTCATTGTAAAAGCAACTTTTTTCTCGTCAGTTTTTACATTATATATTGGCAATGAACGCAATGTTGCAGATGTTGTTATTGTTTTTATATTATTAATGTTTGCCACAGCAATTAAAACAGCAACAGTGAGTATTGATACCATATAAGTTTGTACCTTATCTTTGTTAAAAACTAAAAACATTTTCTACCTCCTAAGGTTATTATCATTTAATTGTATGTTGGTGTATTAAAAAAAAGAATAAAAAAAAGTCCAGCTTTTTTGCTAAACTTTTAAAATTTCTTTTCTTTTATTTTTTAATATATTTATTTCTCTACAAAAATCCTCATCCCTCCAATTGCAAAAAGTATAATTTAAATCATTGTTTTTCTTTACTAATTCCATATCTTCAATAGTAACATATTTAACTTCTGCAACTTCATCTTTTTGCAATATGTAATCATTAATTTTGTAATCTACCACAAAAATAAAACTATATGCAAAACGTTTATTTTTATCATCACTTTTATGAATCTCTACAACTTTAATTTGTTCTTTTGGAATTTCCACTCCCAATTCTTCTTTTACTTCTCTAAATATTGCTTCTTCGACAGTTTCTCCACTGTCAACTTGTCCTCCAGTCTTTGCCCATTTATTAGGATTCCTCTTTTTATTAGCCGTTCTCTTTTGTAAAAGGATTTCTCCTTTTTTATTAAGTATCCAGCAAGAAACAGTTCTTCTCCATAATCCTTTACTATATGCTATCCACCTTTCTTCAACTTGTCCTGTCAATTTATTGTTTTCATCAACAATATCTACTAATTCCATTAGATACTCCTTTCAATTTTTCACTATTTTATCATATTTTTTAAGAATTTCATATATTTCTAAAATTTTTTATAAATCATATAAAAAAGGAGAAGAAAAATCTTCTCCTTTTGAGTTCTAAAACATAATGCTTTTTAAAATTTCAAGTCTTCTTGCCTTCTCCTCTTCATCTTTGTAATATACAAAATATACATCCTCAAAGTCGTGTTCGACAACTAGAATATCTCCTTCTTGTACTTCTCTGATAAAAGTAGGAATTTTTTGCAATGGAATATCAAACATTTCTGTTTCTTTTGTTGCAAAATCTTCTGGTTTGCTTTCTTCAACAGGAATAAGTTCGACTTCACATACAGCAAACTTTCCTTCTATCCTGTCAATACTTGCATAACTTTTCATTTGCTTTCCCTTTCCTCCAATTCAACACCACTAAGATAATCTCCTGGTTCACAATTAAAAGTTACATTATGTGATGTAATAGTCATTATAACACTTCCACATTCATCAGTCCTATAAACTTCAATGTTCCGTTCTTGGAGTTTTTCCATAGTAGTTTTTATTGGATGTTCGTATTTGTTTCCAACTTTACAAGAAATTAGTGCATATTCAGGACTCACTGCATCAAGAAAATCCTTGCTTGTTGAAGTATCACTTCCATGATGTCCAACTTTCAAAACTTCTGCAGCAATGTTAGTTCCAGATTCAAGAATGATTTTTTCGATTTCTGTTTCAGCATCTCCTGTCATGATTAGATCCATTTGTCCAAAAGATACCATTAAAACAATTGAATAATTATTTACATTACTCACATCTGTTTCTGCAGCAATAACCTTCATTGTTGCATCATTTAATGCAAAAGTATCGCCTTGTTTAGGATGTACAACATTGTAATTTCCTGTTTTTAATTCATTCATTAATTTTAAATACCAGTTAGTTGTTATCGTTCCTAATTTTACATCAGGTAAAATAACTGTTCCAATATCAAAGTTAACAAGAATGTCATACATTCCGCCTTCATGGTCATCATGTGGATGTGTACCAATCACATAGTCAAGTTTTGTTATGCCAAGTCCTTTCAAATACTCTACTGCATCTTTACCAGTAGAACGAGTACCACAGTCAATTAGTGCTGTTGTATTATCCTGAACTAGTAAAAAACAGTCTGCTTGCCCAACGTCAATCATATGAACAACAAGTTGTCCATTAACATTTGGACTACTTACTTGTCCTGTTGAAGGTGTTGTTTCATCTGGTAACTCAATTATATTGATTCCCAGAAGTGAAGCAATCACCACGATAATGATTGCCATTAACGTTTTTGATAACTCTTTCCGATCGCCTTTGTCATTTGCCATTTGCGATTCCTCCTTTAATTTTTTTGGTTTTATAATTATAACATTTTTTTTAACTTTATGCAAATGCATATTCAATACTCTATTCGGATAAACTATTTTTACTTTTTTTATTGCTATACTTTAATGAGATTAGTATTTTGAGGTGATTATTATGTACTTATCTGATGCAGTAAGAGAAAGAATTAAATTTTATCAAAAAAAGAAAGGCATGAGCCTTTGGGGCTTATTTAAAGCTTCTGGCGTGCCTATGTCAACTCTAGCAGCATTTATGAGTAAAAGAACTGAACTTATCAAACTCGATACTTTACTTCATATTTGCGAAGGATTTGGTATTACAATAACAGAATTTTTTGAAGACGATATTTTTAAAGAAGTTGAACAAGATTAAAAGTTACAGCAATTCAATTGTTGTAACTTTTTCTTATTTTTTGGTCTATGTTACTAGTAAATAGTTCGAAAATATAGCTAGTAGTTATTTGTCGGATCTTCAAAAAGCGCAATTTGTGGAGGAATATATGTATATAAAACAAATCCAAAAAGCAATAATCCCAACAAAACAATAGCTCCAAGTTCCATATCATAAAATTTTGTTGTAATCAATAATCTATATGTTATATATTCGCCCAAAATTACAGCAACAAAAAATGTTGCAATGTCAATTGGTGCAAAGTTTCTTCCTATTACCCCTGTATAAGTATAAAAAAATACTATAATAAAAAAAATTGCGAACAAAATTCCTATCACTTCAGCAAACCAATAATTTTTACTTCTTTTTCCTATAACAAAATAGCCTATAATAGCCATCAAAAGCATTGGGAAAAACGTTAATTTCAAATGTTCAAAAGTACTTTCATTTGTTGCCGAAAACACTGCAACAAATTTATTTTCTCCTGACCATTCATAGGTAAAATGAAAAAGTACGCCTAATATCTGACAAATTAATGTTACTATAATTTGCCATGTTCTAATTTTCATATTTAATTCATTCCTTTCTAGAGGCAAATTTCAATTACTTTTCAACTTTATAATAGCCTCTTTTAAATATATGTTAGTTTTTATTGTAATATTTCTGTAACAAAAAAGTAATATAATTGTAATACACTTTTATATCAAAATAAGTTATAATTAATTTGACAAAATATTATACAAAAAGACAAAAAACGGAGGTTTCAATGAGCATTGAATCTGATTTAAGAAAAGATGGAATCAGAGTAGTTGATGTACTTGATACAATGTCTGTAAATAGAATCGCTCATAATATTGCAGCAAGGCTATGTGATACATTTCCAGAACTTTGTTTCAATGAGTCAGATTTATTTGCAAAACTTTCAAAATTAAGTATGTACAGAGCTACAATGCCAGAAGGCATAGCAGATGCAAACTACTTTTATAAAAATACATCTATATACTTTAATGAAAAAATCGCTTTTGAAGATTTAGAAGAATACGCGCTTCATGAATGTATTCACTATATTCAAGAAGTTAAAGATAAAAGAAATAACTTAGTAAAAATGGGATTGTGCTATTTTGGAGACTTAAAAATAGTTGGAATGGGATTAAATGAAGCTGCTGTTCAATATGCTACATCTAAAGTTATTGGAATTGAAAAAGACTATGTAAAATATTTTGATATTTATTTTAAAACTATTAGTCCTTCTTTTTATCCTTTAGAATGTAATATAATAGAACAAATGGCTTATATAACAGGTGATACCGTTCTACTTGATAGTACTTTTACAAGTAATAACAAATTTAAAAATGCTTTTATCAAACTAGCATCAGAAGATGCTTATGATACAGTTGAATACTGTATAGATCAAATTTTAGAGCTTGAAGAAAATATTATTAAATTAAGAAATAAATCTTCTGCTTATGATGAAAGAAATAAAAAAGTTGATAAAATGGTTGCAAAATCAGATTCTTATAAATTAAAAATTGCGAAATACTATGAAAAAGCTCAAAATGCTATTATAAAAAGTTATTTTGATAAAGCTTTTAAATCTATTGAAAATTTAGAAGAACTTGATAATTATAGAAAAAAACTAGAGCATTATGGAGAGTTAATCGGTCGTACAGATGGATATACTTTCTTTGATGATTACTATACAGAAAAGATGTCCGCATTAGAACACAAATGCAACGTACTTGAAAATGGCGGAATCGAAACTGCTCTTGAAACCAGAAAAACTGGTAAGTTTACTTCTTGGTTAAGAGCAATTAAAAACTTCGTAACAGGAGATAAAATACATAATTAACTAATGATTTTTAATGTACAAATGTTAATTTTACAAATGATAATTGTACAAAAGATAATTATACTAAAGCTAATGTTACAGAAGATGATTATACAAGAGATAATTACACTAAAGACAATTGTACAAAAGTTGATTATACAAAAGAAAAAAGTCGGTTTCAAAACCGACTTTTTTTATTGTAAATATTCAATTATTGAATCTGTTGCATCTCTACCAGAACGTGCTGCATAAGCAACAGTTCCTTTCGCTCCTGCTATTTCACCACCTGCAAAAATTTTAGGTTCTGAAGTTCTATTTTTTTCATCTATATCTATATATCCCCATTTATTTAATTTTAGTCCTAAATCCTTTACAAAGTCTTCTGGTTTAGTTCCAAGTGCAGTTACAATATAATCCACATCAATTATATAATTACTTCCTTCTATATTTACTGGACTTTTTCTGTCCTCTCCTTCTTTTTGTATAAGTTCTGTTTTTATCAACTCTATTTTTTCGACTTTTCCATCTCCTAATATTTTTACAATATTATTTTGAAATAAAAATTCTATTCCTTCTTGCTTTGCTTCCTTTATTTCCTTAGGTTCTGCAGGCATTTGTTCTTCTGCTCTTCTATAAATTATTTTTACCTCTTTTGCTCCTAGTCTTTTTATAGTTCTTGCACAATCCATTGCAACATTTCCACCACCAATGACTGCCACACATTTATTAGTATAATCTGGGTGATTTTGTTTTTCTAGCAATTGATTTCCAGGTAGTACACCTTCTAGCTCTTCTCCCTCAACACCTAGTTTAGTTGTTATATTGGCCCCAAAAGATAAAAATATTGCATCATACTCTTTTTTTAAATACTCTAGATTTAAATTTTTCCCAAGTTCTTGATTATATTTAATTTCAAGTCCAAGATTTATAATTTTTTGAATAGTTTGTTTTACAATCTCTTTTGGTAATCTAAATTCTGGTATTCCATGAACTAAGAGTCCTCCTAAATAATCATATTTTTCATATATTGTAACACTATATCCTTTTTTTAATAAAAACGCTGCTGCCGTAAGTCCTGCAGGTCCTCCTCCTATGATTGCTATTTTTTTATTCTGACTATTTTTTACTGGTTCTGCTATTTCATAATTTTCTTTAATCGCTATATCTCCCACATAAGCTTCTAGTTCCCCTATGCTCACAGGAAATGACTTAATCCCTCTTACACATGAGCCTTGGCATTGTTTCTGATGTGGGCAAATTCTTCCGCAAATTGCTTCTAATACTGTTGTTTCAGATAATATTTGATACGCTTTTTCATAGTCTTCTTCTTTTATTGCTTTTATAAAACCTGGTATGTTATTTTCTAAAGGACATCCCTTATTTGAACATGGTTTTGATGGACAATTTAAGCAATAATTTATTTTTTCTTTTATATCTTCCATTTTTTCTTCATTCCTTATTTATTTTTTAGTTCATCATATTTTTTCATAACTAATTGTAAATCTTTAATAAAATCAATTTTTTTATTTTCATCTCTTAACAATGCTGCTGGGTGCCATGTTGGCAAATATAATATTCCTTTCTTTTCTACCCATTTTCCTCTACTGGCAGTAATTCCGTATTCTTTACCTAAAATGTTTTTTAATGCAACACTACCAAGTAAAACTATAATTTTGGGTTTTACTAGAATAACTTGATTTCTTAAATAGTTTAAACATGCTGCAGCTTCATCATCTTCTGGATTTCTATTTGAAGGAGGTCTACATTTTACTATATTTGCTATATATACTTCTTCTCTTTTTAATCCAATTGTTTCAAAAGCCATATTCATTAGTTTTCCTGCTTTTCCTACAAAAGGTTCTCCTTGCATATCTTCATCTGCACCTGGTCCTTCACCAATAAACATTAAATCAGCAGTTTTATTTCCTGTTCCAAAAACCACATTATTTCTTGTTTGGCATAATCTACATTTTCTACATTGTTTATTATCTGCTTCTAGTTGTTCCCAATTATCGTACATATCTGCTCCTTTTATAATTATTTTGAAATTCCAAAAATTTTCATTGCATTTTTATATGTAATTTCTGCTACCTCTTCTAAGGGCATCCCTTTAATATCTGCAATTTTTTGTGCAACATATTTTACATTTCTGCAATCATTTCTTTTTCCTCTGTTTGGCTCTGGTGATAGATATGGGCTATCTGTTTCAATCAAAATCTTATCTAATGGTACCATTTGTACACATACATCTGCATTTTTCGTATTTTTAAATGTTATTGGACCTGCAAATGAAATATAAAATCCTATTTCTAAAGCTTGTCTTATCAATTCTTGGTTCAATTGACAACAATGAAAAATTCCCTTTTTATTAACAGGATGTTTTTTTAGGATTTCTATTGTATCAATATAAGCATCTCTTGAATGGATTACTATTGGTAAATCTAATTTATTTGCCAATTCAATTTGTTTGATAAAAGCTTCTTGTTGTAATGTTTTATTTTCTTTATTCCAATAATAATCTAAGCCAATTTCTCCAATTGCTACTAACTTTTTTGTATTATTTAATTCCACAATTTCAGAAATTTCAGAGATATCTTTCCACAATTCTTCTTCAGATTGTGGAATATCATTAGGTGAAATCCCACAAATTGAATAAATAAATTCATATTTTTTTGACATTTCTAATGAGTGCAAAGATGAAGCTATATTATATCCTGCACACACAAATTTAGTTATTCCTTGATTATATGTATCTTCTATTATTTGTTCTCTATCTATATCAAACTTTTCATCATTATAATGTGAATGTGAATCAAAAAATTCCATATTTACTTCTCCTTATAAATTACCACATTTGCAATAGCATAACTCTTGCAGTGTGAAATACTTATATCTATCCCATCTAAAATTATATTATCTTTTAATAAATTCACATAAGGTCTACCATTTTCATCATTAAGAATCTCTATTTCTTTCCACTCTATGTCATAATTGCTTTCTAAAAATTGTGATATTGCTTTAAATACCGCTTCTTTTGCTGCAAATCTTGCAGCATAATGCTGATATTTTTGTGCTTTTTTGCTTTCACAATATTCAATTTCCTTTTTAGTATAAACTCTTTCGCAAAACTTTCCATCTGTTTCTTCTATGCTTTGTTTTATTCGTTCTATTTCTATTATATCTGTTCCTGTTTTTATTTTCATAGTTCCTCCGTAAAAATTAACCATCGTTGAAATCTTACTTTTCATCGATGGCTAAAATCATATTATTTAGGTAAAAACCATATATTTATTATATTCATAACTAATGTAATTAATAGTAGTAATACAATTATCATATTGTTTCTAGCACTTTTTTCAATATTTTTTTCTTTATATAAAATATCATATTTATTTTTAGCATCAAGATATGAACTTTTTAATTCTAACACATCTTTTAGATACTGATACAACAATGAACCTGTATCTTCAGATGTTACTTCATTTATCCATAAGTCTTCTGTTGCTCTAATAAATTCTTTTCTAGTTCTATTTAAACTTATACCTTGTGTAAAATCTAAGTTTATTTTTCTTAAGTATATCTTTGTATATATTGCTAATATATATGTATATAAATATTGTTCCTCAAATTCTTTAGGAAGTATTGTGTAATTATTCATTTCACAACTTGAACTAAACAATGTTACACCTTGTTTAGTAATTCCTAATTTTGCATATTTCCATTTAGAAATAACTTTCATATTTTCTTTTTCATAACTTATGTTATTATCATTAGGAAGTATATTTAAAAATTTTATATATGTATTACTAATTCTTTCAAATTCATTTGTATTATTCCAATTTTCTTGGTCTATACATGCATATGAATATGTTAAAAATCTTTCTGTATCAATCTCTAATTTTATAGATTCAGTGCTTGGTCCTGTTAACTCTTCTATAAATTCTTTAAAAGACTTTACATCTTCAAAGCTATCTGTTTGAATTCTTATATTATCATAATTGTTTAAATTGGTAAATTCTTGATTTATATCTCTAAACTTATAATTAAAATTTAATAAATCAGCAAATTTATCACTTTCTTCTATATTTGTTTTTATACACAAAAAACATATTCCTGTATTAAAACATATTATTTCAATTTTAGGTACTTTAAAAAATATTCCATTTCTTTCAGAAATTTTTCCTTGTATATCTTTTGTTATTGTATATTCAAAAATTGTACATGGATTTTTAGCTAATATTGCAGCTTTTGTGTCTAATGGTAACTCATCTAATTTTGCTAATTTAGTTTTGCTCCAATTAAAACTATTGAACATATAATTTCTTACTCTATGTGAAAAGTATGAATATATATCTAAATCTTTATCTTTTCTGAATATTTTTAATTTACAATTTTGAGTTTTTAACATTTTTAATAAATATTTTGTATATTTACTTTCCTTAATAGCGAAAGGATATATAAAGTACGTATATTGGTATTTTGTCTTTAGCTCCATTTTTTTCTCTCCTTATTTTTCACAATAATAGTTCATATTAAGGTCTTCTCCTAAGTGCCATTTACCTATAAAATCTATTTTTAGATTATTTTCTAAATTATATTTTGGTTCAATTACTATTTTTCCTTCTTTATCTATTGAACCCCATAAGCCATTTTGTTTTACTGCCACATATCCATAATCATTTTGTTCTGTAGCATCATCATATATATAATCTACTACTACATTTCCTCTTTTATCTACATAACCATATTTTCCATCTTTTTTACTTAAAAATAATGTATTACTTTTAAGTATTTCTGTATTTGATTTTTCTTCACATTTAAAGTTGTAGTATTTATATTGGTCTCCAATTCTCATTCTTAAATAAGATTTGTCAGTGTTGCATTCTGATAATATTCCTGTTATTTTTACGTTGAAACTTGTATCTATAATTGATGTGTTATATTCTTCATCTTCTGCTAAATATAATTTAGCTTTTTCATTATATGTGATTCCTGTATATTTGAATTCTAACTTTATATTTTGTTCTTTATCAATTATACCATATTTGTCATCTTGTTTTGCAATGTATATGCCTTTTTCTGCTTCATTTAAATACTGATATTTAGCATCAATTGTTGTTTCTCCACTTAAATTCATTTCACCATATAAATTGTCTTTTACAAATATTATTCCATTTGATGTTGCACTTTTTATATCATCAAACCCATTTTCTATTATAGTATTTCCTTTTGAATCTACTAGTTTTTGTTTTCCATCTTCTTTTACTAAATAATATTCACCTAAGTTTATATCTGAAATCTCATCATATTTGTTTTCTAATATTTGTTTTTTAGTAGTACTTACTACTCCATATTTTGCGTCTTCATTTTCTGTTATATATCCATTTTTATATGTGCTTCCTATACTTTTAATATCTATATAGTTTGCATCTATTATAATTCCACCATTGTCATTTACTAATCCGATTTTATTATCTTTTTTTATTATGATACTGTTTTCCACTCCATCTAATACATTGATTTCATCATATTCTGCAGGTAAAACTTGTTTTCCGTTAAGATTAATCAATCCGTATTTTCCATCTTTGCTTATTTTTAGTACTTTTTGTTCATACCACACATTGCCATTTTCATCTATATTTTCTAATGGTTCTATTTTTTCATATTCTGTTAATATTTGCTCATTCTTGCTGTTTAATGCCTTTGTTTGATATGTTCCTGTTTCTTCATTTATATTATATGTACATAAAAATACATCTTTTGTCTTATCTGGAATTACTATCATTTCTTGGTAACTTGGTATTATAACTTCATCACCATCTTGGTTTATTACTCCCCATTTGTTGTTTGCATATAATGTAAAATATTCATAATCTTTGTTTATCTTTTCTCTTTCTTTTAGTACATTTTTTATTATAAATATAAACATTACTACAACTGCTATTGCTATAAACACGGCAAACACTTTTTGATAATTCAGTTTGCCTTCTGTTTCATATCTTTTTCCTCTACTCATATAGTTGTTCATTCCTTTCATAAGGTTTTTAAGTCTATTTTATGATTATATTATTCTACAATGTATAATATATCACAAAATATTTTAGGTTACAAGTAATTTTTGAATTTATATGCAAAAATGGTTACAAGTTAATGCTTGAAAATCACAACATCATGCTAAAGCCCCACTAAAACGCTTGGAGCCATACATATATATTAAAAACATTTCAAATTTTGGACAAGCTAAACTTTCGTATAAAATCTAAAAGTACAACCCAAGCCTCTTTCACTTAGTCCAAAAATGAATATGTTACTATGGAATAAGGCAAAGACCCACTATGGGGATGACCCTAGCTATGTTTTTGCCATGGAATAGTAATATATTCATTTTTGACGTGAACATTCCTCGCTTTGTACTTTAAGATTTTCTATACTCAAGTTTAGATGCACAAAATTTTCCATTATTTAATATATATGTATGGCTCCAAGCGTTTTAGTGGGGCTTTAGCATGATGTTGTAATTTTCAAGCAATTGACTTGTAACAAAAAATGATACCTTTTTAGGTACCATTTTCATTCTTATGCACTTTGTTGTTTTCCTTTTTTATATTCTGCAATTTTCTCTTCTTTAATTTTTATTGATTTTTTAATCTCTTCAATCTGTTTATCATACAATTGGCACAATGCATCTATTTGTTCTTCAGTTAAATCACTTTCTCCAATTTCTCCTCTGCGATATCTTGTTTGAAGATCTAAAAGTCTTGTTTCTTCAGTTTCAGTCATTTTTATTGACTCTTTAAAACTATTATTTCCTTCTTTTTCATTAGATACATCTTCAACAACAGTATTCTCCACATTGCTTTTTTTGCCAAATAAGTTTTTGAAAAAGTTTTTTATTTTACTAAATAAGCCTTCATTTTTTTCAACTAAATTTTTTTCTTGAGTATTTTCTTCCATAATCCTATCTCCTATTTTTAAATTTCTTTTGTTTTATATTGTTTGTTGAGTTTCTTGTTCAAGTTTATTTAATTCTCTTCCTAAATCATTATCATTTTCTTGTAATAATTTTGCCAAAATTCTTTTTTCTTCTAGCTCAACCCATTTACGTGCTTTTGTATTTTCCATGTTTTTTTCCTCCCATTAAACTTCTATAATTGAATTATATACTATAACATTTTTAATTTCAATAAATTTTATGAATTTTTTATAAATTTACAAACCATTATACTCATATCGTCTTTCGCAATTCCGTAATTGTTATCAATTGCTTCATTTACAATTAAGTCTGCTATTTTTTGACAATTATTAGTTTCAATATCTTCTAAAACATATTTTACCCAAAGTTCTTTATTTTTGTATTCTACATTTGAATCTAAAATTCCATCACTACACATAACTAGAATATCTTGGTCTTCTACATCTTTATCATAAGTAGTTAAATTTATATTATTCAAAATTCCAGCTGGCAAACTTAAAGATTTTACAATTTGAACTTTTTTCTTGTTTTTTACATAAGTTGGGCAAGCTCCATTTTTTATAAATTCTATTTTTCCATTATATAAATCTGCTATTATGATATCAAGAGTTGCAAATATTTCTTCATTTGTATTCATTATTGTTGTATTAATTAAAGATATTGATGTATCTTTGTTAAATCCTGACATTAAAAGTCTTTCTAGCATTTTTATTGCAATTTGACTACTCTTTCTTGCTTCAGGTCCTGAGCCCATTCCATCGCTTAATGCTAATAAATATTTGCCATCATTAAGTCTAATCTGTAACAAACTATCCCCAGATACAGGACTATCATTTTTAATTTTTGATGCTTGTCCTATTTGAATTAAATATTTGTCTGCTGATAAATAACTAAAAACTCTTTTTCCTTGTTTATTTAATTTTTTATTTTTAGTCTCATTTAACATTAATTTTTCATTCAAACTTTTTTCCAATACCTTTTGAATTTTATCAATATCTGCATTTTGTGTTACTTTGCTATTATCATTTAAATATACATCAATAAAATATCTATTATCTTTTTTATTTATTTCGATTCCATCAACTAAAATTTCTTTTATTTCAAGTGCTGTAATTATTTTTTTCTTTTCATTATCATAATTTGGAATTTGTTCTATTTCTTCTTCCATTTTTATAGCTATACTTGATATTGCTTTTGAAACTCCATCTAATTGTGCTTGTACATTTTTTTGATTTGCCTTAACTTTTTCTTCCCATATAAAATTTGTCTTACTTGTTTTATATGCATAATTTACTGCCTTAACAATTTGATCAATGTCTTCATTCATTTTTTTACTGATTTTTTCATCATCATATTGAACTATATAATTATTGAATTTAGCAAATGTTTTTAATAGTTCTTCTCTAGTTATTTCTTGTTTATCTAATAAAATATCAAATAACGCATTAGTAATTTCATTTTCAGGTTTTGACATATCATCATATAACAAATTTTCTTCAAGTCCATCTAAATTATTCAATAATTCTGCTATAAATGCTTGTCTATTTTTTAAATATACATCTGTTTCTTGCTTTGGTTGATATGTATCTGCCATATCTTTTATAGTCTCAGATACCATATTTAGCTGTTCTATTGTTTCTTTGCTTTGCTCTAGTCCTCTTTTGTTGTTAAATTCAGGTAATAAATTGTCACTTTTTATTAGTTCTTCTACATTTATTCCTGCCCATTTAGGAATTGCAAGTAACCCTAATGATGCAATCAATGCTTCTTTAAATATTTCTAAATCTGATACTGTTCCTTTTGAAGCATATAGCAATATTGCATTTCCTAAGAGAAATCCAATTATTACTCCGATTTTTCCAAATCTGTTTAAAAATCCTGCTATCATTCCTGAAACTGCATATACTGCAACTATTTCTGGTTCGTTTTGTGCAATTATTCCAAGTGTTACACCTATTGTTACTCCTGCAGTTGTTCCTACTAAAATACCATTTTTCCATCCAAGGACTAATACTATTAATATACTTAAAATATTTCTTATTGATAACCCAAATATTGATATATCTCCTAATGCTGCTACTGCTATCGATAATAATAAACTTGCGCCAATTACTTCTTCTATTGAAAATGCTCTTTTTTCAGTTATTCCTTGTATTACAGTTAATGAATTTACAAATATTTTATAAAATACTGTTGAAAGTATTGCTAGTGTTACATGCATTAATAATCCTGCTACTGTTAATTTTGTTAGTATTAATTTTGCAACCATTACAAGCAATATGCTTACAAATATATGACCTGATATTTGTATTTCTTCATTTTTGTATTCTGCATTTTCTTTTGGTGGTTTTAAACACATTAATATTAATAACATTAATATTATTAATATATAGTTTAGAGCTCCCACAGCTCCCACTCCTACAATATTTCCAAGCAAACCTGCTATTACTACCATTATTGTTGGAACTCCACCTGCCAAACAAGCTCCTGCTATTGCAATACTAAGTGGTGACACTTCTTGTCCCATTCCTATTGTTGATATCATAAATGAGATTATATATATAATTATATTTTTAAAATTCACTAAATTTTTAAGTATTTCTTTTACTGTATCTTTTTTTGACATCCTTACCACCTCATGTAATATTTTAATCTTTTTCTTTTGTGTTTTTTGTCTTTTTTGGTATGCTACTACAAAAAAGTTTTTTACATTTTGTGATATTTATTTTTTTATTCTTGTTTTTTTCTTCGTTTTGTGTTTTCTATTTTATTATACATTGTCGAAAATTACAAGTTTTTTGGAGAAATTACAGTAAAAAAATATACCTATTAAAACTAATAGGTATATCTAAATTATTATCTTTGAGATTCATTATCATCAATTGTTGGTTGTCCTGCTTTTACATTGTCTAATTCTTCTAAAGACATTTCGCCTTGAGACATTTCATTTTTTATTTCTTCATATCCTTTTTCTACAGTTTCTTTTTGTTCTTGAGTTAAATCCCATGGCTTTTGTTCATCATTATTTAATGCTTCTAATGGAATTCCTGCCTTTATTTCATCTAATTCATTTAGAGACATTTCACCTTCAGGAATTTCTTGTGATTCTTGTTCAACATTTTTTGCTGTACTAAATTTTTCTTTCAATTGTTCAAATTTAGATTTTAACCATTGAAATAATCCTTTTGGTTCTTTTTTCTCAACTAATGCATTTTCTTCTTTCATGTTCTTTCCTCCAATCATTTGTATATTTTTATATTACCACATTTCAGTTTTAGTTGTCAACATATTTAGATTTTATACATATAATAAGATAAAGTACATAAATTGTTTAGAGGTGATACTATGTCTAATAATGATATGAATGACTTATTTGCCAATGTGAAAAAAATGGTTGATAGTGGCAATATTCCTGATGATATAAAGCAAATGATGAATAATTTGCAAAATAATTCCGCTCCTACAAATCCTAATCCTACAAATTCCACTCCTGCAAACTCTGGCTCTACAAATTCTAGTCCTGATTTAAATAGTATACTAAGTCAAGTTTCTCCTGAAATGCTTAATAATTTAGGAAATATGCTAAATAATCAATCTACTCAGAATTCTTCTCAACAAAATTCTTCTCAAAATGGAAATTTTAATTTGGATATGAATACTATTATGAAAATGAAATCAATTATGGAAAATATGAATAACAAAAATGACCCCCGTGCTAATTTGCTTTATTCCCTAAAGCCTTATTTACGTGATAGTAAAAAAGATAAACTTGATCAATATGTAAATTTATTAAATGTTTCTAAAATTGCAGAATTTATGAACAATAATAATAACAATAACAACAATAATAATTCTCAATAGTTGAAATAATATTTAAAGTTTGAATTTAGAAAGGAGTATAAAAATGCCTAGATATCCAGGATACATGCCATTTCAATATTTTAGGCCGTATAATTACAATTATAATTATAGACCACATGCTCCTTCTCAAAGTTCTTCTCCTCTGCCATCTCCTCAAGCACTAGAAGAGCCTCCAAAATATGAGTCAAAGTCCAAACCGGAATCTAAATCAGAGTCTCCTGTTTGGTTTGATTTATTTGGAATCAAATTATATTTTGATGATGTCCTTATACTTAGTCTTCTATTATTTTTATATAGGGAACAAGTTAAAGATGAAGGATTGTTTTTAGCATTGGTAATGTTACTTATTAGTTGATAAATTGGGGACGGTCCTTTTCTTCGCGAAGAAAAGGACCGTCCCCAATTTTACCAATTTTACTCTATAACAATTTTATCTTCATCTACATAGATAAAAGCATGTTCTCTTGTTCCTTCTTCTTCTCTGTCTATTTCTCTAACTATATTTGAAATACGCAATTGTACAGCATCTAATGTGCTTGCAGCAATAATTGCCTCTTTGTTACCTTTAGCACCTGCATGTGCCAACCCTCTCAATTTTCCTAATACAGCGATATTGTCAGCAGCAATAACTTCTGCGCCTGAATTAACATCTCCTATTACAACAATACTTCCTTCTACTTCAAGTTTTTGTCCTGAACGTAAAGAGCCTCTGTGAAATGTAGTCTCTGATTTCCATACATCTCTTTTATAACTTCTTGTAATACTGTGAAGCCCTAAGGTCGTAGGCGTGTCAAATTCTACTTCGACATCTATTTCTCTTTTTATAATCTTTTTTATTTCCTCTAATTCCTTATTTGTCAAAACCTTTCCAGTAACTCTTATTGGAGTTTTTTCATCTTGATACATCTTTTTTAGTTCTTTTAATTTTCTTGACAATTCTGGCACTATTTTACGTTGAGGAGCATTATCATCTATTTTAATTAGCACTACATCTTTTTTTAAATTTATACTAATATTATTCATTTTCAACATCCTTCCTTTTTTAGAGCTTATCTAATTTGTTCTGTATATGGTATTGCTGATGTACTTTCTTCTACTGATGTTGTTTCATTCATTCCAAAATATTGTGTTAAAACATCTCTTGCAACTTCTGCAGCATAATTTCCATGTCCACCATTTTCTATCATTACAACAACAGCTACTTCTGGTTCATCATAAGGTGCAAAACATACAAACCATGCATTTACAATGTCATTACCATCTTTATCTTGGCCAGCTTCTGCAGATCCTGTCTTTCCAGCAACTTCTATGTTAAATCTTTTAAAAACATTATATGCTGTTCCTCCTGCTTCACTTGCAGCCATTCTCATACCTTCTCTTGCAATACTTATGCTTTCATCGCTTATTTCTATTCCATCATCAGTTTCTTCTATTCCTAATTTTTCATTAGTATATTTTCTTATTTGTTCTTTTGAAATTTCTGTGCCATCTGAATTTAATACAGATTTTATAATTGTTGGTTGTACTACTGTTCCACCATTTGCAATTGATGAAATATATTTAGCAATTTGCATTGGAGTAAAGTTGTTATCTCCTTGCCCTATTGAAGCATTTAGCACATCTCCTGGTCCCATTGTTTTTCCAGGTCTGATTTTTGAGTATGTTTCTTTTGATGCTACATCACCTGATTTTTCATTTGGCAATTCTATTCCTGTTTTCTTTCCTAGTCCGAAATGTAATGCATATTTTGATAAAGTATCTATTCCCATTCTATCACCAGTTTCATAGAAGAAATAGTTACAAGAATGTTGTAATGCTTGAGTTACATTTAAATATCCATGTCCTCTATGATAACTTGTATAATACCAACACTTAAATCCATTTTTTAATGCTGTTTTATATTTTGTATAAATACCTGTATCATTAATTTTTTCTTTTGATGTTATTGCACCTGATTCAAGTCCTGCAATTCCTGTTACCATTTTAAATATTGAACCTGGTGCATAAGTTGATTGAATTGTTTTATTTAATTGAGGATGTCTTTCATCATCTCTTAAATATGCCCAATTTTCTTGTGATATTCCCCCAACAAACCATTGTGGTTCATAAGTAGGATAACTTGCTGTTGCAAGAACTTCGCCACTATTTACATTCATAACAACTACTGAACCACCTTGAGCATCATATGTTTGTGAAAATCCTCCATCTCTTATTTTATTAATACAATTTTCTAAAGCATCTTGTGCTACTTGTTGCAAGTTTGAATCTATTGTAAGAACTATATCACTTCCAGCAATTGCATTTTTTGAAACATATTCTCCTGTAATAGTTCCATCAACTGACATCTCTACCTGTTTTTCACCACTTTGTCCTCTTAATTGTTCTTCAAATAAATATTCTATACCTGTTTTTCCAACCGTATCATCTATACTATAAATATCTTTTTGAGCTTCATAATCTTCTTCTCTAATTTTGCCTGTATATCCAATTACATGTGCAGCTAGATTTCCTGTTAAATACACTCTTGATGCTACTGTTTTTATGCTGATTCCTGGAAAGTCACTGTTTCTTTCACTAATTTGTGCAACTATCTCTTCATTTACATCTGTTGCTATTGTGATTGATTTTGTAGCACTATATCCTGTTGTTGTGATTTTATATCTAATTGTAAGAATTTTTTGTATTTCTTCAATGTTATCTGTAGTTATTTTATATTTGTCCTTAAACTTGTAAAACGCTGTTTCTGCACTTGCATCTTCTGATAATTTATATTTCTTTTTCCAATCAGCTAAATTTTGTCCATCTATTGTATATTCAAACGGATTTATTTTTACTGGGAAAGAGCTTCCGATTGAAATCTCATGTTTCTCTAACAAATTCATTAAATTTAAAATTGAATTGTTTAATTCTTCATCAGAAATATTTGTTTTATACATTTCTATATTATTTTGTGTTTTTACTCCTGCAAGCTCATTTCCGGATCTATCATAAATTGAACCTCTTGCAGCTTTTATTTCTGTCACTCTTGATAGCCTAGTATTTGACTGCTCTCTATAGCTTTCTCCATTTACAACTTGAAGGTTGAATAATTGAGCAAGTAATACTATTCCAATTATATAAACCAACATTGTAATAATATTAAATCTAAAATTGGTTTTTTCGTCTCCTGTGTCATTGTCAAATGATGTTCCTTTATCAAAGTTTATTTTCTTGTTCAACTCTTCACCAACTTTCTTATTAAAAATATCTTGTTAATATCTTATCTCCTTTTATTTCACTTTCAATTTCATAACCTGTTAATTTCATTAAAGGATATAAAATTGTAATTATTAATACATTATAAATTGTTTCTATTGTTAATATCTTTATAAATTGCATTATTTCAAAATTTATCCCCAATATTAGATATTGCATAAAATAAAGCATTACTTCATAAATAATTGTACAAGCAATTCCCATTAATAATATAATTAATCTACTATCTTTTGAAAATGTTTTGTCTAAAATTCCGCTAATTAATCCTATTACTGCTAATGCTATAGATGTTAATCCTAATGTTTTTCCCGTCCATAAATCAATGAAAATTCCAAACACTATTCCATAACTTACTCCTCTTGCTCTGCCCATATATAGTCCTATATATAGCATTAAAATTATAAAAATATTTGGCATTACTCCTGCAATTGTGAATCCACTAAAAAATATTACTTGTAAAAAATAAATTAATATAAAAGTAATACTAACTCCTACATATATTAAAAATTTTTTCATCTTTTCTATCCTTTTTAATTTGTTATAACAAGAACTGTTTCAAGCTTTTCAAAATCTACAGCAGTTTCTATTGTTGCATAAGAGTCTGTTTTATTTGAACCTGCATTTACTTTTTTGATTTTGCCAACATGAATTCCTTTTACATAAATTCCACCTAGTCCTGATGTTTCTACACTATCTCCTTGAATTATTCTAGCATCTGTTGCTATATTAGATGCACTAAGTTGACCTTTATTTTCTATTGTTCCTTTGCAAATCATCAAATCCCTTGTACTACTTGCTAAACAACTTGTATTACTAGCACTATCAATGATTGTTTGAACTTTTGCTGTTTTATTAGTTGTAGAAACAACATATCCAACAAGTCCTTCATCAGCAATGACTGTCATTTTTTCTTTTATCCCATTATCACTTCCAACATTTATTACAATCACTTTTGAATAATTGCTAATATCTCTAGATATTACGCTTCCTGGAACTGTAGTAAAACTTCCATACTTTTCTGCAAGATTTAATTGTTGTTTAAGTTGCTCATTTTCATTTTTTACAATCTCAAATTCTCTTAATTGTTGCTCTAACTCACTGTTTTTTTGTTTTAAAGTTGAATTCTCGCTTTTTAATTCATCTATATTTTCAAAAAATTTGTCATTGTTATTCAATTTATTTTTTAAATATGTTAATCCATTCTCAACTGGTGCTACTATACCACTTGCAATGTTTTCAATTATAGATATGTTTCCAGAATTGGTATTTGTAACTATAACTAATAATATTAAAATTATTATTGTTATTATTACACCTACCATTCCACCTTTTTTCTCTTTTTCCATATACTATCTTCTCTTTCTTGAATTTAATAAAACCGTTCTTAGTTTTTCAATATCTTGTAATGTCTTTTCTGTTCCTTTTACAACACAATCTAATGGTTCTTCTGCTATATAAACTGGCATTCCTGTTTCCATGCTTATTAATTTGTCTAAGTTTTTTATTAATGCTCCTCCACCAGCTAGCATTATACCTTTTTCCATAATATCTGATGCTAATTCAGGTGGTGTTTTTTCTAAAGTAGTTTTTACTACTTCTACTATTTTTGTTATTGATTCTTTCATTGCTTCTTCCACTTGTGTTGATGTTATTATTTCTGTTCTAGGTAGCCCACTGCTTAAGTCTCTTCCTTTGACTTCCATTGACATTTCAGTCATTAATGGCATTGCACATCCTAATTCTTTTTTTATTTGTTCTGCAGTTATTTCTCCAATTGCAAGATTTAATTCCTTTTTTATATAATTAACAATGTCTTCATCAAGTTCATCACCTGCAACTCTAAGAGAATTACTTATTACAATTCCTCCAAGAGAAATTACAGCAACTTCTGTTGTTCCCCCACCAATATCTACTATTATATTTCCACTTGGTTCTTCTATTTCTATTCCAGCACCTATTGCTGCAGACATTGGTTCTTCAATAAGATATACTTCTCTTGCTCCAGCTCTCATTATTGATTCTTCAACAGCTCTCTCTTCAACTTCTGTTATTCCAGATGGAACACCTACAATTACTCTAGGCCTAATTGCATTATATCTTTTGCAAACTCTTTCTAATATATTTTTTAATAACAATTTTGTAGCCGTAAAATCAGCTATTACCCCATCTTTTAGTGGTTTTATGGCATTGATTTCCTTTGGAGTTCTTCCAACCATTTCTTTTGCTTCTACACCTGTTGCAATTATTGCTCCGTTTTTAGTATTTATAGATATTACTGAAGGCTCTCTCAAAACGATTCCTTTACCTTTAATTGTTACTAAAATATTTGCTGTTCCTAAATCAATTCCTATATCTCTAGAATTAAATGACAAAAAATTCATTGAATCTCTTTCCTTTCATTTCACAATTTTTCTCTCTGACTAAAAATGCTTACATAGTTTGCATTTCCTATTACAATATGGTCTAATAGTTGTATCCCTAGTATTTCTGATGCTTGTTCAACTTTTTTAGTAAATTCAATATCACTATTACTTGGCGTAGGATCTCCTGATGGATGATTATGTATTAATATTATTTTTGATGCTTCTATTTTTACTGCTTCATTTAATATTGATTTTATTGTAGCAGTTGCGAAATTTCCTGCACCTATAGCAATATCTCTAATTTTGATTAATTTATTTTTATTGTTTAACATAGCTACCTTTAGTATTTCTTGTTTCTCAAATCTCATTTTTTGCATTAATAATTCAGCAATATCATAAGGTTTTAGTATTTGTATTTCTTTATAATTTGTTACCATATTCATTCTTGTAGCCAATTCACAAATCGCTTTTAATTGAATTGCTTTTACTTTTCCAATACCTTTTATTTTCATGAATTCCTCAACTGTTAATTCTCTCAAGAAATTCAAGTCGTCTTTTTTATCAGTATTTAATTTCAAAATTTGATGTGCTAAACCTACTGCTGTTTCTTCTTTTGTTCCAGTTTTAATTATTATTGCAAGCAACTCAGCATTTGTTAATGTTTTTTCTCCATACTGTTCTAATTTTTCATATGGTCTTTCTGCTTCTGGTAACTCTTTCATTTTAATTGGCATATAATTTTTCTCCTCTCATTAGAGGTCCCCTATACCATGGTACTATTATATATTGTATTTGCATTTTTTTCAAGTCTTATTTTGAGTTTAAGTACTTTTTTATTACTAATTAATTACTTAAAAATATGCCCTACCACAAGATGATTAATAGCACTGCTGAGCTTATATGTATATATTGAATAATGGAGAATTTTGTACATCTAAACTTGAGTATAAAAAATCTTAAAGTGCCAAAAGAGACTAACTATATGTTGTCAATAGAAAAAATGAAAAAAGTTAAAAAAATTTATAATATATAAAATT
>CAKOXV010000010.1 GCA_934130355.1 uncultured Clostridia bacterium
TATTTTTTTAGTGTTTTATCAAATATTCTTATATATAATAGTGTTATCCATATTGTATATATTGCCAATGCTAATACGGTTTGTTGAGTCTGTGTCATATTTACCCCTTTTTTATTTTTGATTTTGTTATAATTTCTATTTGTCTACACTATAATAACAGATTTTTCGTTTTTTTTCAACATAAAGCAAAATACTAGCCTTTTACAGCTAGTATTATTTTATCTTTTAAGATTCAAAAACAGTTCTTTTATTTTTGACAAAAAATCACTTTTCTTATTCGCTTCAATTAATCTTTTTTCTTCTTTATCTTGTTCTTCAGCTATTAGAGTTCTTTTTGCACAAAGTATTTTATATGCAAGTTCTGCTCCATTTGTTTTTGGATATTTTGCTAGACTACCTGCTATATTTTTATATCTATTTTACAAACTGTTCTATTTCATTTCCTTTTAAACAATATTTGATATTTACTTCATAAAAAGAGTATCTGATAAAATTTTCATTCTGTTCCATTTTTTCATTTAATGTTATTTCTATCAAATTTATTATTTGCCTTTCTGTCATTGTCATCACTCTTTCCTTTACAAGTTCTAAATTATTATAGCATAGTTTTATTCTTTTGTCTTAAAATATTTCAATTTTTTACAAAACAAGAAAAGTGAAAATTAAAATTTTCACTCTGGCACTAATTTGAATTAGTGCCTTTTATTTTTCTTCTCTAGTGGTGGCTTAATGAAACCTGTATATTTCATCGGATATACTGGTATTGAATATAAATACGATGGCAATTAATTTCACTTACATATTTTACCATTTTGTCTTATCTTAATAAGGTTTTTTGTCGTTGCTTTTCTTTTTTAGTTGTATATCCAAAATCTTCGATTTTTCCTATACAAGAACAAAGGGCGACTATGTCGCTTTGTTCTTTGATAAATACCAAAAGAAGCCATAGTTTTCACTATAGCTTCTTCTGTATGGTAGCTTTATTTTACTACCACGGTTGCCAGTTTCCTACTCTTCCACGGTTTTTAGGTGGATCAAGTTGCTTGAGCTTTAAACCATTGCTACATGTTGTGCAACGATTCAAAAGCCCTGTCAGGGTCTGATCATAGGGATAACTCTCTTGATATTCCTGCTGACATCTCAAACACTCTTTCTCGCACTCTCTCCGCTTCTGTTCACGGATATTGTCTTCTGGCATATCTACACCTCCTATTAGGTTGTCATAACTTAATTATACCACATTTTAGCATTTTTTCAAGATTTTACAATAATTTCTCTAATTCCTTAATTTTATCTCTAATTTCTGCTGCCTGTTCAAATTCCATTTTACTAGCATATTCAAGCATTTCATCAGTTAATTTACTTATTGTAGCTTTAATGTCATCCTCATTTTCCATTTTAAATTCAATTCCAACATCTTCAACTTTTGTGGCTCTTATTGAATCTCTAATAGATTTATTTATTGTTTTTGGTGTTATATTATGTTCTTTATTGTATTTCTCCTGTATTTCACGTCTTCTATTTGTTTCTTTTATAGCTTTTTCCATAGAATCTGTAAGTTCATCAGCATACATAATTACAGTTCCTTCAGTATTTCTTGCAGCACGCCCTATTGTCTGAATTAATGAACGTTCTGAACGTAAAAAGCCTTCTTTGTCTGCGTCTAGTATTGCAACTAATGAAACTTCTGGAATATCTAGTCCTTCTCTTAATAAATTTATTCCGACTAGCACATCAAATTCTCCTAGACGAAGCTTTCTTATTATTTCCATTCTCTCTAGAGCTTTTGTGTCTGAATGTATATAATTTACTTTAATATCTAAACTTTTCAAGTATTCTGTCAAATCTTCTGCCATCTTTTTTGTCAATGTTGTAACTAATACTCTTTCTTTTCTTTCAACTCTTATTCTAATTTGTTCTAACAAGTCATCTATTTGGTTTGCAACTGGTTTAACTTCTATTATTGGATCTAATAAACCTGTAGGTCTTATTATTTGCTCTACAACATTGTCTTTTGAATGTTCTTTTTCATAATCTGCAGGTGTTGCACTCACAAAAATTACTTGATTTATTCTCTCTTCAAATTCATTAAATGTAAGAGGTCTATTGTCATAAGCTGATGGTAATCTAAAACCATATTTTACAAGTGAATCTTTGCGTGCTTTATCTCCATTATACATTGCTCTTACTTGTGGAATTGTTGCATGTGATTCATCTATTAATAATAAGAAATCTTTTGGAAAATAATCAAATAATGTGAATGGTGGACTTCCAGGTTTTCTTCCACTTATATGTCTTGAATAATTTTCTATTCCTTGACAAAATCCTGTTTCTTTCATCATCTCAATATCAAAATTTGTTCTTTCTTGAATACGTTGAGCTTCTATCAATTTGCCTTGAGATTTAAAATATTTTATTCTTTCATCTAATTCCTCTTCAATTGTTACTATTGCTCTTTCCATTTTTTCTTTGTTTGTTACATATTGAGATGCTGGTGGTATTAGGACATGCATTCTTGTTCCTGTTGCTTTTCCTGTTAATGGATTTATTTCTGATATTTTTTCTATTTCATCTCCCCAGAATTCTACTCTTAATGCAGATTCACTTTGTGATGATGGATATATTTCTAAAATATCTCCTTTTGCTCTAAAAGTTCCTCTTTTAAAATCTATTTCATTTCTAGAATATTGCATGTTTACTAATTTCTTCATTATGTCTTCTCGTGATTTTTCCATCTCTGGTCTTAATGATAACATCATTTCTTGGTAATCTTCTGGATCTCCCAACCCATATATACATGATACTGATGCTACAATTATTACATCTCTTGTCTCAAATAGTGATAATGTTGCAGAATGACGCAACTTGTCTATTTCATCATTTATTGATGCATCTTTTTCAATATATGTATCACTTTGTGCAATATAGCTTTCTGGTTGATAATAGTCATAATAACTTACAAAGTATTCAACCCTGTTATCTGGAAAAAACTCTTTGAATTCGGAATATAGTTGTCCTGCCAATGTTTTATTATGTGCTAAAACAAGAGTTGGCTTTTGTGTTTTTTCTATTATATTCGCCATAGTAAAAGTTTTTCCTGAACCCGTAACACCTAGAAGTGTCTGAAATTTCTTACCTTTTTCTATTCCTTTTGATAGATATTCTATTGCTTGTGGTTGATCGCCTGTTGGCTTATATTCTGAGTGTAATTTAAACATTTTTCCTCCCTTTCTATTTATTAATTTTTCTAAAACTGTATGCCTATTTAATATTAATTATTTTATAGTATTAATTGCTTCTTTTGTTACCTTTTCTTTATCGAATTTATCTACAAAAAATATAATAACTCCAACAATCAAAAGCACTATTGCATATAACATAATACTTTTTTTCCAGTCTCCTATTGCTAAACTATCTCCTGCCAATGTTGATGAAATAATAGATGGAAACCTTGCAAGCGTTGATATTACAATAAACTTTGATGGTTTAATTGGTAATAATCCTGATATATATACCAATAAATCTTTTGGTGTACCTGGTATAAGAAACAATATCAGTAATATTTTTTCTATTTTTTTGGGATTTTGAAACAACTTGCTACTCTCTATTTTTTCTACTCTTTTTTCATCACAAAAACTTAATACAAACTTTTTGCCCCATTTTCTTACTAGAAAAAATATAGTTGTTGATATTATACAAGCAGATACCATGATAAATATCGTTCCACCCCAAGCTCCATAGCACATTCCTGCTAGAATTTCTATAGGCTCACCTGGTAATATAACTAAAAAAATCTGTGCAACTTGCAATTCAAATAATGTTAACATCCCTAACCACCCTGAGTTCTCAACTTTTTGCTTAAATAGTTTTTGCCCTTCTATGTTTGATAAGTCTTTCATTATTGGAAATAAATATATTAGCATTCCAATCAACATTGCTATAGTAATAAATATCAATATAATTTTGAATATTCTTATTCTATTTTTTCTACTCATTTTACAATATTTAGCTCCATTTCTTAATATCTTATTATTACTGTCAGAAGTATTATATCATTTTATGTTTCCATAATCAAGCAAAAATACTAGCCTGTTTCAGCTAGTATTTCGTTTAATAATTCTTTTCTATATAACCACTGGTCTTTTTAGTATACATATCTTCTGTTATTGATTTATATCTTTGACCATCATAATCATCTGTAAATCCATTATATGCTTTATATATGTCACCAGTTTCTGTGTCATATACTCTTTCATATCCAAGTGTTGCATCACTTTGTTTTTGACTCATTATATCATAGCTAGCACTTCTTTTCTCCCAAGAATCCATAATTCCATCTGTTATTTGATTACATATATTTCTAACACTTTGGAAGTTTTTCATTACTGCATCTTGTTGGCTGTTAAAACTATTTAAAAAAGTATCAGTAAATTCCAATGAAGAAGCTATAGTAGTTAAAGGTTCTTCCCAATCTATAAATTCATCTTTTGGTGCTGTAATAAAAATCGCATCATATACATTTAAATAATATATGTCTATTTGCTTTCCAGAAACTATATTTTCATAGACATAGTATGGACCCGGATCATACACATATGCTGTAAATAATCCTTCTGCTTCTTTTCCGTCTGCATCTTTGAATGATGCTCTTAATACATCTCCTCCAACTAATCCAGCTCCTAATTTTTCAATAACAGTGAAGTCTGTTAAAGTTGGAAATGTAAATGATGCAGTATTATTTAAAGCTCCTTGATCATTAAATATTTTATAAAATCCTTCTGTTGTTTTATCTGCTATTACTGAGGTTTTTGCAAAAATACTATTTGGATAATATCTCTGTTGGAAAGCTTTGGCTTCTTCAGATTTATTATATCCTTCTGTCTTTAAGTTAAAGAAAAATTGATAAGTAGGTTTTTCAGGATTGTATGCTTTAATTGTATAATGGATATAGTCTCCTATAACATCTACTTTCCATCCTTCTGGTATTTTCATTTTAATCAAACCATTATTAAATTCGGTGTATTTAATGTTTTTGGTTTCGCTTTCTTTTATTTTTACTTCGTCTTTATCTTTTTGTGCAAAAATATTATCACCCCCTAAATTATTATTACCTTTATTGTTAATTGCTATTGCTCCTCCAACAATTAATAAAACAATTATTCCAATAATGATTATTAACTTTGTATTCTTACTTTTGTTTTCCTCCATAATTATTTTCTCTCCTTTTACTAATTTGTTTTTTTATTATATCATATACTATATATTAAATTTATATTCTTTGTCAATTTTTCCGTGACAAATTGGCAATTTTTTTAATTAATTTAATGTTATGAGTTTGCACAAAAAAACAAGTAAAAGATAAAAAGTCATTTACTTGTTTTTTTATTTTAATTTTATATGTATAATACTATTGTATATTATTCATAGCAGAATTCATAAGTGCTCCCATATCCATAATGCTAAGGCTTACTATGAAATAAAAAACTGCAATAATTATAATCGTTAAAATAGGAATTATTATTCCTTTTTCTTTGCCTTTTACCATCTTAATAATAGAAATTATAGCTAATATTGCTCCTGCAGCAGCTATGATACTTGAGCCAGTATCTGCAATTTTAAATAACGTAGAAGTATTGTTTTTAAAATCTTCTTTATAAATTTGCATAGCCTGTTCTTGATCAGTATATATTAGATCATAAAATTCAGGTCTTATCTCTGGTTTCTGTACCATAATAATAATACAACATATGATAAATAAAACTGTACATACAACTGCTGCTATTCCTATCTTTTTGCCTAATCCCATGTTTATTCACCTCCCTTTTTACCAAACTGCAACTCTGTCTTCAGGTTTTACATACATTTTATCTGTATCCTGAATTTTATAAATATCATAAAACTTGTCTAAAACAGACAGTATTGCATTTACTCTATTTTTATTAGGAGAGTGTGAATCTTCTTTCAATAAATATTCTCTATAAATTGATGTGAATTGTGCAGCCCAATCTTTTGCATAAAATTCAAACAATGTCTTATAGTCTTCTTCTGTTGCATTTTTGCTTTCAGCAATCTGAATTACAATTGACATTCCACCTAAGTCTGCAACATTTTCATCAATTGTTGTATCTCCAAATTGTTCATATTTTTCATAATATTTTACTACCTTGCTAGTTAAAGCTTTAAAGTTGTTTTCATCATCTTCTGTCCACCAATTTATATAGTTTCCTTTTTCATCATATTGGGCGCCTGAAGTGTCTAATGCATGAGATAATTCATGTCCTACAGTTGCTCCAACTGTACCTAAAATTTTATAATAGTTATCATATAAATCTGCATTTTCTAGTCCAAAAGATTCGGTTATAGAATATATGTATCCCAATAATAAATTTATACTATTATTGTTAGGATAATAAAATGCATTAACAATTAATGGATCTGTTCCAGCTTCATTATAAGAAATATTATCTAATAAGTATTGTTTCATTTTCTCACTTTTTAAATTTTGCTTTATATTTATTACATTAGTCATAAATGAATCTTTTGTATCTATTTTGTACTTGTTTTCAACTTTTACATATTTTTCTGGAACCCCTACTGTATATGTAATATTTTCCATTTTTTTCAATGCTTTTTGCTTTGTTTCTTCACTTAACCAGTTCTCATTTTTTATTCTAATTTTATATGCTTCTATTTCTTCTTTTATTAAATTTGTATAAAATTCCTTTTGCTCAGCACTAAAATATTTTTCTTCAAATTTCTGTATTATTGTATCTTGGAAAAATGAATAAATATACTTATATCCAATTTCCTGAGTAGTATATTTTTCTATATTTAGATAATTTTGTGATTCATACATATAATCTAAATATATCTTAGAATATTCATCACTAATATAATTTGAATATGTTGTAAGTATTTTTAGTTCGGCATAATTTTTTAATGTCTCTAAATTTTCTTCTCTTAAGTACTCATTTATCATTTTTAATTGATTAATATCTACAACCATTATTTCATTATTTTTGTCAAAAAACTCAGAGTAGTAACTAATTACTGTATTTATTGGTATGTTATTTAACAGCTCTTGTAAATCTTTAATCTTATAAGTTTTAAAACCTTTATCTAGCAATTTGTTTTGGTTTATTTCTGAAAATCTTGAAATTTCCTTATACATTTCTTGTACTCTTTCAGAAATCTCAATAGCCTCTTTTGACGAATATCCATACTTTTTTAATAACTGAATATCATATTTTTTATACATTCTTATTTTAGAATCATAATTTTCAGTTGTATAAAAACTTTGTTGGTTGTCCCAATCATATGTGATCAAGTCAAGTCCAAAATATTTTTCACTCTCTCCTTGAGGATTAAATAAAATACAAGGTGATAATAATATATCTGTACTCAATTTATAGTTTTCATCAATTGCATTATTCACAAATTCTTCTATATTTTGAGAACTATTCATTTTATCTATGTACTTTTTTAGCTCTTTTATAGAATCTTCTTCTGTTCTATTTGTGAAACTGTCATAAAAATTTTTTATTTTTGTTTCGATAGTTCCTTTGCTTGTTAATAATTCATCAATAATTATTTTTTTCTCTTCTTCAATTTTTTCTGTTTTATCTGTTGCATAATTTGAAATTTCGTCTTCCCCAAGATTGTCTTTACTTAAATATTCATAATTAATATAATCATAAAAATCATCTTCTAAGCGTGGACGTGTAGTAATAACATTACTTAAAGATTCTCCTACTAGTGTTTTTTCTTTATTTCCAAATATATTAAAACTTATTAAGTAAATAATTAGTATTGTTACTAATAATATTATTAAAAAAATCTTTTTTGTTTTTTTCATTATATTTCTTCATCCTCCTCACTCATCACTAGTTGTCCATCTTTCAAATAAACTATTCTACTTGAGTATTTGGCTACAGATTTTGAATGAGTAACTTGTATTATTGTAACATCTTTTTCTTGGTTTATCTTTTGAAATAGCTTCATTACTTCTTTTGTTGATTTGCTATCTAAATTTCCTGTAGGCTCATCTGCTAATATTAATTTAGGGTTCATAGTTAATGCTCTAGCAATTGCTACTCTTTGCTGTTGACCTCCAGAAAGTTGTTTTGGTAAGCAATTTTTTTTATCTTCAAGTCCAACTGTTTTTAATAAATAATCTAAGTTTTGTTGATATTCTGATTTGTCTTTTTTAGCAATAACTGCTGGAAGCTTAATATTTTCTTCTACAGTTAAATTAGGTATTAAATTATAAAACTGAAATACAAACCCTATGTTTTCTCTACGAGCTATTGATTGTTGTTTATCATTTGCTTTATGTATATTTTCTCCATCTATTAATATTTCTCCTTCTGTTGGAGTATCTAGAGCTCCAATTTGATATAGCAAAGTGGATTTTCCAGATCCACTTTCACCCATCAATGAAATAAATTCTCCTTTTTTTACTGTTAAATTAATTCCTTTTAACACTTCTACAGGTTGTTCAACATTTTCTGAAAATGTTTTCTTAAGCCCTTTTATTTCTAATATAACATCATCATTATTCATATTTTATTTCCTCCACAATATTCATATTTTTTATATGTTCTCTCATAGATTTTTGTATTTCTAATAAAATCATTGTAACTATGAGTAATAATATTAATACTCCACTAATTGTAAATTTTATAGAAATTGGTATTAATAATATTTGTAATGTATATTCTACCAATTTTGATATGATTATATAAAATACAAGTGATGTTATTGTTGAAATCACAAATGCCAGCATATTTTCAATTAAAATCATATTCTTTAGTTGTTTTCTACTCATTGCAATCGAATACAAAGTTGCTAATTCTCTTCTTCTTTCCATAAAGCTTACTATTTGATTGTTAACTATTCCTACTAATGAAAGCCCAACTATTACTATTACTGTTATTGTCATTGCTCTCATCATACTTTTTGAATTTTCTTTTACACTATTAATGTATCCTGTTTTTGTAAATACATTTCCTGTAGTTCCATTAGATTTTATTCCTAACTCTTTTATAATAGTTTTTCTTGTTTCACTTGCAGCTTCACTACTATTATCTTTTAAATTAATAAAATATTTTGCATTAGAAAAACCATTAAATAATAATGTATTTAATTCTTTTCCTAAGCCAGCTGATACTATTATTGTATTGTTTTGAATTTTAGATAAGTCTGTAAATCCAACTATCTTTAAGTTTATTGGTGTTTCAGGCTCAAAATTTTCCTCAATTGTTTTCCACTTTAAAACAATTGTATCCCCTTGTTTTAAACCATATATATCTTTATAGTAATCACTAACTATTATTTCATATTTTTTTAGGTTATTAACACTATTTACATCTACATTTAGCAGATTACAGTCTTTCATTAGGTCTTGATAATTTTCACTATATACAAGATGTACTTCCTTAATACTATGATTTGCGAATTTTATTTCATCATATATATCCTTATTTACAGTTATATCTAATATTGAAGAAACACTTTTTACATTTTCTAATTTATAAAATTCATTTGTTTTATCATAAATTGTGTCATATGAAGCCCCTATTTCTTCAACATACAAATCTGCATTTACCGCATTTTGTTTTGATTTTTCTATAGTTGAACTATAATTAAAAAATGAATATGTGACTAATGAAACACTAACTGTTATTACAAATATAATGTTAGTATTTATCTGTAAACTACTATTTTTTAAAGTATTTGTTGCCATTATAATTATTGGATTTTTGCTTTTTTCTAATATTTTTATTAGAAGTTTACTAATTGTTGGAACAATCAATGCTATTGACATAAAGATTGATAATATTCCTGTTAAGCAGTACCAATATGTTAATTGTTTATGCTTCATTACAGTTATAATTCCTAAAGTTAAGAAAAATACTCCAAAAATAATTTTGATTATTGAATATTTATATTTACTTGTTTGATTATTAAATATACTATCTTTTATTGACATTCTTGATACTTTTATTAATTCAGACATTGATAAAAGCATCTGGAATAATATTGTTATACTTATTGTTATCATGCTAATTGGAAATATATATTCTACAATGTTAATCTTTTCTGTTGAACCAAAACTATTTAACATCATTTCAGTAAATGAAGAAATTCCTTTGATTATGCCAATACCAGCAAGTGCACCCAATAATGATGGTATTATTGTATACATTAGTAACTCTGTAAACAGTACTGATATTATTTGTTTTTTAGTTATCCCTATACTTCTGAATGTTCCTATTACAGGTATTCTTTCATTTATTATTATTTTTACTATTGAATTTAAAGAAACAAATATTACTGCAAACAATAATATAGAAACTATTACCCCTATATATAATATTTCTCTTTTAGTTGTTTCTAAATTTGTATTATTATTTTCTATAAAACTTACTCCTAATTCTGTTTCAATTTTTTCAATTTCTTCACTTGTAATATCATCACTCTTTTTGTTTACAAATAAAATTATATATGAAATGTTGTCTTCATCCGCAATTTTCAAGTAAGTTTCTTCATTTGTAATGATTTTAATTTTTTCATTAAGCATTCTTAAAGGCTCAACAATATATTTTACTTTTAAAATATTTTTTTTACCATTTTGACCATAATATTCAAATTCATTACCTTTTTTCAAATCGTACTTTTCAGCTATTTCTGAAGTTATCAGTGATTCATTTTCATTTAGTTCAACATTATCTTCATTTATCTCTGTGAATTTAAAATTTATTAAATCCTTAATGTTAGTTCCTAACAATTCAGCTGATATATAATTTCCATCTTTATCTTGTATACTTCCATATTCTAAATCAGAAAATGCATATATATCAAATTTTTCTTTCATATCTTTTATAGTGTTATCTGTAAATTCTCTTCCTGTTGTGCTCTGAACAACATAATCATAAGATCCTAATTTTGAAAATGCATCATCTAAAATATTAATATACAAAATACCTACTGATATAATGGCTATTAATATAGATACAATAAATAATGATAGCATTATAAGTAATGTTCTTCCCATGTTTTCTTCCATATTTCTGGTAATGTGCTTCAATAATAGATTCATTAGTAATTCTCCTATCCATTGCTATGCTTAAAAGTCTTTATAGCAATAATATAATTTTATTATACATGAACCATCTTTTTTTGACAATATTTTTAATACTTTTTTACTATTTGTCGGCAAGTCTATAAAACTTTAGGCAAAAAAAAGAAGGACTCAATTTGAATCCTTCTTTAGATTTATCATTCACACTTACTCTCGTTACTACGTTTCTTTTTTAATTTCTCCTTCCAAAAATACAAATCTTTATCTGCTCTTTCTATTGCTTCAAAGGCTTTTTCTTTTTTAGGATTAAACTTAGCACATCCTATTGATATATAAGGAATCCGTGGTTCAGTTTCACGTGCTTTTTCAAGTTCTTGAATAAAGTCACTATTTAACTTTGAATATTTTTTGCTTCTTGGCAAAATTACACAAAATTCATCTCCACCTATTCGATAACAATGCCCATGTTTGCTATAAACTTTTTTTATTGTTTTTCCAATAATAGCTAATACATAATCACCAAAATTATGTCCATAGTTATCATTAATTTCTTTAAATGCGTCTACATCAAACAACAAGATTGTTACTGATTTTTTTATTTCTTCTAAATTATTTTTGTATGAATTTTGATTTAGTAATTCTGTTAAACAATCCACATTCATAAAAATTTCAACATAGTATGAATATGCTAAATTAGATGCACTCACAATACACAACAAACAAATTTTGAGTTCTGGATTTACTAATTGTGTTACTATTCCTATAATCGCCAAAATTGTTATACCAATTAAAATAAAAATGTTTTCGTTCTTAAAATACTTTTTAAACATATTTATATAAGCAAACAAAATAATTATTGCTGTTGTTAATTCAATGAATTTAACTACTTGACTTAAGTTAGTTTCTTCAAAATAATTAACTATTCCTTCAATTGCTGATGTTACACCTAGTATTAAATAAATAATAACTAAAGTTGACTTATCCCGTTTACTCAAATTGACGTTTCTGCTAATTATCACAAGCATAATACTTATGGTAATTAAGTTTACAAGTACAACACTCTCGAAAAATCCCATATTGTTAGCCCTCCATTTTCAGTAAGTTTTAAAAATAATTATTTTTGTGAATGTATTTTTAAATTATTTTTAATAATATATATATATTATTACCATTAAAAAATAGTCCATATAATGATAAATTATATGGACGACTCCTGAATTTCTTATTATTCACATCCGTTGCAACATGAGCAATGTCCACTACATCCATCATCATCATCTTCTTCAACATACTCATAGATATCTTCTTTTATATATCCAACTTCTTTTTCAAGTTCCGCAATTCTTTTTTCTAATTTTTCAATTTTTTCTAATAATTCTTTTTCTGACATTCTATTTTCTCCTCTTTTTCAAATTAAAGGTCCGTCCCCAAATTCGTGAAAAAAAGAACCGTCCCCATTTTCGCGAAAAAAAGGACCGTCCCCAATTTTTCATTACACTCTTTCCATATATTCACATGTACGTGTGTCTATTCTTAATATATCACCAATGTTAACAAACATAGGAACTTGTAATTCTAATCCTGTTTCTAATTTTGCAGGTTTTCCTGATGTTGTTGTTGTATTTCCAGCAAATCCTGGTTCTGTGTATACTACTTCTAATTCTACAAATATTGGTGGTTCAACTGCAAATACTTTTCCTTTAAATGAAAGTATTGTTACTTCCATGTTTTCTTTTAAATATTTTAAGCAATCTCCAATATCACTTTTGTTTAATGGTGTTTGATCATATGTTTCATTATCCATAAAATAATATAAATCTCCATCATTGTATAAATATTGCATTGTTTTTTTCTCTATTTCTGCTCCTGGATATTTGTCAGATGGATTAAATGTTTTTTCTAATACAGCTCCTGTTATTACATTTTTTAATTTTGTTCTAACAAATGCAGCTCCTTTTCCTGGTTTTACGTGTTGGAATTCTACTACTCTGAAAACTCCTCCATCCATTTCAAATGTTGTTCCGTTTCTGAAATCTCCTGCCATGTATACTCCTGCCATGTTAATTCTCCTTTCAATTTTCTTTACATAATTTTTACACTTCTTCCATTTTACAACATAATGCTTGAAAAATCAAGTGTTTTAATACTTTTTCTTTTATTTTTAGTTACTAGTTAATGTGAGGATTGCTCCCTTTATTTCCAAATTAATATATTACTATGGAATAAGGCAAAGACCCACTATGGGGATGACCCCAGCTATGTTTTTGCAATGGAATAGTAATATATTAATTGGATAACTAATTCTAATTTTTTATAATCACATATTTTTTAGGTGACTTTGTAAGAGCTTCAGCTCCACCTTTTCCAATAAGTACTGTATCTTCTATTCTTACTCCAAAACGTCCTGCAATATAAATTCCAGGTTCATCAGTAACTACCATATTTTCCTTTAATAAACTTTCAGAATTAATACTTAATACAGGTGCCTCATGTATATCTAGTCCAACTCCATGTCCTAATGCATGGATAAAATTATAATTATTTAGTCTAAAATCATTATCAACCATTTTAGAAATCAATTTGGTATTTGAATTTTCTTTCATATCTTTCAAAACTTGTTCTTGATTTTTTAGTACTAATTCATAAACTGGTCTTACATATTGAGGAACTTCTCCTACAAATATAGTTCTTGTCATATCTGAGCAATAACCATTTATCTTACATCCCATATCAATTGTTATTATATCTATATCTTGAATTTTCCTATCTGTTGGTACCGCATGTGGTTTAGACGAATTTTCACCTGATGCTACAATTGTTTCAAATGATTTGCCTTCTGAATGTTTATAATAATAATCATCTATTTCTCTTGCTATTTGTTTTTCTGTCATTCCTGGTTTTATATAATTTACAATATAATTAAAACAGTCATCTGTTATTTTGCATGCTTTCCTTATATTTTCTATTTCTTCTTCATCTTTTATCATTCTTTGCTTTTCTATCATGTTTTCTGTTTCAACTAGACAATTTATTTTATATTTACTTATAAGTTCTTTGTATTTTGCATAACTTACATGTTCTTCTTCAAATCCTACATTTTCACAAAACATAAAGAAATTTTCGAAATCATCTTTTGTAAGTCCTCTTACATCATATACAACTATTTCATCAAATAATGTAAGTGTATTATGAACATCTTCGATATATCTTCCATCTGTTATAAAAATATTTTCTTTTCTTGTTACTAAAAGTATACCTTCTGCTTGAATATTTGTTAAATATCTAATGTTTACAGGATTTGTTACAAACATTCCTTGCAAATTTAAACTTAACATTTGATTTCTAAGCCATTGCATTTTTTGGTTCATGAACTTCTCTCCTATCTTTTATACATACCAAGTGTAAAGACTGTTTTTAAAATTGTTATTATTATTTCAAATGGTACAAATATGTTTATAAATGCTGAAATAACTATAAATGGTGCAAACGCAACATCTTCAGTTGCTTTTTTCTTTTTTATTATTACTAACAACACTGCTGAAATTGCTCCAATTAAGAATGCCATAACTGCTATTGATATTATGTTTGTGAATCCAAAATATAAACCTATTGCTCCCATAAGTTTTATATCTCCAAATCCCATTGCATCTTTATTATATATTAATTTTCCAATAAGTGAAATTATTAAAAATATTAATGCTCCTGCTAACATTCCAAATAGCATATCTATTGTAATTACAACATTTGAAATTCCATATAGAAATGATATTACAAGTCCTATTTCAACCATTGTTAGAACAAGTCTATCTGGTATTATTTGTTTTTTATAGTCTATTACTAATACTGATAAAAGTAATGGTGTTAATATTACATATTTTATTAGATTAAGGTTACTTACAAAGTTCTTTTGTACTCCAAATTTATATACTAATCCTGTGTATATTACTGCTACAAGTATCATTAATACATAATTAGGTTTAAAATCTATTTTATATTTTCTAAATATATCTGTTGAAAATATTTTTTTATTTTCTAATAATCTTTCATTTGCCCAATCTACTAATTGTCCTACTACTAATCCTATTATTGAAGCTAGCATATAGAACAATATATTAGTGTCATTTATATACATTTTTAATTTCCTCTCTTCATTCGTTTATATCTATTTTTAATCATGTTTTCTATTGGTCTTTTTATTAGAGTTATTAATATATCTTTTTCATCTATCGGGTCAACTAATATTGTGAACATTCTACATCTGTTTCCACCGATTACGTCTGTAAATATTTGATCCCCAACTACACCAATATTTTCTGGCTCTTCTTGTAATTTCTTTTGTACTTTTTTGAATCCTCTTTTTAATGGTTTTTTTCCAAAGTATTCATATTCTACATTTAACTTTTCTGCTACTGTTTTTACTTTTTCTTTTTTATTTGAGTTTGATAATATATATATTTTTATTCCTTGTTTTTTTAACTCTTTTGCCCATTCAACTGTTTCTTGAGCTAAATTTTTATCATAATCTATTAATGTATTATCTACATCTAAAATTAAAGCATTTATTTTATTTTCATTTAAAAAGTCTATAGTTATTTCTCTTACATTGTTAAAATATTCTTTTGGATATAATATCATGCTGTCCTCCTAGTTTATTTATATATTATCAAATGATTTTTGTCAATAGCTCTTTGGATTGTTAAAATTTATTTACCGCTTCTTTAAATTTATTTCCTCTATCATACATGTCTTTAAACATATCAAAGCTTGTGCTAGCTGGAGAAAATAATACAACTTGACCAGGCTTAGCAATCTTTTTGGCAAGAACCATACTCTCTTCAAAAGTTGCACACTCATAAATATCTAGTTCTTTATTTTGTATTTCTAATTCCTGTTTTACTGCATTATATATCTTTCCTGCTGTTTGACCTATTAATATTAATGTTTTTACTTTGTCTACAATTGGTTTTCCTATTGGTGTATAGTCTAAGTTTTTGTCTGCCCCACCTGCTATTAAAATAATTTCTTTATTATTAAATGCATTTAATGCTGATATTCCTCTTGTTGGACTTGTACTTGCAGAATCATTATACCATTCTACTCCATTTACTGTACGTACTAGTTCTAGTCTATGAGATACTCCTGAAAATTCTTTTATTGTCTTTAATGCATCATCAGTACTTACAAAACTTTCTGTTAATGCTAAAGCTGTACACACATTTTGAAAATTGTGAATTCCTTTTAATTTTAATTCTTCTGTGCTAATTATATGTCTTCTTATTCCATCTTCACACTTCTTAATTATTCCGTCCTCTACTATATAACCATTTTCTAATTTTTGTGTACTACTAAACATTATTACTTTTCCTTGAGCTTCATTTTTACATGCCCTTGTAAGTTCATTATCTGCGTTTAACACTAATATTCCATCTTGTTTTTGATGTATAAATATATTTTTCTTTGAATCTATATATTCTTGATAGTCTTTATGTACATTTAAGTGATTTGGTGTAATATTTGTAATTGCTACAATATCCGGACTTACTTCCATTTCCATTAATTGAAAACTACTAAGTTCTAATACAATTATCGAATTTGGTGTAATTTCATTTAATTTTGTAAATAGTGGAATACCTATATTTCCACCAAGAAAAACATTATATCCTGCATCTTTTAAGATATTGTATGTTAGTGTTGTTGTGGTTGTTTTTCCATCGCTTCCTGTTATTCCTATAACTTTACATGGTGCCATTTTCATAAGTTGCTCTATTTCTGTTGTAATTATAGCTCCTCTTTCTTTTTCTGCAAGTAACTCTGGTTTTGTTGGCAAGCAACTTGGTGATCTAAATATTAAATCAAAACCTTTTAAATTTTTTAAGTTTTCTTTTCCTAAAAAATATTTGAAATTATATTCTTTGACTTTTTGCATTACGTCTTGTGCTACATTTTCTTCTTCTCTATCATCAAATACAGTTACATTTGCATTTTTTTCTTTAAGATAATCTATTAGTGGTATATTACTTACTCCAAGCCCTATTATAGCAACTTTTTGTTCTTTTAACTTTTTTTCAAAATTTTCTAACGTTTTATTTTTATATTCCATTTGCAATCTTCTCCTTCATATTTTCTAATACCATTTGAGCTGATTCTTTTGCAGATTTGCAGTTTGTTACATCTATTATTTGTGTTTGTGGATATATTTTATAATACCCTGATTTTTCTTGTAATTCATCTCTACTTTGTATCATTTCTTTTATTTGCTCTTTTGGTATCTCTTTATTATATTGCATATATTTTCTATTTGTTCTTTCTTCTATTGATGCATCTATAAAAAAATGATATGTAACATCTGGATACATTTTTACAATATCTCTTGATGATAATATTATATTATACTTCTTTCTGAATTCATCTATTAGTTCTTTTCCAAATTGATACAATTTTTCATTATTTGCAACATTACTAATTTTTGATACAGCCATTGATGCTTGTTTTGATTGTAAATCTTTTTCATTTATTTTTTTGCCATTCATATATATTTTTGTTTCTCTGTTTTCTAACTTTATCTCTATTCCTAATCCTTGCATTATTTCAAACGCATCTAGTTCTTTTGTATTTTTAATTTTATTTTTCATCATTCCATATACTATTGCTCTATATATTTCTCCACCATGTAGTATTATAGAATTTTCTATTTTATCTAGTAATTCTCTACATATTGAAGTTTTTCCAGCTCCTACTGTTCCTTCTATTCCTATTACTATGTTTTCCATATTTAATTCCTCTTTATAATATAAGTTTTTTGAAATAATTTTTTATAATTATATATCTTTTTTAAGAGAAATACAATAATTTTGTATATTTCTTTACTACCACGGGCACAATATTTCTGTAAATTGAAACGGAGGTGTTTTTCAATGTCAGAAAAAAATAGTAAACAAAACAAAAACAACAATAGAAAAAACGAAAATAAAAATAATAACAATAATGAACAACAAAATAACAACAGATAGGAAAAAGAGAGAATTCTTAATTTTTAGAATTCTCTCTTTCTTATTTTATGCTGTTTCTTTTTGTTCTACTGATATTCTTTCAGTTTTTATTTTTTTAGTTTTATTTGGATTTTCAATAATTTTAGGACCTGCATTATTTAAAACTGTTTCTTTTGTAATAATGCATTTTTCTATTTTTTCGTTTGAAGGTATATCAAACATAATATCTCTCATTATATCTTCAATAATTGAACGAAGTCCTCTTGCCCCTGTTTTCCTTTCAACAGCTTTGTCAACTATTGCTTCTAAAGCTTCTCTTTCAAACTCTAATTCTACATCATCCATTTCTAGTAGCTTTTTATATTGTTTTACTAATGCATTTTTTGGCTCTGTAGTTATTTGTATTAAAGCTTCTTTATCTAATTCTTTTAGTGTTGCTATTATTGGTAATCTTCCTATAAATTCTGGTATCATTCCGAATTTTAGTAAATCTTGTGGTAATATTTGTTCAAATACTTTATATCTGTCAACATCTTTTTTACTTGGAATATCTGCTCCAAATCCCATTGATTTTTTACCAATTCTATCTTTTATTATATTTTCTAATCCTTCAAAAGCTCCACCACATATAAATAATATATTTGTTGTATCTATTTGTAATAATTCTTGTTGTGGATGTTTTCTTCCTCCTTGTGGTGGAACAGATGCTATTGTTCCTTCAACTATTTTTAATAATGCCTGTTGCACTCCTTCACCACTTACATCTCTTGTTATTGATGGATTTTCAGATTTTCTTGTGATTTTGTCTATTTCGTCTATATATATAATTCCTTTTTCTGCTTTTTCTATTTCTCCATCAGCTGCTTGGATTAATTTTAGAAGTATGTTCTCTACGTCTTCTCCAACATATCCAGCTTCTGTAAGTGTTGTTGCATCAGCTATTGCAAATGGTACATTTAATATTTTTGCTAATGTACTTGCTAATAATGTTTTTCCGCATCCTGTTGGGCCTAATAATAAAACATTACTTTTTTGAATTTCTACATCATCATCTTGTTTTTCTTCATTAGCTATTCTTTTATAATGGTTATATACAGCTACTGATAGTGTTTTTTTCGCTTCATCTTGTCCTATCACATATTGATCAAGTATTTCTTTTATTTCTCTAGGGCTTGGAATTTTATCTAAGCCTGCTAATGTATAAGTGTCTTCTTCATCAGCATAAATTTCACTTTCAATTATTTCATTGCATAGTCCTATACATTCATTACAAATATATACTCCTGGACCAGCTACGATTTTCTTAACACTTTCTTGTGTTTTACCACAAAATGAACATTTTACACTTTTAGGTGTATCACTTTTTGCCATTTAAATTCTCCTTTTATAAATATTATATATAACTATATTATTTGAATATTTATATATAATTATTGAATAAAGCCAAGACCCTCGACGAAGGCCCAGAATATGTTTTGGCTAAGAAATAATTATATATAAAATATTCAAATATATTTGCTATATATTAAAAAAACTAATTTCTTTTGCTCATTATTCCATCAATAAGTCCATATTCTAGAGCTTCTTCTGCAGTCATATAATGATCTCTTTCTGTATCTCTCTCAATTGTTTCTAATGATTGCCCTGTTCTTTCACTTAATAATTTATTAAGTTTTTCTCTTGTTCTAATCATATGATCTGCATGGATTTTTATTTCTGTTGCTTGACCAGAAATTCCTCCACCCTGACCACCAATTAATGGTTGATGTATTAATATTTCAGAATTTGGCATTGCAAATCTTTTTCCTTTTTCTCCTGATGTTAATAAAACTGCTCCCATACTTGCTGCTAATCCAACACAAACTGTTGATACTGGACATTTTATATAATTCATTGTATCTACAATTGCCATTCCATCTGTAATTGATCCTCCTGGTGAATTTATATAAAAGAATATTTCTTTGTCTGGATCTTCTGATTCTAAGAATAGCATTTGTGCTACTATTAAACTTGATGTTGTTGGATTTACATCTTCTCCTAAATATATTATTCTATCTTTTAGTAGTCTTGAGAATATATCATAAGATCTTTCTCCTCTACTTGTTTGTTCAATAACATAAGGTACTAAACTATCTTTTTCTAACATTATTTTTCCTCCTTGATTTATTTATAATATGCCTAAAAAGGCAAAAAGTTAGGTAAAGCTCTAACCAAAACTCCTCCTAACTTCTTTTTTTACTATTTGTCGCTTTTCTTTGTTGTTTTCTTTGTCTCTTTTTTTGCTTCTTTTTTTGTTTCATCAAATTTTGCATTTTTTACTATGAATTCTAATGCTTTTTCTGATTTTATTCCTTCTTCTATGTATTTCTTTAAGTTTTCGTTTTCACTTAATTCTTCTGCTTTTTTTCCATAGTTATTTGCCATTTCTTCTATTTTAGCTTTTACTTCTTCTTCTGATGCATCTATTTTTTCTGCGTTTATTATAGCTTCTAGTACAAGTCTTGATTTTATTGCATCTACTGCTTGTGGTTCATATTCTTTTCTCATTTCATCTTCTGTTTTGCCTATCATTTTTAAATATTGTTCCATATTTAATCCTTGATATGATAGTCTTTGTTCAAAGTCTTTAAACATATTATCTACTTCTAATTCTATCATTCCCTCTGGAATGTCTAATTTTACATTTTCACAAATAGCTTTCATAGCATTTTCTTCTGTTTCATATTTAGCTCTTTGTTCATTATTTTTTTGTAGTTTTTCTTTTATACTTGTTTTTAATTCTGCAAGTGTATCAAATTCACTAACATCTTTTGCAAATTCATCATCTAATTCTGGTAATTCTTTTTTCTTTATTTCATGTAATTTTACTTTGAACATTGCTTCTTTTCCAGCTAAGTCTTTTGAAAAATATTCTTTTGGGAATGTTACTTTAATTTCTTTTTCTTCATCAACTTTCATTCCTACTAATTGTTCTTCAAATCCTGGTATAAATGATCCACTTCCTATTTCTAGTTCATGTCCTTCTGCTTTTCCACCTTCAAATGCAACACCGTCAACAAATCCTTCAAAATCTATTGTTGAGATATCTCCATTTTCTAATGCTCTATCTTCAATTGTTACTAATCTTGCATTATGTTCTTGAAGATGTCCTAATTCATGTTCAATATCTTTTTCTTCTACAGGATATTCTACCTTTGGTATTTCTATCCCTTTATATTTTCCTAATTTTACTTCTGGTTTTGTTTGTACAACTGCAGTGAAAATTACATCTTTTCCTTTTTCCATTTGGATGATGTCTACTTCTGGTTTGCTTACTGCATCTATTTTATTTTCCTTTAATGCTTCATCATAGCTTTCTGTAGCTACTTCATTAAATGCGTCTTCATAGAAAATTTGTGCACCATAATATTTTTCTACTATATTCATTGGAGCTTTTCCTTTTCTAAATCCTGGTATATTAAAATATTTTGCATTTTGAAAATATACTTTTTTCATTGCATTTTCAAATTTTTCTGCTTCTATTGTAATTTCTAATTTTACTTCATTTGCTTTCTCTGTTTTTTCTACTTTACAATTCATTCTTAATCTTCCTTTCTTGTCTTGCTTATAGCTTTTATATTATACCATACTTTTTCCATTTTGCAATAGTTTTACGTGTTTTTATTTAATTATGCTATAAAAATTTTCAAATTCAAATCCACGTTCTCTAAAATATTGAATAATAGTTGGTAATGCTTCAGCCGTAGCAGTTTTACCTCCTGCATCATGCATTAAAACAACAACACTATTATGTTTTGGCACTGTTTTTTCAAGTTCTGAAATAAACTTCTCTGTTGTATTCGCTCCTGCTGCATCAGAAGTCAATGCATTCCAGTCAATATGCAATATTCCCTCTTGTTCTAGTATTTCACTTGCTTGTTCTTTTATCTTTGCATATTTTCCTCCCCAATATCCACCAGGAAATCTAAATAAATGTGGATTATATTCAGGTTCTCCTATTGCATTTCTTATTGCATTTATACATTTATTATATTCTTCTAAAGGTCCTTGTGGTGAAGAATATATTTGCGAATATATATGTGAATATCCGTGGCTTGCTAAAAAATGCCCTTCATCATATTCTTGTTTTACAATTTCAGGCTCTAATTCTACTCTACTTCCTAATAAGAAAAATGTTGCCTTTATATTTTCTTTCTTAAGTGTTTCTAAAATTTGTGGTGTTACTTTTTTAGAAGGCCCATCATCAAATGTTAAAAATACTCTTTTTGTTTCTGAATGATATATATTTGCTAAATTATTTTTACCTTCTTCTGTTAGTTGAGGTAATTTTGCTAATCTTTCTTGTTCTTCCTTTTCTTCTTGAATTTTCTGTGCTTCTTCTATTTGTTTTTTATAAGACAAATATATTTCTTCTTTTTGGGCTTTTAAGCATTTTTCTCTCATAAATATTAGTACTATTATAATTATTAGTAATATTAAAATTGCTATTATTGTGTTTCTTTTATTTCTATATTCTCTTTTTATAGATATTAAGTCCATTTTTCCACCTTTTACTAATATCAGGGGGCAAACTGTTAGCTCAGTTTTCCTCCTATTTTTTTAAATATTCTAATTCTTCTTCTTTTTCTTTTCTCATGAAAAGTGGCTCGCCTTTTTCAATTACTTTTATATTTTTCAATATGTCATATTTTTCTAAGTTTTCCCATTTTTGTAACTCTTCTGGAATGCCTATTTGTCTTAACATATTTTGAGCTGTTTCTTCCATAAATGGTAATAACATTATTCCCACTTTTCTAATGTTTTCAATTAGATGGTACATACTTGATTGTAATTTTTCTGTTTCTTCATTTTTTGCAAGTTCCCATGGGCGTGTTTCATCTATATATTTGTTTGTTCTTGAAATTATAGACCATAGTTCTTGTAGTGCATTTGAAGTATCATATTTTTCCATTAATTCTTCAACTTTTTGAAGTTTATTAATTGTAAATTTCTCAAATTCTTTATCAACTTCATTTGGTGTTCCATTAAATTCCGGAACTTTACCATCAAAATATTTATTAACCATTGAGATTGTTCTGTTTACTAAGTTTCCTAAATCATTGCATAAATCAGAGTTATATCTTTCTATAAAATCTTCTGGTGTATATAAACCATCTTGTGAAGTTGGCATTTCTCTTATTAAATAATATCTTGTTGCATCTAAACCATATCTGCTTATTAATTTTTCTGGATATACAACATTTCCTTTTGATTTTGACATTTTTCCATCTTTCATCATTATCCAATTATGAACTAAAATCTTCTTTGGTAATGGTAAATCTAATGCCATTAAGAAAATTGGCCAATATATTAAGTGAAATCTCGCTATATCTTTTCCTATTATTTGCAAATCTGCTGGCCAGTATTTTTTAAATAATGTATCATCTTCTTGCATATATCCTAATGCTGTTAGATAATTTGTTAGAGCATCTAGCCATACATATATTACATGCTTTGGATTACTTCTTACTTTTATTCCCCAATCAAATGAAGTTCTTGTTACACATAAATCTTCAAGTCCTGGTTTTATAAAGTTGTTTAACATTTCTGTTTTTCTATATTCAGGTTGAATAAAATCTGGATTTTCTTCATAATATTTTATTAGCTTGTCTGCATATTTTTTCATATTAAAGAAATATGCTTCTTCTTTCATTAATTTTACTTCTCTTCCACAGTCTGGGCATTTTCCATCTACTAATTGTGTTTCTGTAAAATATGTTTCACATGGCATACAATACCAACCTTCATATTCACCTTTATAAATGTCTCCTTTTTGTAAAAAATATTCAAATATGTCTTGTACAGCTTTTTCGTGTCTTGGTTCTGTTGTTCTAATAAAATAGTCATAATCTATGTGCATTAGTTTCCATAGATCTTTTGCCATTTCTGCCATTTCATCTACATGCTCTTGTGGTGTTTTTCCTGCTTTTTCTGCTACAGTTTGAATTTTCTGTCCATGTTCGTCTGTTCCTGTTAACATGTATGTATCAAAACCTTTTAACTTTTTGTATTTTTTTATTGTGTCTGCTAGTACTGTTGTATATGCTGTTCCAATATGAAATTTTCCACTTGGATAGTAGATTGGTGTTGTTACATAAAATTTTTCCATATTTTATCCTCCTTTTAGATTTTATATTTATATTTCATATTCATCATGTAGATATTATTAAATAAGTGAAAGGATTTTGTGTATCTAAACTTAACACTAGAAATTTTTAATTAATAAAATGAGGGATGTTCACGGGGGAAAAGTTAATATATAACTATTCCATGGCAAAAACATAGCTAGGGTCATCCCCATAGTGGGTCTTTGCCTTATTTCATAGTTATATATTAACTTTTTCAGCCTGAGTGAAAGAGGCTCATTTTGTTAATTTAGAATTTCTGTGGGAAGTTTGGCTTATCCAAAATTCTTGAACGATTTTAATAATATCTACATGATGAATTATAAATATATTTAAATTATAATATCTCGTTTTAATAATTTATTTTTTATATTACCAATTCCTATAAATTTTTCATCACTATAAATAGTATAAATTCCATCCTCAAAATCATAAGTTAATTGAACTCCATTTAAAAACAATTGTAATTTTTTCTCATTTAAATTGATTTTAGGGCATTTTTTAAAATATTGTTCTACTGTTATAAAATTTTTTTGTATATTATTTTCTAATTCTTCTATTGTTATAGAATCTTCTATTTTAAATTTTCCCACTTGAATTCTTTCCAAATCTTTCATATATCCAACTGTTCCTAGTTTTTCTGCAATCTGTTCACATAGTGTGCGGATATATGTTCCTTTTGAACAATGCACTTTATATGTAATTTCATTTTTATCTAATTCTACTTTTATCAATTCTAAAGAATATATTTCAATTTCTCTTGGCTCTACTTGAATATTTTTTCCACTTCTAGCATATTCATACAATTTTTTTCCATTTACTTTTATTGCAGAATATATTGGTGGTATTTGTTGTTGTTTACCAATTAAACTTTTTAGAACTTTTTTTATGTTTTCTTCATTCAATTTTTCTTGTTCTACATTTTTAGTTTCAATAACTTTTCCTTCTATATCTGCCGTATCTCGCTTCTCTCCTAGTTTTAAAACCGCTTCATAAATTTTATCATGTTCTATTAGGTATTTAGAGATTTGAGTACCCTTACCTATAAGCAAAGGTAAAACTCCTGTTGCATTAGGATCAAGTGTTCCTGTATGCCCTACTTTTTCATTTAATATTTTTTTAGCCTTTTTTACAATATCGTGTGATGTACAATTTTTAGGTTTATTTATAATTATAATTCCATCCATATATTTGTTCCTTATAAATGAACTAATTAATTATTTTTCTAGTCCATGTTTGATTGCATTTATTATCTTATTTTTAGCTTGTTCAACTGTTCCAGCAATAAAGCATCCTGCAGCTCCTGGATGTCCTCCACCACCTAATAATAATGCTATGTCTGAAACATTTACATCTTCATTTGAACGTAATGAAATCTTAAATCCATTTGTTCCTTCTTTTTCTTTTAATAGAACTGCTACTTTAACTCCTTCAATATCTCTTAGCATTTCTACAAGTCCTTCATCATCACCCATTTCAGTATTTAGGTTACTGTAATCTTCTAGTGTTAAATAAGCAAGTGCTATTTTTTCATTTTCAAAATATTCTAATCTATTATATATAAGTTTTTCAAGTTCACAATGTGCTTTGCTTTTTTTACGTAAAGCAATTCTGCAAATTTCTTTTAATTTTGCACCTTTTCTTACTAATTCTGCTGCAAATTCAAAAGTCTCTGGAGTTACTCCTCCCCATTGGAACCCACCTGTATCAGTAATTATTCCTGTTAAGATACATGTTGCTAATTCTTTTGTAATTTCTACTCCATAATATTCAAACATTGCAATTAATACTTGACAGCATGATGGTGCAACAGGATCTACATAGTTAAAATCTGCAAACATTGCATTTACAGTATGATGGTCTATTTCTATTGTTGTTTTTGCTGTTTCAAAATATTCTTTTGAGCCAACAAGTCTTTTTAAATCTGTGCAATCTACAGATATTGCTAAATCATAATTTTTATTTTCACTTTCTTGTAATATTTTTTCTGATCCTGGTAAAAATTTAAAATCTCTAGAAAATTCAGGTATTATTACATCTACTTCTTTTCCTAGTTGTGAAATTGCATGCATCACTGATAGAGAGCTTGATACTGCATCTCCATCAGGTGATTCATGTGTTAACACTACTATTTTTTGTGCTTTTTTTATTTCTTCCAATATATTGTCTAATGTCATTATTGTTTTTCTCCTTCTAGTTCTAAATATATATATTTATTTAAAACTACTTATTTTCTTTATTTTTAATCTCATTTAATATGCTATCAATTCTTGCTCCATATTCTAGTGATTCATCTAGTTCAAATACTAATTCTGGTGTATTTCTTAAATTTATCCTTTTGGCAAGTTCTGAACGTAAATATCCTGATGATTTTTTTAATCCTGCTAATGTTTCTTGAACATCTTTAGAGTTTAAAATACTAACAGAAACTTTTGCATATTTTAAATCTGGTGTCACTTTTACTCTTGTTACACTTACCATTCCAGTAACACTAGGTTCTTTTAATTCAAAACTTATTATTTGGCTTAATTCTTTTCTAAATTCCTCATCAATTCTACCTTGACGATTATTATTCTTTGGCATATTTCCTCCTTGCTAATTTGGGGACGGTCCTTTTTTTCGCGAATTTGTGGACGGTCCTTTTTTTATCATTTATCTTTTTATTTCTTCTAAGATATAAGCCTCAATTATATCTCCTTCTTTAATGTCATTATATTTTTCTATTTGGATACCACATTCATATCCTTTTGTTACTTCTTTTGCATCATCTTTGAATCTCTTTAATGATGCAAGTTTTCCATCATGTATAACAACATTATCACGAAGTACTCTTACTCCTGCATTTCTTTCTAGTTTTCCATCTAATACATAAGCTCCAGCAATTGTACCAACATTTGAAATTTTGAATGTTTGTCTTACTTCTGCATTACCTATAACACGTTCTTCAAATTTTGGTGCAAGCATTCCCTTCATTGCTGCTTCAACATCATCTATTGCTTGATATATTACTGAATATTGCTTAATTTCTACTTCTTCTTTTTCTGCCATATCTTTTGCTGTTGACATTGGTCTTACATTAAATGCTATTATTATTGCATTTGAAACTTTTGCAAGTGTAACATCAGATTCTGTAACTGCTCCTGCAGCTGCATGAATAACTTTTACTTTTACTTCTTCATTTGATAATTTTTCCATTGATTGTTTTATTGCTTCAACAGATCCTTGAACATCTGCTTTTACAATTAAGTTAAGTACTTTCAAGTCTCCTGTTTCCATCTGGCTAAATAAATTATCTAATGTTACTTTATTTGTAGCATTTATTGCTTTTTCTCTTTCTTGACGTTTTCTCTTTTCAATTAAATGTTTTGCTGTCTTTTCATCTTCTACTTCGTAGAATGTATCTCCTGCTTGTGGAACTTCTGTTAATCCCATTATTTCTACTGGTGTTGATGGTCCGGCTTTCTTTACTTTTTTGCCTTTTTCATCTGTCATACTTCTAATTCTACCTATTGATGAACCTACAACTATTGTATCTCCAACATCAAGTGTTCCTCTTTGTACAAGCATTGATGCTATTGCACCTTTGTTTTTATCAAGTCTTGCTTCTATTACAACACCTTTTGCTTGTTTATTTGGATTTGCTTTTAATTCTAATACATCTGCCTCTAATAGTACCATTTCTAGTAATTGATCTATATTTTGATGCTTTTTAGCTGAAATTGGCACAAATATAGTATCTCCACCCCATTCTTCTGGCACTAATTCATAAGTCATTAATTCTTGTTTTACCTTATCAATATTTGCGTCTGGTAAATCTATTTTATTTATAGCTACTATAATTGGTATTCCTGCTGATTTTGCATGATTTATTGCTTCAACTGTTTGTGGCATTACTCCATCATTTGCTGCTACAACAAGTATTGCTATATCTGTGATTTGTGCCCCTCTTGCTCTCATTGCTGTAAATGCTTCATGTCCAGGTGTGTCTAAGAATGTTATTTCTCTATCATTTATTTTTACTTTGTATGCACCTATATGTTGTGTAATTCCTCCTGCTTCTCCTTCTATAACGTGTGTTTGTTTAACAGCATCTAATAAAGAAGTTTTTCCATGATCTACGTGTCCCATTACTACAACTACTGGTGGACGTGTTTCTAATTCTTCTTCTTTATCTTCAGAATCATCAAATAAGATGTCTTCTTCTGTCACAGTCTCTTTTTTATTAACTTTTACTCCGAATTCGTCTGCAATTAATGCTGCTGTATCAAAATCAATTTCGTTGTTTATTGTTGCCATTACTCCATATCCAAGTAATTTTTTTATAATTTCTGCTGTTGTTTTCTTTAATTCTGCAGCAAAGTCTTTTACTGTTATTGTTTCAGGTATTGTAATTTCTTCTAGTTTAAAGATTTTTTGTTTTGTTCTGTTTTCTTCATCTTTTACAACTTTCTTTTTACCTTTTTTGCCTCTTTGTGTTGTTAAATCATAATAATCTAACATTCCACCATCTTGGTCATCAAACATGTTTGATAAGCTATCTGTTCTTTTTAAACCTTTTAATTTATGTTCATTAATTTCTCCACTTTGCTCACTTTTTCTTGTTCTACTTGCTTTTTTGGTTCTATTATCATCAAACTTATTATTTTGTTTTTGCTTGTCAATAGCTTTATTATATTCTCTTGCAGGTTCTTTTTCTATTGTTTCTACAGCCATAATGTCTTTGATGTTTCTTTCTATCCCCTTTTCATCTAATGGTCTGTTTCCACCGAATTTTGGATTTCCACCTTGTCTATTTTTGTCAAATTTGTTTTTATTAAATCTTGGATTATTTCCGTTATTATTTTGTCCATTTCTGTCAAAATTTCTATTAAAATTACGGTTTCCATTATTTTGTTCATTTCTGTTATCGAAATTCCTATTTCCATTATGCTGTGTATTTCTATTATCACCATTAAATCTAGTTTTATTATTTGGTCTAAAATCTCTGTTATTATTATAATTATTTCTATTTTGATTTGAACCTTGATTTTGGTTAAATCTATTTTCAGGTTTAAATTCTGGTTTGCTTTCTACTACTGGTGGTTTTTCTTCAACAACTTCTTTTTTTACTTCAACATCCATATTGTTTTCTTTTACTTCTACCTTTTCCTCAACTTTTGGAGCTACTTTTGGCTCTTCTTTTTTCTGTTCTTTCTTTATTCCGAATAATTCATCTACTGTCATTGGTTTTGTTGGTTTATTTCTATATACAATGTTATAGTCTTTATTTTGTTTTCTTTCTACAAAACCCACATGATTATTTTTCTTTTCTTCTTTTTTGGCATGATCTTTTTGTTCATTTACACCATCATTTACTATAACTTCTCTTCTTATAATAACTGGTGTTTCATTTTTCTCTGCTTTTGGTTTTTCCTCTTTTTTTGGTTTTAAACCTTTTACATTTTCTTTGATTTTTACTGCATCAGCCTCATCTATAGAACTTAGATGACTTTTTGCTTCTATTTTGAGCTTTTTGGCTATTTCTAATATTTCTTTACTGGTTAAGTTTAATTCTTTTGCTATGTCATATAATTTTATCTTACCCAATAACATCACCCCCATTTTTTCTTTCTATTATATTTTTTATTTGCTCATAAATTTTATCTTCTATTTTCACTTTCAAAGCATTTTCAAGCTTTTGCCCTTTTCGTGCTTTTTCCAAACATTCCATACTATAACAAATATATGCACCACGACCTTCTTGTTTTCCTGTTTCATCAATATTTATTATATTGTCTTTATTTTTTACAATTCTTAACAATTCGTTTTTGTTTTTTTGCGTTCTACACACACTACACGTTCTTTGTGGTATATCTCTCACTATATCCTCCTAATTTTATTAGTTTTCTTCATCAGCTGTACTTGTTTCTTCTGCTTGTTTTGCTAGCATTTCTCTAAATTGTGTTTCAGATTTTATATCTATTTTCCAATTAGTTAATTTTGCTGCTAATCTAGCATTTTGTCCAGCTTTTCCTATTGCTAGTGATAATTGGTCATCTGGTACTATTACTTGTGCGAATCTCTCTTCTTCTTTGATATCTACTGCCATTATTTGAGCAGGTAATAATGCTGCTGCTATAAAAGTGCTTGGGTCTGGATTCCATTCGATTACATCAATTTTTTCTCCATGTAATTCATTTATTACATTTTGAATTCTTATTCCTTTTTGTCCAACACATGAACCTACTGGATCTATATTTTCATTTGGTGAATATACTGCAACTTTGCTTCTTAAGCCTGGATCTCTAGATACACTTTTTATCTCAATTAGTCCTTCATATATTTCTGGAATTTCAAACTCTAATAATTTTCTTACAAAATCAGGATGTGTTCTTGATACTATTGCTTGTGGTGCTCCTTTTTCTCCTCTTTCAACATCTACTACATATCCTTTTATTTTATCATTTACATGATATTGTTCTGTTGGTATTTGATCCTTTGGTAACATGATTCCTTCTAGTTTTCCTAAGTCCATTACAACTATATGTTTATCTGCTTTTTGGATTATTCCTGAAACAATTTCGCCTTTTCTTTCATTATACTCATTAAATATCATATTTCTTTCTGTTTCTCTTAATTTTTGAATTATTACTTGCTTTGCTGTTTGTGCTGCTATTCTTCCGAAGTCTCTTGGTACTATTTCTACTTCTACATTGTCACCAATATCTAAATCTTTGTTAATTTTTCTTGCTTCTTCTAAACTGATTTCTAATGCATCATCTTTTGCATTTTCCATTACTTCTTTTATTGCATATACATGTGTTGCTCCTGTTTGTTCATCCATTTTTACATCTACATTTTCTAATGCATCAAAATTTCTTTTGTATGCTGTTATTAGTGCTGTTCTTATTGACTCTAATAATTCTTCTTTTTTTATTCCTTTTTCTTTTTCTAGTTCTTCTAAAGCTAATATTAATTCTTTATTATCTATTGCTTTCATTTTCTTATCAATCCTTTCTCCTTCTTTAATTTTCCTCTTCCCAGTTATACACTGTTTTTATTTGTGCTATATTTTTTCTATCTATTACTGTTTCATCAATTGTTATTGTATCTTTATCAAATTTCTTTAGTTCACCAGTATAATCTTTTTGACCATTAGCATCTTTTTTAAATAATTTTGCTTCTACTTGTTTTCCTATATTTTGTTCTAGATGCTCATCTTTTCTCAATATTCTTTCTACTCCTGGTGATGAAACTTCTAAAAAATATTGCTCCTTTATATAATCTGCTTCATCTAAAATCTCATTTATTTCATTACTTACTTTTTCACAATCATCTAAATCGATTCCTTTTGGACTATCAATATAGATTCTTAGAAAATAGTTTGGTCCTTCTTTGGCATATTCTACATCATATAGGTTATATCCTATATTTTCTATTTTGTCTTTTACTAATTCTGCAACTCTGTCTTCTATTTTTGCCATAAGCCCCTCCTTATATTTTATGGTATATCACAATTGAAGAGTAGGATTTGTTCCTACTCTTCTGCGTTTTTTTATGTTCTTTTATATTATACCCAATTTTTGCCATAAAATCAAGGGGTTTGAAGAATTTTTTATTATTTTTTAAAAGAATCACTAAAGATAATACGCTTATACATAATTTTGCAAATTTTAAAAGAGCTTAATAAGTTATAAGCAAAAAGCTATCACTGACCAGAGTGATAGCTTTTTTGAATTCTTTGATAAAAGATTTACTAAATTTTTCTATTTAAATATACTATGTTTTTTTCCATTTGTCAATACTTTTTATTTCATTTTCTCGGAAGAATTTTTAAAAGTTAAAAATCAACTAATAAAACTCCCTAGCCTTAGCTCAAGGAGTTGCATTAATATTTGACAATTAATTATATCCAAATATAAATTTTCACTCCGTTACTAGGCTATTTTTTGAAAAAATATAGTGTGCTTTTTATATTTCACACACTATATTCTACATCCTCGGAAGACGACTCTCAATTATGCTTTCGCATGTGTGACCCGTCTTCCTCTCGTTCTGATTTATATATTTAATTCTTATTTCGAACTCCCTTTAGTGTATCGCTACACATGACTCAGATCTACTTTTAATAAAGTACGCACCTAAAACCGCCGACGTAGTAGGCACTGGTCGTAGTGATGCTGCTGCGTTTAGAAGCTGGATGATTACTGCCCGTAAAGTTGTAAACACCTCCTCGACTGGCACAAGGATAGTTGGTGTCAGAAGTATATTCGAGTGTCCATTCACATACATTTCCTGCAAAATCATATATTCCCATTTTACTAAAACTTTCACTTGCTCCTGTTGATAATAAGATTCTTTCACTAGCAGTTTTTGACTTTTCTGTTGCATTTGTCCATCCAGAACCATTTGGAGCATATTTTAGGTTTGCATTTGTTATATTCCATGCATTATTAATGTAATTTCCCCAGCTTGTACTATTTGTTTTTAAGTCTGCTTGGCTTACTCCTTTTTTCTCTAAATATTTTAATGTTAAATCCCATTGTACTCCAAACATTAAACTTGTTGTTCTATCTCCATGTTCCATATTACTTGCTAATGTTTGCGCTTGTTTGCATGTTATCCAATTATATGGATATGCATTTGGTTTTATTACTGGTGTTTCTGTTGGGGCTGTTGATGATGTTCTTGCTGTATCTTCTATTCCTGTTTCATATTTTCCAATATAGAATCCTCCATTTTGATATACGCTCTTTAACATTTTTTGTTTTAATTCTGTATATTGTTCACTGGTTAATCCTGTTGTATCATCTGAATAATATGTATCTGTCCAACCGCTCTCTCTATAATCTTTTGTATATGTATGTAAATCTGTTTCTATTGCTGTATATTTATCTTCTGTAAATTCTGTTATTCCTATTCCTGCTGTTGGATATACTTCTTTTGTTTTTGGTACTTCTACCCATACATATTGGTTTCCTTGGCTATCTTGGATTGTATAACCATTATCTAATGTTGTTCCTGATACTTTTCTAAATCCTTTTGGTAAATATGGATTTGTCTTTTGGCTTGTCACTGTATCTGAGCCTCCATTTTTCTCTTCTCCAGGCTGTTTTGGTTCTGCTGTTACTGTTACTCCTATATCTGTTTTTAAATTTTCCTTTGTCTCATCTATTGGTGTTTTTAATAATCTTACTGTTACTTTTAATGTTGTTTCTTCTTGTGCTTTCAATGTCGTTTTTTCAAGTGTGCAAAGCACTTCAAAATATTCTTCATTTGAACTTGTTGCTTTTGCAGACAAATCTGCAGATAAGTCTGCACTTTGATTTTTTACTGTATATGTTGCTGTTGCTTCATCTCCTTTGGCTGTTAATCCATTTACTGTTACTGTTCCATTTGTTTTGACACTTGAGTCTATTGTTGCTGTTGTTGTTCCTTTTCCTCCTGTTGTTGGTGTTCCTATAAATTCCACCTTAAAATTACTTTGGTTTGCTGTTGCATTTCCTGTACCATTAATATTTAATTGTGTACTGGTTATTGCTGCATATGCTACTGCTACTAGTATTATTGCTAGCACTAGCACTCCGCCAACTATTTTGGCATTTGTTCTTCTCATTTAATTTACTCCTCTTTTTTTCTTGGATATCTTATTTTTTCCTGATAGTTTCCTCTATCTCTCGATATACAAATATAAATTTCCATGTAGTTACGAATGTGCACGGAAAAGCTTTAGAAATTCTTTGCAATTTTATGGTAAGAGTTCACTTTAGTGGAAAGGATCCATAAAATAATTTAGAATTTCTTAAGCTTTGAAGTAAGCCAAGTAACATAGTGAAAATTTATACTTGTATGGTCTATATTCAATTCTTTGTTCGAGCCCATTTGGGTGCATCGCTGTACAGGACTCAGGTCTACGATTAATAAAGTACTAACCTAAAACCAACATCGTCGCGCAAAATGGTCGCAAAGTTGCCGTTACGAAGGCTCGCTGGACGAGAACTGCCTGAATTTCTGTAACGGCCTCCTCTAAGGACACAAGGATAGTCGGTGTTAGAGGTATATTCTAGAGTCCATTCATATTCATTTCCAGCCAAATCATATATTCCCATTTTACTAAATGAGTCGTCTGCTCCTGTTGATAATAATATACTTTCACTAGATGTCTTTGATTTTTCAGTTGCAGTTGTCCATGAGCCAAGTGAATTATTAGCATATACTGCATATTTTAAGTTTACATTTGTTATACTCCATGCGTTATTTTGGTAATTTCCCCAGCTTGTACTATCTGTTTTTAAGTCTGCTTGGCTTGTTCCTTTGGTCTCTAAGTATTTTAATGTTAAATCCCATTGTACTCCGAATAATAAGCTTGTTGTTCTATCTCCTGATTCCATTTTGGTAGTTGCTAGTGTCTGGGCTTGGCTACATGTTACATAATTGTATGGGTATACATTTTGTTTTATTACTGGTGTTTCTGTTGGCGCTGTTGATGCATCCCCGGAAATTCTTGCTGTTTCTGTTCCGGTTTCATATTTTCCAATATAAAATCCTCCATTTTGATATACGCTCTTTAACATTTTTTGCTTTAATTGAGTGTATTGTTCACTTGTTAATCCTGTTGTTGCATCAGAATAATATTTATCTTCCCATCCTGATACTCTATAATCATTTGTATATGTGTGTAAATCTGTTTCTATTGCTGTATATTCAGCTTCTGTAAATTCTGTTATTTCTAATCCTGCTGTTGAATATACTTCTGCTGTTTTTGGTACTTCTACCCATACATATTGGTTTCCTTGGCTATCTTGGATTGTATAACCATTATCTAATGTTGTTCCTGATACTTTTCTAAATCCTTTTGGTAAATATGGATTTGTCTTTTGGCTTGTCACTGTATCTGAGCCTCCATTTTTCTCTTCTCCAGGCTGTTTTGGTTCTGCTGTTACTGTTACTCCTATATCTGTTTTTAAATTTTCCTTTGTCTCATCTATTGGTGTTTTTAATAATCTTACTGTTACTTTTAATGTTGTTTCTTCTTGTGCTTTCAATGTCGTTTTTTCAAGTGTGCAAAGCACTTCAAAATATTCTTCATTTGAACTTGTTGCTTTTGCAGACAAATCTGCAGATAAGTCTGCACTTTGATTTTTTACTGTATATGTTGCTGTTGCTTCATCTCCTTTGGCTGTTAATCCATTTACTGTTACTGTTCCATTTGTTTTGACACTTGAGTCTATTGTTGCTGTTGTTGTTCCTTTTCCTCCTGTTGTTGGTGTTCCTATAAATTCCACCTTAAAATTACTTTGGTTTGCTGTTGCATTTCCTGTTCCATTAATATTTAATTGTGTACTTGTTATCGCTGCATATGCCACTGCTACTAGGATTATTGCTAGCACTAGCACTCCGCCAACTATTTTGGCATTTGTTCTTCTCATTTAAATTTTTCTCCTTCTTTTTCTTTCCTATCAAAAAGGATGCATTCTGATAGATAACATTTTGGTTACTCTTTCAGTATATTATATTCATTTGTGTCTGTCTAGTACTTTTTCAAATTCTTCAAAGAAATATTTGGTCAATTCGTTTTATTTCATTTTCTCTTTAATTTTAACCAAAGTATTAAGTGCATCAATAGGAGTAAGTTCATTCAAATCAATTTTATCAATTTCATGAGCAATCTCAGCAAGTTTAAAATTAAACATATCAAATTGTCCTTCTACAACTTTTTTGTTTTCCTTTTCTGCTTTTTGTCCACTAATCATGCTCTTTCTTTCAAGAGTTTTTAAGATTTCATCTGCTCTTTTAGTTACGATTTTAGGAACCCCAGCAAGACGTGCAACATGAATTCCATAACTTTCATCTGTTCCACCTTCAACTATTTTTCTTAAAAAGACTATATCTTCTCCTTTTTCTTTTACTGCAATTGAATAATTTTTTACACCTTCAATTTTATCTGCAAGTTCTATTAGTTCATGATAGTGTGTGGCAAATAATGTTTTTGCACCACATTTTTCTTTGTTTGCAATATATTCTGCAACTGCCCAAGCAATTGAAAGTCCATCATAAGTAGATGTTCCTCTTCCTATCTCATCTAATATAACCAAGCTGTCTTCTGTTGCTTCTTTTAAAATTGTTGCAACTTCCATCATTTCAACCATAAATGTACTTTGACCCATACTTAAATCATCAGATGCCCCAACTCTTGTAAAGATTTTATCAACAACACTAATTTGTGCTTCTGTTGCTGGCACAAAACTTCCTACTTGTGCCATTAATGTAATTAATGCAACTTGTCTCATATATGTAGATTTTCCAGCCATATTAGGTCCTGTAATTATTGCTAATCTATCTTGTTCTTTATCTAAATATGTATCATTTGGAACAAAACTTCCATTACCTAACATTTTTTCAATTACTGGATGTCTTCCTTCTTTTATATTTATTATTCCGTCTGTCGTTACTGTTGGCATGCAATAATTCATATCTTCCGCAACTTGTGCATAAGCTGTTAAAACATCTAGTGTTGATACTGCTGTTGCTGTTTTTTGTAATCTTTTAATATTTTGAGCTATTTGTGTTCTTATTTCTACAAATGCATTATATTCAAGATTTATTACTTTTTCTTCAGCTCCTAATATCTGATTTTCAATTGTTTTTAGTTCTTCTGTTATATATCTTTCTCCAGTTGTTAAAGTTTGTTTTCTTATAAACCTTTCTGGAACTTGTGAAACAAAAGATTTTGAAACTTCTATATAATATCCGAAAACTTTGTTATATCCTACTTTTAAAGTCTTTATACCTGTTTTTTCTTTTTCTTCTGCTTCCAATTTTGCCAACCAAGTCTTTCCTTCTGTTGAAGCTCTTTTTAATGTATCTATTTCTTGGTCATATCCCATTTTTATTATTCCACCATCTTTTATCGTCATTGGTGGATCTTCAACTATTGATTTATCAATTAATTCATATATATCTTTTAATTCATCTAAATCTTCATATAATTGCTTTAATTTTGTTGTTTGACATTGTTCTAGAATTTTCTTTACTTCTGGTAATTTTTCTAATGAATTTTTTAATGTTAACATATCTCTCGCATTTGCATTTCCATAAGCCATTTTCCCAGCAAGACGCTCTATATCATATACTTTTTTCAAGTTTTCTGTTACTTCTCCTCTTAAAAGCATATTATCTTTCAACTCTTGTACACTATCAAGTCTTTCTTGTATTTCTTTTGGATCTAATAAAGGATTACTTAGCCATCTCCTTAATAAACGTCCTCCCATTGATGTTGATGTTTTATCAAGTACCCAAAGTAATGTACCTTTTTTAGATTTGTCTCTCATTTTTTCTGTTATTTCTAAGTTTCTTCTTGCATTAACATCTAATGACATGTATTTTGATAAATTATATATTGTTATTGTGTTTATATGTTTTAAACTAGTCATTTGAGTTTCATTTAAGTATTCTATTAATGCATTTATTGATTTTACTGCCAATTTTCTTTCTTTCAATGTTGTTAATTCTTTTTTATTTTCAATTATGTTATAGTCTAATGCTAATTCGCCTTCATCTTCTGAAAAGAATTTTTCACTAAATCTACTCATATATATGTTAAATCTTTCTCTTATTTTGTCTATTTCTTCTTTGCACTCAAACATCATAGAATTTGCTATTATTTCAGATGGAGAAAATCTTGCAATTTCATCTAGTAGAAGTTCAAAATTGTTTTCTTCTTTTATTTCTGCTGCATAAAATTCTCCTGTTGAAATATCACATACACTTATTCCAAAGTATAATCCACTTTTATTTATACACATTATATAGTTATTTTTCTTTTCTTCCAACAAATTGCTTTCTACAATTGTTCCTGGTGTTAAAACTCTGATTACTCCTCTTTCTACTATTCCTTTTGCTGTTTTAGGATCTTCTAATTGTTCACAAATTGCAACTTTATACCCTTTTTCTATTAATTTTGCTGCATATACTTCTGCTGCATGATGTGGTATTCCAGCCATTGGTGCACGTTCAGCTTGACCACAATCCTTTCCTGTTAATGTTATTTCTAGTTCTCTTGATGCTGTTATTGCATCTTCAAAAAACATTTCATAAAAATCACCTAATCTGTAGAATAATATACAGTCATTATATTTTTCTTTTGTTTCTAAATATTTTTGCATCATTGGTGATAATGTATCTTTATTAATGTTTTCAATTGTCATTCCTGCCATGATTATTGCTCCTTTTCTGGATTATTTTATTCAGTAATTGTTTCTCCTTTTAAATACCACATATGTTCTGAAACAATTTTTAAGTTTATAATTTGATCTTTTAATTCAGGATTCCCTTCGAAAATCACTACTTTATTACTATCAGTTCTTCCTGTTAATAATTGTGGATTGTTTTTGCTTGGTCCTTCAACTAAGACTTTTTGAATAGTTCCAACATATTTTTTATTATTTTCTGATATTTGGCTTTCAACTAATTCTTTTAGTCTATCAAATCTTGCGTGTTTTATTTCATCCGGAACTTGGTTTTCCATTTTGTCTCCAGGTGTTCCAACTCTTCTTGAATAAATAAACATATATACTTGTTCAAAACATACTTTTCTAACAACATCTAATGTATCTTCAAAATCTTCCTCTGTTTCACCTGCAAATCCAACAATTATATCTGTTGATAATGTTAAATTTGGAATTCTCTCTTTCATTTTTTCTACTAAGTTTAGATATTGTTCTTTTGAGTATTTTCTATTCATTATTTTTAATACATTTGTACTTCCTGATTGAAGTGGCAAATGAACCAATTTGCATACTTTTTCGCATTCTGCAATTGCGTCTATTACATCATCAGTAAAGTCTTTTGGATGTGGTGATACAAAACGTATTCTTTCTATTCCATCTATTTTGTTTATTGCTCTTAATAATGTTGCAAATGAATTTATTCCATTATAATCTATATTTTTCTCTTTCCATTTTTCTGCTCTTAAATATGAATTTACATTTTGACCTAATAATGTGATTTCTTTATATCCTTCTTTTGCAAGTTGCTCAACTTCTAGCAGAATATCTTTTGGATGTCTACTTCTCTCTCTTCCACGTACATAAGGAACTATACAATATGTGCAAAAATTGTTACAACCATACATTATTGTTACAGATGCTTTTATATTACTCATTCTTTTAATTGGCAAGCCTTCATATACTTCTCCATCTATATCTAATATATCTTGTTGTTTCTTTTTGGTTTCTATTGTTTTGTATAAGTCTTCAGGAAAGTTTTGCAATGTGTGTGTTCCAAATATAAGGTCTGTGTATGGATAACTTTCATGTATTTTGTCTGTTATGTGCTTTTCTTGCATCATGCATCCACCTATTGCTATTATTGTTCCTTTTTGCTCTTTTATTTTTTTCAATTCTCCCAATTTTCCAAATAGCTTGTCTTCTGCATTTTCTCTTACACAACAAGTATTAAATACTACTAAATCTGCTTGTTTATAATCCTCTGTTGACATGTATCCCATTTGTTCAAACATTCCACATAATTTTTCTGAATCATTTTCATTTAATTGGCATCCCATTGTTAAAATATAATATTTTAATTCTTTTCCTCTATTTATTTCTCTTACTTTTTCTATGTATTGTTTTTGCTTTTCTATTTCTTGTACTGTTTCCATTTTGATTACCTTTCTTTATTTTGTTCTGTGTTATTCTATCATATTTTAGCAAGAAAATAAATATTTTTATTGAAATTTATTAATGACTAGAAGTAATCTTATTAAATAAAATATTATAAAATTCTTCAAAATTTGATTGTATTAAACGCTTCGGAGTTGCATTAGAATAATTCTCCTCTATTTCTACTCCTTTTCTTTCAGATAGTAGTCTATTATCTATAAAATATCTTTTAGTTTTATTATTAAATTTATCTAAATAAGAAATTTTTATATATGTACTTGTATACGCATTTACAGTATAATCTAAGTTTTGTTCACTAAGACGTTTATTAAGGTACTCCTCAAGTTCCTTAGTTTGTGCATGAACATATTCATTATATTGTAACAATAATCCAGTTTGATTTCCAGTTTCAGTTTTTAAATATTGTATAATTGGGATTTGTATATCATCATCTTCTACCGAATACATAATGTTAAGATTCGTATATGCTTCTGATTGTAAGTCATATACTGGTCCTCCATCATTATATATGCTTATATAGCTCATATCATATTTGTTTGTATTTCTTTCTATATTTATGTTAGGTATTATATTAATTTCATCAATTTCAGTTTGTTTTTTTGCAATATTATTAGCATTTATTGCTATGCTTATAGTAATTATTGCTAATACTATTTTTGCAATAAAATCTATTAATGGATCATTTTCTTCCAAAATATTATTTAATTTTTTAAAGTTTTCTTTTATTTTTACTTGTACCATATCAAATAAGTTTATTCTCCTTTTCTAATTATTTTAGATTTTTTATGACTACTAGTTTGTCAATTCTTTTTTTATTTTTATATACAAAAAAGCAATACCTACAAAATTATAGATATTGCTTATTTTTTGGTGGACAGAGATGGATTCGAACCATCGTACTCATATGAGAACAGATTTACAGTCTGCCGCCTTTAGCCACTCGGCCACCTGTCCAAATGCTTAACGCTTACTTATTATACACTCTGAACTTTTCTTTGTCAATACTTTTTATAATTTTTTTCAAATTAATTTTATATCTTATGTTTGTATATATTTTTAAAATTTTGCAATACTAATTTTGTTGCTATATTAGCAACATTTTTGATCTATTTTTATATTAAAATCAAATAAATTTTATTTTTAGGAGTATTTTAATGAGAAAGTTTAATGAAAAATCTAATTTTTCAGGTTCTATTATAAGAGAATATCGTTTAAATAACCATCTTTCTGCAGAGAAATTAGCAGAAAAGTTACAATTGATGGGTTTTAATGTTGATAGAACCTATATTCATAAAATTGAAAAAAATAAGGTAGTTCTTAAAGATTTTGAGCTTATTGCTATAGGAAAAATTTTAGGAATTGATTATAAAAAATTAGAAAAGTTATATGATGATAATTATTCTATTTCATCAAAATAAAAACTATATCTTGATTTTAAAAAATTTAGATATAGTTTTTTTATATTTATTTTTATTTAGATAAAAATAAATATTCCTTTTTATCATAATTGATTTAAAGGAATATTATGGTGCTCCCACTAGGACTTGAACCTAGGACCCACCGGTTATGAGCCGGTTGCTCTGACCAACTGAGCTATGGGAGCATTTGATTTATTGCTTAACGCAAGACTAAGTATAATCTATTTTAGCAAAAAAGTCAATACCTTTTTCAAAGTTTTTTAATTTTTTTAATATTCTAAAAAATAACAAGATATTTTGTTACTTTTTAGAACATTTAAATAAATTTGCCAATCATTAAATTTTATGCTTTTACATATTCAATGTCTGCTTCTAAAATTTTCACATTTTTAAAAGTATTTTCTAAATTTTCATCAGTTTCATATTTTACTAAAATGTAATTTTGAGTATGACCTTTATAATATGTTTTTCCATTTTCAACTTCTTTGTCTTCAAATAAGACTTGTACAGTATTTCCGACTAAAGCTTTATTATATGATAATTGATTTTCATTTGATAATTCTATCATTTTTTTACTTCTAGCCTCTTTTGTATTTCCATCTACTTGTTTCGGCATAATAGCTGCTCTTGTTCCTTTTCTAGGTGAATATTGAAATACATGCATTTTATATAATCTAATATTTTTTAAAAATTCATAACTTGTATTAAACTCTTCTTCTGTTTCACCTGGAAAACCTACTATAATATCTGTTGTAAGTATAACATCATCATAATATTTTCTTAATCTTTCTACTATTTGCCTAACTTCAGCTGTTGTATATTTTCTATTCATTCTCTTTAAGGTTTCATCACATCCGCTTTGTAATGATAAATGAAAATGGTGGCATATTTTTTCTAATTTAATTAACCTTTTCATAAAATTTTCTGTAATTATTGTTGGCTCTAATGAACCTAATCTAATTCTTTCTATGCCTTTTATTTCATTTATTTTTTCCAGTAATTCTATCAAACCATTTTCATTTTGCAAATCTTTTCCATAAGAAGCTACATGAATCCCTGTTATTACTACTTCTTTTGTCCCTTTTTGTGCAATTTGAGTTATTTCACTAATTATACTTCCTTGTTCTCTGCTTCTTACTCTTCCTCTTGCATATGGAATTATGCAATATGAGCAAAATTGATTACAGCCATCTTGTATTTTAATTACTGCTCTTGTTTGAGCTGTATATGTAATTTGCCCCATGTCTCTAAATTCTTTTTGTGTTCCTATATCATATATCTCAATTAATTTGTCATTACTGTCCAAGAATTTTTCTACATATTTTACAATATCTCTTTTCTCTTCATTTCCAAGTACTACATCAATTTCTGGCATTTTTTCTAATTCATTTTTTGCAACTTGTGCATAACATCCAACTGCTACAATAATTCCATTTTCATTTTGAGATTTTATTCTTCTTAAAATCTGTCTTGACTTTCTATCTGACATGTTTGTTACAGTACATGTATTTACAATATATATATCTGCAATATCTTTATCAATATCAATTACTTCATATCCCGCTTCTTGAAATTTTTGACTCATTGCATTTGTTTCATATTGATTTACTTTACAACCTAATGTATAAAAACCTACTTTTTTCATTTTTATAATATGTTTTACTACTCCTTTTACTATATTAATGTTGCTCCAATTATTCCTGCATCATTTTTTAATTTTGCAAGTTTTATAATTATATCATGTCTTTGGTTAAAAAGCAAGTTACCACTTAATAATAAGCTTTTTAAAGGTTCATAAAATATATTTTCATATTCTGCAAAACTTCCGCCAATACAGATAGCATCAGGTTCAAAAATGTTCACAATATTTGAAATTCCTATTCCAAGATATTCTATATATTCATTTATCATATTTTTTAATATTTCATTATCTGGATTATTATATATATATTCTCTTATTTTTTCTCCACTCATTGTATTTAAATTGAATGTACTTGAAACCTTTTGCTTGAACTTTTTTAAACTAGCATAAGCCTCAAAGCATCCTCTTTTTCCGCAACTACAAAGTTCTCCATCTTTTTGAATTATTGTATGGCTAAATTCAAAACCTGGAACATTTTCAAACTCTAATAGTTTTCCATCATGTATTACAGCTCCGCCTACCCCTGTTCCTATACACAAAAATACACTATTTTTAAATGGTGCTAATTCTCCATATTTTTGTTCTGCAAGAGCTGCACATTTGGCATCATTTTTTAGTTTTACTTCTATTTTTAAAATTTTTTCAAGCTTACTTGCCAAATCATAATTTTCAATGCCTAGGTTAACTGCTTTTATTATTTTATTTTGTGTAACTGTTCCTGGAATAGCAATTCCTATTCCTTCTATATTATATATTAATGACATTTGAATTACTTTTTCTGTAATAAATTCTTCTATTTGTTCTTTTATATTTGTTTTGTCTTTTATGAATTTTTCTTCTTTTAAAACAATAGAGCCGTTGTTATCAACTAGCCCTATTCCTATGTGGCTTCCACCTATATCAATTCCTACTCTCATGTTTTTCCTTTCAAATTATTATTTTATACAAAATAACTTTCTAAAATTCTTACCATAAATAATATTATTATATTACTTGCACTGATAAAATAGCCAAATGGTATTTCATTAATTTTAATCTTTTTATTTCCATTTTTCTTTTTTTGAACATTTAATATAAAAATATAAACTAAAACTCCTATTAATGTCATTACTAATGTGTATGTAACTATAATAAAATTACTATAAACTAGAGTTATTGCTATCAATATTAATAAATTTATTATATAACTATCCTTAGCAAATTTTCTAAGTAAAAATGCATCAATTAAAAGTAAAATCGTATATATCAATAAATATCCCAAGTTTAAATATATACTCTCAGGAGCAATAATACTTATATATATCATATATACCATTGATGTTACTACACCATATGCTAACATTTTCTTATCTATTTTAGAATAATTTTTGTCAATTCCTGCTATTATTACAAGTGTAGACATATACAACATTGTAAAAATATATATTATTAAATTTACTATATCAAATTTTTGTGGAGTTATTTTTAAAGTAAATGCTAATATTAAAGATATTATGCCACCTATTACTGCATAAGTTATATTTGTTATTATTTTTTCATTTTTTTTATTACTATAATGTGTTTTCTTTAAATCTAATTTTTGTGGAAGTTCAGTTACTTGTTCATTCCAAAACTCGCCTATTATAACTCCTATTAAAAATATTACTATATAAAAAACTATATTCATATTAGACCTTTCTTTTGTTTATATTATTACAGGCATATACTGATTTGTATATGCCTGATGTTTTCTTTATCTTATGCGAAAATCATTGCAACAATTACTCCTGCAATTATTAATGCTACAGCTATTGCTATTATCCATCCTAATGGTGTTTTTCCACTTTGTCCTCTCATTTAAAACTCCTTTTTGCAATTAGTTTAAATTTTCCTAATAATATTTTATCTTTTTTATTAAATTTGTCAATATTTTTTTACAATTTGTAATCTAATTGTATTTTTTGTAATATTTCTGTAACATATTCTTTGTATATTTTTTCTTTATATTGGTAATAATGTTGATAGTAAATTTTAGGAGGTCATTATGAAACCATTAGATTCTAAAAAAGATTATCAAAATTATGTTGATAAAAAATCGCCAAATTCTCCTATATTAAAAAATTGTTTTAATGCATTTTGGGTTGGTGGTTTAATTTGTTCAATAGGCCAAATTATTATGGATGTGTGCAAATATCGCGGCTTTTCAGACGAAACATCTGGTACTATTGTTTCTATAATTTTAATTGCCATTAGTGCATTTTTAACTGGACTTAACATATTTAATAAAATTGGCAAATTTGCAGGTGCTGGTTCTTTAGTTCCTATAACTGGTTTTGCAAATTCAATTGTTTCTCCTGCTATGGAATACAAATCAGAAGGTTATGTTATGGGAGTTGGCGGAAAAATGTTTACTGTTGCTGGTCCTGTATTAGTTTTTGGTATATCTGCTTCAATTATTGTAGGGCTAGTATATATGATTTTTAATACACAAGCAATTACTCTTGTGTAAGCTGAAAGGATGATTTTATGCAAAAAATAGGAAAACAAACTATAAAATTTGATTTACCACCAGTTATTACTAATGTTGCATCAATTGTTGGACCTAAAGAAGCAAATGGTCCTCTTGCTAAATATTTTGATCAATGTTTAGAAGATGAATTTTGGGGTGAAAAAACTTGGGAAAAATCTGAAAGCAAAATTATTAAAGAAACTGTTAATATGGCTATTAGCAAATCTGGTGTTCCTTCAAGTAATATTGAATTTTGCTTTGCAGGTGATTTATTAAATCAATGTATTTCTTCTAGTTTCGGACTTAGAGAACTTAATATTCCTTTTGTTGGAATTTTTGGTGCCTGTTCTACTTTTGTTGAAGGTTTAGGTCTTGGTGCAATTTTCACAGAAGCAATTGCTGAACACGTTTTATGTGCTGCTTCTAGTCACTTCTGTAGTGCGGAAAAACAATTTAGGTTCCCTCTAGAATTAGGAAATCAACGTCCTCCAACATCTCAATGGACAGTTACAGGTGCTGGTGCTGCAATTTTATCTAAATCAGGAAAAGGTCCTTTTATTACTCATGTAACTCTTGGAAAAATTGTTGATATGGGAATTAAAGATGCAAATAATATGGGAGCAGCAATGGCACCTGCCGCATTAGATACTCTAATTTGTCACTTAAAAGATACTGGTCGCTCTCCTTCTTATTATGATGCAATTATTACAGGTGATTTAGGACATATAGGTAAAGAAATATTGACTGAACTAGCACTTGATAAAGGCTATAATATTAAATCAAATTATAATGATTGTGGTGTTATGATTTTTGATAAAGAAAAACAAGATACACATTCTGGCGGAAGTGGCTGTGGATGCTGTGCTTCTGTATTTTCCGGATACTTTTTCAAACAATTAAAAGATCAAAAAATTAAAAGAATATTATTAATTGCTACTGGTGCCTTAATGAATTCTACTTCTTCTCAACAAGGAGAATCTATTCCTAGTATTGCACATGCAATTAGTATTGAAATGTAAAGAGGTGTTGTTATGGAGTTCTTACAAAGTATTGATTGGTTTGGGTTACTTAAATGTTTTGTTACTGGTGGTCTAATTTGTGTTATTGGTCAAGTTTTAATTGACAAAACAAAATTGACACCTGCAAGAATTTTAGTAATTTTCGTTACTACAGGAACCATTTTAGGTGGTCTTGGGATTTATAAATATCTAGTTGATTTTGCTGGTGCAGGTGCTACTGTTCCTCTTACTGGGTTTGGATATAATTTAGCTAAAGGTGCTATTAAAGGTGTTAAAGAATCAGGATTAATTGGTGCTTTCACAGGAGGTGTTACCGCTTCTGCTGGTGGAATAGCTGCTGCAGTTTTCTTTGGATATATAGCTTCTTTAATTTCTAAACCTAAGATGAAAAAAGAATAAATCGGCTAAATTTGCACATTTGAGCCATATGTGTTATAATATAATAAGAACAGAGGTATTTCTGTTAAATTTTTTTAAAGGTGGAAAGAATTATGAAAAAGCAGAAGCAAAGTGTTTGGGCGAAGAATTTAGTACGGTTAGTTCTCATCTTCGTGTTGGGAACTGCGATTTGTCTTTCTTTTCTCTTGCTTGCATTTAAGAGCGAAAAGTTCTTTGATGCATTGTTCGAAAAAGAAGTAATCGCTCAAGGAATAATTTTCCTTATTTTTGAATGGATTCTTGGAGTTTTTGTAGGAGCCTATTTATTAGTTCCGATTCTTGTAGACAAAAAAGCCGAAATCGACGAGTTAAAAGAAAAGAACGCGTATCTCTCAAGAGAATTAGGAAAATGGCACAAAAAGTATGTCAGCTCTAAACCTGCAACTAGGGTTTTCGCAGAAATTGACAAAATTTCTGAAGAAACCAATCAATCCGGTGATAATAAAACCGAAAACATTGATGAGCCCATTGCAGAATTTAAAACTCTGCAAGAAATAATTGCTGGTTCAAAAAACGCAAAGTAATATTCCACTCCCCACTGTCCGAGTTTCGGATAGTGGGGTTTTTTTGACTTTTTAAAAAAAATATTGTATAATATAGATATATATAAGGTAAGTTGCCTTAAAATTTGAAGAAGAAAGAGAGATACAAAAATGAAAATTAGTAAGTGGAATCAGCGGAGACGCATCTTTCAGAACATTGTCAGCGGAATGGAGATGACTGCACTTACCAGTATAGCAGTTATCTTTTTTGCAATCCTAATTATCAATTTCAGCTAAAAAAATAACTCCAACAACAATTGTTGTTGGAGTTGCTTTATTTATTTCCACACATTTCTTGAATAATTTTATAAATATGATACCAACTATAAGCAGTTATAATGTTTTCACCATTAGTTTGCTTATTATATTGACAATCAAACTTAATAACTTTAATTTTTTTTGATATGTCTTTAATATTTCCTGGACAATCTTCTATCATTACATCTACATTATTTTCTACACACTTGTGTATTTTTTCTTCATTACTTGCAAATATTAATTTTTCATATTCAATATTATGTTTTTGTAACCATTGCTTTGTTAATTCTTGCATTTTGCCATAATGTTCAGGTGGCATACCACTTTCATCTCTTGCTGTTATTAAATATATCTTATTTCCTTCTTCTTGTAATTTATTAATTATTTCTGGTGCAAATTTTCTTGGACTACTTTCTGCAACATATTCTACAAGGTATTTATTCCAAAATCTTTCCTCTTGCTCTTCTGTAAATTGAAATCTTTCATTTTCATAATATTTACTTAAGTCTATATCTATTGGTATTCCTTCTTCTACGCACATTTTTGTTCCATAATCTAATGCCATTCTTTCTAAATCTGTTAAAACTCCGTCTATATCAATTCCTATGTTCATAGTTAAACCTCCATTTTTCTAATGTAAATTGAAAAAGCCCTTACCTTAAAATTATTATTTCAAAGTAAAGAGCTTTTTATTATGCTTTTTTTGCTACTTCAGCTATTTCTGCAAATGCTTTTGCATCATTTACAGCTATTTCTGCTAACATTTTTCTATTAATTGTTACATTAGCTCTTTTTAATCCTGAGATTAATTTGCTATATGTTAAACCATTCATTCTTGCTGCAGCATTTATTCTTGATATCCAAAGTTTTCTGAAATCACTTTTCTTATCTTTTCTTCCAACGTAAGCATAAGATAATGATTTTAATACTGCTTGATTAGCATTTCTAAATCTATAGTGTTTTGCACCATAATATCCTTTTGCTTGTTTTAATACTTTTTTATGTCTTGCTCTTGTTGTCATTGCTGATTTTACTCTTGCCATTTATTTTCCCTCCCTAAACTACTTTTTAGTTACCATAAGGTAATAATTTTTTTATTGTGTTTTCACATGATTTATCTGCATAAGCTCCTGGGCGTCTGCTAGATAATTTTTGTCTTTTTGTCTTGTTTGCTAATAAATGTCTTCTATTAGCTGTTGTTCTTTTTACTTTTCCTGTTGCTGTTAAAGAATATCTTTTCTTTGCAGCTTTGTTTGTTTTTAATTTTGGCATAGCTTTTCGCTCCTTTCAATTGTTTTATATATTATTAAGCTTTTTTAGCTAGTATAATAAACATGTTTTTTCCTTCTAGTTTTGGACTTTTTTCAGTTACTGAAATATCAGCTAAATCTTCTGCAAATTTGTTTAAAACTTGTTCTCCCATTTTTGTATTATTTAGCTCTCTACCTCTAAATCTTACAGTAATTTTTACCTTATTTCCGTCTTCTAGAAATTTTCTTGCATTTTTTGCTTTGAATCCAAAGTCATGTTCTTCAATATTTGGAGTTATTCTTAATTCCTTTGTTTCTTGTACTTTTTGCTTTTTCTTAGCTTCTTTTTCTTTTTTAGCTTGTTCAAATTTGTATTTTCCATAATTCATAATCTTACATACTGGTACTTGTGAATTTGGTGAAACTAATACTAAATCTAATTTTTTTTCTGTTGCTAATTCCAAAGCTCTTGGTAATGGAACTACTCCTAATTTTTCTCCTGTGTCACTTATTAGTTGAACTTCTTTGGCTCTTATTTGACCATTTATAGGTAATTCTTGTTTTATATAAAACACCTCCTAAATTTTTGTCTTTTATTTTGTATTTTTTATCTATTAATTTAAACACAAAAAAATTGACTTTGTTACAAGTCAATTCCACATAAAAATAGATATACTTATTAATATAAATCTAATTTTTTCTAACCTTTTTCCACATAGTTAAGGTGAGAAGTGGATAACTTCTTCTTGTAACGAATATTATTATACAATGATTACAATATTTTGTCAATAGTTTTTAGAAATTTTTATTATTAGTTAATATTTGAATATATAATTTATCTCTAAATGTATAGTACTACGGCAAAACCATACATACCTTTGGAGATAAGCTATAATTTCAAATCATGAAATCATAATAAATTTTTAAACTTTTTTTGCCAGAGCCCTTGAATTTATTTTAAATTTAGTATACTATATAAAAAAGTATGTTTATATACATAGGAGGATAAAAAATGCCAGCAAAAACAAAAGAAGGAAAAAAAGTTGCATCTACAAAGAAGAACAGTACAACTAAAAAACCAATAGAAAAAAAAGAAACTACTTCTAAAAAAGCAACTAAAAACACAAAAACTACAAAAAGTTCTAAAACCACTAAAAAAACAACTACCAAAAGAGAAACAAGAAAAAAATCAACTTATATACCAAAAGTAAAAGCAAAAACAAAAACTGCTAAAAAGGCAACTCCTCTTGCAGAAGTTGTAGAATATTATGACTTACCTTATAGATATAATGAAACAATTGTAAAAATATTATACCAAACTCCTGATACTTTATTTGTATATTGGGATGTCTCAGATTCAGACAGAGCAAATTATATAAAACAATATGGAGAAAACTTCTTCAATATAACAAGACCTGTTTTAATCGTACATAATGATACTATGAATTACAGTTTCGAAGTTCCTATAAATGATTTTGCAAATAGTTGGTATCTACATATAAATAATAGTAAATGTAATTATAGAGTAGAACTTGGAAGAAGGCCTAACTATTACAGTCAAGAAGCCGCAGAAGAAATTCAAAAAAATATTAAAACAGATTATATATATGTATCATCATCAAATGAAATAGAATCACCAAATGATCATGTTTTATTTAGTACAAATGAGAATAATACTGTAAAATTTAGAAATGTTAAAAACTCTAAAGAAATTTCAATTTCATTATTTGATATTGTAAAACATTTACCTTCAGTAAAAAAAGTCCAAAATATTCCTTACATTAGTGAAGAATTATTAAAAAATTTGTATTCCGGAATTTATGAAAATGAAGATATATCATTATTTGAAAAACTTACAAACCCATCTTCTGCCGGAAATTCATCATCTGGAAATATTTCATCAAGATTCATTTAGATTACAAATGTCGTAGGAATTTTCCCTACGGCATTTATTACATATAGATAAAGGAGATTAAATTATGCAAAAAAAAGGATATGTAAGTTTTGTATTACATGCACATCTTCCATTTATTCATCATCCCGAAAGTGATGATTATCTTGAAGAATCATGGTTATATGAAGCTATTTCAGAAACATATATACCATTATTACAAAGTTATCAAAAATTAGTTGATGAGGGTGTTAATTTTAGAATAACAATGTCTATAACCCCTACTCTACTTTCAATGTTTGATAATAAATTGTTACAACAAAAATATATAAATTATTTAAAAAAATTAATTGAATTGTCAGAAAAAGAAATTGAACGTACTCAATATGATGAAAGAGTTAATAGATTAGCTCATTATTATCATGATAGATACTCAAATGACTTGCATCTTTTTAGAGATGTTTGGAAATGCAACATTATAGAGCAATTTAAACATTTTCAAGATATTGGAGTATTAGAAATAATAACATGTGGTGCTACACATGGTTACTTCCCTATTTTATATGTTAATGAAGAAGCTGTCAGAGCTCAAATTGCAGTTGGTGTTCAAACTTATGAAAGATTTTTCGGTAGAAAACCTCGTGGAATTTGGTTACCTGAATGTGGCTATGTTCCAGAAGCTGACAAATACCTAAAAGAATTTGGAATTGAGTATGCAATTGTAGAATCTCATGGAATTTTATATGCAGATCCTACTCCTATTTATGGAACTTGTGCACCTATTGTTTCACCTGGAGGACTTGTTTGCTTTGGTCGTGATATGAAATCATCTCAACAAGTTTGGAGTTCTATTGATGGATATCCTGGAGATTTCAATTATAGAGAATTTTATAGAGATATTGGTTATGAAGCTGATTATGATTATATAAAACCTTATATTGCTCATAATGGTGTCCGTGTTCACACAGGTATTAAATATTACAGAATTACTGGTAAAACTGATCAAAAAGATTATTATGATGTTCAATGGGCTCATGATTCTGCTGAGAGACAAGCTGGACATTTTATGAACTCACGTACTGAACAAATTAATAATGTTTCACAATATATGGATAAACCACCAATCATTTTATGTCCTTATGATGCTGAATTATATGGTCACTGGTGGTATGAAGGTCCTTACTGGTTATATATTTTATTTAAGAAAATTTATTATGACGAGTGTAATTTTGAATTAATTACTCCTTCTGAATACATAGATAAATATCCAGAAATTCAAGTTAGCACACCATGTCGTTCAAGTTGGGGTGCAAATGGTTACAGTGGAGTTTGGCTAAATCCTACAAATGATTATGTACACCGTCACTTACATAAAGCTGCTGAAAGAATGATTGAACTTGCAACTTCTTACCCTGATGCAAAAGGAATTATAAAAGATGCTCTTAACCAAGCTGCTCGTGAATTACTTCTAGCTCAAACTAGTTGTTGGTTATTTATCATTACAAATGGTACAATGGTTGATTATGCAAAAAAACGTATTAAAGATCACATTGGTCGTTTTACCAAATTATATTATGAAATAAAAGATAATAAAATTGACAAAAACTTTTTAAAAGATATTCAATTAAAAGATTGTATATTCCCTGATATTGATTATCACATTTACAAAAAGTTATAAACTAACAAGGAAACTATAAGTTGCAAAATACTTATAGTTTTCTTTTTATACATGCTCCATTTTTTAACTTTTGGAATATTATATTTTAGTTATTGTATATAATTTTAAATTTAGCAAATAATATACAAAACGGTTTAAAAGGAGCTATTTATGAGTTCATTATGTATAAAAACTAATAATGAGAATATTTTAACTTATTTGCAAAGCGAATTCTCAGATTTTAATATGCTTAATGTTTCTTATTCAAGAAATGAATTTAAGTCTTATAAAAATATAATAATTCATTACAAAGGAATAGATAATGAACTTTTTTACACGAAACTTGCAACAATTCTCTCCTATCTAGTTATTGATTATTATGAAAATAGTATTATAAAAAATATTCTTTATGCTAATTATTTTTATTTTGACTCTTCTGAATTTGAAAAAATTTTAGATTTATGTGATGAAAATCTTTGTGATGGTGATGAATTCTCATTTGTTAATAGACAAATTGTGCTTTTTAATATATTTTATGAATATATTTCTACACACCATTCTATTGTACTTACAGGTTTTGTGAACTTTAGACTAAAACAATATAGAACTATTTTAGAAAAACTTGTGGACTTTTCTGTGAATGAATACATTATTGAAAGAGAATATTTCGAATTCATTTCTTTATTGAAAGTTTATGTAAATTCTCAAAAACCTTCTCATAAAACTGTTCACTTGATATCTCTTGAAAATGAACTATTATTATTAGATGAAGATATGCAATTAATTGATGTTAATAACTATTCTTTAAATGCAAAATATTTATCAGATGTTTCTTTTTCAAATAATGATTATATATTAAACACATTACTAAACTTATTACCTGATAAAATCTATTTACATCTCATATCTTCTTTAAATAACTTAGATTTTATTAATACAATAAAACTTATTTTTGAAGAACAAATTGAAATTTGTCAAGATTGCAACATTTGCAATTTATATAAATATATAGTAAAAAAGACCGGAATTGAAAAATAATTTTCAATTCCGATTTTTTCTTAAACTTCTTTATTTTCTAACCACTGTTTTCCATCTACAATTCTTGTTACCATCATTGATGATACTGTATCTCCAACTACATTTAGCATTGTTGCTGGAGGGTCAATAATTGTTGCAATTATTGTTAATATTGGTAATGCTGCTACTGGATAACCTAACATTGTTATAATTAACATTTCTGAAATTGTTCCACCACCTATTGGAACTCCTGTTATTAGTAAATTAGCAAGTAGTGCCACTCCAATGACTCCTAAAACTTCTCCTGGTGTTGCCAAGCTTGTTCCAAATAAACAAACTAAAAACATTATTTTAAATACTGATCCTATAATAGAACCATCTTTGTGAAAGCTTGTTCCTAATGGTATTGTTGTTTCGGCAATGTCATCTGGTACACCCATTTTTTTACTACATTCAATATTTACAGGTATTGATGCTGCACTTGAACATGTTGCTAATGATGTTATTGTTGATGGTAAAACATTTTTCCAAAATGTTTTTATTCCTTTTTTTCCACCTGCTATAAAAGCATATAATGTATACATTATAAAATAAAATGCTATTGCTACTATTGTATAAATTACAAATGTTTTTAAATATCCTACTACAATAGTTTCTCCAAAACTTCCTACTAAAGCTGCGAAATAGCATCCAAGTCCTATTGGAGCATAATACATAATGATTTTTACCACATTATTTAAAACTTCATTTGCTGAAACCAAAAAGTCTATTACAGGCTTTGCTTTTTCACCTGTCATATTTATGGCTAACCCAAATATTATTGCTGCAACCAATAATGCTATAATGTTTTCTTTTGATAGTAATTTTGTAAAGTCATTTACTGTTAATAATTTTACAGTTCTATCTAATATTGAAACATCTTCTTCTGCTGTTGTTTCTTCATCTGTCGTTTCTTGTAAAGCTTCTTTGATTTGAGCCCCATCTTCTGGTTCTACTAATTTGACAAAATATGTACTAATAAAACCTACAAATACTGCAATAATTGATGTGAATAAAAATACACATATTATTGTGATCATTATTTTGCCTAATCTTTTTGGCGTTTTCATTTTTGTAATTGATGTTGTGATTGTTAGAAAAATAAGTGGTACAATGATGACTAATAAAAGGTTTAAGAATAAGTCTCCTAATGGACTAAGTATAGTTGCTTTTTCTTGGAATATAATCCCTACGATTGCACCAACAATTATAGCAACTAATAAAATAATTGTTGATTTGTAATTTGATAAAAAATTTTTCATAATACTACCTCTTTTCATTCAAAGGCAACTGAAAATATAATTATATCTTCAGAATTTGTGTTCATTATATCCAATAATATGAATTTTATCAATAGTTTATGACAATTTTTTTGTTGACTTTTTTATATCTTTTTGATATCATATCTTGTATATGAGTGTACAAAGTTAATAATTTATAGGAGGTCTTTACAAATGTCCAAAAATTTAAAATTTATAGTATCTATATTACTTATTTTAGCAATTGTTTTTAGTTATTCTTATGTATTTGCTATTAATATGAATTTAGATAGCAACACAAATACTGCTGGTAACTCAACTAATACCACAGGTAATACTTCAAATTCCGGTAATACATCTAATACTACTGGAAATACTTCAAACAATTCTAGTTCTGATACAACAAGTACTACTCGTTCAACAGAATCTATAGTTTCATCATCTTCAGTTACTACTTCTGAATTTGATTTGGAATTAAATAATATTTTATTTATTTGTTTAATTGTAGTTGGTGTATTACTTATCTTATTAGGTATTGCAATTTTAATTAGGTTAAAAAAATAAAAGCATACTAAGCTGTAGTATGCTTTTTTTATTTACAAAATCTATGTTTTCCTATTGTTACTGTTAATGGTCTTGACCAAATCCATTTATTTGTTGCTGTACTTGGATTAAAATAATAAATAGCACCATAAGATGGATCCCATCCATTTAATGCATCTTGTGCTGCTTTTTTTGCAGTTGAATCTGGAGTCATATTAACTTGACCATCTGCAACAGCATCAAATGCTCCACTTTGATAAACTACACCTGATATTGTATTAGGAAATTTACTACTTTTTACTCTATTCATTATTACTGCTCCAACAGCAACTTGTCCTGTATATGGCTCTCCCCTTGCTTCTCCATATATAACTCTTGCTAATAAATTTACATTTGACGAATTATTTGTAGAGCTACTTGATGATGAACTGCTTGTAATTCCCATTGCTGCTAATGTTTTTGTTCCTGCTATTCCATCAACTGCAAGTCCATTTTTTTGTTGAAATTTTTTTACTGCTGTTACTGTTAAACTTCCATATATTCCATCTACACTTCCATTATAATATCCCCATCTTTTTAACTTATCTTGAATTGTTCTTACTTCTGACCCTCTTGAGCCATATTTTGATAAAGCTTCAACAACTGGTGCATTTTCAAATAAGACTACTGTTACAAGTATAAGTGTTAATGCTATTAATATACTACTAACAACTATTTTTCTTTTCATATAATCACCCTTTTTGTACATAATTTTATATTATTTTATACAAGTTTTGAATAATTATACAAAATCAAAATAATATTTCCAATTAAGGCTAAATTAGCTTTAAATCATTTAAATTAACAGTATTAATATTAATTATTACATAGCAAAAACATATCTAGGGTCTTCGTCGGGGGTCTTTGCTTTATTCCATAATTAATATTAATACTGTTAAATAAATAGATTTTCAAAATAAAAATATTTAGCCTTAATTGGAAAATATATTATAAGTTCTTAATTGCTTCTCTTGCCATTTCATCACATCTATTATTAAACTCATTATCTGCATGTCCTTTTACTTTAATAAATTCAACTTTATGTTTTTTAGTCAAATTATAAAGTTCTTGCCAAAGCTCCTTATTCTTTACTGGCTCTTTTCCAGAAGTTTTCCATCCATTTTTTAGCCAATTATAAATCCATCCTTGTTTAAAAGCATTTACAGTATAAGCACTATCACTATAAACTTGTACATCACTTTCTACTTTTAAGCATTTTAAAGCCTCAACAACAGCTGTAATTTCCATTACATTATTAGTTGTTTGTTTACATCCACCAGAAATTTCTTTTTTGGCATCTTTATACATTAAAATTGCTCCCCATCCTCCTGGTCCGGGATTTCCAGAACATGCACCATCTGTATAAATTATAACTTTTTCACTCATGTTTCCTCCATTAAATATTTATTTTTTCTCTTTTAGTATTTGTTTTTTAGATATTTTATGATAAGATTATATCAAGAATTTTATATTTTTTCAATATAATCAAGGAGGTTTTCATGAGTAATGTATTAGGAATCATAGCAGAATATAACCCATTTCATAATGGACATATTTACCAATTAAATAGTTCAAAATCAATTACAAATTCAGATTACTCTATAGTTGTAATGAGTGGAAATTTTACCCAAAGAGGTGATGTTGCTATTGTAGATAAATGGACTAGAGCTCAAATGGCCCTAGAAAACGGTATTGATTTAGTAATTGAGTTGCCTACTGTTTATGCTGTTTCAAGTGCAGAAAACTTTGCTTCTGGAGCTATTAAAATTTTAGATTCTCTTGGAATAGTAAACTTTCTTTCTTTTGGTAGTGAATGTAATGATATCTCAATTTTATCTCAAATTACAGATGTCTTAGTTGATGAGCCATCCGAATATAAAGCATTACTATCACATGAATTAGATAAAGGTGTATCTTTTCCAAAGGCTAGAGAAAGAGCTTTAATGATGTATTTAAATGATGTTCGTAGATTTGCAAGTGTACTTTCTTCTCCTAATAATATTTTAGGTATAGAATATTTAAAAGCTATAAAAAGACAAAAAAGTCTTATTCAGCCTATTACAATACAACGTAAAGATTCAAAATATAATGATGATACAATTCCTACTGATTCTCAATTTGCTAGTGCTACTGCTCTTCGTAAACTATGCGTTTCTCATCATTCAGACATTTTGCAAAGATTTATGCCAGAAGCCTCTTATAATATCTTAAATAATGCTATAGAAAATGGAAATATCGTTAAAAATATTTCAGATTTTGATAAATTAATTATTTATACATTAAGAAGAATGTCCACAGATGAAATTGCAAATTTACCAGATGTTTCTGAAGGTCTTGAATTTGCAATAAAATCAGCAGTTAACCAATGTAACACTGTTTCTGAATTATTATCAATTATAAATACTAAAAGATATACTCAAACTAGATTGCAACGTATTCTTTTATATGCTATTCTTGGCATTACTAAAAAAGATATGCAACTTTCTAAAACCACAAAACCTTATATACGAGTTTTAGGTTTTAATGATAAAGGACGTGAATTAATTAGTGAAATTTCTAAAAGAAATAAAAAATTAACTATGATATCTTCTGTAAAAAAATTTATGGATAGCAATCCAAATAAAAATATGAAACAATTACTTGAAAAAGATATTTGGGCTACTAATGTTTACACTTTAGGATATGAATATGATTCTATTGGTAATTTAGATTATACGCATAAATTAATTATAGGGTAAATTAAGATTTCTCTTAACTTACCCTTTTCTTTTTATTTGTAATATGTCATTTCAATATGTAATTTTCCTTTTAGATTTGTTAATGTCAAATAATAGCATCCATCATTTGGATCTTTTATAATATATTGTTCTGGCTTTGCAATAGCTACTCCATTTTTAGTTATACTTATTGTATATTGATTATTTGGATTAAATTCATTTAATTTAATTTTTCTATCACTTCCATACAAATCTGCTGTAATATCTATTGTTGTCTTTTCTTCAATCATATTTACAATTTCCATAAATTTCTCTGAAATTTTGCTTGAAGTTGATTCTGTATAAGCCTCATTTGCATAATTTCCTGATATTTTTGTCTTATCATTTTGCTGCAATAATTTAAGTAAGCCATTTGATTGATATTTGTAATATTCTTCATTCATTAACTTCTTGCCATTACACAAATTACTTAAACTATTATCCCAAACTCTAACTCCATCTACTGTATTTCCATTGTATACATCTGGTGATATGTTCGTTGTATTTTTCAAATTATTAATATTAGTTTCATTTGGTTTTATTAAAACATTTGCCATTGATCCTTTCATATTAATTCCTACTGTATAAACTTCACATTCTCTATTTTCTTTTCTGTTTGAAACTTTATAGAAACCTGTAATTGACTTTTTGCAATTTTCCATTGTTTTCATAGTATATGCATAATACTCTGAAGTAACAAATCTTACAATTCCAATTCCTTTTAGTCTATCTGTTCCAGGATATCTATCTCCATATTTATTATATGTTGTCTCTGTATCATAATGTGTTGGATCACCATCTGTTAATAATATCATAACTGGTTTACGTACAATTGAATTATCTACTGAAGCTTTAAATATTTGAGTTGCTCTCTTTATACCTCCTTGTGTATAAGTTCCACAATATTTACCACCTTCACGTGCAGCTGTTGAAACATCTATTGTTTTATCTGTACAGAATTTTACTTTTCCTCCAGTTTCAGTTCCTCCAATATGCTCATATGTTATATAATCGTTATTTTTTCGTGAATAATAATTTAAATTTCCTGATAAGTCATATACATAACTATTATATAATACTACAGAAACCCTATTGTTTTTATTTTCCATCAATTTTGATATTGCTGCATTTGTAGCTTCAACCATATCTTGAACTCTTGTCGTATTATCATCATCAGTTTGAAGCATACTGCTTGAAATATCTAATACAAATACAACATCTAGAGGTACTGGTGTTTCTTTTATACTTATAATTTTACCTGAGATATCTTGGCTAAATGTATTTGTAATGTTTATTGTTATATTTCCATTCTCTTCTACAGAGTTACCATAAGTTGGCTCATAATCAGTTACATATTCTTCTTCAACAGTGTATTTAATTTCTTTGCCTGATTCACCAGATTTATATTTTGGCATATTTTCAAATTTATATTGCCATGAATCATTTTTAGTTATTGTTACTTTTTCTCCTGTTTCTACACCATCTGCTAATAATTTTATTGTTATGCTACTTGGTCTTTTTCCCTTTGAATTATTACTGTCATCCCAAGTTTTTGTTCCTTGTATTGTAACTGTTTCTGGTGTATGAGTATTTGTTACTAAAAATCCTGTTGTTGCTGTTTCTGTTATTACTGCAGTATATCCTGTTACTGTACTTTCTTCTATTGTATACACAATATTTGTTCCATCTTTCTTTTGATCTAAGTCTGTGAATGTTCCTTTCCATTCATTA
>CAKOXV010000011.1 GCA_934130355.1 uncultured Clostridia bacterium
TGTCTAGCCAGCACTGAATTTATACTCCCGCATAAATTCTACTATGGGAATTCCCATACCCTTTACTTTTTTCTAACACAAACTCTATATAATCTTTTTTCTAATTTATATCTTGTCATTATTTCTTCATTTAAATATTCGATATCAAAATCTTTAAAGAAAAACTTAATGTCTTTTTCATCAAAAAATCTTTTTAATCTTTTATCCGATGTTTCATATAAATGATGTTCTATTTCATTACCTTGACCAGCACCGTGATTTACATCATTTACTGAATTAACTCGAAAAATTAAGCGTCCTCCAACAGTAAGAATGCGTCTTATTTCATTTAATAATTCAAATGTATCTTTTTCTTTAAAATAATGCAAACATAAATCAGCAATTATTAGTTCAAACGAATTATTATCAAATGGCATTCCATCAAGCATATTAAAACACTTAGTATCATACACTTCTGGAAAGTTTTTTTTAATATTATTAATTGCATTGCTAGATTGATCACAAGATATAACTTGTTTATTTTTGTTAATTAAATACAAAGTATCATTACCACTTCCGCACCCTAAATCCAAAATAGGAGTTGAGCAACTATCTATTATAGTTTCAAACTTATCCAACCAGTCGTCTAATTTTATTTCATTTCGTTCATATTTACTATGTATATTATCCCAATATTCTAAGGAATTTTCCTTTTCATTAAATCCCATTTTGTACCTCCATAATAATTATTTCTTATTAAATCCTTCTTTAATTTTTTTACTCATTTCTTCTTTAAATTCAGGTGAGTTAAATATTCCTGCAAATAAATCCTTAGTTGTATCTCCCATCATTGAATACATTGCAGAATTAGATAATTCTTTCTCTCTTTTTAATATTTCTTGTTCATTTTGAACTTTTATCTCTTCAATTTTTAATTGATGTTCTTTTTCTTTAGTTTCTATATCAAGTCTATGTTTTTCATTTAATGCTTCAATATCTATTTTATGTTGTTTCATTAATTTTTCTATTTCGTATTTATTATTAGTTTCAAGTGTATTAATTTCATTCTTACATTTCTTAATAGCAATTATTAAACTTCCAACACCAGTAATAAGTGCAGGAACTATTGCTATAAGTAATTGTGTCCACAAATTTGCATTCATTTTATGCCTCCTTTATTTCCATATTAGTAATATTATGATTATCATCGCAAGTAAATAAAATATTGATTTTCTCTGATTCAAAATAATTAATTAAATCATCATCTAACAAATGAGTTATTGCAAATCTTTTTTCATTCTTAGTTAATTCATTTATAGGTAACCAATAAGCATAGTTATCATCTAAATCCAATGGGTTACCATTCACTTTATTTGCGATATATGTTTTCATAACAAATTTTTTATTTTTACCTGGATATATAATTTCAACATTTCCAATACATTTTAAATCATTAATATCCATTCCGGTTTCTTCTTTAAATTCTCTTATACAAGTCTGTATTTCAGTTTCACCATCTTCAATCTTTCCACCAGGTATATCAAAATAATCTTTGTTAATATTCTTATATTTAATACAGGCAACCTTGTTATCTTTAAAAGCAAATACTCTTACCGCGTATCTTATATCCATTATACTTCCTCCTTATATAGAATCAAGTTTAATTTTGAATATATTATACTATAAAATAACAAAATTCTCCATACTCCCATTGAAATTTAATAAGAATTCATATATAATATTTTTAGAAAGAGAGCGTTATGGTTCGTAAGCTATTGCTTAACCGCTCCATTTAATAATTATTGTTAACTATAATGTTCTGATATAATAAAATAACAATACTTAGAATATCCTTAGGAGGTTGAAGAAAATGGAACATATATTAAAATTACAACCTAAATATTTTGATTATATCAATAATGGAACAAAAAGAATCGAATTAAGGTTGTATGATGAAAAAAGACAAAAAATAAATATAGGAGATATTATAATTTTTCAGAAAGAACCCGAATTAGAAGTTACATTTAAAGTTAAAGTTATAGGATTACTCAGATATGACTCATTTGAAAACCTGTTTAAAGATTTTGATATAAAAATTATTGCAGATGTTTCAATGACTAAAAAAGAGTTATTAAATGAATTAGAAGATTTTTATACACCTGAAAAGCAAAAGGAATATGGAGTTATTGGAATCCGTATTGAAAAAATATAAACAAAAATGGTATCAATGTCATTAACACTGATACCATTTAATTTTATGACTTTCTATTTATTCCTAAAAATGTCTTCCTTTTTTCTTATTTTTTTCTTCAACCTCATCTTGTTCATTTTCTTCAATTTTTTCTGGTTCTTCTGAAGAAAGTTCTTGATGCTCGGCCATTGCCTTGTCTAGTTCTTCTGCCCCTGGTAAATTTACTTCATTTTCTACTGATTCTTTTGACATTTTTATTTTTAGTATTATTGCACTAATTATAAGTATTATTAATACAACAATTATTATTGTTTTTATTATTTCTTCTTTGCCAAATCCTTCTTCTTTAGCCACATTTTTATTTACTATAATTTGATATGTAGTTACTTTGTCTACTTCCTTATTTTTTACTAATATTGTTATTGTATTTTCACCATCATGTAAATTTTCATTTCCCATAACCTCTACTGTTGCATCTTGTTCATTTGCTTCTGTTTGTATCTCTAATGAGTCTAATGCTTCTGTTATATCAACTGTATATTCATAAGTTTCTGTATTAAATGTAGGATTTAAAGTTACTCCTTTTATTGATAGCATTGATAATCCTAATTTTTTCTCTGTTGTTCCTGCTACATTTTCTGATTCTTTTCTTGTTACTGAAATCGTATAAGTTTTCTTTGTTCCATTTGCAGCTATTACTTCTACTGCTAAATCATTTTTTCCTTCTTTTAGTTCTATTTTTCCTATTCCTGTTATTTGTGCACTTGAGTTTATTGCTGTTGCATATATTTCTATCTCAGTTACTTCATTTGGTACTTCTGTAGCATATTCTGTTACATCACTAGTAAATCCTGTAAAATCATATTGTTCTGGATTAATTCCTAAATTTTTAAGTCGTGCTTCTCCACTTTCTTTTTCTTCTTCTGCCTCTGTTTTTCTATTTATTGTTAATGTATATGTTTTTGTTGTTTTTCCATCTTCAGCAGTTACTTTTACTTCTACTTTATTGCTTCCTTCTTTTAGTGAAACTTTTCCCGTTCCTTCTATTTTAGCATTTTTGTCTAGAGCTGTTGCATATACTTCTACTTCTGATACACTATTTGGAACTGTTGTGCTATATTGTGTTTTATCTCTTTTAAAGCCTGAAAAATCATTTGGTCTTATTCCAAAATTACTTAATCTTGCTTCAGATGACTTTGCTGCTGGTGGTTGAGTACTATTTCCAGAATTATTATCATTGTTATTGTTGTTATTATTGTTATTATTTTCATTTTCAGGTACTGTTACTTTTATTGTTTTTGTTCCTGCAACTTCAGTTTCATCTGTTGATGAAACATCTTCTGCTTTTATTGTTATTGTTGCTGTTCCAGCTGATTTAGCAGTTATTTTTATTTCAGTTGAAGAATTTTCAACCCATTCACCTGCTGAACTAACTGTGGCAACATTTGGATTAGAACTTGTAAAAGTAAATTTTCCTCCACAATTTGTTGCTGTTACTGAAAATGTTGTGCTTTCACCTATTTTAATTGTTGCACTAGTCTTGTTTATTGAAAAACTTCCAGTTGCTGCAAAAGTACTATTCATTCCTAATAAAATTAATATACTTGAAATTATTAATATTATTTTTAATCTCTTGTTCATATTTTTCTCCTTTATAGTTTTATTTCTGTATTTCCCATTATATAGTTTTTAATTTTCATGTAATCTGTTGATTTTATATTTCCATCATTATTAACATCTGCTGCTATTTTTGCCAAATCTGATAATTCTTTTGTTCCCATAATTGCATTTTTTATAGCCATATAATCTGTTGATTTTACTTCTCCATCTCCATTAACATCTCCAAGAACTGCAACAGTATATGTATCATCTATTACGCAACCTGTTGATAATTTAGAATCTTTAGCTAAAGTTTCATTCTTTGCGTTCTTTACAGTAACTTCTTTACCTAACAAATCTGAAAAATCTTTAACAGTTGCACCAGGAATTGTAGTTACACTATTTGTTTTGGTGTCAATTTTTACTTTATCATTTTTTATAATTGATGGATCTTCCTCATCAGGAATATCTGGATTTACTGGCACTAAGTATAGCTTATATGTTTCTTCATAATCGAATGTTTCTCTAGCTGCATATCCCTTAACTCCACTAGCTGTCATAATATAATCCCAATAAGTTCCATCAACTTTTTCTGTTGCTTTTTCCAATCTTGTAACTATATTATCTTTATATATACTTCCAATTTTGTTAGCATCTTTTTGTGGTTTATCTCTTAAATACAAAGAACCAGTTACATTAACTCTTACTAAGTCAGCATTTGATGGAAGTTCTGTGTTTGTTGTTGATGGTCTATTTATTGCTGTTTCTGGCATATTTTTAAATACTGGTACTATAAAAGTATATTCTCCTTCTATACTATCCATATCTGAAAATGTTTTCTTAAGAGTTTGTCCCTCTTTTTGTGCTGCTACAAGGTTTTGCATATATTGATGCCAATACAAATTTCCATCTGAATTATCAACATCAAATTTTTGTAAATATAATGTATTTTGTCCTCTTGCTATATAACTTTTTGCTATAATTTCAGTTCCACCTATTATTGATTTTTCTAATGTTGTCCAATCATTATCTTGAGCTTTTTTTAATCCATTTAATATTACGTTATCTTTTCCTTTTCCACTAGCCCCAATATTGAATACATTATAATATCCAACATATTGTCCATTATATCCTTGTCCTTGTGATAGTGTTGAACCATTTTTACCTTGTTCCTGTAATATTCTAGCTACTATGTAATATGCATTAACATTATATTTTTTAGCTGCCTCTAAAATTGCATTTATATAAGAGTCATTATTTAAAAATGTGTTTGTTGTCATCTTTCCTAATTTTTCTTTATTACACTCACTATATGACAATTCTAAAAGTTGAAATATATCTGCATTGTTAAGTGAATTTCTAACATCCATCATATATGCAATTGCTGCTTCTGATGCACAATACCACTTTCCACTATCATAAGTATTTTCTGTTCCACATGCCTTGCACACCCACTCTTTATCATAGTTAGCATTATTAGCTGGTACTAAATTTCTTGGTGATGCACCATGTCCAACATATTCATTTGCTATAGCATCTGACCAATTAATATCTGTATACAAAATCTTAAATTTCCAGTTTGGGTGCTCTTTTTGTAAAGCTTGTATCAATTCTTTTATTTGTGGATATTTTTTTGAATCAACTGAATTTATATCTGTTGAAAATGACTGTTCTACTGCAAATGTTTTATTTCCATATATTAAATTTATAGTTATATATACAATTATTAGTATAGAAATTACTAATATCTTTTTAATTTTATTTATCATTCTACACCTCTTTAGTTTTTTCTTTTTCCATATATAAAGTCCAGTTTTAGTATACCATTTCTGCCATTTTTAGTCAACATTAGACAGCTATTTTTATATTACATTTGTATTACAACTAATTTTGTAGTATAATGTAAAAATAAGGAGTTTAATTATGATTGAATTATTATCACCAGTAGGTGATTTTGAATGTTTAAAAGCTGCTGTACAGAATGGTGCAGATGCTGTTTATTTTGGTGCTAGTTCTTTTAGTGCAAGAGCTTTTGCCAGTAATTTTGATGATGAATTATTAAAAGAAGCTATTACTTATGCAAAGCTTAGAGGTGTTAAGACAAATTTAACTTTAAACACTTTAATAAAAAATGATGAATTAAATGATGCAATTGAATTAGCCCAAAAAGCTTATGAATATGGAATTGATGCAATTATAGTTCAAGACTTAGGGCTTGCTCGATATTTAATAAAAAACTTTCCAGATTTAGCAATTCATGCAAGTACTCAGCTTTCTGTTCATAATTTAGATGGAGTCCTTGAATTGCAAAAAATGGGCTTTTCTAGGGTGGTTCTTTCTCGTGAACTTTCTCTTAGTGAAATTAAATATATATGTAAAAATTCTAATGTTGAAATTGAAGTATTTGTTCATGGTGCATTATGTATATCTTATTCTGGTCAATGTCTATTTTCAAGCATTGTTGGTGGACGTTCTGGTAACCGTGGCAAATGCGCTCAACCATGTAGATTACCTTATGAATTATTAGAAAATGATAAAACTATAGATAAAGGATTTCTTTTAAGTCCTCGTGATTTATGTGGTTTAGATTATCTCCCACAACTTGTCGCTTCTGGTGTTTCTTGTTTAAAAATTGAAGGTAGAATGAAAACACCCGAATATGTTGCAACAGTCACAAAAATATATCGTAAATATTTAGACAAAATATTAAACAGCCAAGAATTTTCAATAAATCCAGAAGATAAAAAAGAGTTGTTGCAAGTTTTTAATCGTGGTGGATTTTCAGAAGGGCATTTATCTTCTAATCCAAACCGTAATTTAGTTTGTAAAGAAAAGTCAAACAACATGGGAATTTATCTTGGCTCTATTTCTAATTTTAATGCTAACAAAGGTCATATATCTTTTACAACTGCTGATACTCTTAATATTGGTGATAAAATTAGTATTGAAAATAAAAAACATGAAACTGCAATTTATACAATTTCTGAATTAATGATTAACAATAAAAATATGACTAATGTAACTAAAAATCAAAAAGTTAAAATTGGTAGAATGAAAGGAAATATATCTGTTGGAGATAAAATTTATAAAATCTCTGACAAGATTCTTGCTTCTGCAGCACTTAGTACATTGACACAAGAAAATAGAAAAAATTTATTAGAATGCAAGTTGATAGTAAAAAAAGATTCGCCTATTTCTATAGAATTAAATGATAATAACGGCAATAATGTAAGTATAACTTCAGACATTTATCCAGTTTCTGCTGTAACATCACCTATTACAAAAGAAAGATTAGTATCTCAAATTTCTAAAACTAATAATACACCTTATCATTTTAATGAAATTGAGATAATTCTTGATGATAACTTGTATATTCAAGGAATTAGTAATATCAATGAACTTAGACGTCAAGCATTAGCTATGTATGAAACAAAATTAATCAACAGTTTTAGAAGACCAATTTCATCTAATCTTGAACCCTATGTTTTAAATACTAATATTGACTCTTTTTCGGAAAAGAAAAAGATTAGCGTTTTACTAAACATTATTAATAAAGATTTTAACTATTCTTCACTATGTGATATTGATAGATTGTACATTCCTTTTAAATATTTTGTTTTAAAAGATTTTTTGGAAATACTTACTAAGATTTGCAAAAATTTTAATGTATATATTTATATGCCTACAATTATCAGAAATAGTTATAATAAACTAATCTCTCAGAATTTAGATAATATTTTAGAAAAGTTTAAAATTAATGGATTTGTACTTTCTAATATTGGAAATCTAGAATTATTGAAAAAGTATCAGAAAAAGTATGAATTTATTTGTAATTATACTTTTAATATTTTTAATGATTTAAGTATTAAAGAACTTCCTTGTTCTATTGTAACTTTATCTCCGGAACTTGATAAAATTGCTTTACAAGGTTTTTCAGCTGATAAAAAAACAGAATTAATTGTTTATGGAAAAACACCTTTGATGAATTCTAACTATTGCTTATTAGGAAAAACAAATAAATGCTATGGTTCTTGTCAAAAACTTTGTCTTACAAGCAACCATTATTATCTGAAAGATAGACTTGGATTTTTATTTAGAGTTATCCCTGATAATATTTCAACAGTGACAACAATCTATAATAGCAAAATCACGTCAATTGAACATAAAGATATTAATGTTAATTCTGTAAGAATTGATATTTTAGATGAATCTATAGATGAAATTAGACATATTGTTGATATTGTAAAAACAGGGAAAAAAATTGAAGGAAATGATTTTACTAATGGAAATTTCAATAAAATTATTTAAAATTTCAATAATGTTGATTTTTGTCGTTTTCTGTAGTATAATATATATATTCCAAATAATTTGAAAGGATGGAAAAAATATGGTTATTATTTGCAGCGGTTGTCTTACATCTGATAATGAGGTCAGCATTGATCTAACAGTTTTTTACAGTCAAGATCAAGAACGGTTCTATGTAATGGCACAGACCGGTTGTGGTTATTTCATCGAACGTGGTTCTTTGGTTTCTCAAGACCACAAGTATGAGAGTATCATTATCGATGACATTCTCAAGGATTGTTCTGATTCTCAGAACATTAGTGTTTACATTGTGGATTCCGCTATGAAAGAGATCAACAGAATTGGGATGGCTAATTGTGATCTCTTCTAATTAAACTCATCCTAGCCCCTCTCTACCAGTTAGAGAGGGGTTTTTTCTATTCTTATATAAGCATTTTCAAAAAAATCAGTACAATCGCACCAGGTATGCCTAAAAATCCGTACTAAAATTGATGTATATATATTAAGGCCTATATGAAATCCCCAAGTTGCACCAATAAAATTAATTACCCAAATTAATATGCCTCCTAAAATAGAATTGCAAATTAATTTTAAAATCCATTTTATTGGGACAATAAAAATTTTTCCAATTATAAAAAGTATGCAAATACAAGAAATTATCACAAGTATATTTATATTCACATTATCACCTCAAGAAACAATTTTATTACTAATATTTCTATGTGAATATTTGGACAAATATACCTAAAATTTTAACCAGCCTTATTGTTTCTGTATACTCTCAATTTTAATTCGTTAAATCTCTCTAAGACAATCCCCTTGCGTTTTGCTATTTTAATTAGATAATCCAATTTTGATTGATGTGCTTTTATCTGATAAGTATAATAGTCAATTAAATCATCTTCTGCATATTCGAAATTACATATTGCCAATTTTAACATTTCTTTTGTTTCATAAATGGTTTGCATAAGTTCAAATTCTTTTTCTTTGTCAGTTTTTCCTTTAATCATTTTTTCCATCAAATATTCTTCTTGCATTATTATTCTCCCTTTTTAATTTATTGCTACTATTATATGCATGAATTTTCCTATTTATCCATGAAATATTGCAAAAATTACAACACCAATAGACTGAATTATAAACAAATTCATCATATTTGAAGTTATAAGGTTGTTTGTGGCTTCTACTACTCCATGTACATCATTTTGTTCTTTTGAATGATGTCTTTGAGATTCAAAAAATGTTATTAATTCAGGTATACTTGTTACAAATCCTAAAATAATTCCAATTATCAACTGTGGAATTTTAAATTTCAAGCAAAGTTCTTCCAATGTATCACTTAATAAATTTCCAACTACAAATAAAAGAATTCCTGTTATAAATAATACAATTATATTCTTAATTAATCCTTTTCTATTCTTTTCCACTGCATTGTTTTCTTTTTCATCTACTTCTTCTTTTTCATTTGAATTTAAGTACAATTTATGCACATTTCCACTAATTTTATTAAATCCAAAATAAAGTAAAATAAAAACTGGTACCATTGCAATTTGTAATTCACTTTTTAATAATACAAAAAATACTGGTAAAATAATTGTTAATATTACTAAGAATAATTCTACTTTTATAGCTTTATTTTTTAATATTTTTTGATTTTTATTAAGTGCTATTGCTGTATAATATTGAATTAAATTTATAACATTTGAACTCAATACATTATAAATACTTGCATTTAACAGTCCCCCATAACTTGATGCACTTATTGTTAATAATTCTGGTACAGAAGTTGCTATACCTGCAATATTTCCAACTGTTTTAGGTTTTAAATTTAAATTTTTAGCTAGACTTCTTAGAGTTTTAACTAACACATATTTTGATATCACTACAATAAGGGTTATATAAACCAAAAATTTCAAAATTTCTATCAATAATTCCATCTAATTTATCTCCTCATATAAGTTTTGATATATTATATTATTTACAAAATATGCGAATTTTATTGCTATTTATTAATTTTTATTGTATAATAATATCATTAATTTTCAAGCAAAAGGGGCGTTAAAAATGATAGATATAAAGCTAATAAGAGAAGAACCTGAAATGGTAAAAGAAAATATCAGAAAAAAATTTCAAGAACATAAATTAGTTTTGGTTGATGAAGTTTTAGAATTAGACAAAAAGAACAGAGAAGTTAAATTAAATGGTGATAACTTAAGAGCTGAAAGAAAAAAATTAAGTGAACAAGTCGGAAGTCTTATGAAAGCTAAACAAATAGATGAAGCTACAAAAATAAAAGAAAAAGTTCAAAAAATTAATGAGGCTCTATTGGAAAATGAAGCTTTAGAAGAAAAATATTCAGAAGAAATTAAAGCTAGAATGATGAAAATTCCTAACATTATAGCTCCATCTGTTCCAATTGGAAAAGATGATAGTGAAAATGTTGAAGTCGAAAGATTTGGAGAACCAATTGTTCCAAATTATGAAATTCCTCATCATGCTGATATAATTGCAAGATTTGATGGATTAGATAAAGAAAGTGCTGGAAGAACAAGTGGTGTTGGATTTTATTATTTAGTTGGTGACATTGCTAGATTACATGAAGCAATGCTTGCTTATGCTCGTGACTTTATGATTAATCATGGATTTACTTATTGTATTCCACCATTTATGATAAGAAGCAATGTTGTAACAGGTGTTATGTCTTTTGATGAAATGGAAGCTATGATGTATAAAATTGAAGGTGAAGATTTATATTTAATTGGTACATCTGAACATAGTATGATCGGTAGATTCCAAGACCAAATTGTTGATGAATCAAAATTACCTATAACATTAACATCTTATTCTCCATGTTTCAGAAAAGAAATTGGTTCACACGGACTTGAAGAAAGAGGTTTATACAGAGTTCATCAATTTGAAAAACAAGAAATGATTGTTCTTTGCAAACCAGAGGAATCAATTGATTGGTATAATAAAATGAAACAATTATCAATTGATTTATTTAGAACTTTAGACATTCCTGTTAGACAACTTGACTGCTGCAGTGGAGATCTAGCAGATTTAAAAGTAAAATCTTGTGATATTGAAGCTTGGAGTCCACGTCAACAAAAATATTTTGAAGTTTGCTCATGCTCTACTTTAGGTGATGCACAAGCAAGACGTTTAGGAATTAGATATAAATCTAAAGATGGAAATAAATTTGTTCATACTTTAAATAATACTGTTTTAGCAACACCAAGAGCTTTAATAGCATTAATTGAATGTAATTATAATGAAGATGGAAGTGTAAATATTCCAAAAGTTTTACAACCATATATGGGCGGAAAAGAAAAATTAGTTCCTTTAAAATAATATAATTTGCAATAAAAGTCCTATTGTGCTATAATAGTATTTATCCAAGCTTTATAAATTTAAATGTAATATTTTACAAAAATTGGAGGAATTACTTATATGCATGGTCGGACTTTAATTATTGATGCATTTTGGGTAAGCAACAAACCTTTCCCAACTGCACAATATTCTAGCTCAAAAGAAGGAAAGCCATTTTATGACTTTTATTCTGGAACAGCACGCTATCTCGGATGGATGGACTTAGTTCTTTTGAAAAACATTGTTCAAAAAAGCAATATCACCCATATCATTTTGCAAAACCTTGATGAATTGGGAAAAATCGCTCAAGTTACAAAAACAGTAAAAGTATGTGTTGCATATAGCTATAATAAATTTGTAGTTAAACAATTACCTAACATTAAAGAATTAGTACATTGCGAGCCTATTTACCAAGATATTGTATTTGGTGGATGGGATTCTTCAGAAGAAAAATTTGAATTACCCATGCGTGCTCAGCATTACATCAGATATCTACTCCTCCAAACTCATGTTACTTATATCACTTATGCGAATGAACATATAAAAGTAACTGCTTGTTTGGGAGAAAATGGAGATGTAAATTTTACAACAGAATCTAATTTATAAGCAATTTTCTAAGAGGGTGCCTTAAAATAGGCCCCTCTATTGTTTTTATTTATAATTTATGATATAATGCCTAAAATATTATTTTTATGAAAGGAATTAAAACTATGCTAGTAAAAAATCCACAGTTTGAAATTTCAGCAACAAAAGAATCTCAATATCCAAAGAATGGACTTCCAGAAGTTGTTCTTGTTGGGAAATCCAATGTAGGTAAATCAAGTTTTATCAACACAATGTTAAATAGAAAAAAATTAGCCCGCACTAGTAGCGAACCAGGAAAAACTCGTCAACTTAATTTTTATAATATTGATGATAAATTTTATTTTGTTGACTTACCTGGTTATGGATATAGTAAAATGTCAAAACAGGAACAAGTAAAAGTTGGTGAATTTATAGAATATTATTTAGAACACCGCAAAGAAATCGGATTAATCATATTTTTAGTTGATATTAGACATGACCCTACTCAAAATGATTTCTTAATGTATAATTATGTTATCAAAAGTGGTTTGCCTTGTATGATCTTAGCTAATAAAGCTGACAAAATTGCAAAAACAAAAGTTGATGATATTGCAAAAAATATTCAAAAACAACTTAATCCTATTGGAGATATTACTACTCTCCCTTTTTCTTCTGAAAGAAAAATATATAGTGATGAAGTTTGGAAAATAATTGAACAACATATAGAACAATAGTGGGCTGACTAAATTTTTCTATATTTTAAATTGTAGAGTTCAGCCCACGTTTAATTGTTCGTGCGCGAAATTTGCATAGCAAATTTCTGTGCAAAGTATTTCTATTATAGGAAGTTCGGAGAACTTTCCTATAATAGGAAAAGAGGGTGCACTTCAAATATGCTCCCTCTTAAATTTTATTTTATATCTTCTTCTATTTTTTTAGTTATCATTTTTAATGCTTTTGGTCTTTCTAAAACAACAATATGTCCACAGCCTTGGCATTTTAGTTTGAAATCAACACCAATTCTAGTAATCTCCCAGAGTTTACTACCACATGGGTGTGGCTTTTTGGTTTTAACAATATCTCCAACTTTGTATTCCATAATGTTGTCCTCCCTTTTTATTTTAATTCTTCTATTGCTTTTTCAAAACGTTTAATAATTCTTTCTTTTCCAAGTACTTGCATAATTTCATACATATCTGGTGTATTTGTTCTAGCTGTTAGTGCAACTCTTAGTACTGTGCTAACATCTCCAACATGTGCTTTGTACATTTCTGGGTTTGCCTTAAATTCCTTAACTTCTCCTGCATATCCCATTTCAATTGCTAATTCTTTAATTCTATCAAACCATGCTTGTTTATCATCATTTTCATTATAAAATTTTTCAATATATAATTTTAATATTTTTTCTATATCTTCTTTTTCTGATATTACTTGATATGGATATTCTTGAGATTTTTTATAAAATTCTTCATCATACATATATTCAATATTTTCTTTAACATCAGACCACTTAGAAATATCTTTTCTAGGTTTTTTGTTTCCTCTTTCAATTCCAAAAACTTTTAATGCATATTCTTTATTTTTAAGTAATTTTGCTAATTCTTCATCAAAATCTTCTGCCCATTCTAAGCTTCTGTCATAAACTTCTATTGCTGTCATTTTAGATATTACAGTTTTTCCGATATCTAGTAATTTTATCATATCAAATAATGCACCACTAACACTCATTTTGTTTAATTGAAAATCAAATTCACTCATATCTTTTTCAGGGTTTGCTCTTCTCCAGTTCTCAAATGTAGAATTTGCAATATTTAATAAATATTCTTTTACAGCCTCATAAGGAATTCCTTGTTCTTTATAATATGATACAGCCGCTTCTGGGTCTTTTCTTTTACTTAATTTTCGTTTTCCACCATTATCATTTTTCATTATTGGTGAAATATGTGCATATTTTGGAGTTTTAAATCCTAACTCTTGGAATAATTGTAAATGTAATGGAACTGAAGATAACCATTCATCTGCTCTTATTACATGTGTTGTTCTCATTAAATGGTCATCAACTGCATGTGCAAAATGATAAGTTGGTAATCCATCAGCTTTTATTATTACTATATCTTGATCATTTTCTGGAAAATCTACATTTCCTTTTATTACATCTTTATGCTTTATTTTTCTATCTTCTCTTCCTGGTGATTTAAATCTTATAATATATGAATCTCCATTTTTTATTTTTTCCATTGCTTCTTCAACAGTAAGGTTTCTGCATTTTGCCCATACACCATAATATCCTGGTCTAATTTTAGCTTCTTCCTGCTTTTTGCGTATTTCTTCTACTTCTTCTGCAGTACAAAAACATGGATATGCTTTTCCTTGTGCTATCAAATATTTTGCATAAGCTTGATATATGTCTTTTCTTAAACTTTGCTTATATGGTCCATAATTTCCAATTTCTTCTGTATCTGAAATCATTCCTTCATCTGGTGCCATATCAAAGTCTTTTAACGAATTAACTATTCCTGTTACTCCATTTTCAACTTCTCTTTTTTGATCAGTATCTTCTACTCTTAAGAAAAAAACTCCTCCAGTTTTTTCTGCTATAGTTCTTGCAACTAAAGCTTGATATAATCCACCTATATGTACAAATCCAGTTGGGCTAGGTGCAAATCTTGTTACAACTGCTCCTTCTGGTAAATTTCTTTCTGGGTATTTTTCTTCATAATATGTTATCTCTTTCGCATCTGGAAAGATTAAATTTGCTAAGTCTTTATAATCCATTATTTATTCCTCCTTGCTAAATTGGGGACCGTCCCCAATTTTACACTTCCATTATTATTGGTATAATCATTGGGTTTCTCTTTGTTTTTATAAATATATAATCACGTAAGTTTTCTTTAACAGTTGATTTTATTGTTGCCCAGTCACGAACTCCTCTTTCTTCGCATTTTGAAATCTCATGTCTTACAACACTTTTTACATCATCCATTAAGTTTTCAGATTCTCTTACATATACAAATCCTCTTGATATAACATCAGGTCCAGCTACTACTTCTCCTGTACTTGAATCCATTGTTAATACTATAACAATCAATCCATCTTGTGCTAAATGTTGTCTGTCTCTTAATACTATATTTCCAACATCTCCTACACCTAATCCATCTACTAAAATTCTTCCACTTGGAACTGTTCCTGTAAATTTTGCTTCATATTCATTTATTTCTAACACTCTACCATTTGTTAGCATAAATATATTTTCTTGTGGAATTCCCATTAGTTGTGCTGTTTCACTATGTGCTCTTAATTGTCTATATTCTCCATGAACTGGTATGAAATATTTTGGTTTTGCTAATGCCATTATTAATTTTTGTTCTTCTTGACAAGCATGTCCTGATACATGTACATCAGCTAATGCACTATATACAACTTCTGCACCTAATTGCATTAAATCATCAATTACTTTTGAAACATATTTTTCATTTCCTGGAATTGGATTTGCAGAAATTATTATTAAATCATTTGGTGTTATTTTCACTTTTCTGTGATCTCCAGCTGCCATTCTTGTTAAAGCTGACATTGGCTCCCCTTGACTTCCTGTTGTTATTATTACAAGTTGTTCATCTGCATAACTTCCTATCATATCTATATCAATAAATAAGTTTTCTGGACATTTTATATACCCTAATTCTATTGATGTTGTTATAATGTTTATCATACTTCTTCCACATACTGCAATTTTTCTACCATATTTAATTGCTGAATTTACTATTTGTTGAATTCTGTGTACATTTGAAGCAAATGTTGCTACTACAATTCTTTTTGTACAATTTAAAAATAATTTATCTAATACATCTCCAACTGATCTTTCAGACATTGTAAATCCTTTTCTTTCAGAGTTTGTACTATCAGACATCAATGCTAAAATTCCTTGTTGACCAAGTTCTGCAATTCTTCCAAAATCCATAAGTTGTCCATCTATTGGTGTATAATCTACTTTAAAGTCTCCTGTGTGTAATATTGTTCCAGATGGTGTTGTTATAGCTAACATTACTGAATCTGGTATACTGTGTGAACTTCTAATAAATTCAACCTTAAAATTGTTTCCTAATTTAATTGTCTCTCCTTGATTAATTATATGCATTTCTGTACTTCTTAATAATTTGTGTTCTTCTAGTTTATTACTTATTAAGCCTGCTGCAAGTCTTGTTGCATATATTGGAACATTAATTTGTTTCAAGAAATATGGAATTCCACCAATGTGATCTTCGTGTCCATGTGTTATTACCATACCTTTAATCTTTTCTTGATTTTTAACTAGATATGTTACATCTGGTATAACTAAATCTACTCCTAACATATCATCTTCTGGAAATGATATTCCACAATCAACTACTATTATTTCATCTTCATATTCAAATACAGTTATGTTTTTTCCTACTTCATGTAAACCACCTAATGGAATAATTTTTATGTTTGCTTTTTTAAAGATGCTTTCTTTTCTTGTAGTTCCTTTTCTATAATTTCTTTTTCTTCTTGTGTTTTGCTTTTTTTCTACATTAGTTCCATTTATCTCTTCTGGAACTCTGTTTTCATCTGTCATATTTTTGTTTTTCTCCTCTCTTCTATTTACTTTTCAAATTTCATTTTACGTACAAATATGCAATAGATAATAAAGTCTATTTAACATGAACTACCGCTCTTTCATGTTTATAAACTTTAATAATATATTTTTTCTCTTTAAATTATTAACTTTTTTCCGCTCTTTAATACACTAAAATAAAATCTCTTATTTGCCCTCTTGGCAATCTGTGTGTTATTATACCATATCATGAAAAAAATGTCAATAATTTCAAAATCTAAAAGTACAGCCAGAGCCTCTCTTAGTCAAAAAATGAATATATTACTATGTAATAAGGCAAAGACCCACTATGGGGATGACCCCAGCTATGTTTTTGCCATGGAATAGTAATATATTCATTTTTGACGTGAGCATTCCTTGGTTTGTACTTTTAGATTTTATACGAAAGTTTAACTTGTCCAAAATTCGGAATGTTTTTAATATATATGTATGTGTCTAATAGTGTCCTCAAGCCTTTAAGACTAAATTATAGTTTCAATTTTATTTTCTCTATTTCTTCAACACTTCCGCCTGGTATAAATTCATCTGGGTATGCATATCCTTTAAAACAAACATTTTCTAGACTATTATCTACTATTAATTCTTTAACAGCCGTTCCTAATCCATTTATTTTTGTACCATCTTCAATTGTTATAACATTTTTAGTTTTCTCTATGCTATTTTTTATTGTTTCTTCATCTAGTGGTTTCAAAAACCTTGCATTAATAACTTCCACACTTTTATTCTGTTTTTCTAGTTTGTGAGCCATATTCATGGCTTTTGCAACCATTTTTCCAATTGCTATTATTGTTACATCTTTACCATTTTGAATAATCTCAGCTTTTCCTTCTTGAATCTTATCATGTTTTTCGAATTTTATATTAGAATCTTCACTTCCTCTAGGGTATCTTATTACTACTGGCTTTTTTAATTTAATTGCAAATTCTAACATATCTTCTAATTCTTCAAAATCTTTTGGTGCCATTATTACTAGATTTGGAACTAGCCTAAAAAATGCCATATCCAATGTTCCTTGATGTGTTTCTCCATCTTCACCTACAACGCCAGCTCTATCTACACACATAATGACATGTAAATTTTGCATTGCTACATCATGTATTACTTGGTCATAAGCTCTCTGATAAAATGATGAGTATATTGGAATAACTGGAATCATTCCTCCTTTTGCCATTCCTGCTGCCATTGTTATTGCATGTTGTTCTGCAATACCCACATCAAAAAATCTATATGGAAACTCTTGGCTAAATTGAGTTAATCCTGTTCCCGCTTTCATTGAAGCTGTAATTGCTACAATCTTTTCATTTTCTCTTGCTAATTCTACTAATTTATCTCCAAATACTTTAGAATAATCCTTATTCTTAATTTTCTTAGGTTGTCCTGTTTTTATATCAAATGGTGAAGTCGCGTGGAATTTTGTTGGATTTTTTTCAGCATTTTCATATCCTTTTCCTTTTTGCGTTAAAACATGTATTAATACTGGTCCATTAACTTGTTTACTCATTTTCATTATACTCTCGAGCTGTTCAATATCATGTCCATTAACTGGACCTAAATATGTAAAGCCTATATCTTCAAAAAACATTCTTTGGATTACTAATTGTTTAATTGCTCTTTTTATTTTCTGAATAGCTCTAACTGTTGGTTTTCCAATAATAGGAACTTTTGATAATTGCTGCTTAATCAAATTATTAGTTCTTGTATATAATTTCTTTGTTCTAAGTTTTCCTAAAAACTTATTTAAGCCTCCCATATTTGGTGAAATACTCATTTCATTATCATTTAATATTACTGTCATTTTAGTTTTGCTAAAACCTGCATCATTTAATGCCTCTAATGCCATTCCACCTGTTAGAGCTCCATCTCCTATTACTGCAATAACATTGTTGTTTTTTCCTTGTAAATCTCTTGCTCTTGCCATGCCTAATGCTGCAGAAATAGATGTACTGCTATGGCCTGTATTAAAGCAATCTGCCTCATTTTCTCTTGTTTTGGGAAAACCTGCAATTCCATCTATTTTTCTTATCCTCTTTAATTGTTCTCTTCTACCAGTTATAATTTTATGTACATAACTTTGATGGCCAACATCCCAAATAATTTTATCTTCTGGTACATCAAAAATTGAATGAAGTGCTATTGTTAATTCTACAACTCCTAAATTTGATGCTAAATGTCCTCCATTCTCTGCTACAACTTCTATTATATATTTTCTAATTTCTTCTGCTAATTGTTGTTTTTCATTTAATGTCAATTTTTTTACATCTTTTGGTGAATTTATTTGTTCTAACATTTTGTTCTCCTTAAATATATGCAATATTTGTAATATTTTATCATATTGTTTAACTTTCAACAAGTATTAAACACTTAAAAACTGCCCTTATTTGTTATCAAATAAAAGCAGTTCTATTCTTTATTATTTTAAATAAATTGCAGGATTTAAATATTCTCCATCTTTTAATAATTCAAAATGTAAATGACATTCCATACTACTTTCAAAAGATGCTGTATTTCCAGCTGTTCCTATAGTTTGTCCTTGTTTTACTTCTTCTCCAACAACTACAAATTCAGCTGTTAAAAGATTTGAATATACAGTTTCATATCCATCATCATGACTTATAACAACTGTTAATCCATATCTTGGGTCATTTACAATTGTTTTTACAACTCCATCTGCTGCTGATTTTATTACACTTGTTTTATCAGTTTTTATATCAATTGCAGTATGTGTAAGCCATTCTTTTAATGTTTCTGAATAAATTAAATTATCTTTTGCATATTCACAAATTATTTCTCCCTCTGCTGGTTTAGCAAATGTCATTTCTTTTTTTGTTTCAGTTTTAGGTTCGTTAACTGGTGTAGTTGGATTGCTTGTTGTAACAGTGTTGTCTTTTGTTTTTTCTTCCGATTTATTTTCTGTTTTACTTTCTGTTTTATTTTCTACTTTTGATCCTGTTTCTGGTTTTTCTTCAGTTTTCTGTTCCTCTACTGTTTTTCCAAACTCATTAGTTACTGGCTCTATGTTATCTTGAGTTTGTGGTTCTTGACTTAATTGTGTATTTTCTCCAGAATTTCCTGTTTCACTCGCAATGTACATTATTATCCCTATTGCAACTGCAAGTAATATAAATATTACTGCACCTATATATATAAATAGGTTATTTTTTTCAAAAGAATTTTTTTCTCTTCTCATAAATTCCCTCCTTGCTCATTTATTAATACAAGTATTTACCTTTTTTTAAAGATTATTCATCTAAAGAGAATTTACTTCAATTATTTCTACATTTGTATAAAAATGCTTAATAATCTCTTCATAATTTGAGCCTATTTTTGCTAGAGAATCTGCTCCTGTTTGGCTCATTCCAACTCCATGCCCATATCCTTTCACATAAAATGTAATATTTTTTTCTGTTAATTCATAAGTAAAATTTGTTGATTTTAATCCCAGTAAAGCTCTAGCTTCTGTTCCTGAAATTTCTTTGTTTCCGAATTTAACTGTTTTAACTCTTCCACTAGATGTGTATTCTAAAATTTGAACACAATCTTTTTGTGAAAAATCTATTACACAATCACTATATTTTTCTTTGATTTTATTAAGTAACTCTTGGTGAGTTAATACAACTTGTGATGAATATTGAGTATATCCATCTTCTCCAGATGTTTCAACAGATTTTAAATATGGATAATCAATTTCTCCCCATATATTTAATGAACTTTCTGTAACTCCACCACTATTAGAATGGAAAAATGCATTAATTGGCTTTCCTTCATAAGCAATTACTTTGCCTTTTGTGCTATCTACTGCCTCAACAATTTTATTCCAGTTGTTTTCAGCTTCTTGGGCTTCCCATCTAGCAAATCTATCTTCTTTTGTAATCCATGCTTGACAACAGGCATAACTGTCACATATATCTGCATTTTCATGTTTTCCACTATTATAAAGCATTTGATAAATTGTATATGTTCTAGCAACTACAGCTTGAGCTTTTAATGCTTCTATTTCATAACTTGCAGGCATTTCACTCGAAACCACACCATACAAATATTGACTCATACTTAATTCTTCTACTTCATTAGTATTAGAATGTAATAATCTGACTTTATCATATTTTTCTTCTTTGGGCTCATTATTTTCTTCGACATTTGGCTCAGGTACTGGATTATCTGCAAAAGTTTCTTCTGTTTTTTTATTGTTCGGAATAACAGTGCAAATTACAGGTATAATAAAAAATATTAGCAAAAATGCTAGAAAATATATAAGTATTTTTTTCATAAGCTCAATTTCCTCCTCATATTATCTAAAACTTTTCGTTCAATTCTAGAAACTTGAACTTGTGTTATTCCTAATATTTTTGAAACCTGCATTTGTGTTTTTTGCCTATAATATCTTAACATTATAATTTCTTTTTCTCTATCATCTAATTCGCCAATTAAATTTTTAATTGCCATCTTATTAGTAATTTCAGTTTGTTCATCTTTTCCAGTTGATAATTGTTCTAAGATACTAACTGTTTTATCTGTTTTATTGTCAGTATATTTAGCGCTTTCAATAGAATCTACAGGTCTTGTTGAATCCATTGCCATTGTGATTTCTTCTTTGGGAATTTTGAGTTCTTTTGATATTTCATCTAATGTTATTTCTCTTCCGGTCTTTATAAGATATTCTTTTTGTATTTCTGATATTTTAACAGTTAGTTCTTTAATACTTCTACTAATTTTAATAGGTCCATCATCTCGTATAAATCTTTTTATTTCTCCTAAAATGTATGGTACTGCATATGTTGAAAGTCGAACTTCAAAACTTGTATCAAATCTCTGTATTGCTTTTATAAAGCCAATACTTCCTATTTGATATAAATCTTCAATTTCATATCCTCTTCCACTAAATCTTCGAACAATGCTCCAAATAAGTCCATTATTATCTTCTAATAATTTTGTCATTTCTTCTTTGTCACCATTTTGAGCTTTTTCAATGCTCTTTAGATTATTTTCATACACTATTCCTCTCCCCTTATTGTTGCTGTAGCAAATTCATCATTTTGAGAATTACTTTTGATTTTTCTTCTCATTGTAACTTTTGTTCCTAACCCTAAAACTGATTCTACTTCTACTTCATCCATAAAACTTTCCATTATTGTAAATCCCATTCCAGACCTTTCTAAATTAGCTTTAGTTGTGTACAATGGTTGCTTTGCTATTTCTACATTTTCAATTCCTTTTCCAGAATCAGATATTTCTATAAATACTTCTCTTTCTCTTATCCTACAAATTAGTTTTACTATTCCCGGTCTTTCCTCATATCCATGTATTATTGCATTTGTTACAGCTTCAGATACTGCTGTTTTTATATCTGCAATTTCCTCAAGTGTTGGATCTAATTGTGCTACAAAAGCTGCAACTGCAATTCTTGCAAATGCTTCATTTGTTGACTTACTAATAAATTCTATTTTCATTTCATTATCAAACATGTTATTCATATTACACCTCCTTGTAAATTTCAGGACAGTCATTTACTTTCTCTGAAATAATTTTTGACATTCCGCTCATTTCAAATATTTTTTTCACAGGTGTTGTCATATTTGCAACTTGAACTTGTCCACCTAACATAGTTACTAACTTATATCTTCCAATAATTAACCCTATTCCTGCACTATCCATAAAAGAAACATTACTAAAATCAAATATAACTTCTTTTGGCATATATCTTTCAATCTCATTGTCTAATTTCCTCCTTATTTTTTGCACTTCACACTCATCTATCTCTTCATTCATTTTAAAGATTAATTGCTTGTCTTCTTTTAAATATTTACTTTCCATATAATCACCCTTTCTTATTATGTTTTAAAAATAAATTCGGTTATATTGTATAGCATCTTCCATATTTTTCCAAGAGTAAAAAAAAAGAAGTTTTGTCGAACACCTAAAAGTTTTCGACAAAAACTCCTCTCTTTTTTATTTGTAATTTTACTTTTCCATTATTATAGTAACAGGACCATCATTTAATAATTGCACTTTCATATCTGCTCTAAATATTCCTTTTTGTACTTCTATATTATTATCAATACATTTATTGCAAAAATATTCATATAAAGGAAGTGCCTGTGATGGCTTGGCTGCTTCTGTAAAACTTGGCCTATTTCCATCATTACAATTTGCATATAATGTAAACTGTGATACTATAAGCATTTTTCCTTTCACATCTTTTAATGATAAATTCATTTTTCCATTTTCATCTTCAAACACCCTTAAATTGCATAATTTTTTTACTAAATAATCTGCTTGTTGTTCTGTATCACCATCTTTTATTCCCACTAGTACTAGAAAACCTTTTTCAATCTCTCCAACTATTTTATTTTCTACTGTCACACTTGCATTTTTTACTCTTTGTATTACTAATTTCATTTTATTACTCCTTTATGTTAGCAAAAATGTCCCTAAAAGGGACATTTCACATTTTATTCGTTGCTTTCATTATTCTCATTATTATCATTATTTTCACTAATTTCTTTTTGAGCTTCCTCTTGAGTCTCTTGTGATAAAATTTCTGTTACTTTTTCTACTGTATTTGCAGTTTCTTCTGTTTGTTCTGTTTCTTCTTGTTTTGGTTCAGCTGTTAATTTAGTTCCACATTTTGGGCAGAAATCACAATTCAAATCTATTTCTGCATGGCAATTTTCACATTGTTTTTTATCTTTTAATTCTAATATTGATTTTAAACATGTTTCAATTTCTGCTGATAGAACATCAATTTTTGTACATTCTTCTTCTAATTCTGTTTTTATATCTATGTTTTCTTCTCTAACATGTTTTTCATAAACTTTTTTACCTATTTCTTTATATAATTCATTAATATTAGACTTATTTTCATTTATTTTCATTCTAAGCTTTGCCTCTTTTGCAAGCTTTCCAGTTTTTTCTGCTGTTGCATCATAAGCAGCACTAGCCTTTTTTCCTAAATTATCAAAAAATCCCATTTTTTATTCCTCCTATTTCTACCTATTATAAACACATTTCATTTAAATTATTTATAAAACTTAAATATTAACTATTGAATATGGCCAAGACCCCCGACGAAAGCCCTAGCTATTTAAGCTTCACTTTTTTTAGCCCTATTCATTAACATATTAACAGCATCTTCTGGTTTTAATCCCTTATACAAAATTCCATATACTGCCTCAACAATAGGCATTTCTATATTATGCAACTTTCCAAGTTCATGTGCAACCTCTATATTATCAATACTCTCAATAACCATTCCAACTTCCTGTTTAGCCTCTTCAAGAGTTTTACCTTGCCCAATTAATTTTCCTGCTTTTCTATTTCTACTATGTTCGCTCAAGCATGTAACAATTAAATCTCCTAATCCACTTAATCCATACAAAGTATCTTTTTCTCCACCTAAAGCAACACCTAATCTTGTAAGCTCTGCTAATCCTCTTGTTATCAATGCAGCAAAAGTATTATCACCTAATCCAAGTCCTGCTGCAACACCTGCACAAAATGCAATAATATTCTTTAATGCTCCACCTAATTCAACACCTTTAACATCTCTTGAAGTATATACTCTCATTTTGTTAGACATAAAAGTATCTTGAACTAATTTTAAAAGAGCATCATTTTTAGATGCAACTACTAATGCAGTTTCTAAAGATATTGACACTTCTTCTGCATGACTTGGTCCTGATAATACAGCAATTTTTGCATTAGGTATTTCATCTTTAACTACCTCATCTAATGTTTCCAAACTATCTTTTTCAAATCCTTTTGAACATATAACAATTGGTTGATTTGTCACATATTGCTTATATTCTTTTACTGTGCTTCTTGTAAATTTTGAAGGTGTTACATGTACTATAAAATCCGTTCCTTCAATAGCTTCTTTATATGATGTAGTACAAAATACTCCTTCAGGAATTTCTGCATTTGGTAAAAATTTGCATACTTTCTCTTTGTTAATTAATTCACATTCATCTTGAGAATATGACCACATCTTAACATTATGTCCTAGTTTTGCTAAGTGAATTGCAAGTGCAGCTCCCCAGCTTCCACTCCCTATAATTGCTATTTTTTTCATTTGTTCTTCCTCCTAATTTTTCTTTTTAAAACTTAACTTATTTTCAGTACCATTCAAAATTCTTTTAATATTTTCTCTATGATTAAATATAACAATTGCAGCAAGAATTATACTATATATTAAATATCCACTTCCCTCTGAAACTGTAAAATTTGTATTAATAAATAATACTAAAATTGGATATAAGATAGCAGCTCCAACTGATCCCATTGATACAGTTTTTGTTAATGCCATTAATACTAATGCAAAAATCAAACAAATTAATCCTATTTTCCAATTTGTCATTAGTAGTACTCCTAATGATGTTGCAACTCCCTTTCCGCCTTTAAATCCGAAAAACACTGGAAATGTATGCCCAATAACTACAAATATTCCCGCAATTTGTACCAATAATGATTTATCTAAGTCTTTAACAATTGCTCCAACTATTATTGCAAATAAAATTGCAACAACTCCTTTTAAAGCATCTCCTAGTAATGTCAATGCTGCTGCTTTTTTTCCCACAGAACGCAACATATTTGTTGCACCTGCATTTCCACTTCCTTTTTCTCTGACATCAAATCCTGCCATTTTTTTACTTATTATTATTGAAAAGCTTATACTTCCAATCAAATAAGCTACTATTGCTACTATAATATATGCTATCATTTTTTATTCCTCCTTTTTTATTCTGAATCCTTTTCTCTTACAATTACTCTAATTGGTGTTCCTTCTAAACCGAATTCTTTTCTAATTTGATTTACTAAATATCTTTCATAAGAAAAATGGAACAATTCTTTATCATTTACAAATATTACAAATGTTGGTGGTTTTGTACTTGCTTGTGTTCCATATAATATTTTTAAACGTTTTCCTTTATCTGTAGGAGGTTGAACAATTGCAATCGCCTCATTTATTACTTGGTTTAACATTGCTGTTGATATTCTCATTGCATTTTGTTCTGCAACATGATTTATCATATCAAACAATTTGTCTACTCTTTGACCTGTTTTGGCTGATATAAAAATTACAGGTGCATAAGATAAATATGATAATTTATTATATATGTCTTTTTTATATTTTTCTAATGTTCCAGTTTCTTTTTCATATTCATCCCATTTATTTACTACGATAATAATTCCTTTTCCTGCTTCATGTGCTTCTCCTGCTATTTTTGCATCTTGCTCAGTTACGCCTTCTGTTGCATCAATCATCATTAAACAGACATCTGCTCTTTCAATTGCTAACAATGTTCTCATTATACTAAATTTCTCTATTGATTCTGTTACTTTACTCTTTCTTCTAATTCCAGCTGTATCAATCAATACGTATTTTCCATGTTCATTTTCATATTCAGTATCTATTGCATCTCTTGTAGTCCCTGCAATTGAACTTACTATTGTTCTATTTTCACCTAATATCTTATTTATTAATGAAGATTTTCCTACATTTGGCTTTCCTATAACAGCCACTCTTATTCTATCATCTTCATCTTCATTTTCTTCTTTGTTTGGAAGTTTGTCATATATTGCATCAAGTACATCCCCTATTCCTAATGCATTTGCAGCAGATAGTGGATATGGCTCTCCCATCCCTAAATTATAAAATTCGTAAATCTCATTTCTATCTTTGCTCATATTATCTGCTTTATTGCAAACTAATACAACAGGTTTTTGAGTCCTTTTTAACATTATTGCAATCTCTTCATCAGCTGCAGTAACTCCTTGCTTTACATCTGTTAAAAATATTATTACATCTGCAATATCAATAGCAAGTTTAGCTTGCTCTCTCATTTGTGATATTATTACATCTTCAGACTTTGGCTCTATTCCTGCTGTATCTACAAGTGTAAATTTTCTACCTCTCCAATTTGTTTCTGCATATATTCTGTCTCTTGTTACACCTGGGGTATCTTCTACAATTGATATTCTACTTCCTACTATATAATTAAAAAATGTTGACTTTCCTACATTCGGCTTTCCTATTATAGCTACTGTTGGTTTTGACATTTTGTACCGCCTTTCTATACTTTATCTTTTACACACATTATTTTACTATTTTCTTGGGAAAAATTCAAGAGTTTTAGCATTTTTTCTTGTTCGCTAGTTACATAGAACTAACAGAAAATTTTATACATCAAAACTTTCATATAAAAATCAAAAGTACAAAACAAGCCTCTCTCACCTAATTCAAAAAAAATTAATATATTACTATGTAATAAGGCAAAGACCCGCTATGGGGATGACCCTAGCTATGTTTTTGCAATGGAATAGTAATATATTAATTCAGAGATGAGATTGACCAGATGTCTAGACAATTTAAATATTTTTGAGGTGAGCATTCTTCGTTTTGTACTTTAAAATTTTCACTACTTATTATGTACTGTAAGAAACCATAGAAATATACAAATCAAAAAAATCATAAAATTTTTATAATAATATACAGTTATGCTACTTAATATTGTAATTATAAACATAACTATGTACGAGATTTTCTCTATCAATATTGAACCTTTTTCTATTCCCATTTTGATTTCTAAAATTTCCTTCAAAATTCTTCCGCCATCTAATGGATACAATGGAATTAGATTAAATAACAATATTATTATGTTTGAATAAAATGCTTCAACAGCATTTCCATTTGTTAAATTGATGCAATAACATAAAATTGCTAATATCAAACTCATCACAGGACCAGCTGATGCTACAATTATATTTTTAAATTTATTATCTTCAAAATTTTTATAAAAAGAAATTGAAAATCCAAGTGGCATTATCTCTATTTTTTCTGGTTTCATTTTTAGTAATACACCTGCTATAAGATGTCCTATTTCATGAAGAATACAGAAAAACATTATTATTAAATATATTTTCAATTGCCTAGTAAAATATAATATAAATAATAAAATAAAAATCTTTAAATCTATTCTAACTCGCAAGTTTATTTCCTTTCTATAATTCTAATATCAATTGTGGATTTACATATCTATCTTGATACCTTATTTCAAAATGCAAATGTGGTCCTGTTGTATTTCCTGTTGACCCAACTTCAGCAATCTCTTGTCCTTGTTTTATTGAGTCTCCTTCTTTTACATACAATTTGCTACAATGAGCATATAATATAATTACATCTTCTATTTGTATTTTAAAATGTTTCCCATAATCACCTTTTGAAGACGTAAATATAACAGTACCATCTGTTGCAGAAACAATTTTAGTGCCTGTAGTTGCTGCTATATCTGTTCCTGTATGATTTTTAGGTACTGTTGCTGTTGTCGGATTTCTTGGTCCAAACATTGAGCTAATTTTTCCAATAACAGGTTTAATAAAATTCACTTTACTTTTAATGTAATTTGCGTCCTGTTCCATAATCGATAATTCAGGTTTTTCTGTTTCTTCTGTCTTTTCTGTTTCAGCTATTTCCACATTTTGTTCTTCTTCTGTGGGTAATTCTTCTGCTCCTCCAATATTTTCCTCATTATTCTGGATTTCTTCTTTCACTTTTTCATCATCAGTTTTTTCTACTACTGGTACTTCTTCCTTTTTTTCTTCTTTATTTTCTTCTACGTTATTTGGAATAATTTCATTAATTTTATTTTGAACAATAGAATATATTTGTGAGAAATTTATATCTTGTGATAATAACTCTCTTGCCTTTTGAGTAAAATCTTTTGAAAATATGTAATTATTATTTATGATAAGATAAAAAATCCCATATATTATTAAGCATACAATTATCTGTTTTATCATCTTTTTCAATAACTTAACATTTCTCTTCGGTTTAGTAACTCTCCTAATATTTTCTCTAGCAGGTGCTTCTTTTTCTTGTCTTCTATAATATATTTCTTCAGCTCTTCTTATTTTGTCTTCAACAGATAACATTCTTTCCATATAAGCTCCTCCTAACCAAAAACACTTTATCTAATGCATTTACTAATGTTTATGCATTTATAAAGTGTTTTATGTTATTATATGAAATTTATTATTAAACTGATAATTAAAAATACTGTTAAAACTATACTGCATTTTTTTAATTTTTTATACTTGATTTCTATAGAATTTTTATTGTTTCTATTTCTCTTTGTTTCAATTTTGTTGATATAATCTGTGATAAGCATCTCCGCTTCTTTTAAAACATATTCTTTCGACTTAGGTTGAATTCTTTCTGTACTAATTTTCTGCTCTTTATCTATCAACTCTTTCTGTTTTACTCTTTGCGTTTCTTTAAAAATTATTATAGCTTCTTCTACCATATTTGATGGAAGATTTTTTAATACTACCATATTTTTCATATCACTTGATTGCATTATATCACTCCTTTGAAAAATTATTATATTGTAATTTTTTCCACTTCAAAAAAATTTATACAATATTTTAATTTTTAATTATTACTTCCGCTGCTTTTTGTGTCTGTTGAAACACATATTTAGCTTGACATTGAGAATTTATATTAATTATTATCATAATTAACAAAAAAATATATTTTATTTTTACTTTCATATCTTCTTTTGCTCCGAATCTATTTTAATTTCTACAATCTCTGAAAAAGCTTTATTCTCAATCAATTTAGTATCATCTAAAATAATTTTCAAGTGATATTTTTGTTCTATTTTCTGATTTCCCTTCATTAATAATTTTTCGGTTTTTAAATTCACTAAATTTATATTATTCTCTTCATTATATAATTCAAAATTCACTACTTCATCAATTTTTGAAACAATTTCTATTGTATATTCAAATCCAATTTCACTTATTTCATTTTCATTAAAATTTTTGATTGAAAATTCATAATAGCCAATACTACTATCTCTGCTGATTCTGGCAATTTCTCCTCCTTCTATTATAAAAATAGGTTTTGCAATTCTAAAAAGCGAAGTTATTTTATCTGTACTTATATATTTAGCATAAACAATATTGGTAGTCAAAAAAATTATTATGCTAGTTAGTATTATTAGAATCACTGTTTTCTTTTTCATTATTATATTACTCTCACTCATTTTTATCTTCCTTGTGTTGCTGTCACTAAAATATCAAATGTATATTCTGTTATTGATTTTGAATTTTCTGTATCTATTTTATCATTTGTGGCAATTTCTGATTGAGTAGTTCCTGTTTCATAACTCCATTCCCAAGTTATTGGAATACCACGTGTTCGAGCGACTTCGCTATAGCCAATTCTTCCAACAATTTCATTAAGTTCACTAAGTTTTGTATATTTTTTTCCTTGATATGAGAATACAAGATTTTTAGGTTTATTTTGTTCATTTGTAAATTGTATAGAATAATTCATATCCACTTCTGCTCCAGTTGCATCTAATGTTATGACAAATTCTCCTGAAGTTCCAGGTGCTATTTTTCCATTAACTAGTGTTTTATTATTTATTGTACTACCTAGATTAATTGTTTTTGTAGTTTCTCCGTCTTTTTTTATTTGGAAAGCCCATTTAGCAACTTCAGCTTGTCCTACTGCTTTTTCTGAAGCAATATATTTCGCATAAGTAATCCCTATACATTGGATTAATATTATTAGTAACACTGCTAATATTAGTATTTTTATTTTTCTATTTCGATTTTTCATTTTTATTCCTCCTTTTTACATTCCTGTTACTGGTAATTTTGGTAATTCTATTATAGGTTCTTCCACAATTGGTGGTTTCTCTATTTTAGGTGGTTCTTCTATAACAGGTGGTTCTTCTATTATTATTTTGTTGTTTTTCACTTCTAGTGTTTTTTTCTCATTTATATTAATTTCTATTTTATTCAATTCTTTATTATCTTCATATCCTTCTGGTGCTTTTATTTCTCTAATATAATAAACTCCAGGTACTAAATTTTTTAAAATTATTTGTCCATTTTCATCTGTTTCTTTTTCTATAACTACTTTTTTGTCTTTATCTAATACTTCAAATTTTGCTGATTTTAGTGGTTGTTTTGTTTCCGAGTCCACTTTTTGAATTATTATTTTTGTTTTATTTTCTTCATATTGTTGATTTAGTTCTGTACTAACATCTTGATATGAAAATGCTGTTAAAGCATAATTTTGTAATTCTTCATTTGGAGATCTTCCAAAGAAAATTGGTTTTGTTTCCATTAAAGTTTTTATTTTAATTTTGAATTCACCTGATTTTTCTAAACTTTTTATAGGTATTAAGATTTTAAATTTTTCACTTGAATCAAATTCATTTTTATCTTGATTTTTTAAATTCGTTACTTTTGTTTCAATAGGAGCATTTTCTAATTCAATAATAAATTTTGAAATATTTATATCACTTTTTACTTCATATTGTTTTGTTATATATTCTCCTTCTATTGCCAACTTTTCGGATTGAATTACATCTATTTTTTGATCTTCAAAACTTTCTGTTGTTTTTTCTGCATTTTCTAATATAGTATTTATTGCATTAATTACTCTATTTCCAGCTCCATCTACTGCTGGTGTATAACTTTCTGTTCCTGTTCCATATATATAACAATATATTGCTTGTTTTGTTGCCATATATGCTTCTGCTTTATCTTGTACACCAAGTTCTTCTATAGTTTTATATGGATATCCATTTATTATTACTCTCCATAATCCTACATCTGTAATCTTTCCTTCATTTGTTACATCATAATTTGCTATATAATCTCCTACTCCATGTAATTCCCTATCTAGGCAATAAGCAGGATATTCTATTCCATTTTCTTCATATACTGCTTCTGCTGTTTTTATTACTATTCCATTATTTCTTATTACTCTCTTAAAATAACCTTTTGTATATATTGTAATTGGACCTTTTTCTACTGCATTAACAGTGTTTATTAATAACGCCATATTTAAAATTATTATCAGTATTGCTACTAATATGATTTTTATTGATTTTTTCAATAATTTTCCTCCTCTTTTTCTATTGCTTGTATACATCTTCTGTATTCTGGTTCATTTTCTACACATGTTATTAGTGTCAACATGTTTTCTTCTGTTTCTTTTAAAAAACTCCAATCTGTTTCTTTTATAATTTTGCACTTTTCTACTTCATATATCTTTTGAAAATTGTTATGAGTATATATAATTTCATCTCCTTTCTTTAATAATTTTAAATCTTTGAAATAATTTACAGTATAACCTCTATTATGTGCTGCTAGTCCTACGTTTCCTTGGTCTTTTGATGTATTTTCAAAATGTCCTACATATTCATCTAATATATCCTTAGTCGTTCCTTCTGCTATATTTGCAGTTAAAGAAATTTTAGGAATATCTATTTTCCATATTTCATTTTTTTCTATAGTTTGAATTACTGAATTATTATCTAGTTTTATTTCAACATTTTTCATTATTTCTGATGGAATTTTTGTTTCAATAGAATATTGATGAATAAATATTTGTGCGCAACAAAATAGTAGTATTGAAAATATACTAAATACACCAGCTTTAGTAATTTCAAACATGCATTTACTATCACCTCACTTTTATTCAATTAGTTACTAATTTGGATTTTTTTCGAAAAAAATTTTTGATTAAACTTTTTGAATTAAATTTCATAAACATATTAACACCTAATAATATATTATGTCAAGAAAAATCGTTCGACAAATTGTGACAATTGCCTGTTTTTTCTTGATATTTAACGTATTTTATATGTTTTAAAATTATACTTGCACATTTTATACTTTAATGATATTATTAAAATATAATTATTAATTAAGGAGTTTTTAGATGAACGAACTAAACAATACATTTAATTTTTATGATTCAACATATATAAAATCTTATAACTTAAACAAATCTATTAAATATCAATTGAACTTATTAGATTCTCTAGATTTGTTTACTAGAAAACATTCCGAGAATGTTGCAACTATTACTTGTAACTTATGTAAAAAGCTTCATCTTTCTAGAAGTTTTACAGAATATTGTACTACTTGTGCATATTTACATGATGTAGGAAAACTTTTCATACCTGCTGAAATACTTCAAAAACCTTCAAAGCTGACTGATGAAGAATTTGAAATAATGAAAACACACACTACTCTTGGATATAAATTATGTATTAAAGATGAAAAATTAAGACCATATTATGCAGGTCCATATTATCATCATGAATGTCTTGATGGAACAGGTTATCCACAAGGACTTTTTGAAAATGAAATACCTTATGAAGCACAAATAATTAAAGTTGCAGATGAATATGATGCTTTAGTTAATAAAAGACAGTATAAATCTCATATTGGTGTTTCTGAATCTTTAAAAATTATTATAGAACGTACAAAACCATCTCCAGAAGCAATACCAAATACAAAATATTCAAAATTAGGAAAAAATAATAAAACTATAGTAAAAAAACTGTTAAAAGTAGTTATTGATGATATTGAATATGAAATTTCTTGTACAGACAACTATGTTAAACATCTGTCAAAAGAAATTGAAAGATATGAAACAATAAAAAATTATCTAAGAAAAAGTAATTCTACTAACAACCAAAAGAAGAAAACATATTTTGAAGAATATGCAAAATTATATTTAGCCAAAGATGAATCTTTATCAGATTATGAAAAATTACATGAAGAAGCATTAGAAGCTTATAAACTTAGAAAAAACATTTTAAATGATTTATATGAAGAAATTAAAATCATAAAAAAACTTCATGTTTAAAAAGCAAAACAACATATTAAAACAAATAAAAATAGAGAATTGTTATTAATTCAATCCCCTATTTTTTTATTATAAAATACTCAACAATTTTTTCTAATATACTTGTATTTTCTTCTTTTATAAGTTTAGTAGTAGTTTCTACATTATCTGATTTCTCCAAATCTATTGGTGTTGCTGTTTTTATTTTCATGTCTAACTGTTCTGAAGCTGTTTTCTTTATTTCATTCCAGTTTAATTTTCCTTCTTCTTCTCTTATACTTTTTTCCACTTGTCCATTTTCTTTTTGAATTGTTGCTAATTGTTTTTCTAACCCTTTCTTTTGGTTAAACATTTCCATTATTGTTATTTCTCTATAACTTAAAGCAAGCAACATGCCAAATATAACAATAACAGCAACAACTTGTAATGTTTTTTTCTTTTTTTCTTGTGCTTTTTTTGCTTTTTGTTTTTGGATACGCTTTTGTGCATCAGCCTTTTTAGGCATATTCTTTGATTTAGATTTATCTGTGTTAGCTTTTTTTATTGTTCTTGGAGCATATTCTGGTTCATATTTTCTTGGGCTTGTCCCATATTGATATGAATTTCTTGGCATGTTTCTCACCTCCTCTTTTCATTTGTTAAAATTCTTAATAAAATGATTTTATATTTTTTCGAATATTCTTAGTTTAGCACTTTTGGCTCTAGAATTTTCTACTTGTTCTTCTTCTGTGGCAATTATTGGTTTTTTATTTATTATTTTTCCTTCTGACTTTGCCCCACATACACAGTATGGCAAATCCTTAGGACATGTACACTTTCCTTCTGCATCTGAATAAGCATTTTTTACAGCTCTGTCTTCTAAAGAATGGAATGTTATTATGCACAATCTTCCTCCACTTTTTAAATGTTTAATACAAGAACGAACTGTATTATATAATGGTCTTATTTCGTCATTTACTTCTATTCTTATTGCTTGAAATGTTCTTTTTGCTGGATGTCCTTCTTTTTTTGCAAATGCTGGCATTGCTTTTTCTATTATTTGTACTAATTCTTCAGTTGTTTCTATTTCTTTGTTTTTTCTATATTCACATATTTTTCTTGAAATTTGTCTTGAAAATCTTTCTTCTCCATATTCATAAATAATATTCGCTAATTTTTCTTCTGAATATGTATTCACAACTTCTTTAGCTGTTAATTTTTGAGTCTGATCCATTCTCATGTCTAATTCATTGTTTCCTAAATAGCTGAAACCTCTTTCTCTTTCATCTAACTGATATGATGAAACACCTAAATCTAATAATATTCCATCTACCTCTTCAATTCCGATTTGTTGAAAAATTTCATCTATTTCATCATGATTACCATGAATATATTTTACATTTTGAAAATTTTTTAAATTTTCCTTAGCTGCTTTTAAAGCATCTTCGTCTTTATCAATTCCAACAAGTAAACCTTTAGGCGATAATTTTTTTAAAATTTCTTTGCTGTGACCAGCTCCACCTAAAGTTCCATCTACATATATTCCATTTTCTTTTATATTTAATCCTTGTATTGTTTCTTCTAACAATACTGGTTTATGCTTAAATTCCAACTTTTCACCTCTTTTATAAATTACAGCTGGAGTTTTTTAGATATTCCTCCAGCTGCTTGTCTCATGTTTTATTCTTTTGTTTCTTGGAATTTATCTTTAGCAATTTTTTCTTTTGTATTTTTATCTTTAGTATTTTTTTCTTTCGTATGATTTCTTTTGTACTTTTATCTTTAGTATCTTTATATAAACTTTTGCAAGTTATATACCTAACATAGTCATATTTTCTGCTATTTCATCAGCAGAAATATTTTCGTCACATTTTTGCCAGGTTTCTTTATCCCAAATTTCTAATCTTGTCCCAACTCCTACAATTACAGCATCTTTTTCTAGTTTTGCTGCTTCTCTTAGGTTTGATGGTATTAGAAATCTTCCTTGTTTATCTATTTCACATTCTGTTGCACCTGATAAGAAAAATCTAACAAAATTTCTTGCGTTTTTGTCTGATAGTGGAAGTGATTTTAACTTTGTTTCGAAATTCAACCATTCGTTTCCAGAAAATACGAATAAACATCCATCTAACCCTTTTGTTATGATGAATTTTTCTCCAATATCTTGTCTCAGTTTTGATGGCATTATTAATCTGCCCTTAACATCTAGAGAGTGCTCGTATTCACCTATTAACAATTGAACTTCACCTCATTTCTTTTTTCTACCACTTCGTACCACTTTTCTCCACTTCGATACCATAATAATACATTTCATTTTATTTTGCAAGGGTTTTTCATAATTTTTTTATAAATTTTTACATTTTCAAAACTCTTGTTCGTTTACTCTTGACTGAGTTTGTGGGTTTGCTCTTTGTTCATTTTTTATGCAATTAACTAAATAATCTATTTGTCCAAAAGTATTATTATCTCCAAATGTCGTTCTAATGGCTGAATTTAAATATTTTTCAGGAACATTAATAGCTTTTAGAACATAAGATGGTTCAGTTTCTCCAGAAGAACAAGCAGAACCACTAGAAACACAAATTCCTTTTTCATCTAGTTTAAAAATTAGCTCTGAACTATTAAGTCCTTCAAATGATATATTCGCATTGCCTGGTAGCCTCTTTTCTAGTGTTCCATTTATTCTAAATTTATTAGGAATTTCTTTTTGCAATCTACTTATATAATAATTTCTTAATCTTGCTAGATTTTTTATGTGTGTTTCTATGTTTTTATTTGCTATCTCACATGCTTTTCCAAGTCCTACTACTCCTGCTATATTTTCGGTCCCAGCTCTTTGATCTCTTTCTTGTTTTCCACCATTTATTAATTTTTCTACTTTTATTCCACTTCTTATATATATAGCTCCTGTTCCTTTAGCTGCTCCTATTTTATGACCTGATAGTGAAAGCATATCTATTTGCATTTCTTCAACATCTATAGGCATATTTCCCACGCCTTGAACTGCATCTGTATGAAATGTTATATTATGAGAATGTGCTATTTCTGCTATTTCTTTTATTGGCTGAATTGTGCCAATTTCATTATTAGCTGCCATTACACTTATTAATATAGTTGTCGGTTTTATATTTTCTTTCAATTTCTCTATATTAATTATTCCATCATCATCTACATCTATATAAGATATTTCAAATCCTTGTCTAGCTAATGTTTCGCAAGTTTCCAATATTGCATGATGTTCTATTTTAGATGTTATTATATGATTTCCTTTTCCCCTATTTGCATAAGCAAACCCTTTTAATGCAAGATTGTCACTCTCTGAACCTCCAGAAGTAAAAAAAATTTCTGTCGGTTTGCAATTTAGTAACTCAGCCACCTGCTTTCTTGCATTTTCTAATGATTTTTTAGCTTTTCTACCAATTGAATATAATGATGACGCATTTCCATATTCTGTTGTTAAAAACGGCATCATTTCATCTAATACTTCTGATTTTATTCTTGTTGTTGCACTATTATCTAAATATATAATATTCATATTCTCACCTAACTCTCTTACATATATTATATGAACCTTAATTTATAAATGTACAAAAAAATAAAAGTTAAATACTAACTATTATTTTTAATAGTTAGTATTCAACTTTGTCTAATCATTTTCTTTATATTAGGTAAATTTTTTACAACAGTATCATATCCAAATTTATAGCATTTATCTAATTTTTCTATATCTAGCAATCCTGTTCTGTCTGTTGGAACAGTTAGTACAAAATCACTTTGCTCAAGTGCTTTTTCAGCAATTTTGTTTCCCATAATATCAAGCGTTTTCATTACTATATCCATTAAGTCACTATCACTTTCTACAGGATCTGATTCAAAATTTACAGCAATAATTTTCTTGCCATATATTTTTTTTAGTTCTATTATAGGAATATTATCTAATACCCCACCATCCATAAAAATATGGTTTTTATATTCTGTAGGGCAGAAAACTGCTGGAAAACTACTACTTGCTCTTACAGCCTTTCCTATCTCAATTTCTGTTATATATTGATCATCTTTATTGTCTCTTGGTGCACAATTTGTTAATATATATTCTTTTGCTTCAGCTATGTCTACTGTTGGAATTACTAATGGCATTTTAATATCTGCTATTACTTTTACTTTTTTTCTTATTGCTAATTCATTACACATTTTCTCTAAACTTGTTCCATCATTTAATCCTACTATTCCTAGTTTTTTGGTTTTAACAAAACTTCCAATTCCATTTATTATTGGAGCATTACTTATATTAATAATTTCTTTTGCATATCTTTTAAATAACACATAGATATAATATGGTTTATATCCCATAGCATATAATGTTGCAACTATGCTTCCTGCACTAGTTCCTCCTATAGCATCAATTTTTATTCCGTTATCTTCAAATGCCTTTAACACACCTGCATGTGCAATGCCTCTTATTCCTCCACCAGCTAAAGCTATACCAATTCCCATAACTAAAGAACCTCCATAAATAATCAATATAATTATTTACTATTTTTATGATTTTAAACTTTTGGTTTCAATAATATTTCCATTTTTATCAAATATAAGCTCTTTTTCATCATTGTAAACTTTAAATCCGTTTTTTAATTTTTGAACATTAGCATTAACTATTTCTGCACTTAGTGAAAGTTCTTGATTGAAAATTGCCATATTTCCTGTAGAAAAGTCAATTGCTTGAATTGCATTGTTTTCTTTTATTTGTTGAATAACATCATATTTAAAATCAACAATAATATTTTCTTTTAAATCTATAATTCCTGTTCTGTCTTGGTCATTTATTGCTATAAAATAGTTATTATAGACAAATTCAAGATACTTATAATTTCCATTAGTTATTTGTTCCATTTTAGAATTCAAAATAGAATAATGTCCTGATTCGCTTTTTATAAAATATTCTGAATTAGTTTTTTGAATAACAACATCAAAGTTAATATTTACTTCTTTTCCATTAGCATTCCATACTTTCTTTTCTTCATCTTTTATTGTATAGATATATATTCCATTAATTTGCAACTCAGTGTATTCTGGCTTTAATATTTCTGCTCCTTTTATATTTATAACACCAAATTTTCCTGTTCTTTCAACTACAAATACTTCTAGTGTTGAATTATATTCTATTGATTGATATTGTGTGTTTATTATTTTATTGTTATTTACAAATACTCCATATTGTCCATTTTTTGATGCAATCAAATATATGTCATTACTTTTGATTTCAACTAACCTACTAATTTGATTATATTCTTCTTGTAAAACTTTTGATCCTTCATAATCACAATATCCATATCTATATCCTTCATTTGTTATTATTTGCACTATATAACCTGATTTTTTATATCCATTTTCTTCAGTATAATATTCATCTGTTTGAATAGAATTATATTCGCATTTAATTTTGATATTACCTTTTTCATCTATAACTCCATATTTTCCTTTTTCTTTTACTACTACTTCTCCTTCTTTATAATCTAAACTGAATATTTCATCATACTTAGCATCTGTTATAGTTTTTCCATTGATTCCTAATAATCCATATTTTTCAGAGACTTGATATGTTAATATGTTTTTTTCATATTGTCCATCAGAAATTTTTATTAATTTAACATTGCTAAAATCATTAAAAATTTCTTCATTATTTTTATTTATAAACTTATCTTTTCCGACATTTTGACACATAAATACATCTCTATGTTCATTTGGAATAATAATGTTTTCATATTGTGGTTCTATTATAGTTTGACCATTTTCAGCTATTCCTTTTTTTCCATTACTCTCTATTACAGAATATATTATAGAATTTTCATCTGCCCCTTCGATTTTATCTCTGTTTGGTATATATATTGATATTATTAAACTTATTACTACTATTATACAAATTAATATTATACTTATTTTTTTTGACATATAATTACCTCTTTCGTTTATCTGATATTTCAATTTTACTATTATAAGTTTATTTTTTCAATATTTTTTCCCATTTTCCTTGTTTTTTTCTCAATCATATTGTATAATTTTTTAATAAAAAAAGAAGGGATGATTTTATGAGTAATTTAGTCATTAAAGATTTGTTTAAAAATACATCTATATATGCAAATAAAAGCATTACATTAGAAGGTTGGGTTAAAACTGTTAGAGATTCAAAAACATTTGGATTTATAGAATTAAATGATGGATCATTTTTTAAAAATGTTCAAATTGTTTTCACAGAAAGTTTACCAAACTTTTCAGAACTTGTTAAACTAACTATAAGTTCTGCAATTAAAGTTACTGGTACTCTTGTTATAACAGAAAATGCTAAACAACCTTTTGAGATTCAAGCAACTGAAATTGTTATTGAAAGTTTAAGTCCTGCAGATTATCCTCTTCAAAAGAAAAGACATTCTTTTGAATATTTACGTACAATTGCACACTTACGTCCAAGAACAAATACTTTTAATGCTGTTTTTAGAATTAGAAGCGTTGCCGCTTTTGCAATACATGAATATTTTCAATCAAATGGATATGTGTATGTAAACACTCCAATTATAACATGTGCTGACTGTGAAGGCTCTGCTGAAATGTTTAAATTAACTACATTAGACACAGATAAACCCTTACCAACTAAAGATGGTAAAACAGATTATTCTGAAGATTTATTCGGAAAAAAAGCATTTATTACTGGTTCTGGCCAATTACATGGAGAAACTTTTGCACAAGCTTTTGGAAAAATCTACACATTTGGTCCAACATTAAGAAGTGAAAATTCAAATACCAAAACACATGCAAATGAATTTTGGATGATCGAGCCTGAAATATCTTTTTGCGATTTAGATCAACTTATGGATATTGAAGAAGATTGCTTAAAATATATAGTAAAAACTGTTTTAGAGAAATGTCCTGAAGAAATAGAATTTTGTGACAAATTCTTAGAAAATGGATTAATTGAAAAATTAAGCAAATTAATTGATTCAAAATTTGTTAGAATTGATCACAAAGATGTTGTTGATATTTTGAAAAAAGCTGATAAACAATGGGAATTCCAACCAGATTACGGTGAGGACTTAGCAAAAGAACATGAAAAATATATTACAGAATATTTCAACGGCCCTGTTTTTGTTAAAAATTGGCCAAAAGATATAAAATCTTATTATATGAAAGTAAATCCTGATGGAAAAACTGTTGCAGCTGTTGACCTTGAAGTTCCAGGTGCTGGAGAAATTATGGGTGGTTCACAAAGGGAAGAAGATTATGACAAATTAGTTGCTCGTATGAAGGCTATGGGAATTGACACTGAACCTCTATATTGGTACTTAGAATTACGTAAATATGGAACAGATATCCACTCTGGTTTCGGTCTTGGTTTTGAAAGACTACTTATGTACCTTACTGGTGTAGAAAACATAAGAGATGTTATTCCATTTCCAAGAACTCCAAACAATTGTGACTTTTAATTTGGGGACGGTCCTCTTTTTCGTGAATTTGAGGACGGTCCTTTTTTTTCGAAAAAAAGGACCGTCCCCAAATTTACATTATAACCTCTATATTAAATATTTTTCCAGAGCCATCAAGTTGAATATTATTTTCGGCTATATTACCATTTACAGTAATTGAAGTAATACCAGTGTTTTTTCTATTAGGATTTTTTACTTTAATATTGTAAATGCTTTCACCAAATTTGTATTTAATTTCATATTGTTCCCACGTTTTGGGAATACATGGTGCAAAACTCATAGTGTTACAATATATTTTTATTCCAAGTATATATTGAATTCCCGCTAGATAATACCAACTACTTGAGCCTGTATACCAAGTCCAGCCACCAGAACCAGCAAGATTTTGTGCACCATATACATCTGCTGCTATAACATAAGGTTCTACTTTGTATTTATTAGCTGCTTCCTTAGTTCTAGCGTGTTCAATTGGTGTAAGCATCCTATATAATTCAACAGCTTTATCTCCTTTTCCTAAAATTGTTTCAGCTATAACAGCCCATATTGCAGCATGTGTGTATTGCCCTCCATTTTCTCTTACTCCTGGCAAATATGCTTTTATATAGCCTGGCTCAAGTTTTCCTTTTTCAAATGGTGGATCTAGAAGTTTTATTATTCCATTTTCTTTATCAACCAAATGATTTTCTAAACTTTCCATTGCCTGTATCTGCTTTGTTTTTTCGCCTGCTCCAGATATTACTGACCAACTTTGAGCAATACTATCTATTCTACACTCTTCATTTTCAATACTTCCATAAACATCTCCATTGTCAGCAAAAGCTCTTTTAAACCAACGACCATCCCAGGCATTTGTATTTAATCTATATTCAAGTTCTTTCATCCTCTTTTTATATACTTGTGATATTTCACTATCTTGCTTATTATTGGCAATTGGTATAAATCCTTTCAAAATTGTGTATAGGAAAAATCCTAACCACACACTTTCTCCTTTTCCTTCTGGTCCTATATTGCTAAAGCCATCATTCCAATCACCTATTCCAATTTTAGGTAAACCATTTATTCCGAAATTACATGCCCTATTTATTGCCTTTTTGCAATGTTCATATATTGTTTCTTCAATATTTCCAGATTCAAATAAATCATATCTTTCTTTTTCATTTTCTTGCAATTCTGCCCCATTTAAATATGGTGTTTTAACATCCAAAATATCATAATTTCCTGTATAATTAATATATTGAATTACAGAATAAGGCAACCATAATAAATCATCTGAAAATTTTGTTCTTATTCCCCTATTGTTTTCTTCATGCCACCAATGTTCTACATCACCTTCTACGAATTGATGCTTACTGTGTTTAATTATTTGATTGTATAAAATGTCTGGAGATAAAAATTTCGTTGATAGTGTATCTTGTAACTGGTCTCTAAATCCATAAGCTCCTCCAGATTGATAAAATCCACTTCTACCTAGCAATCTACTACTTATTGTTTGATACATTATCCATCCGTTTAACATTATATTTAATGATTCATATACAGTTTTTACTTGAACTCTTCCTAGTAATTCATTCCATTTTGTCTTAACTCTTGCAAGTTCTGAATTACAATTTTGCACTTTTGAATATTTATATGCTGTATCTTTCGCATTTACTAGATTTTCATCTGCTCCAAGAACAATAGAGATTTTTTTATCTGAAAAACTTTCTATTTCAATCTCTAGTTCAATTGCCATACAACTTTTCTTCCCTATTCCAGAAGAATTGTCCAATCTCATTCGTTCTATTCCATCAGGTTTTACTACTCCGCCTTTTCCAAAAAAATTCTTTTTGTCTCCTGTAAATGCTTTAATTTTTTCACTACTTGTAATGTAAATTGTGTCTTTAAATTTATCAATATTATATAAATTTTTAGCAAACAAAACATTAGAATTTTCTTCATATTGAAGTTTTATATACCCATCAGTTTTTATTTCATCTTCTCCTATTACAGGTTTTGCATAATATATAATTTTAATTTTTTTCTTTTTAGGTGTATTATTTTTTAATGTCAAAATATATATTTTAGCACTATCATCTTGAGGCACAAATTCCTCTAGTTCTTGCATTATTTCATCACTAGCATGAATATATTTTACATATCCAAAACCATATATAGAATAATAATTTTTTCCATCTTGAATAGGCATTGCAGTAGGTGTCCATATTTTTCCGTTTTCTTCATCCTTAAAATATATAATTTCAGAAGGAATATTAGTTGAACTGCTATTATGCCAACTTGTAATTCTATTTAATCTACTGTTTTTATACCAAGTATATCCTCCTCCACTTTCAGTAACAACTGTTCCAAATTTTTGATTTGCCATAATGTGACTCCATGTAGTAGGAAGTTTATTTTCTTCATTAATTTTTATTATATATTCTTTTCCATCTTTAGAAAAAGCACCATATTCATTATAATATTTAAGTTCTTGTGTATTGCTCAACAAATCAAGGCTTTGAGTCGTATCTTCTTTGAAGTCATTTTTGTTCTCACTTTTTTCAATTATTCTATAATTATCTAAAAACTCTTCTTCCATGTCTTTAATTATATTTTCTAAGTTACCCAAATGGCTATCAATTACTATTGTTGACACGAATTTGATCAAATTAACATCTTGAATATCCATCTCATTTTTAGATAGTACAAAAATTCCACCATTTATATTTTTTAAAAACGCCTGATGGCTATTTAATATTGCACCTTCTATTTCATCTCTTATATAATTTTCATAGCTATAATTTTCTTCATTTATAATTACTAATTCAACTTTCACATTTTTGGTTCTAAAAAATTCATAAGCCTTTAATATTTGTTTTATAACATAAATATCATTTATATATTTGATTGTAACAGTTATAATTGGCAAATCTCCGGAAATTCCGTATTTCCATAAATCTTGATGTTCATATACTTTGTATGCTAACTTATAATTATTTCTTATTGGATTATCAAACAAAATATAAGATAAAATAGTTTGATAAATATCTATATCTTTTCCTTTAATTTCGAGATATCTTGCTTCAGCTTCTGTTTTTGCTTTTACTATTTCAAATTCTCTAGATATATTTTCTACAATATCGTATTTTTCCATGTTTTGAATTGCAGCTTCTTTACTGTACTCAGTAGAAAGAATTAAATCTACATACACTTTTTCATTAGGTTTTACTTTAATTATATTTTTTAATGCAACAACTCCCTCTGTTGTCAAACCTACTTTTTTTGATAATGGTGTAGAATTCAATATTGAAGTTGGTATTCCTAAATTATTTCTTCCAACAAACTTAGTTTTATCTATTTCAAACTCTGTTTCACCTATTTTTTCACAATTTGTTTGAAGCTTTGCTACAAGATAAATTCTCTCTCCATATCTTTCCCTATTTCTTCTTTTTACTATAATTGCATCATGACTTTCATCATATTTATACACTAAAAATAAATTATTAAATGCCTGATGTGCATAATCTTGTTCTTTTTTCGATAAAACAGGTTCAAAATATGAAGTAACTTCAAAAATTTTCTCAACATCTGAATTATTTTGAATTTCTAATCTTCTTATTTCAACAGGTTCGTTTGCATCTACTGTAACTTTTAATTTTGTTTTAATATCTCCATTTATTTTTTCAAATTGATCTTTGTCTGGCATAAACTGAATTGAAAATGACTCACAACCGTCTTCACCTGCACCTGACCAAATTTCATTTGTTTGGATATCTTTAATATAGAAAAATATACCTTGTTTATAATCATCTGTTTTCTTAAATCTGTTAATATATCGTTCTTCAAATTTACTTACACCATTTCCATTTTGGTCTATTGCAACAACATATTTTTCATTTCCAATAACATTTCCTCTTTCGATTCTCTCATCAATTTTATTATATTCTCTAACAGAATAATTTTCATAATCTTGATATTTAATTTTTTCGGGTTTTTCTTTATTTTCTTTAGTAACTATAAACGTTTCTGGTATTCTTTCTTGTAATAATATGCTTACAGCCTTTATCTCAGGATTTTTAACAAATCTCTTTTGAAAAATATTATTATTAAATAAATTATTTATTGAAAGAAGAATAAGTGCCTGATGGTGTGCCATATATGTCCTTACAGGCTCTGACATTTTTCCTTTGTCTAATCTTTCTGGAGTATAATCTATTGATTCATAAAAACCATATTTGTTATACATTCCCTCTTTTTCTAGAATTTTTAAATTATCTATAACTTTTGAGGGACAATCTGTCAATGCTAAAACACTGCCATAAGTTGCAACAACCATTTCATCGGCTAATCCTCTTTTTAGTCCTAGCCAAGGAATTCCAAATGCTTTATATTGATAATTTGAATGTAAATCTTTTAAGTTAAAAGCCGCTTCTGATATTCCCCAAGGTAAGCCTATTTTTTTGCTATATTCTATTTGATTCATTATTAAAAATCTGCATGACTCATCAAGCAAACTTCCTTCATATCTTGGAATATTTATATTTGGCATTAAATACTCAAACGCAGTTCCAGACCAAGAAATGAGTCCTTTGTACTTTTTTAAAACTGTTAATGTTCTACTTAAATTATTCCAATGTTTAGGTGGAACATCTTTTTTTGCTATCGCAACTAGACTAGCTTGTCTTGCTTCTGATGCCAATAAATCATAATATGAATCTGTAAGCTTATTTTCTTCAATATTAAAACCAATCGAAAATAATCTTTGCTCTTCGCCATACAAAACTTTAAAATCAGTCTCTTCTATCATCTGTGTTAGTTTATTAATAATTAGTTTAGGAGCTCCTACTTCTTCTAAAAATGTTCTTGTTGTATACATATATCCTACCAAATTTCCACTATCTACTGTTGATACATATCTTGGGATTAGTGGCTGTTTGGTTTTAATATTATACCAGTTGTATAAATGTCCATTCCACTTTGGAAGTTCATATACTACATCTATTATTTTAGTCAATAAATCTATGGTATCCTCCAAAGTTTCGAAACCCATATCATAACTTGTAATTACAGCTAACATTGAAAGACCTATATTAGTTGAAGATGTTCTTGGAACTGTAATTTGTTTTCTACCTTCTTGATAGTTATCTGTCATCAAATAATTATTTTCTTCTTTTAAATAATCTTTAAAAAATTGCCATGTTTTTTGTGCTAATGTTTTCAAATATTCTTTTTGCTCTTTTGTTAAGATTATTTCTGCCTTTTCATGAACAAGACTTATTTTATACATTATATAAGGTGAAATTATCCATAAAAAACCAATAATTAGTAATATCCAATTATTATTTAATATTGATATTACCAAAAATAAAATTGAAAAAATCACATTTACAAACATCATATTATAATAGCTAGTAATTGTTGTTTTGGCTTGTTTTTCTGCTTCTTCTGAAGTTAGCCATTCTAATAAATGTTTATGCGAAATTGTTAATCTATATATTGTTTTACAAATTGCTGTAAATTCTATATAAGCTTTATATGGTATACACCCTAAAGTTAAAATAGCTCTATATATTATTCCTTTACTGCCATTAATATATGGAGTAAATGTCTTTTGCTTTTTTTCTCCTTCTTTTCTTGAAAATGCAAGATTTATCAATTCTAACAAAAATGGAAATATTACAAGTAATATTGATAATGCTATTAACCAATTATTTTTTATAAAAATAGCCCAGCACATTAAAACCATAATTAAAATTGCAAATAGACTTCTTCGCAAATTATCAAAAATTTTGAATTTTGAAAGAGTGTTTAGCCTACTTTTAAGCCAATTAATTATTTGCCAATCTCCTCTTGTCCATCTTGATAATCTGTTCATAAAACTTGCATATTGTGTCGGATAGCCATCCATAAGCATTACATCTGTGACTAATCCACATCTTAAATAACTTCCTTCTAATAAATCATGACTTAACACTTTATTCTCTGGAATTTCATTTTTTAGAACTTTAGAAAATGTCTCTACATCATAAATTCCTTTACCTGTAAAAATTCCCTCTCCAAAATTATCTTGATATATATCTGAAATCGCATTTGTATAATTGTCTATTCCACCTGCACCTGCAAATATTTTAGTAAATAAATTTTTATGGCTTATATCCAAATTAACACCTATTCTAGGTTGCATTAATGCATGTCCTTTTACAACAATTCCATTTTTTACTTCTGGTTTATTTAAAATATGTGCCATTGCCCCAATTAATTCATTTGCTGTATTTAAAACTAATTCTGTGTCTGAATCTAATGTTATTACATATTTAATTTTAGGAAGTTTATCTATATTTATAGTATTTACTTTAAATTTATTTTTTTCATTTTTCAAAATATATTCATTAAATTGTGTTAATAATCCTCTTTTTCTTTCCCACCCTAAATATTTTCCTTCAGAATTGTTATATTCTCTTTTTCTATACACAAAGTGAAATATCGGAAAGTTCTCTTCTGGATATTTTTCATTTAATAATTTTACTTGTTTTAATCCTTCTTCTTCAACTTCTTTGTCAAAAGGTTCATCTTGCATTGTGCTTTCTGAACAATCCCCTAAAACAGCGAAATACAAATTCTTACTTCTATTCGCTAAATAAAATACTTCCATTTTTTCGAATAATTCTTGAACTTTCTCTTTTGTTTTAATAATTGTAGGGATTACAACAAATGTTGCATTTTGTTCATTTATTCCATTTGAAAAATCCATTTTTGGAATAATTTTAGGTTTTACAATTTTTCCTAATATATATTGAATTGTTTGAATTACAAGCTCTGATATTGGTATAAGTAAAATAAGCATTTTTGTTACTGACTTTGTCAATCCAAATGATACTATTATTGTAATTATTGAGATGATACTAATATACAGCCTTACTTTTGTATGCTCTTTTATTCTATTTTCTTTTGCACCAAGTTTTTTAAATAATTGTTCTCTTCCTTCATCAATTAAATAATATCCAATGTGACTTTGTTTTGTTCCAATTTCTGCCTCTTGACAAAGCTCTAATGTTTTTTTGGCTATATATATTTCTGACATATTAGTTTTTTTCGCTATTTCTTTTATTGCATTTCTATAATACTCTTTTGTTTTATAATCCATAAACTCAAAAATTCCTGCCGGCTCACTACTTAATATTGCTTCTACTCCATTAATTTTTTCAAATATATCTAAAAAATTAATTCTTTGTATTTTTTTTATACTAGTTATACAATTTGCCATTGTAATTTTTCTTATTGCAGTATCAAAATGTTCTCTTTGAATTGCCTCTGCCACTGTTATTCCTGTTTTTTCAACTTCTTCTTCTAAAATATTTAAATATCTATAAGCTTTTTTTCCATACTTTTTTAATGAATATGACATATATTCTATAAAAGAATCTCTCATTCCTTTTATTTCATAATTTCTAAATTTTGTTCCAATTGTTTTATTATATTGTAGTTCGTTTCGTTTCTTTTTTTCTACAAGTCTTTCTATTATGCTTTTAACTTTATATTTTTGAATCTGACTATTATATATTTTGTCACATATTTCAGCAATATTATTAATTATAGCTATTTGTAAAAATATTCCTATATTCCAGATTTCTTCCATGTTCAATGTCTTTTTTGTTTGATATGCTTGTAAATATTTTTCTAGGCTTTCTCCATTTATTTTATTGTCTGTATATGCTATTATTTCTGCAGCTAGTACATATATTCTTGCAAAACCTGCATATTTGCCATTTTGTATTCCTACAAAGTTCGTGTATTTTTTAATTGTTACTTCTTTTTCAATTTGTCTTACCACTTCTTCAATTATATAAAAGTTATCTAATATCCATTCACCTGCTGGATGTATATTTATTCCTAATTTTATATGTTCATTTAATAAATTATATACATTTTTAATTTTAGTATAATTATCTAATAATTGTGGTATTGGATATGTGTATTTACTTGATTTGGATACTAGAGTATGTTGCATAGCCAATTTTTCCATAAGCTGTTTTAATTGTTCTTCATCTAATATTGTTCCATCTATAACTAATTTTTTATAGTTTTTCAAAAAAATCCACTCCTTGCTTTTTCTTCTATTATTTGCAATTCGTGGATTTTTTATACAATTACATCTATTTTCTTAATTTAAATTCTAGTCCTGTATTTCTCTTTTTGCTATCTACATTTCTTATCATATAATCAACAACTTTATCATTTCCAATTACTATTAACAATTTTTTGGCACGTGTAATTCCTGTATATAATAAATTCCTTGTAAGTAACATTGGAGCTGCCTGTGGAATTAGCATGATAACAACATCAAATTCGCTTCCTTGAGCTTTATGAATAGTTATACAATAACTATGTTCTAATTGTTCTAATTCATTATATTGATACCAACATACTTTCTCATCATCAAATTTTACCATGATATTTTTTTCTTTTTCATTTATATTTAATATTGTTCCTACTTCTCCGTTAAATACACCTGTACCATTTTCAAGAGTATCTCCAATCCTCTTTTCCCAATACATATCATAATTATTTTTAATTTGCATTACTCTATCACCAATTCTAAAAATAGCTCCCATACTATTTTTCTCTGTTTCACCTTCTCTATGTGGATTTAGTTCTTGTTGTAATGCTTTATTCATTTCTTTAGTCCCTAATAAACCTTTTTTAGTTGGTGTTAAAACTTGAATACTTTCAAAAAAATCATAATCTCCAAATTTCTTCAATCTTCCATTACATAGTGATAGCACCTGTTCTAACACTTTTTCCTGATTATTCTCTTTTATAAAAAAGAAATCTTGTTTCGAATCTTCCTCTAGTTCTGGTGAATCTTTTTCTATAAAATTCTTTCCGCTATTAACTCTATGTGCATTTACTACAATTTTACTTTTGGCTGCTTGTCTAAAAATTTTGTCTAAATGTACTGTTTGTATTTTTTCAGATGCTATTAAATCATGTAATACACTTCCTGGTCCTACAGATGGTAACTGATCACTATCACCTACTAATATAAGCTTTGTTCCTAAATATATGCAATCTAATAAATAATTCATTATAAACATATCAACCATTGAAACTTCATCTACTATTATAATATCAGCATCTATTGGTGAGCCTTGATACTCATTTTCTTTCTTAAATAAACTGTCTTCATCTACTTTTCCTATTTCTAATAGCCTATGTAGTGTGCATGCTTCTTCTCCTGTTGTTTCAGTCATTCTTTTTGCTGCGCGCCCTGTTGGAGCAGATAATACTATCTTATATTTCTTTTGTTTATATATTTCTATTATACTTTTTATTATTGTGGTCTTTCCTGTTCCAGGTCCACCTGTAATTATTGTAACATTATTATCATTTATTGCTCTTATTGCTTCTTTTTGTTTTTCTGATAATAAGATGTCTGTGTGTTCTTCAACTAATTTTAGTTCCTTTTCAATATTAGAAACTTTTTTCATATTTTTTGCTTTTTCTAATTTTATAATTCTTTCTGCTATTTGTTCTTCTGCTTTATAAAAACTATATAAATATATCCATTGTTCTTCATTTCTCTCTTCTATAACAATTTCATTATTTACTTTTAAATTTATTAAGCCTTCTTCAATTATAGCAACATCTACATTTAAAAGTTGTTTCACATATTCTATTAAATTTTCTTTTAATGTACAACAATGTCCATTATATGTTATTTTTATTAATGCATATTTTATACCGCTTTTTACCCTTTTCTGGTTTTCTTTTTCAACTCCAAGCTCAATTGCCATTTGGTCAATTTGTTTGAAATCTACTCCTCTTGATATATCAATTAAAACATAAGGATTTGCTTCAATTTCTTCTATTGCATTTACACCTAATAAATTGTATACTTTTTTAGCACTTTCAGCTCCTATTCCGAACTTTTCAAGGAACCCAACTATTTGCCATATCTCCCAATTTTCTATAAAACTTTCAGATATTTCATAAGCCTTACTTTTACTTATTCCCTTAATTCGTGCAAGTTTTTCTGGCTCATACTTTAATACCATTATGGTTTCTTCACCAAATTTATCTATTATTTTTGCTGCTGTTGCAGGTCCTACTCCTTTTACATTTCCATTAGCCAAATATATTTCTAAAGCCCCTAATGTCTGTGGCATCATTTTTTCAAAAGTTTCTATTTTAAACTGTTCACCATAATCTTTATGTTCTACAAATTTTCCAGTTAATTTTAAAGTATCTCCTTTATTTATAAATGGTAAATATCCTACTATTGTTATTTGCTCTTTTTCTGTCTCTAATATCCCTACCATATAACTATTTACTTCATTTTGATATATTATTTCTTCTAATACACCTTCTATTTCTTCCACTTTAGTCCTCTTTTCTCTTTCTTGATACTAGAATTATAGCAATTAAAAAAACTTTTTTCAAGTATAATTCCTATAAAAATCCCTTCTACCATTACTAGCACAACCGACGTCCTTCTCTCAGGCAAAAAAATAATATATTACTATGAAATACAACAAAACCCCGATAAAAAACTCAGCTATGTTTTGCTATTTAATAGTAATATATTAATTTTTGAACTAAGTATTTGTTAACATTATAAGTAATTTTAATATCTTCTTAATTTAGAATATCTACTGTCACACCCACAATTTGAAGAGTTGTTTTCTTCTGATAGTACACCAAGCTCTAAATTGTTTCTTCCGCTTCCACATCCACATCCATTTGTATCATTATTACATGTAATATTGTTTCCATTTATTCTTGCAATAACACGACCATCATTATTTAAAATAGTAAGTGTATTATCAGAATTATCTCCACAATTACAGTTGCAGTTACAATTACAATTGCGTATACGTCCACTTTGGCTATTAACATCATTGTCATCATCAGAATTACATGTTAAACAACTATTATTTCTAAGAAATCCTGAATTTCTAAAAATACAATCCAGAAATGCTACAATAAATGCTAAAATTCCAAGTCCTATTGCAGCAATAACAAGTATTGTACTATTTAACACTGCTGCAACAATTAGGAAGATTGCAAAAAATGAAAAACCAACTAAAATTGGACAATGTATTAGTCTTTCTAAAACTATTGCAAATACTATTGTTGCAAATACTACTGAAAAAAATATAAGTAAGTTCATAATTTATATCTCCTTTTATATGTTTTGATATATTTTATGAATTTACTTATATTTTAGTTACATCCTATAAATATTTATTAATCATACATTACTTTTAACAAATATAAACCATTTGGTGGTAGAGTTTTTCCTGCATTCTCTCTTTTTTGACTTTCAATTATTTCTGTAATTTTTTCTGGTTCGATTTTTTTCATTCCAACTTCAACTAATGTTCCAGCTATAATTCGTACCATATTATATAAAAAGCCATTTCCTGTTAGCTCAATTATTATTCTATCACCATCTTGATATACTTTTGCTTCATATATTGTTCTTATACTGCTTTTACTACTTGTTCCACTTGCTTTAAATGCTTTAAAATCATGCTCTCCTACAAAATATTTTACTGCTTGTTGCATTTTTTCTATATTTAGCTTTTGAGGAATATGTGTTTCAAGATTTCTATAAATTGCGCTTCCTTCTTCTGAATTGTTTATAACATATCTATATGTCTTTCTTTTGCAATTTAGTCTACTATGAAATCTCTCATCAACTTCTTCTGCTTTTTTTATTACAATAGATTTTTTTAGTTTTGAATTTATGGCTATTGCAAATTTCTCTATTGGAATTTGCGAATTTGTTTTAAAATTTGCAACTTGCCCAATTGCATGTACACCTGCATCTGTTCTTCCAGATGCATTTAATTCAACATCTTCTCCAGTTATATTTTTTATTGCTTGTTCTATTGTTCCTTGAATATTTAATTTGTCAGGCTGTTTTTGCCATCCATTAAAATCTTTTCCATCATATTCTATTGTTAGTTTGATGTTCCTCATTTTATTCCTCTTTTTTCTTAAAAATATTAGATATTTTTTCTTTTATTTTCTTTTTATCAGTTTTTACATTTGTCTCATTTAATCTTTTTGTAACTATATTATTTATTAATATTTTCTTCAATACATCTTCCCTAACATCTGCTATTAATGTTCCATCTTTTGCAACAGAAACTTTTCCAGTTTCTTCTGATACAATTATTGCAATAGCATCTGATTCTTTTGAAATTCCAATTCCTGCTCTATGTCTAGTTCCTAATTCTTTTGCTATATCTTTATCACCTGCTAATGGCAACATACATGCTGCTGCTGCTATTTTATTGTTACTTATTACAACTGCCCCATCATGTAATGGTGTATTTGGAACAAATATATTTACTAACAATTGTGGTGAAACTTCTGAATTCATGCTGATACCTGTTGATATTATATCTTTTATTTGTATATCTCTTTCTATTACTATTAAAGCACCAGTCTTATTTTTTGCTAGCTCATATACTGCTATAACTATTTTGTAAATATCTTCTTTTGTTTTTGTTATTATGTCTTTATCAAATCCAAAAAATCTTGAAAACTTATTTGTCCCACCTAATTGTTCTAATGCTCTTCTTATTTCTGGTTGGAAAATTATTATTATAAGTATTACTCCCCAATCCATTACTGTTGATAATATGTAATTTAATATTTTCAAATTTAATAATTGGCTTAAGGCTGTTGCAACTACTAATAATGCAATTCCTTTTACTAATTGCCATGCACGAGAATCTTTTACTATTCTTAATAATTCATATCCTAAAAATAGTACTATTGCTATATCAAGTATTAGAGTAACCAGTTTTATTGGATATTCTTGCCATAAATTTATATAATATAAAATATTTTGTTCATAAAAATTATTTATAACACTTAATATGTTATTCATTTGAATATTAGTCCTTTCAAGATTTTATTTTATTGTTGCCATAACATAATATATGCATGTTGAGCATGATGCTAACACCATAGCTGATAGCAAGATTATTGCCATTACTTTTCCAAATAATTCTTTTTTATTTGATTTATTTTTGATTTTTCCTTCTTTATTTTTCATATTTATCATCCTTTCAATTTTTTGTTACATCACAACTTATATTATAACATAAAATTTGTTTTTTTCAATAGCAGTCTTTAAAATACTTATGTACTAAAAATTGGAAATTATCTTAAAATATCATGTATTAATATATTTTATATATCTCAAGAATTCTCTTTTCAGCTTCTTTCAATTTGTCCTCATCATTTGCACAAATATAAGCAATAAAATCATCTTGTGAAACTTTATCTCCTACTTTTTTATTTAAAATAACACCTACACTTGGAATAATTTTATCTTCTTTAGTTATTCTACCAGCACCTAAAAAACATGCTACTTTTCCTATTTCTTCTGCATTTATTTCTCTGACTAATCCTGTTTTTTCTGAAACAACTGCAGAAATATGTTTTGCTTTTTCAAATTTGTTAGTATCTTCTAAGTAGCTAATATCTCCTCCTTGTAGTTCAACCATTTCTTTAAATTTATTAAATGCTTCTCCATTACTTATCTTTTCAAGCATTTTTTGTTTATTTTCTTCAAGATTGTTTCCTTTACCAGCAAGTTGAAGCATGTTAGCACCAAGTTCTAATACTACTTTTTTCAAGTCTTCTGGCATATCTCCTTTTAAAAAGTTAATAGCTTCTATTACTTCTAACGAATTTCCTACTGCATATCCTAAAGGTTGTTCCATAGGAGTTAAAACACACCTTACTTCTTTTCCTGCAAGTTCACCTATTCTTTGCATTTGATTAGCTAGTTTTTGAGCATCTTTTTTATTTTTCATAAATGCTCCTTTTCCTACAGTGACATCTAATACTATCTTATTAGCTCCACTTGCTATTTTTTTGCTCATTATACTTGAAGCTATAAGTGGAATGTTTTCAACAGCTGAAATTGCGTCTCTTAACTCATAAATTTTCTTATCAGCTGGTGCCAAATTCATTGTCTGGCCAATCATACTTATTCCTATTTTTTCTACATTTGAAATAAATTCATCTACTTCTAAATTTGTTCTATAACCAGGAATTGACTCCATTTTATCAACTGTACCACCTGTAAATCCTAGTCCTCTTCCTGACATTTTAGCAACAGGAACTCCCATTGATGCTATAATTGGTAATAAAATTATTGAAACTTTATCTCCAACTCCACCTGTACTATGTTTATCTACAACATTTTTTCCGAATTTTGATAAATCTAACATTTCTCCAGAATGAGCCATAGCAATTGTTAAATCTGTAATTTCTCTATCATTCATTCCATTTATATATATCGCCATTATTAATGCTGCTGCTTGGTAATCTTTAATATTTCCATCTGTATAACCTTTTACAAAGTATTCTATCTCTTCTTTAGATAATTCCTTTGAATCCCTTTTTTTAGCTATTATATCTAATATATTCATCTTGCAATCACCTTCCTTTTTATTAAATAAAATGAGTTGTAAAACTCCTTCTATGAATTGGACAAAGTCCATATTCTTTAATTGCTGCAATATGTGCTGCTGTTCCATATCCTTTATGTTTTTCAAATCCATATTGTGGGTAAACTTTATCCCATTCTCGCATAATTCTATCCCTTGTAACTTTTGCTATTATTGATGCGGCTGCAATTGAATAACATTTTGCATCACCTTTTATTATTGAATCATAAGGAATTCCTAGTGTATCAATATGTTCTAGCGCATCTACTAAAATTATATCTGGTTTTTGAGTAAGGCTTTTTAAAGACATTGTTAGTCCTTTTTTTGTAGCATTTAAAATATTAATTTCGTCAATTTCGTCTTGTCCTATTATTGCAACACTATAACTAATTGCTTCTTTTATGATTTCTTCGTAAAGTTTCTCTCTTTTCTTTTCTGAAACTTTTTTAGAGTCATTAACTCCTTCAATCATTGAATCTTGTGGCATTATAACACTTGCAACAACAACAGGACCAGCTAGTGGTCCTCTTCCTGCTTCATCTATTCCACAAATAAAATTATAACCTTTTTTTCTTAACTCATTTTCCTTCTCTTTTAATATTAAAAGTCTTTCTTCTTCTTTTTCTTTCATTATAATCCCCTTATATATTGTCTATATCTTCATTAATTTGTGTTAATGTATGTTTTTCATTATAGCCTTTTGTACTAATAATTTCTACATTTGCATTTGAGAAATCATATTTAGCAATAAAATATCCGTATTTTTCTTCCGTAATTTTTTTTATTCCTATTTCATTTAAGGTATTTTGATCTAAATAATAACAGTTTTCGTCAAAATTAAAGTCTTGTATATTTTTTACTGCTTCTTGTACTTCTTCTGGTGATTCATTTAGTATTTTTCCTTTTAAATATTGATTTTTTATTTCATTAATTTGAGCTAAATCTTCTTCTTTTGATTCATCTAAATTTGCTATCTTAAAACATACCTCTTCTAATCCTTTTTTTGTTTCTGCTTGCATTAAAAGCATATTTGTTCTTAAATCTTGTTCTTCTGCTCCAATTAAAATTTTTTTTACATAATTTGCTATAATTGTTGCTCCAATTATTATTAAAGTTATTAAAACTACTAATGTAACTATTGACTTTATACCTTCTTTTTTCATATAATACCCCCACACATATATTATATATTTTGTCTATTTTATTTTCAAGCAGTTACATAAAAAAATTTTTTTGCTTTTTACACTATTTTCACAATTTTTTCACAAATGTATTGTATTCTATATGTGTATTTAAAGGAGGCATTTATATGGAAGAAAATGAAAACAAATTTGAAGTAATTTCAAGTAAAACTTCAAAAGCAAATTTTAAACAAACAAATGGATTTGGAAAAACTGTTTTATTACCTTTTGTAAGTGGTATGTTAGGATGTGCATTAGTGGTAGGAACATGTTTTGGAGTTCCTTCAATAAAAGAGAAAATAATTGGTAAAACAAATACAACAACTATTCAAACATCTATGCCAAGTGGAACAACAACTAATTTTATTTCACTATCAAACTATTCTAACACAGCAACTTTCGCAGCAAATAAAATTTTACCATCTATTGTGGGAATTCAAGTAACATATACAGCAACATCAAATTCATTGTGGGGAGTTCCAACACAGTCTGAAGCTACAGCAAGTGGTTCTGGAATTATAATTAGTGAAGATGGTTATATTGTAACAAATAATCATGTTGTAGATTCAAGTTCATCTAATTCATCATATTCATATTATAGTCTTTCTGATGCAACATCAGTTAAAGTAAAACTATATGGTTCAGATGAATTATATGATGCAAAAATTGTTGGAAAAGATTCACAAACAGATTTAGCTGTTTTAAAGATTGATAAAAATAATTTGACTGCAGCCGAATTTGCAAATTCAGATGAAGTTACTGTTGGAGAATTCGCAATGGCTGTTGGTAGCCCTCTTGGACTAGATACAACTGTTACATCAGGTATTGTTAGTGCCGTAAATAGAGAAGTAGAATCAGACGGAACTACTTATGTATGTATACAAACAGATGCTGCAATAAATTCAGGTAACAGTGGTGGCGCACTTGTTAATGCTGATGGTAAAGTTATTGGAATAAATACTTTAAAATTATCTGGTTCAGGTGTTGAAGGTATTGGATTTGCAATTCCAATTAATTCTACTCTAGATGTAATTGATGATTTAATTGAATATAACAAAGTTCTAAGACCTTATATTGGAATTAGTGGTGTTGATTTAACTGATTCAATGGTTCAAAGATACAAATTATCATGTTTAGGTGTTTATGTTCAAACTGTACAAAATTTCTCACCTGCTGAAAAAGCTGGTTTAAAATCTGGAGACATAATAGTTAAGGCAGATGATAAAGAAATTAAAAATATGGATCAATTAAATGAAGTTAAAAATTCTCACCAAATAGGTGATACAATAACTTTAGTAGTTAATAGAAATGGTTCAGAGCAAGAATTTAAAATAACTCTTGAAGAAACTCCTTAAGTTTCCAAGATTTCACTTTTAGTTCACACAATGAACAAATTTCATTATTATACTATATTTATAGTCAGTAAGAACTGATTAAACAAACATCCCCTTTTATTTTCAAAAAAAGACCGGTTATATAAACCGGTTTTTTTACATTATTACTATATCCATTTCACTAGTATGATTATCATTTCCATAAGCGAAAATTATATATAATTGATTATTTTCTCCCATAAAATATTCTGTAACATTATTTATATTATAAAAATCACTTGTATAATCTCTTTGATAAACAGTATATCCTAAATTTGCAAGCTCCTCTGTTCTTTTTTGTATATTACTTATTTCATCTTTTATTTTTTGGTTTGCTTCTTTTTTAGTAATTCCTTTTTGATCTAAAAAATAATCAATTGTACATTTGCTGTGGTCTGTTAAATTATAATTATAAGTTTGGACTATATCTCTTTGAGGATTTGCTCCTTCTTTTAAAGTTGACCTTACTACTAATGATAATATATTATTAGAAATAAATGCACTGTAATTTACTGTATAAATTATATTATTTTTCTGACTATTTAGAACATTTTTTGCTTTTATTTCAAATATTTCTCTTATTTGTGTATTCATTTCTTCCGCTGTTTTACTTTTTATATTTATGCATGGAATATTAACATCTAATTCATAATCATTAACTTTACTTTCATTGTTCTTGTATGACACATATACAATTTCTTCATCTTCTTTTATTCTACTTATCTTATATGCATTATTTTTTAAGTAATTAACTTTATTCTTAAATATATTAATAAATTTTTCTTTTGTGGTTGACTTATCCACAGTTAATTCTGATGAATTCATATCAGATCGACCAATATTGTCTTTTGCATTACTTGTTTTATAATGTTGCACTATTTGTACTCCTAATGCTACTAAAACTGCTATTACACATATTGCAACAATTGCTATATAAAATATTTTTAGGTTTTTTTGTTTTTGTTCTTCATCTTCTATTACTACTTTCATTTTTGTTCCTCCTTAGGTATATTTTAATATTTTTAATACAAAAATGCAATACATTTATTATTTTTTCATATATTTAAGTTTTGTTGCCATACCTCCTCTAATATGTCTTTCTGCTTTATTTTCATTAAGAATTTCTCTTACTTCTCGCGCTAATATTGGATTTATTTTTATTAATCTTTCAGTTACGTCTTTGTGTACTGTTGCTACTTTTCGTAACGGTAGAATTTTCTTTATTATTATTGCCATCTTTGTTTTCTGCGTCTTCTCCATTTTGGTAAATGTCTTCAAATTTTGTTATTACTGGCTCATTTGTTCCTATTTCATTTAGTAATTTTAGTCTTACTTCTACATTTGAATCTGAATCTACTTCAATTACATCTATAATTGTTTTTAACATTGCATTTGTTATTGTTTGATTATTTAATATGTCATCTACTGTTTTTATTGTTTTATTAAGTTCTTTTTCTAGTA
>CAKOXV010000012.1 GCA_934130355.1 uncultured Clostridia bacterium
TTTGTTAGATGGAGGAAATTCATCAAATGGAAATACAATGGGAGGAACGTCAACAGGTGGAAGTTCATCAAATGGAAGTACAACAGGAAGAACATCAACGAGTGGAAATTCGTCAAATGGAAATTCAACAAGTAGAAATAATTCAACAAATAGAAATTCATCAACAGATAGTAAAGAACCTGCAACTGGAAAAGGCCCATCTGTAAAAAATGGATTAAAAAACGTAGGAAAAAAATTAGTTAACCCAGTATATGCAATTGGCAGAGGAAAAGAATACAACAAAAAAAGATGGTTAAGAAGACTAGGAAAAGGTGCTAAGGGAGTAGGAAAATTGGCGATAGGAACAGCAGCAGCAGCAGTACAAGCAGGAATAAGTATAACAGATGGAAAGTACACATTAAAAGAAGGAATTGCATCATTTGCAGCAGGATATGCAGGAGGAGGAAAATTAGCAAGTGGAATAGGAAGAGCTGCATCAAGTGTATCAGGATCATTTAAAGAAGGATATTATGAAGGTGATCAAGGAGCCTTAAGAGAAAAACAAAAACAACAGTTTATGGATAATGATGAAATCTATAAAATGTATAAAAACAAATATGGAAGCAAAGCAGAAACAATGCAAAGATTAGCAGCAGATAATATGGTTCCATATGGATACACAGATGTAAAAGAACAGTTTAAGATACAAAAAATGGCTAATGAAATAATTAAGAAAAATGATCAATATAAAAATTATGATAATATCCAAAAACAAGAATATATGGAAAAAGCATTAAAACAAGCAAGAAATACGAAAGCATTTATAGATAGCCCAGGAGTAAGCGGAATAGTACATAGTCCAGGTAAACAAGAAGACTATATAAAAGCAGAAATAAAATCAAGAGGAATAACTGATGAAAAATCACAAGAAGCACAAGCAATAAGAACAGGACTACAAAATGCGTTTAACTCAGCAGCAGTATGGCAACAAGTAAATAAATAAGAGAATTATAGTGTGAATTTTATGAATTAGATGCTATATGAAAAATTATAGTGTCTAATTAAAAAATTTACAGTGTAAGTAAAAGAAAGAGGTGGAAAATGGTACAAGCAGTAAAGAAAATATTTATATTTTTAATTATATTTATATTACTGAACAACTTCATATTTGCTAATATGGCAATGGCAGTAGAAGAGGAGGAAGACATAATATCTCCAACAACAGGGCTAGATACATTTACAGGATATATGCTAGAACCAACAGTAACATTCATAACATTTGTGCTAGACGCAATAATGGGAGTATTTTCAAGTATTATGACTCAACAAGGATTTTCATCTGTAATGCTTGGAAAAGAAAATATTGGTGAAATAAAAACACAAGGAGAAGTAACAGGAATTTTCACAATATCAGATATGACTCCATATGAAAGTCCAACAGGAAGTTTAGAAGGATTGAAGTATCCAAACTTTTCATATTCACCAGAAGATATATTTGCAGGAAAAATAGAATTGTTTAGTATAGATTTTATTTCTGGAAAAGTCTATGATGGAAGTTCTGGAACAGGCGAATTAAAAGAAAATAGTAATGCAGATTGGCAAAGTATAAGAAAAGTAATATCACAATGGTATCAAATTCTAAGAATGTTAGCTATAGTAGGACTTTTATCAGTACTTATATATACAGGAATAAAAATTATCTTGAGTTCAAGCTCTAATGACAAAGCTAAATACAAAAAAATGCTTATAAATTGGCTTGTAGCAGTTATTTTAGTGTTTACTATGCATTATATAATGGCTTTTATAATTAGTTTTGTAAACGAGGTATCACGTTTGCTTGGAAAAGTAGCGGGATTAATACAAGTAGATGCAGGAGGAACAAAATTTAAAACTAATTTAATAGGATTAGCAAGATTTCAAGTACAAAAACAACTTTTCTCTGCTAAAATTGGACATTTAATTATTTATACGGCATTAGTAGTATATACATTTAAATTTACATTTTTGTATTTTAAAAGAGCTTTTAAGATGGCATTTTTAACAATGATCTCTCCAATTGTAGCATTAACATATCCAATAGACAAAATGGATGATGATAAAGCACAGGGATTTGACATGTGGTTAAAAGAATATATATTTAATGCACTATTACAACCTTTGCATTGTATACTATATTATATATTAGTTTCATCATCTTTGTCACTAGCTGCCAATAATCCAATTTATGGAGTTGTAGCATTAATGTTTATTTCAAATGCAGAAAAATTATTAAAGGGAATCTTTGGATTTAATAAAGCTAGAGGAGGAACTGTAGGTGGAATTGCAGGAGCTTTTGCAACAGGAGCTTTAACAACATTTATAAATAACTCTATAAGAAATCCATTTGGAATAGCAAATGGTAATAGTAAACTTGAAAAAAACAATTTTAATGAAATAGAAGATGATAGTGGAGTTAATTACTTAGAAGATACATTAGAGGAAGACACACTTTTAGGAGCATTTGATATAGATCCTAATATGGTAGATGTTGAAAAGTTCCTTGAAAAGTATAGACAAACATTACCAAAATCAGTAAGAGATCTTGGTGGACTGTCATGGGATAAAGATGAAAACGGAAGTTTTGAAGATATATTAAAAATGATGGCAGAATTTTATAGGACCAAAAAAAATCCAGGAACTATAAATGGATTAAGTTCTATAGATTATGACGAACTAAAAAATCTATTAAGAAGTAGAGTAGAAAGCAATGAAATGCCATTTTTTGATAATGACATTCAGCCTCAATATATAGATGGAGATACAAGGTCATCTGGTGAGATATTAAATGAAATAATGAGACTTAATGAATTAGCAACAGATCCATTTACTGCTTCAAATATAAGAAGGGGATATACTAGAGAATCTGAAAAATTAATGAAAAAGTTAAAAAGAAGAATGGCTCAAAATGAATACATCCAAAGAAATGGAGGAGCAGTAGCATTAAAGAAACAAGAAGAAGCAAAAGAAAAACAAGCACAAAATAATAATTCTCAAGGAGGAGGACAAGCACAAAATAACAATCCTCAAGGAGGAAGACAAGCACAAAATAATAGTCATACAGATAGAACAAATAAAGATACTGAAGTCAAAGAACGTTCGATAGCAAGAGGAATAGGAAGAGCTGGAGCAAAAATAGGAAAAACTATAATAAAACCAGTATGGGATGCAGACAAAGGTTTAGACTGGAAATATAATGGAAAAAGATTAGCTGGAAAAGTAGCTAAAGGTGTTGGAGGTGTTACAGTAGGTGTTGCAGCAGCGGCAGTACAAGCAGGAATAAGCATAACAGATGGAAAATATAATCCTCTAAAAGAAGCTGTACCTACAATAGGCGCAGGAATTGTGGGAGTATCTTACCTTACTAAAAGTGCTAAAAATAAAATAGAATTAAGCAGTGAAGATAGACAATCACTAGAAAAATATAGTGAAAGATGGTTTAACAGAGACGACATAATAAATCAATATGACAATGAATACCATGAAAATGGAAAGGATATGAGACGTAGAGCTGTAAACAATTATGTTTCAAGGGGAATAACAGACTTTAAAGAACAAAAACAAGCAATGAAATATGCTGATTTATTACAAACAGAAAGAGGACTTAGTGAAGAACAAGCAGACGTAATCGCTATTTCAACATTACAATACAAAAAGAATTTGACAGGAAGTAATAACTACACAATTCTTTTTGATGAAAAGAAAAGAAATGATTACATTAATACCAAAGCTGATTCATATTCAGGTTCAGCATCTAAAGGATCTATAAAACGATTACATGAAGAACTTATACAAAATGTTAGAGATTTTGAAAGAGTAAATAAATAAGAAAGTGAGAAAATTGTGGATATAAAAGAATTTTTTAATAAAAACGGAAAATTAGTTTTACGAGTAATAGCTATAATTTTTAGTATACTTTTTATAATAAAATCTTTAAATTTTTATTATGAAAACACAGGAAAAAGAGAATCGGAAGAAATTGCTAATAATATTAGGCAGGGAGAAACCAAGATAACACAGGAAGATTATACAACTAAAAGCAATTCTGTTGAAATCACTATGGCCTCATTTGTTAATTATTGTAATAGTAAAGAATTAGTAAATGCATATGAGATGCTAACAGATGAATGCAAAAAGGCAATGTTTCCAACAATAGAGGATTTTGAAAGAATATATATCAATAATATATATAATGTAAAAAGAAATTATGATTTAGCAAGATGGTCAACAGAAGGAAACAAAATTACATATTTAGTAACTCTATATGAAGACATGTTAACAACAGGAGGAAAGAGTAAGTCTACACAAGAATATTGTACATTTATAAAACAAGATGATGAAACTTATAAATTAAATATAAATAATTATATTTATGGGCAAAACCTGAATGTTGAAAAAAGTGTAGATGGTATAGTAATTAAAGTAAAACATGTTAATGTCTATCAAGAATATGAAGAATTAGAAGTTACAGTAACTAATAATAGAAATACAACTATATGTTTAACTGAAAATAAAAACAATGTATATTTAGAAAAACCACAAAATACCAAGTATTCATCAATTAACAGTAGGTTTGATAGAAATGAATTAATTTTATTAGAAGCAAAAAAAGAAAGAACATTTAATATTAAATTTAATAAACAATATGATACTTATAATATGGGTGGAGAATTAGTAATAGAAGATGTTATTTTAGATTATGATAAATATTTAAATAGTGAAGATGAAGTAGATTATTCTTTAAACAGAAAAGATATAAGAATAGATATATAATTAAACAAAATAAGAAGGTGATTAAATGGAAGAAAATAGTAAGGGTAATAAGGTAGTAGATAAAGCAAAGGAAGTTGCAAAATCAGAAACTAAGAAATTAGTAGGAGAAGGTATAAAAAAAATACTTCGTGTTATAGGACCATATATTATAATTTTCTTTGCTATTTTACTAGCAATAGGTTTTATAAATGCAGTACAACATACAATTATAGATTGGATTACATCAATATTTAAAATAAAAAAAGGTGAAACAAGAACAACTTCCAAAGGTACATATTCAAATACAATAATTGGTGCTGCACAGGAGGTGCATGATGATGAAATTGATTGGTTATATTATACAGAGCATGATAAAGGGCTTAGTTCATTAAAATCACCAGTTTATTTGCAACTAATTAATTCAGATAAAGCAACATGTTGTGCATCTTATGTTGGATGTGTATTATATGCTTCTGGATATTTTTCATCAGAGGAAATAGGTAACAACTTTCATCAACCACATATATTAAATGAACTTTTAAGTAATTATGGATGGCAAAAAATCACTGATAAAAGTGAGTTCCAAGCAGGAGATATAGTATTTTGTGATAAAGATAATGATTTGTCAGGAATAGACCATGTACAAATTTATGCAGGAGATAATAAATGGTATAATGCAGGTAATACGTATGATATTCAACACAGTGCACCAAAACAAGGAAGAGATAATTGGGATGCAGATTATGCCGTTTGTTGGGCATATAGAGCAACAGAAGGACCAAGATATGATCCACCTGAAAGAAAAGTTCTTGCTACAAATAGTGAAAGACTTGTAGAATTAGATGAAAACGGAAGATATAAATTAATAGAAAAAGATTTATCTAAAAAAATATTGGAAATGTTAAAAGAAAAAAAGGTAAATAATAAGCTTGAAGGATTTACAGCAGAAGATAATTCAAATAAAAGTAGTTCTAATACAACTACAACAGGAGATGACAAAAGTGAAGAAATAAGTGACAAAGAACTGCAAGACATGATTGATAAATATATAAAAGTCGATACAAATACAAGTTTACCTGGAATATATGAAGGACTTTTCCCTAAAATATTATATGAATACATACGCAAGGACATAAATGGAATGATTAAAGTTCAAAAGGCATCAGTAGAAGGAAATAAGACGGAGATTAAACCATTAGAATATAAAAAATATGATGATTTTGAAAACTTATCAAAAGATAAAATATATGACTATTTTTCATTAACTGATGATTTTGAATTATGTATAGCAAGACCAGGTAGTACAATAACATATACTGATGAGAATGGGGCGGTTGTATCAAGCGTAGCTCTTGAAGAAAAAGATGTTATAATAGAAAAAATACCATATGAAAATTATATAAAAAATTACATAGTTCCATTTAACTTTTTAATATCATTACATGTAATTTCTCAAGATAAGGATTTTATGGATGATGTTGTTGATATGGCGCTATGTAAAGCTAAAGAAGAGCCTATGATATTAACATATGTTGAATCAAAATATATTAATACTGAAACTATAGAGTATACTGGAAAAAAGATTACAGTTAAAAAGGGCGATGACATGGATAAGGCTAAGGTTAAGAATATAGATAATTCTAATGTAAGAGCCGAGTTCGGTGATATTTCGGGATTAGAAATTAGTTCATATGTAAAAAAAGAGGAAGTATCATATACAGGTCAATTATATGTAACAAAAGCAGATACTTGGATATTAACTTCAGAAAAAACAATAGATGAAAAAGAATCAGGTGAAGTACAAGAGCCAGAAATAGAAGATTTATATTCAAGTAAAAGAGAAGTAACAGATGATGATGAAAATATTAATATTGTAAGCAAAACCCTAACAAAGAAAACTACAGAGGCATTCTCAAGTATAGAATATGTGGTAGTAGATGGGAATTTTGAAATTAAAGTAGATGATTTTATTGATTTGATTAAATCTTATCCAACTGTAGAAAACAATATAGCATCAGCACCAAGTGATTTATTCTATATGTTGCAACAACGAGAGAACACATTAGTTCTTGAAAAAGTAATGAGATATGTTTTATACAAATTAAATGATATTGATTATGGAATCACTGAGAAAGAATTAGAATTTTTATTTTCAGATTCTTTTAATCAAGTAGATATTATTAGTAATATTGATTCATATGTAGAACAATTTTATCGTAAACAGCGTAATGCAGAAGATGATGAATATTATAAATTAGTAAAAAATACAAATGATGAATTAGTAATTGGAAAAATAAATTTGAATTGGGAAGAAAATAGCACCTCTTTTTCAATAAAAGGAAAAATAAAACATGATGGACAAGAAAAAGAAGTTGATAATATAGCTGATTACATAAATAATGCAATTTCTGATTCAAATAATACAAGTGAAACTCTTGATATATGGATTGAAAAAGAAATTGTTGATAATATATGTGAGAATATATTAGAAACATTATACAAAGATTTAGTAGATAATGACTTATTTGCATTAGGGTTATCAAGACAACAAACATATGCTTTGCTTGCTGTAAAGTATAGCTACGGATGTTTACCTGTTATAGATGGAAGAACATTTAAAAAAGTATATAAGGACGGAATGCAAGAATTTGAAGAAGGATCATGGCAACATAATAAATATATATGGGATAATTGGTGGTACCAATTAGGAAAGACTAGTACAGCCACTACAGCAGATGCCCAGTATGAAACATATATAAAAGGTGTTTTTGATTTTTCTTTATCAGATGCAGGAGGAGTATTTTCAAGAAATAAATATATTTTTTACAGCCAAGAACAAATATCAGAATTCGAAAATGCAACAGATCTTTCAATAACAAGAACGTCAGAAAATGAGGAAGAAATATTTACACTTGAACTAAAAGCAGGAGAATTTGAAAAGGTAGATGGACAATATATAGTTGGATATTACACATCCACAACAGGAAGAAGATTTACAATACTTTGTCAAAGTAAAATACCTGGCTGGGGAGGAAAATGTAATAGAGCTGCAACAGCAATTATTGCAAGTGGATATTCAAAAGAAGAGCCATCAAGCTTGATAGCAACAATGAACACTTATTATAATGATATTATACCATCAGGAAAATATATGGATATATATGGACTAAAAAGAGGACCTTATACAGGTTCAATGACTGTAGCAGAATATACTAAGAGATTAAGAGAGCAACTACAAAAAGGAGGATATGCTTGTATCTGGGTTAATAAAGGACAATATTATGGTAAGAGTGGAATGTGTTGGACAAATGAAATACATTGGGTTGCAATCTTAGATTATAAAGCTGAAGGTGGCAAAGAAAAAATATTTATAGCTGACTGGCGTGGTGGTGCTTGGTATGATATAGACGAGTTTTCAAGAGGAATCAGTAATTATTGTGAGATAAGTGAAAAATAAAAGTGTATGAAGGAGGATATAATTGATACATGAATAACAATTTAATAGGAAAAATTTTAATTATGCTAGTAATATTATTGATAATTATTACAATAATAATATTAATAATAAGATTTAATAATAGAAGCGGACTCACAGAAGATGGTGAAGATGTTGTAGAAAATTATGGAAAAAACTTAAATGGTGGAATAGATTACAGTTCTTATTTTGATATTAAAAATTGTATGCAAAAATATTTAAATAATATTAACATGAATAGCTCACAATATATTTCTTATGATGAAAACGGAAATAAGGTACAATTACTTAAAGAAAATGAAATAAAACAGAAAATTTTTGATTTGCTAAGTGATAAATATATTAGTGAAAAAAATGTAAGTGTTGAAAATATATATAATTATATTAAGCCTTTACAAAAGCAATGTGTTTTTACATTAGTAGAAGCTTCATTAATTCAAGATGGAGATGTAAAAAATTTTCTTACATATGGATTAATACAATCAGCTGAAGATTATAGTTTAATTTCTAAAATATATGCAGTTGTAAATATTAATATAGTTGATGAATATTTTTCAATTGAACCAATAAGTGGAGAATATAATAGTATTCAAGAAATAAAAATTGAAAAGCTAGAAGATAAGATTACAGCTAATAGTGAGAATAAATTTTCTATGAATTTACCAACAGCAGATCAATTTCCAGTAGAATATGTTAATAGATTTAAACAATTAGCATTAGGAGCACCAGAAAAACTATATGAATTATTAGACGAAAAGTACAGAAATGCTAAATTCGGAAGCCTAAGCGAATTTGAAAATTACATAAAAAATAATAAATCTAAAATACAAACTGCAAGATTAGATAGTTATAAAGTAGATGTTGATGAAAATGAAGTTAGATATACATGTATTGACCAAAATGGAAAATATTATATAATAAATCAAAAAGAAATTTTACAAGATTATACAATGATGTTAGATACTTATACTATAGATATTCCTGAATTTATAGAAAAATATGATAATTCAGAAAGCAAAATAAGAGTAGGATTAAATATAAAGAAGCTAATAGAGGCATTAAAAAATGAAGATTATAAATATATATACAACAAATTAGATGAAAACTTTAAAAATAATAAATTTAGTACACAAGCAAGTTTTGAAAGCTTCATAAAAGGAAGATTTGATCCAGTGAATGATACTATAAAGTATGACAAGTATGAAAACAAAGGTGGAGTACATATCTACAATATAACAGTAACACGTAAAAAACAAAATAAAACTGTAAATGCTAAAATAGTAATGGACTTGAAAAAAGATAGAGATTTTGTATTTTCATTTAGTACAGAAGAATAAAAGAAAATTAGGATAAAAATTTAATTTTTTATCCTAATTTTTTTGGTTCTAAAAACGACAATTAAATAATAAAATTCAATAAAGACAAGGAGGGACTTATGAAAAAAAATAAAAAAATAATAATTGCAATAATAACACTAATATTAATAATATTAGCAGGAATTTTTATCTATAAAAATATAAGTATTGAGAGAAAAGAAGATGGATATGAAGATTATACACCACAAGAAGAAATATCAGATGAGCAAATGAGGCAAACAAAAGTAATATTATATTTTGCAAATGCTGAAACAGGAGAATTAGAAGCGGAAACTAAAATTGTAGATGCTAATTTATTAATAAAGGAACCATATAAAGAAATAATAAATTGGTTAATAAAAGGACCACAAAGCAGTAACTTAAAAAAATTGATTCCTGAGGGAACAGCATTACAAGATATAAAAGTAGAAAAAAATTGTGCAATTATTAATTTTTCAAACGAATTTTTAAATTATGAAACAGAAGAAAATAAATTAAAAATAATTAATAGTATAGTAAATACTTTAACAAATTTAAAAGAAATAGAAAAAGTTAAATTTTTAATTAACGGACAGGAAGATTCTAAATTATCTGAGATATATTTAAAAAATAATTAATTAAATAAAATAATAAAAAATAATAAATATTTAATAATATTTATTATTTTTTATTTTAACAATTTCAATAATCTTATATATTTCCATGTATGACTAAAATCATTTAAAAAACATTCAACATCATTTAGAGATGCACAAGTATCTTTTTTAAATGTTTTAAAATTTAATTTCTTTTTAGGGGGGTTAGGCTTAGGTTTAGGTGGCTTTGGTGGTGGAACAGGTTTAGGAGGTGGTAATGGTTTTGGAGGAGGTGGTGGTGGCTGATGAGGCTTTTTAATGCAACGTGAGTATTGATAATATGTTTCATTATTCATATTAATCGCCCCCTTAATCTTATTTGTATATAATATGTACAAAACATAATAAATGTGATAAAATATAATGTATTATTAGAACAGCTAAATAAAGAAAGGGAAAATAGAATGAATGGAAAACTATATATAGTAGCAACACCAATAGGAAATTTAGAAGATATAACATTAAGAGCATTAAGAATTCTAAAGGAAGTTGATTTAATTGCAGCAGAAGACACAAGACAAACTTTAAAACTATTAAATCATTTTGAAATTACAAAACCATTAATAAGTTATCATAGACATAATGAAGAAGTGAAAAGTGAAATATTAATAGAAAAATTAAAAAATGGTGAAAATATTGCATTAGTATCTGATGCAGGAACTCCTGGTATATGTGACCCAGGAGAAGAGGTAATAAAAAAGGCAATTATGGAAGAGATAGAAGTTATACCTATTCCTGGTGCATGTGCAATGATTAATGCATTAATTGCTTCTGGGATAGATACTAAGGAATTTACGTTTTTGGGATTTTTGCCATTAAATAAAAAATTAAGAAGAGAAAAATTAGAAGAAATTAAAAAATCTGAAAAAACAATAATTGTTTATGAAGCACCACATAAAATGAAAACAACTTTAGAAGATTTAAAAGAAGTTTTAGAAAATAGAAAAATAGTTTTAGCTAGAGAATTAACAAAAATTCATGAAGAATTTATCAGAAAAGATATTAACCAGATATTAGATGAAATTGAAGAAATAAAAGGAGAAATGATATTAATAATAGAAGGTGCTACTAAAATCGAAGAAAAAGAGTGTGAGCTAAATAATTTGAGTATAGAAGAACATTATAATTATTACAAAAATCAAGGATTAGATAAAAAGGAAATAATTAAAAAAATTGCTAAAGATAGAAATGTTAATAAAAATGAAATTTATATGAAATTTATATAAAAAAATAGGGCATATAAAGCCCTATTTTTATTCGTTTTCGTTTTTATTATCTAAACTAGCAAGTTTTTCCGCACATTTTGAACATACTAATCTATCTTTGTAAGAGATTAGATTTTTGTTATTTCCACAAAAAATACAATTTGGTTCATACTTCTTTAATACAATAGAAGAACCATCTACATAAATTTCTATTGGATCTTTTTCAGCAATATCAAATTTATTTCTAATTTCGATTGGAATAACAATTCTACCTAACTCATCAACTTTTCTAACAATTCCTGTTGATTTCATAACTTGTCCTCCTTAAACATCTAATCAATTCATATATATAATAACATAAATATTAAAATTGGTCAATCAAAAATTTCAAAATATTGTAAAAAGTTTATTATAATTTGTTTATTTGAAAATATAATTTAACAAGGGGAATAAAATGTTAAATATATTATGGCCAATTTTTATAATAATATCTATTGTTTATGCAATATTTTCAGGAAATGTAGAAAATTTGAATAATTCAATATTTGAATCAACTCAAAATGCACTAAATTTAACTTTGACATTGTTAGGAATGACTTGTCTTTGGAGTGGAATAATGGAAGTAGCTTCTAAAACTAAAATTATTTATTATTTAGCAAAAATATTGAAACCAATTATGAAAAAACTTTTTTCTAATTTAGATGAAGTTTCTTATAATAATATAACAATGAATATTATTGCAAATATATTGGGATTAGGAAATGCAGCAACTCCATTAGGACTTAAGGCAATGAATGAATTACAAAAAGATAATAGAAATAAGGAAAGATTAAGTGATAATATGCTTATGCTAATTGTTCTAAATACAGCATCTTTGCAAGTTATTCCGACTACAGTAATTGCAATTAGAAGTTCTTTAGGTTCACAAAACCCAACAAGAATCATTTTTCCAGTATGGATATCCACAATTTGTGCAGCAGTTGTGGGAATTACTTGTGCAAAAATAGTTACAAAGTGTACAAAAATATGAGAGGATAAAAGATGAAAATAATTAATTATATTTCTATAGTTGCTATGCCACTTGTAATATTGGTAATTATATATAAAGGATTAGAACAAAAGATTTCTGTTTTTGATATATTTTTAAAAGGTGCAAAAGAAGGTGTTGAGATTACATTTAAAATTTTTCCAACTTTAATTGGATTGTTTGTTGCAATTGGAATGTTAAGAAGTTCTGGAATTTTGGAATTTATAACAAAGTTGATATCACCAGTATTAGGAGTTTTAAGATTTCCGGAGGAAATTGTTCCACTTGCAATATTAAGACCGATTTCAGGTAGTGCATCAATGGCAATTGCTACAGATATAATCAAACAAAATGGGGTTGATTCATTTATTGGAATTTTAGCTTCTGTTATTATGGGAGCAACTGAAACAACATTGTATACTATTGCTGTTTATACAAGCAGTGTGAGAATAAAAAATACTAGAGGAGTAATATTTGCTGCATTAGCTGCAGATATTACAGGAATTATTGTATCTCTAATAATATGTAGAATAATATTTTAAAAGATATTGAAAATAAGTAAAATCAAGGGTTTGACTCGAGTTTGTCATAATTTGTCGAACGATTTTTCTTGACAAAATGAAAAAAAGAGTGTAATATAAGAACAATAAAATTAATTCAAAAAATTTTTAAAATCAAGTTATTAATCTTGTAAAGGGAATAATTTAAATTCCCCCAAAATCGAACTAACAATTTTAAATTTCTACGTAGTATATTATTACTACATTCTAAACTTTAGGCCCCCTAAATCCTATTGCCAAATTTTCAAACAATATTTTAGTTCTTAAATTATTCTCTTTACAATTATTATATATATTAATTATAGTGTAATTAATTTACCTGGACAATCTCTGCTTGCAACTGATAATTTAATTGAATTATTGCCACTAGAATTAGAAATTAATTCATCAGCAACAGTTTGATATGCAAGTTCAGGAAAATTGCTTTCTTTGCTCAAATGGCCAAGAATAGCAGTATGTAAATTACCATTTTTAGATAGATAAGAAATTGTTTTCCCTGCAACCGTATTAGATAAATGACCAGTATCACTAGCTATGCGTGATTTTAATATGTAAGGATATGAACAACATTTTAAAACTTCTGTATCATAATTAGATTCTAATAAAATAAATTCACTACCTTCTAAATTATTAAGAATATTTTTAGTTATGTGTCCAATATCTGTTGCAATACTGATTTGATGTGTATTATCTTTAATTATATTAAATCCGCAAGGATTTGCGGCATCATGAGGTATGCTAAAAGGTAAAATTTCTAAATCATTTATATAAAACTTTTCAGATGGAGAAAAGAAATTAATATTTTTTTCAGATAATTTTTCTGTTTGTAATGGCATTGCATCAAAAGTTTCTTTTGTTGCAAAAACAGGTAAATTAAATTTCTTAGAAATTGTTGCAATACCTTTTACATGATCTGAATGTTCATGAGTCACTAAAATAGCATTAATTGAAGAGGGTTCAACTTCAATTGAAGCTAAAGCCTCTTCGATTTTTTTACAACTCATCCCTGCATCAACTAAAATTCTAGTATTTTCAGTTTCTACAAATAAACTATTACCACTACTTCCGCTATATAGACTACAAAAATTTAACATTTGTGTTTTTCTTCCTATTCTTTAACTCTTTCAATCTTTGCACCTAGATTTCTAAATTTTTCTTCTATGTTTTCATATCCTCTATCTATGTGTTCTAAATTGTATACTTCTGTTTTTCCTTCTGCAATAATTCCAGCTATTATTAAAGCTGCACCAGCACGTAAATCTGATGAATAAACAGGTGAACCATATAATTTTTCTACACCTTCAAAAAATGCGGTTTTTCCTTGAGCCGTTATATTTGCTCCCATTTTATTTAATTCATCAGTATATTGGAATCTTGATTCCCAAATATTTTCAATTATTCTACTTGTACCATTTGCAACTGCAAGTACAACACCCATTTGAGGTTGCAAATCTGTAGGAAATCCTGGATATGGTTGAGTTTTAATTATTGCCTTAGATGGTCTGCTATCTGCCCAAACTCTAATTTCATCTCCAAAATCTTCAACATGTCCGCCAATTTCAATTATTTTGGCAGTTAATGGCTCTAAATGTTTTGTAATACAATTTTTTATTAAAACATCACCTTTTGAAGCTACTGCTGCAAGCATAAATGTTCCTGCTTCAATTTGATCTGGAACAATAGAATAAGTATTATTTCCTGAAAGTCTTTTTACTCCATTAATTTTTATTACATCTGTTCCAGCACCACGGATGTCAGCACCCATTGTATTTAAGAAGTTTGCAACATCAACAACATGTGGTTCTTTTGCAGCATTATCAATAATAGTTGTACCTTCTGCTAAAACTGCTGCTAACATTACATTAATTGTTGCACCAACAGAAACAACATCCATATATAAAGAAGTTCCAACTAATTTATCTGCAGAAGCCATAATTTTTCCTTGTCCGACTTCAACTTTTGCTCCTAGAGCTTCGAATCCTTTTATATGTTGATCAATTGGCCTTGCACCAAGTTTACATCCACCTGGCATACCAACAGAAATTTTTCCTTTACGACCTAACATACTTCCTATAATATAATATGAAGCTCTAAATTTGCTTGTTAATTCTTCAGATGCATCTGTTTTTTCTATATTTCTTGTATCAATTGTAATTTCATTAGGAGTATTCCAAGTTATTTTTGCTCCAAGTCCTTCTAATATTTCACATGATTTTTTTACATCACTAATATTAGGTAAGTTCTCAATTGTACATATTCCATCTATTAAAAGTGTTGCAGGCAAAATAGCTACAGCTGCATTTTTGGCACCACTTATTGTTACTTCTCCTTTTAAAGGTGTATTTCCTGTTATAACTAATTTCTCCAAAAGTATTCCTCCTTAAAATTTTCTTCATTTGAAATATATCATAAACGCTTAAATTTTACAATAAAAATCGCAATAAAAATTAAATTTAAGTGTTTATTTTTTTGCTCTAGCAACCTTAAACAAATCATTTTCTGCAAAAAATTCTATAATTTTAAATTTGAATTTTATATCAGGTTTTTTGGTTTCTGAAATAACAGAATAAGATTCTTCTTGAAGTTCACCTTCAAGTTCTCCTTTCGCTTTTTCATCAACAATTCCTGAAGATATGTCTACGAAGCACAAAGAAGGAAACATTACACACCACCAATTTTTACCTTTAGCTTCTCCAATTTCAACTCTTAATGCATCATACATTCCTGCTGGTAATGAAATATCACCATAATTTTTGGTTGGAAAATAAAAATTATTAATATTAATTTTTATAGGGTAATTATAACCATTTTCTAATATAGTTTGTTCAGCAATTTTTTGAAATTCATCTTTATTTTGAATTGCTATAGAAATTGCTTCTTCTTTTGTAGTGCAGTTTGAACAAATTTTGTTCATATAATTAAGTAAAGAATCACGTACTTTTAATTTTAATTCTTGATCTTCATTTGTATCACTATTTGCAATAACATGTAATCTAAATACAGCATTAGATAAGTCAGTAGAAATAGCCACAACATAGCTTTGAGCTGCTATAAATACATATAAAGACAATAAAAATATTAATAAAACACTATGTTTAAATTTTTTATTTTTCATAAAATTCATAATTCGCCTCCTAAAAACATTTTTGTAAAAAAATATCTTTAAAATAATTATTAGCCAAAAAAAATAAATTATTCATTTAAAGGAAAAAAGGTTGACAATCTTCAAAAACAATGGTAAAATTTACCAGTAAGTGATAAGCGAAAGGAATGAAAAAAATGATTGTTCAAAATAAAAATGAAGAAAAAACATGTTGTTTTTATGTAAGTGAATTTCATTTGGAAATGCTTATAGTACCATACATCAGAGAAAAAATAAATCAAAAAATATATATAATATCAGAAAAAAATTTAAGAAAAACAATAGAAATATTAATTTCTAGATTAAATATAAATGAAGAAGAAAAAGAAAAAATACTACAATTAAATTGGGATGGAGAAGAAAAAAATGAAGAAAATTGTAATGTAATTATAATTGGTTCAAAAAAATTTATAGAAGAAAAAAATGCTGAGATAGAAAAAATGAATATATTAAGTGTGCTTGATTGCTATGATTTTGAGCAGGAAAAGGACAATATGGATGATATAATAAAACAATATAAAAAAAAATTAAATACATTAGGAAAATCTATAATTTAAAAATTTTGGAATAAGGTATTGAAAAAAAAGATAAAATAGTATATATATAAAATGTGAACTAAGAAAGGGAGCATATATATGGAAGAAGATTTAGAAATGATAAAAAAGACACTTAAAAAGTATTCACAAGAGCATTTGTTAAATGGATATGAAAAATTAGACGGAGTAAAGCAAAAACAACTATTAGACCAGATTGAACATACAGATTTCGAATTAATAAACAGCTTATATAATAATACTAAAAAAGAATTACAACCATCAGACAATTCAATATCTCCAATAGAATTTTTAGATAAAGAAAAATTAAATGGATATTACAAAGGATTTCAAGAAACAGGAGAAAAAGCTATAAGAGATGGAAAACTAGCAGCTGTAACAATGGCAGGAGGACAAGGAACAAGATTAGGACATAAAGGACCAAAGGGAACTTTTGATATTGGACTAGATACACACAAATCATTATTCGAATTATTAAGTGATTCATTAAAAGAACAAGGAAAGAAATATGATGTAACAATACCATGGTTTATAATGACAAGTGAAGAAAATAATAAAGAAACAATAGAATTTTTTGAAAAAAATAGATGTTTTGGATATGAAGAAGGAAAAAATCTATTTTTCTTCAAACAAGGTGAATTACCAATGGTAGATACAGAAGGTAAAATTTTAATTGGAGAAGATGGCTTAATTAAAGAGGCTGCTGATGGACATGGTGGAATATATGAGGCTCTTGTAAAAAACGGAATGACTAAAAAAATGAGAGAATTAGGAGTAGAATGGTTATTTATAGGTGGAGTAGATAATTGCTTAGTAAAAATGGTAGATCCATTATTAATGGGAATTGCTATACAAAAGCAAGTAACTGCTGCTGGAAAATCAGTTGTAAAGGCAAATCCAAAAGAAAATGTAGGGGTATTTTGCAAAAAAAATGGAAAACCTTCAGTTGTAGAATATACAGAAATTCCTGAAGAAATGGCTCAGGCCAGAGACGAAAGAGGAGAACTTATATATGGTGAATCTCATATTTTGTGCAACTTATTTAATATTAATGCTGTAGAAAGAATGGGAACAAAACCATTACCATATCACTCTGCATTTAAAAAGGCAACATATATAGATAAAAATGGAAATAAAGTTGTACCAGATGGACCTAATGCATATAAATTTGAAGCTTTCTTATTTGACGCATTTGGAGAATTAGATGATATGGCTATTTTAAGAGTAAAAAGAGAAGAAGAATTTGCACCAGTAAAAAATGCTACAGGTGTAGACAGTCCAGAAACTGCAAGAGAGCTATATAAAAAGTTTTATCAATTATAAAATTCAAACTGCTGGTAAAAAATCAGCAGTTTTTTGTTTAATAGAAAGGATGGAAAAATATGAATTATAAAGAAAATTATAAGAAATGGTGTGAAGATCCAAGTTTTGACGAAGAAACAAAAAAGGAGTTAATTTCAATAAAAGATGATGAAAAAGAAATTGAAGATAGATTTTATAAAGAATTAGAATTTGGAACAGCTGGATTACGTGGAGTAATAGGAATGGGAACAAACAGAATGAATAAATATACTGTAGGAAAAGCAACACAAGGTTTAGCTAATTACATACTAGAACAAGGAACACAAGATAAAGGTGTTGCAATAAGCTATGATTCAAGAAGAATGTCAGATGAATTTAGTCTTCAAACAGCATTAATTTTAAATGCTAATGGAATAAAAACTTATTTATTTGAAAGTTTAAGACCTGTACCAGAATTATCTTATACAGTAAGAGAATTAAAATGTACTGCTGGAATAATGATAACAGCTAGTCATAATCCTCCAAAATATAATGGATATAAAGTTTATTGGGATGATGGTTCACAAATTATTGCCCCAAGAGACAAAGAAATAATAGAAAAAGTAAGAGCTATTACAGATTTTAAAGAAATTAAAACAATTACTAAAGAAGAGGCAATTGAAAAAGGCTTATTTAATGTTATTGGAAAAGAGATGGATGATAAATATATTAAAGTTTTAAAAGAACATATATTAAATCCTGATATTGTTAGAGAACAAGGTAAAGATTTAAAAATTGTATATACACCATTACATGGAACAGGAAATACAATTGTAGAAAGACTTTTAAAGGAATTGGGATTTGAGAACGTATATGTTGTTCCTGAACAAGCTAGGCCAGACGGAAATTTTCCAACAGTTGATTATCCAAATCCTGAAGATAGAAAAGCATTTAAATTAGCTTTGGAATTAGCTAAAAAAGTTGATGCTGATGTTGTTCTAGCAACAGATCCAGATGCTGACAGATTAGGGATTTATGCTAAAGACACAAAAACTGGTGAATACATGTCATATACAGGAAATATGTCAGCATTATTAATAGCAGAATATAGAATTTCTCAGATGAAAGAAAAAGGTATTTTACCTGATAATGGAATATTTATAACAACAGTTGTATCCTCAGATTTAGCAAAAGCTATTGCAGCAAATTATGGACTAGAGTGTATTGAAGTTTTAACAGGATTCAAAAATATTGGAGCTGTTATGAAAAAAGCAGATGAAGAACATAATAAAAAATATGTATTTGGATTTGAAGAAAGTTATGGTTGTCTAATAGGAGATTATGCAAGAGATAAAGATGGAATTGCAGCTGTTATGTCTTTGTGTGAAGCAGCAGCTTATTATAAATCAAAAGGAATTACACTATGGGAACAAATGAATAATATTTATGAAAAATACGGATATTATAAAGAAGATCAAGTATCAATTGTTTTAGAAGGCTCAGAAGGTGCTGAGAAAATTAAAGAATTGATGACAAATATGAGAAATAAAGATATTTTAAAAATAGGAAAATATAATGTATTGACATTTAAAGATATTGATAGAGATTATGTAAAAGATTTAACAACAGGAAAAGAAAGTAAAACAGGATTACCAAAATCAAATGTTTTGTATTATGCGTTAGAAAACAATGCATGGTGTTGTGTTAGACCATCAGGGACAGAGCCTAAGATTAAACTTTATTTTGGAGTTAAAGGAAAATGCGAAAAGTGTGCAACAGAAGAGTTAGAGGCTTTAAAAGATGCAATGGTTAAATTAGTTCGTGGAGAGTAGTTATAGCAGAAAATTATATTACAATGAAAAGGAGAAATTAAGTAATGAAAACTAATAAATCTAATAATAAAATAACAATTCCAAAACCAAAGCTTTCAAAACCAAAACTTTCAAGTTCAAATGCTAAATCAAATGGAACTCAAAGTGCACCAAGCAATCCTTGGACACCACTATCTCCGGAAGATAGAGCAAGAAAAATAGCAGAATATAATGAAAAAATTAGAGCTCTGGAAAATGAAATAAATGGATTGCAAGAAAAAATAAACATTTGTGAAGATATAAAAGGAAAAATAAATAGCACTAGTGGAGAATTAACAAACATAGGAGATGATATTGGAAATATATTTCAGACATTAGAAGGAGCACTATGTGGAATAGGAACAAATGAAATGGTACAAAATGTATCTAGCATAAAAGAGAATGTTGCAAGCAGTGGTCGAGAAATAGTAAGTGACATAGGTGTTGTTAATGAAAAAATAGAAGAATTAAAACTTAAAATAGAAGAATTAAATTATTTAAGATTAAGTAATATTGCAAGTAGAGATTCATTATAGTAAGAGAAAGGAAAAATAAAAATGTCAGATAGAGAAATAAAGTATGAAGATGAAAGCGTAGAAAATAGTGCATACTCATTAATTCAACTGGCTGGTAATATTGCATATTTTACATCCCAATTAAACCAGATAAGTTCAGATGCAGGAAAAGTAGAGTTGAATTTAGCTCATATTACAATAGCAAAAGACAGAATAGAAAGTAATATTCAAAAAATCAAAGATATAGCTGATAAACTACTTGCTAAGTTACAAGAATATAGAGATGCAGAAGTTCAAAATATTGATATAATAAAAAGTTTACTAGAAAATTTATCTAATTCTATGTCAGATCTTTACTATGAATCTGTTTATGGAATACCAGTATTTCCGGATCGCTTTCAGACAGATGAAGAATATGCAAATATTAATTTTGGGAAAGATGGTTTAGGTACAGATGGATGCGGGGTTTTTTCTTGTTATTATATATTGACACTTTTAGGAAATACAGAAATAACTCCTACATATATAGCTGAAAAAATATATAAAGGAAATCCATTAGGAGGAAGTGATGGAGGAAATTTTGGAGCATTAGCTCAAATATTAGAACTTTTTCGGAGCAAGAATACTAAAAAGAGGAACAGGAGCTTCTGAAAAAACAAGTGAAAACATATTAGAGGCTTTAGAAGAAGGAAATTATGTACAAATTTTGGTACAAAATAGTGCAAATTTTACAACTAAGCAAAAACGTTGTCCTTTTACAAAAACACGGTCATTTTTTAACTTTAGTAAAAATTAAAGATGGTAAAATATTAGTTTATAATTCACTTGGAAATAAGATTTATAAAACAAATGAAAATGGTGAAGTTATTACAGAATACGATTCAAAGTGCTATGAAGAGGGTTTTGACCTTGAAGAAGATATTATGCCATGGATCAAGCAATACATAGTAATAGATTCAGAATTTAGAAATGATGGAAATGATTATAATAGATTACCAGAAATTGATTCTACTGGTGATAATGTTACTATATTTAATCCGAACACCAACACCATACTAGAAAGTGATTGGACAATTACAAATGATGTTGAGAGTGAGAATGGGGCAAAAGGAAAAGAAATTTTAGGAATAACTGATTATGCGCCAATTCATTTTCATAAAAAGAGTCCATAGTAGAAATATCATAAGAAAAAATGTGCAAGAATTCTTACACATTTTTTTCTCTCCATCCTTCTAAATTTCTAGAAATAGCTCCAAAAAGATTAGCACGTAACATTGGAATATTTTTTTGCCATAAAAATATTTGTGTTTTCATATCTTCTCTTTTGGTATGTTCATCCATAGGGCAAACTTTAGGCATTACTTGTTTATTATTTTTCTTAACAAAACGGTTTGTGTCTTTTTCACTAAGCAAAATTAATGGTCTTATAAGAGTTATCTGACTTCTATCCATATAACTCTTTGGAGAAAATGTTGATAAACTTCCGGTATAAAATAAGTTTAATAAAAAAGTTTCTAAAACATCATCTAAATTATGACCTAATGCAATTTTATTACATCCTTCACGAATTGCGACACTATTAATTATTCCTCTACGCAAATTTGCACATAAAGAACATGGATTTTTTTCTTTTCTTATATCAAAAACTATTTCTTTTATATTACTATCTTCTATAAATAAAGGAACTCCTACTTCATCACAGTTTTTTTGCAATAAATCTTTGTCAAATTCTTTAAAACCTGGGTTAACACTTATAGCGATAAGTTCAAAATGTTTTGGATAAAATCTTTGCAAAGCTTTAAGACCATTTAGTAGTGTTATTGAGTCTTTTCCACCTGATAAACATACTGCGATTTTGTCTCCTTCTTCAAGCATATTATATTCTTCTATTGCTTTTCTCATTTTACTTAATATTTGTTGCATTTTAATGGTTCCTTTCATATAATTTTATACTAAATTATACACTCTGATTATATTTATGTCAAGAAAAAACAGTTCCAAAAAGGAACTGTTTTTACCATAAATGGTGGGTTAGTAATATCTCTGCTTCAAATAGTCGAAAAAATTATCAGCATTTTTGGCAGAAAGAAACACAAGTGAAAATGAAACACAAAATGTACTTTCTGTCGGAAAACTTGGCATATTGGGATACGGACGTCCATAAAAAAGACTTGCCAATTCTATCAATTCTAAAGCTGCTTCTACAATAAAAGGCGTGATTTTTTCATCTAAAGGTCCATCACATTTTATTCCAACAATTGATAATTTTTGCTCCCGCTTAAAACTCCAATTAACTGGAACAGACATATTGTCTAACTCCTTTCAAAAAAATATATATAAATTATACTATAAAATACGATAAAAAGCAAGTTTGATGAGAATTTAATATTAAGAAAGCATTTTTCTTGCAAACTAAGTAGATATATGCTATAATTTGTAATGTATTAATGTGCTCATAGCTCAGCAGGATAGAGCAGTCGCCTCCTAAGCGACCGATGGTGGTTCGAGTCCGCCTGGGCACACCAGTGTTATAAATGTTCTGAACGGAGGAGTAAATGGAGTCAAATCAAAGCAAAGAATATTATATGAAAAAAGCACTGAAAGAAGCTCAAAAAGCTTATGATAAACTAGAAATACCAGTTGGTGCAGTAATTGTAAAAGATGGAAAAATAATAGCAAGAGCATATAATCAAAAAGAAACAAAAACAGATACAACAAAACACGCAGAAATTTTAGCAATCCAAAAAGCAAGTAAAAAAATAGAAGCTTGGAGGCTTGTAGACTGTGAGATGTATGTGACTTTAGAACCATGTTCTATGTGTGCAGGAGCAATTATAAATTCAAGAATAAAAAAAGTATATATAGGTGCAATGGATGAAAAAACAGGGGCAGTAGGATCTGTATTCAACTTGTTTGAAGATTATAAATTTAATCATAAAGTGGAAAGTGAAACAGGAATTTTAAAAGAAGAATGCGAAAATATATTAAAGAATTTTTTTAAAGAATTAAGAAAAATGAAAAAACGGAGGAAAAAGTGTTTAGAAATATAAATAAGAAAATATTCCATGTTATTATAATAACAGTAATAATATTTGCAATAATATGCACAGCAGGAATAATGTTTTTAAAATATCAAGTAGAAGGAGAGGCAAATATGCCTTTTAAGATTACTAAAATTTCTATAATTGAAAGCGTTGAGGGCACAGAAAATAAAGAAGCGGCTGAAAAATGGAATCTTAATGTTGGTCAAAATAATGATATATACATATATATACAAAAAAATTCAAATTATGGAAAAACAGAAATAATTAAAGAAATTGAGATTAATAATATAGTTATAAATAAGCAGAATGAAAAAGGTGAAACCAAATTATATAAACCTGTGATAGATGAAAAGAGAATGTTTATAAATGCTGAAGAAAATGAAATTTCAAATATTGTTTATACAGGTGAATTAGAGTCAAATATAAAAGAACAAAAAATATCTAATCAAGGTGGAATAATAGCATTTAGATATGGTATAAATAATTTAGCACAATATATATCAGATGATAATGAAGAAATTGATCATAGTCAATTATTAAAATTAACAAATATAACACAAGAAGATTTACAAACACAAATATCATTTAATATAATAATAAAATTAGTAAGTGGAAAAAAATATCAAGCAACAGTTAATTTAAATCTTCCAACAGAAAATATTATTGAAAAAGGAACAGATGGAATAGAGATTAATGATGTTAATGATATAATTTTCAAAAGGATTGAAAATTCATAAAAATACTTGCAAAATTGATAAATACAGTATATAATAGCAATGGTATGGGGTTGAACTCTGTATGGAAAGCAAGCTCAATAAAAGCCTATGAACCTTGTCAGGTCCGGAAGGAAGCAGCAATAAGTAGTCACTTTTATGTGGGAATTGTTTTCCATAGAGAGCTTGACTTCACACCATTTTGTTTATTATAAGGATGTGAAGATATACATGAGTTATACTGCGCTTTATAGAAAGTTTAGACCACAAACCTTTAGTGAGATGGTAGGTCAAGAACATATAACAAGAACACTTAGAAACCAGATAATAGCAAATAGAGTTGGACATGCATATTTATTTAATGGAGGAAGAGGAACAGGAAAAACCACATCTGCAAAAGTATTAGCACGTGCAATAAACTGTTTAAATCCTAAAGATGGGGAACCATGCAATGAATGTGAAATATGTAAAGCAGCTATAAATGGTTCATTAACAGATATAGTAGAAATGGATGCTGCTTCAAACAACAGTGTAGAAGATATTCGTTCAATAAGAGAAGAAGTTAACTTTTTACCAACAAAAGCTAAATATAGAGTTTATATAATAGATGAGGTTCACATGTTGTCACAAGGAGCATTTAATGCATTATTAAAGACATTAGAAGAACCACCAGAACATGTAAAATTTATATTAGCAACTACAGAACCACAAAAATTACCAGCAACAATTCTTTCAAGATGTCAAAGGTTTGATTTCAAAAGAATTTCAGATGAAGATATAATAAAAAGATTAGAGATTGTTTGTAAAGAAAGTAATATAAATGCTACAAATCAAGCATTAAAAATTATAGCAGCATTATCAGAAGGAGCAATGAGAGATGCACTATCTATTCTAGAAAGATGTGTCCAAGATGGTGCAAATGATATAGATGAAGAAAAAATAAAAGAATTAGTAGGAATTCCAAAATTAACTTATATACATAGCATTACAGAAGCAATTATTGAATATAATATAGATGAAGCAATGGAAAATATAACAAAAGTTTTGGATGATGGAAAAGACTTAAACAATTTGTTATGGGAAATTATTAAATATATTAAAGATATTTTAATGGTAAAAACAGGTCAAAAATTAACAATTTATAATGAAACAGATTTTGCAAAATTACAAGAATTAGCTGATAAAGTTTCTAAAGAAAGGGCGATAAGTCTTATAAATGAATTGTCAAAATTAGAAAATGATATGAAATCATCTACTCAAAGGTTAATTGTATTTCAAGCAGGAATTATAAAATTATGTGATAATTCGTTAAATAATGAAAATGTTCAAAATACAGGAAGTAATAATAGAGATATATATGAAAGATTAGAAAAAATTGAAAATTATTTGAGAAGCGGAGGAGGAGTAAGTAGAACACAAACTGTTTCCACGAAAAAAAGCTCAAATACTAATCCAGAACAAAGTGCCAGGAAAACTATAAATACAGATGCTATTGCAGGAATAGGAAAAAATAAAAAACCTGCACAATATTGGCAAGATATTGTTAATAACTTTAAGAAAAACGGGAAAATAATGTTATATACAAATTTATTAAATACTAATGCTGTAGAAATAAATGATATGACTGTTGGAATTCAATTCCCTGAGGGATTAACTGCCTTTGGAAAAACAGTTTTAGAAAAACCAGAAAATAAAATGGAAATATCAAATCAAGTTTCAATTGCTTGTGGTAAAGAAATGAGTATAAAATATATTTCTGAAAAATCAGAAAGTGATGAACAAGAAAATGAAGAACAAAAACTTTCAAGTTTTGCAAATGAATTTGATATACCATTTGATGTAATAGAATAATTGTGAATAAAAAATAAGGAGGAAATTAAAATGTCAAAAAGAGGTGGATTCCCAGGAGGTATGGGAGGATTTGGCGGAATGAATATTAATAGTTTAATGAAAGAAGCCAAAAAAATGCAAGCAGATTTAGAAAAATCACAAACAGAACTTGCTTCAAAAGAATTTGAAGCATCAGCAGGTGGTGGAGCAGTATCTGTAAAAGTAAATGGGCAAAAACAAATTTTATCTTTAAATTTACAAAAAGATGTTGTAGACCCAGATGATGTAGAAATGCTACAAGATTTAATTGTAACTTGTATAAATCAAGCTTTTAAACAAGTTGATGATGCACAAGCTTCTGCAATGGGAAAATATAATATACCAGGATTAATGTAGAGGAGAATAAAATGTCATATTACTCACCATCAATAGAAAAATTAATACAAAGTTTTGAGAAATTACCAAGCATAGGAAATAAAACTGCAGCAAGATTAGCGTTTTACATATTAAATGCATCAGAAGAAGAAACAAATGAATTTGTATCTTCAATAATAAATGCTAAAAAAAATCTAAAATATTGTAGTAAATGTTATAATATATCAGACACAGATCCATGCATAATTTGTGCAAATCCTAAAAGAGATCAATCACAAATTTGCGTAGTAGAAGATGTTAGAGATATAATAGCAATGGAAAGAACACATGAGTTTAAAGGTGTTTATCATGTTCTACATGGCTCAATTTCTCCAATGAATGGAATTGGACCAGATGATATTAAAATAAAAGAATTATTAGCTCGTCTTATGGATGGGCAAGTGAAAGAAGTTATACTTGCAACAAACCCTAGAGTCGAAGGAGAAGCGACTGCTATGTATTTATCTAAATTAATAAAACCATTAGGAATAAAAGTTACAAGAATTGCTCATGGAATTCCTGTAGGAGGAGATTTAGAGTATACAGATGAAATTACACTTACTAAAGCATTAGAAGGCAGAAGAGAATTATAACAATTTAAAAGCCACCTCATATAATATAAAGAGGTGGCTTTTTATGAATTGTAATTCTAATAATTGCTCTGGGTGTAGTTTAGTTGGTCTTGCGGCATCTTTGGCAATTTTTATTAGTGAAAATATTTCTTCTGACAATTTAGATGTTTTTGCTTCATTTTTTAGTGCTATAGGTGATAATCTTGGAATTATTGCAGCATCTAAAAAATAAAACAATAAATCAATTTTTTCCTAATAAAATTTGACACAAATCTTTTGTTGAATTCTTTTTGGCTATAAGCCTTGCACGAATTTTCATTTCTTGTATTTTATCAGGATTTGAAAATAAATCGTTTAAGATTTCTTCTACATTGTCTTCTTTTTTTAGCCATATTGCGACTTTGTTTTTCTCTAGATAAGCAGCGTTTTCTTCTTCTTGACCAGGGATAGGATTAATAACAACAATTGGTAGACCTGATGCAAGACTTTCTGTTGTGGTAAGACCACCTGGTTTAGTAACAACTAAATCAGAAATACTCATAAGTTCAGGAACTCTGTCAGTATATTCTAAAACTTTAACATTATCTTGTTTGTGTAGTTCTTCTACTAGCTCATCAAAATTTTCTTTCATTTTTTGATTTTTCCCTGAAATTGCAACAATCTGAATATTTTCATGGCATTCAACAAAACTTTTGAAAATTTCATAAGTTCGAGTTTTTCCTAATCCAAACTTTCCGCCACCGAAAAATAATACTGTTTTCTTATCTGGAGATAATCCAAAACTTTCTAAGATTTGTTTTTTATCATATTTTAATAAAAATTTATTTGAAAGAGGAATACCAGTAGCGAAAATTTTATCATTTGAAATTCCTTTTTCATGTAATTGTCTTTTCATATCTTCATGTGAAACAAAGTAATAATCAACATAATTGTTAAAAACGAGCCATTGATCATGTGGTGCATAATCTGTAATAACAGTTGCTATTTTTACATTTATTTTTCCATTCTTTTTTAAATATGCACACATCTGTGTAGCAAAAGGATGTGTTGAAATTATTATATCTGGTTGAAGTTCTTGCAATAATTTATTTAATTTTATTGATAATGCTTTATTTGAAGTTGTACTAATATGTGCAAGTGGACCTTTTTGAGAATTCCAATACATTTTTCCCCATGCGTTTGGAGCTTTTTTAGCTAATTCTGCATAAGCAGTAGTTGTAACTTTATTAAAAACCTTATTTGAATATTCCATACAGTCAATAAGACTAACTTCAACATCTTTATAATTATTTTCAATATATTCTTTTATAGAGCGGGCAGCAGATAAATGACCACCACCAAATGATGCATAAAAAATCAATATTTTTTTCATAATAAATCTCCTTATATTAGAAATTTTATTAATTTTATCATAAAGTCAAAATAAATTGTATATTTTTTGTAAAAAAAACCAAAATAATAAAAAAGGAGGTCAATATGCAAAAAAATAAAATTTGGGCAGTTATTACAATAATAGCTTTAATAGTAGTTGCAATACTTGGAATTAATTTATTAAACCAGAAAAAAGTATATGCTACAACAAAAGAAAATGAATATAATATGGCATTTTATGAGGTTGTAGAATATGTGCAAAATGTAAAAACATATCTTGCAAAAGCAATGCTTTCAAAATCATCTGAGCATGGTGCAGAAATACTTACAAAAGTATGGAGAGAAGCAAACCTTGCACAAGCATATTTAGGAATGTTGCCAATTGAAAGTCAAGAACTTGAGAACACGGAAAAATTTTTAAACCAAGTAAGTGAATACAGTTATTCATTATCAAGAAAAAATATTGATGGTAAAGAACTTACTGATGACGAATTGAACAAAATAAAAGAAATGTATAATTATTCAAATGATTTAGCAAATACACTAAATGAAATGGCTGATGAATTAAATAATGGAACATTAAGTTGGAGTAGGTTGATGAAAAATACAGAAGGTTCAGATATTTCAGAAGTTAGTACATTTGATGTGGTAGAGGAAAATTTCCATGAATATACAGGATTAATATATGATGGAGCTTTTTCTGAACATTTAACAAGTTCAGAGAAAAGAGGATTAACAGGTGATGAAATTGACGAAGAAACAGCTAAGCAAAAAGCAGAGGAATTTATTGGAAAAGATAAAATAAAAAACACACAAAATAATGGCTATGTAGAAAATGGAGATATTCCAGTATATAGATTTGAAATGACCTTAAGTGATGAGCAGAAAATAGGAATTTCAATTTCTAAAAAAGGTGGACATGTTGTTTTTCTAAATTCAAATAGAGAAGTAAAAGAAGAAAAAATAAGTGAACAAGATGCTATAGCAAAAGGAAAAGAATATCTTGCAAATAAAGGGTTTAAAAATATGCAGGAAACTTATTATTTAAAACAAAATGGATTTATTACAATAAATTTTGCTTATAAACAAGATGATGTAATAATATATTCAGATTTAATAAAAGCAAAAATTGCTCTTGATGATGGAGAAATTATAGGATTAGAAACAACAGGATATCTAAATAATCATTATGATAGAAAAATTCCTACAGAAAAAATTTCTATTGAAACTGCAAGAAAAAAATTAAATTCAAAAATAGAAGTTACAAGTGAAGCACTTGCCATAATTCCAACTGAATGGAAAACTGAAAAATTTTGTTATGAATTTAAGGGAAAAATAGAAGATATTGATTTTATTGTTTATGTAAATGCTGAAACAGGAAAAGAAGAAGACATTTTGATTATTACAAGTTCTGAAAATGGAAGTTTAGCAGAATAAAATTCCCAACATAAAAAAAGAGTAAATGCAAATAATAATTCTGAACAGGTTAATTAACCTATTCAATTTCGAAAGGAGTTGCTTCTATGTCTAGAGGAAATAAATTAATGTCTGAAAACTTAAGAACAGAGATAGCAAAAGAGTTAGGCGTTTATGACCAAGTAAAAAAAGATGGCGGAAGTTGGGAAAATGTATCATCAAAAACTTGTGGTAATATAGTTTCTAAAGCAATTGAAATTGCTAATAGAGCAGTAGAAAAACAATAGTTTTTAGATATGCAAATTTAATAAAATAAAAAAGCTTAATATATGATTATATATTTATATATTAAGTTTTTTTGTTTTGAATTTATTGCATAAGATTTTAAAATGGAATATAATAATAACCAATGAGAGGTTGGAAAATGATTATGAATGTTAAAGATATTTTAAATGTTACAAAAGGAAAATTGATTATAGGAAATGAAAAAACAGAATGTGAAAACTTTTCTAAAGATACAAGAACTATACAAAAAGGTGATATATACATAGGAATTAAAGGCGAAAAATTTGATGGTAGCCAGTTTTGGAAACAAGCATTAGATAATGGTGCAGATGTAGCGATTATTGAAAAAGTTGAAATTTCTGAAAAGGAAAAAGAAGAATATTCAAATAAAATAATAATTGAAGTAAAAGATACATTAGATGCATTATATAAAATAGCTAAATACAAGAGATGTCTATATAACATTCCTGTTATTGCAGTTACAGGAAGTGTTGGAAAAACAAGTACAAAAGATCTTATTGCAAGTGTTGTTAATACAAAATATAAAACTTTAAAAACTGATGGAAACAACAATAATAATATAGGATTACCTTTAACAATATTAAAATTGAAAGATCATGAAGCACTTGTAATTGAAATGGGAATGAATCATTTCGGAGAAATAAGTTTATTAACAAATATAGCAAAACCAACATTAGCAGTTATTACAAATATAGGAACATCACATATAGGAAATTTAGGCTCAAGAGAAAACATATTAAAAGCAAAATTAGAAATACTAGAAGGAATGAAAATTCCAAAAGTTATAATAAATAATGATAATGACTTACTACACAAATGGTATGAAGAAAACAAAGAAAAAATTGAAATACATACTTTTGGAATTGAAAATCAAAGTGATTTGAATGCAAAAAACATAGAGTTAAGAGAAGATGGTAGTGATTTTACAGCAGTTTCTGAAAGAGAAAAAATAAGATTAAATGTTCCAGTAGGTGGAGTACATTTTGTTTATAATGCATTATGTGCAACAGAGGTTGGACATATATTGGAAATTGAAGATGAGAAAATCAAGAGTGGAATTGCTAATTTTGAATTGACTAAAAAAAGAATGGATATCAGAAAACTAGAAAATGGAGCTGTTTTGATAAATGACTCATATAATGCAAGCTATGAATCAATGAAGGCAAGTTTAGAATATTTGACTAATTACCATGGTGAAAGAAAAATCGCTGTTTTAGGTGATATGTTTGAATTAGGAGATTACTCAAAAGAACTTCATGAAAAAGTAGGTAAAGAAGTTGCTCAAAAAAATATTGATATATTGATTTGTGCAGGTGATGCATCAAAAAGCATAATAAAAGAAGCGGAGAAAAATAAAAATATCAAAACATATTTTTTAAACAATAATGAAGAAATTGTGGAAAAATTGAAACAAGAATTAAGAAATGGTGATGTTGTTTTAGTAAAAGCTTCAAATGGAATGAAATTTTTCGAAATTTGTCAAAAACTATAGATTTTCATATAAAAAATTGATATAATACAAATACCAAATTATTCTTGGGAGGACGTTAAATGAAATTTAAAGATTATTATAAAATCCTAGGTCTAGAAAACAGTAAAGTAACAGCAGACGAAATAAAAAGTGCATATAGAAAACAAGCAAAAAAATATCATCCAGATGTAAATGTGGGAAATAAAGTTGCAGAAGAAAGAATCAAAGATATAAATGAAGCTTATAGAGTACTATCAGAACCAGTAACAAAAAGAAAATATGATAGAACTTGGAATTATAATATAGGCTACAAGCAGAAAAAAACAAAGCAAAAAAGGACGGGAGAAGTTGCAAGTGACTTTTTTGGTATGTTTTTTGGTAATAGTGAAATAAAAGAAGAATTAGCTCAAAGTAAAATTCCTGCAGTAAAAGGAGAAAACATAGAAACAGAAATTAATATATCAATTGAAGATGGATTTTATGGGGCAGAAAAAACGATAGGACTTAAAACTATAGAAGGAAAAACAAAGACAATAAAAGTTAAAGTTCCAGAAGGAATACAAAATGGAGAAAAAATTCGCCTAATAGGACAAGGAAAAGAAGGAAAAAATGGCGGAAAAAATGGTGACTTGTACATAAAAATCAACATAGATGATGGGAAAAGGTTCAAATTAAATGGAACAGATTTATATACAACAATACCAATTTCACCATGGGAGGCAGCATTAGGAACGAAAGCAAAAGTAAATTCTATAGATGATACAAAAACACAGATTTATATACCAAATGGAATACAATCAGGTGAAACAATTGAAATTCCACAAAAAGGATATAAAAATGCAAAAGGTGAAAGAGGAAATTTAATTGCTCAGATAAAAATTGTAGTTCCAGAAAAATTGACAAGAGAAGAGACCGATATGTTTAAAAGATTAAAAGAAATATCAAAGTTTAATCCAAGAAGAGTCTAATTTATAGAAAACATGATATTGACAAAATTACATAAATATAGTATAATGAAATATGTGAGTTCGTAAACATAAGACAAACTATGGATTAAAGCATAGAAATGAGGTGTAAATATATGGATATGCTACAAGGAAAACATTTTAGCATAACAGATCCAAAAGGAGTAAATACAGTAATTTATCAAATTAATAAAACTAAAAAGGAATTTCTAAAAGACTACCCTAAATATACTGTTGAAAGATTAGACTACACAGAAGAAATAAGAGGAGAAAATACTAGAAAAACCTTTTATGTTGATGAGCCACAACCAAATGGAAATCAATTAGTAATATTGTCATTTGGCAAAGAAAATGTAGTAATAAACTCAGGACTACTAATTGATAATGAAGTTAAAATTTCAAAAGAGCCAACACCATTTAAGTTTAATACATTATATTCAGAAGAAGAAAAAGAATTTGAAGAAATAAACTATACACCAAATCTAAAAAGGGATATTTGTGTTATAGACCCTGAAACTACAGAAGAAATAAAACCTAGACTTTATTTTGATGAAAAAGAAAATAAAGTAAAAGGCAGATGCAAATTGAAACCATACAAATCTTATTTTGCCTTTGAGGTGAGAGAAGATAAGAGTAATGTTTAAGGAGGCAAATTTACTATGGGAAATCACACAGTAAATAAAAAGAAAATAGGAGTACCAGCTGGAAAAGATGATAAACTAAGATTCACCTACTTTTGTTGTGGAAAACAAAACAGCAAAACTAAGATGGATGCTAAAGGAAATAAGGCTAAACCTTCAATATCAATTTCAGATTTTTTCCAAAAAGAAGATATACTTGAAGAAACAAGTGAATACTTAGTAATAAAAGCATATCCAGGAGGAAATCCAAACAAAGAAAGAAATAGTGAAGATTTAACACATTAATTTTAACATTCTAGACCAAAGAGAAGGTGAAATATATATGAATTATAAAATTGAAGGTTCAATAAGAAGAAATAAAAAATATTTTGTAATTTTCGGAATACTATGGCTATTTATAGCCATAGTATTAATTGTGCCATTCACATTAGGAGTAAATACAGCAACAATTCGAAAAGACTTAGGGTTAGGAATTGCAAAGTTCACAGACATGCTATTTAATCCTTTTGGAGGAATTGGCGAATTAATATCAAATAATTTAATGCAAGCTTATGGAAAAAATATAATAATATTTTCATTAATATATGCAATATTTTTCATAATAGGAATTGCGAGATCAGCTCCTAAAAATGAATACACAGATTTTGAACATGGATCTAGTGATTGGAGCAAAAATGGAGAGCAATATCAAATATTAAGTGATAAAAAAGGAATAATTTTAGCAGAGAATAATTATTTACCAGTTGATAAAAGAGGAAATGTAAATGTATTAGTAGTCGGAGGTTCAGGTTCTGGTAAATCAGCATCATACTCAATACCAAATGCATTTCAAATGCTAGGGTCATACGTATTTACAGACCCTAAAGGTGAATTATATGATAGAACAGCAGGATATTTAAAAGAACATGGATATGAAATAAAAGTACTAAACTTAGTAAGACCACAAAATAGTGATGGATATAATCCATTAATGCATATTTCTTCAGAAATTGATGTAGATGTTATTGCAAATACAATAGTAAAAGGTCAAAAAACAGGTGATGGAGGATCAGATCCATTCTGGGATGACTCTGCAGAGATGTTGTTAAAAGCATTAATATATTATCTAATGGCAACAAGACCAGAAGAAGAGCAAAACCTTGCAAGTTGTGCAGAGTTAGTAAGAGCAGCAAACTCAAATGGAGGAAACAACTTACTTACAGAATTAATAAGTAAACTTCCTTATGACCATCCAGCAAGAATGAATTATAAATCAATCGAAATAGCACCTGAAAAAACATATAGCTCAATATTAAGTACATTACAATCAAAACTAGGAAAGTTTGATTCAAAAGAAATTGCTGAGCTTACATCAACAGATACAATAAAGTTTGAGGACATTGGAAATAAAAAGACAGCAGTATATGTTATATCATCTGATACACATACAGCTTATGATTTCTTATTAACAATATTCTTCTCTCAAATGATACAACAATTATATAATTATGCAGATGAAAATGGTGGAGCATTAAAAGTACCTACATATTTCATTCTAGATGAGTTCGCAAATATAGGTAAAGTACCAGATTTTGATAAAAAAATATCAACTTCAAGAAGTAGAAAAATATCATTTAGTGTAATTCTACAGAACCTAGACCAATTAGAGGCAGTATATGAAAAATCTTATGAAACAATTATAGGAAACTGTGATACACACGTATTTTTAGGAAGTAACTCATATAAAACAGTAGAATACTTTTCAAAGGCATTAGGAGAAAAAACTATAGAAAGAGATAGTATATCAATAAATAAAGATAGGCAATACTTTAGAACTGGACAAAGCGTATCAGACCAAGTAATGGCAAGAGCTTTAATGACACCTGATGAATTGAGAAGAATGGACAATGATTTATGTATTATATTTGAAAAGGGAATAAAACCTGTAAAAGCAAATAAATTCTATTACTTTAAACATAAAGGTATGGCTTCTGCATTAAAAAGATCAGAAATAAGCCATAATGATGCAAGTACTACTGAAAGAGGAGCATGGAGAAAGTTCAATCCATACAATCCTTGGACAGAAGATCAAAAAGAAAATGATGCTAAGAATTTAAAGGTAGAATCTTTAGATGATTTGTTTGAGGATGAACCTAAAAAAGAAGAAAAAGTAGAGTCAATAAAAAAAGAAGAGCCAGTTGTAGAAAAATCTCAAACAATTGATGAATTATTTGATGATATATCTACAAATCAGAGTTCAGAAGAAAAACCAATTGAAGTTCCTACAGCAAAATATGAAGAAGAAGAAGATACTTATGATTTACAAAAAGAACTTGAAGCAAAATTTGATGAGTTGTTTGGACCAATGGATGAATAAAATTTTAAGGATGTCTTGTAAAAAAGACATTCTTTTTTTGGCTTTGCTTTTATTTGCAATAAAACCGAAAAAACATTCGCTAAAACTATTGCCAAAAATAAAAAAATAATATAGAATAATATAACAAGAAAAAAGAAAGGAAAAATTAAATATGAAATTTGTACATATAGCAGATATGCATTTTGACTCTCCATTTGTAACCTTATCAGATAAAGGAAATCTAGGAGAACAACGAAGATTCGAACAAAGAAAAGTATTTAAAAAAGTAATAGAATATATAAAGCAAAATAATATAGAATATTTATTTATATCAGGAGATTTATATGAACAACAACACATAAGGAGAACAACAATCGAATATATAAACAATTTATTTAAAGAAATAGAAAATACAAAAATATTTATAACTCCTGGAAACCATGACCCTATTTTAAAAAAATCATATTATTCAACATTTAATTGGAATAAAAATGTATATATATTTGGTGATAAAATTAAAAAAATAGAGTTAGAAGATGCAGATATTTATGGCTTTGGGTTTAATGATTTTTATTGTTCAAGCTCTGGAATAGAAGATTTGAAAATAGAAAATCCTCAAAAAATAAATATATTAATAATACATGGAACTCTAGATGGTTCAACTTCAATTGATATGCAATATAACCCAATGTCTACTACAATGCTAAAACAAAAAGGATTTAATTATATTGCTCTTGGGCACATACACAAAAATAATTTTGATAAAAATTCAAATATAATATATCCTGGTTCAACAATTTCATTAGGATTTGATGAACTTGGGGAACACGGCATGGTAACAGGAGAAATAACTAAAACAGAAAACAAATTAGAATTTATTAAATTAGATGAAACAGAATTTGTAGAAATAGAATTAAATTGTACTGAAATAAATTCTATTGAAGAATTAGTTGAAAAAATTAATGAAATAGAAATTGAAAAAAATAAATTATATAAAATAATATTAATAGGAAAAAGAAATTTTGAAATAAATATTTATGATTTATATAAATTTAATTTAGATGAAAGAATAATTAAAATAAAAAATAAAACAAAACCAAATTTCAATTTAGAAGAAATATCAAAAGAAAATACATTAAAAGGATTATTTGCAAAAGAAATATTACAAGAAATAAACAATAAAAATTATGACGAAGAAATAATAGAACAAGCTTTAGAAATTGGAATGGAAATATTAGAATAAGCAATGGAGTGATTTATTTGGAAATAAATAAAATTAAAATAAATTCTTATGGAAAATTAAAAAATAAAGAAATTGATTTAAAAAATAATTTAAATATAATTTATGGAGAAAATGAAAGCGGAAAATCCACATTATTAAAATTTATTTTAAATATTTTTTATGGGGCTTCAAGAAATAAAAAAGGAAAAGAAATATCTGATTTTGAAAAATATAAACCATGGGATTCTCAAGAATATTCAGGAAAATTAGTGTATGAATTAGATAATCAAAACAAATATGAAATTTACAGAGAATTTAATAAAAAAAATCCAACAATATTTAATGAAAAAGGTGAAGAAATTTCAAAACAATTTAACATAGATAAAAATAAAGGAAGTGAATTCTTTTTTGAACAAACACAAATAAGTGAAGAAATGCTTTTAGCAACATCAATTGCAATGCAACAAGAAATAAAAATAGAAAAAAATTCACAAAATATATTAATACAAAAAATATCTAATTTAGTTGAGACTGGGGAAGATAATATATCATATAAAAAAGCAATTGAAAAAATAAATAAAATGCAATTAGAAAAAGTCGGAACAGATAGAAGTAGAGAAAAACCTATAAATATTATTCAGAAAAAAATAGAAGAAGATGAGCAAAAAATACAAGAATTAAAAAAATATGAAAATGAACAATATGAAATTGAAGAAGAAAAAGATAATTTAAAAAATGATTTAGAAAAAGATGAAATAAAAAATAATTTATTAAAAGAAATAAAAATAATAAAAGAAAAAAATAATATTGAAAATGAAAAAATAAAAATAAAAGAAAAAATATTAGAGGAAAATAATAATAAAATTACAAATATTAAAAATAATTTAGAAAAAATTAATAATAAATATTCTGAAGAAAAAAATAATTTAGACAGTTCAGAATTTAATTGTGAAAAAAAGAAATTAAACAAAAAACTAATTTTATTTTTTATATTATTAATTTTAATAAATATTTTCTGGATTTTATGTATTCCTAATTTTATAAAAAATAAAATAATTAAATATATTTTTCTTCTTACAGTACCAGCGTATTTAATATTTTCTATTTTAATTAAAAATAAATTAAATAAAAAAATAAAAATATTAAAAAATAATGAAAAACAAAATTTTGAAAAAATCGAATTAGAAAAAAATAATTTAGAAAATCAATTGAAATTATATGAAAATAATTTTGAACAGATAAAAAATGAAATTAATAAAATAAATTCAGAAAATAATATTAATGATAATTTAGAAAAAAATAAATTAATAAATAAATATGAAAAAAATATAGAAAAATATGAAATAGAAGAAATATTTGAGAATAAAAATATAAATGAAAAAATTTATTTATTAGAAGAAAAAATTAATAATTATAAAATAGAAATAAATAAATTAGAATTAAGAAAAAAATATGTAGAAACAGAAATAGAAAAATTAGTGAGTTTAGAAGAAGAACTATTTTCATATAAAGAACAATATGAAAATTTACGAAAAACAAATGATAGTATTGAATTAGTAAAAAAATTATTATCAAGTGCTTATGAAAAAATGAAAAATAATGTAAGTCCAATTTTTACTGAACAATTATCAAAAAACATTTCTAAAATAACGAAAGAAAAATATTGTAAATTATATTTTAATGATGAACAAGGATTAATTGTAGAATTAGAAAATGGAAATTATGTACCTGCGGAAAGACTAAGTACAGGAACAATAGATCAATTATATTTATCATTAAGATTAGCAATGCTAGACCAAGTTTCAAATGAAAAAGTTCCAATTATTTTGGATGAAGCTTTTGCATATTATGATGATAATAGATTAAAAAACATATTAAATTATTTAGCTACGGAATTCGAAGATAGACAGATTATTATATTAACATGTACAAATCGAGAAAAAAGAATTTTAGAGGAATTAAATATACCATTTAATAATGTTGTTTTATAAAAGGGGAAAATATGAATAAAAAATTAACAAGGAAAGAATTGGTTGATCATATAAAACAAGTTCTTCCTGATGATTATGATGAATTTGAAAGAATAGCTTTTATAGAAAAAGAAGTTGCCAATCAAATAGCATTTGATGAAAAATATTTATGGGGAGATATTGAAGCAAGAGAAAAGATATATAAATTAGCCAAAAGAAATGCACAAAAACCTCAACCAGAAGTAAGTAAAAAATTAATTTGTGTTACAATGGCAGAGTTGTTTGGATATGTAGCTAAACAATTCGGATATGATGTTAAATATCAAAAACGTGCACCAGTATATGTAATAAAAACAGGAGATAATGAAATATTTGAATCAATTTCTGAGGAAAATCAAGACCATGTTTGCCCAGTAGTTGGTTTATCAAATGGAAGATATATTGAAGTAGATATACAAGAAGATTTGATGAGATTGCAAACAGGAGCTAAACCCAAAGCTTTTGGTGGTGACAAGCATGGTGATAGAGCATCAAATGGAGTTTTGATACAAAGACTAGATGCAGATATAGTAGAAAGAATTTTTAGAAAAGTTTATGGTATGAAACCGGATGAAAAATTTACTGATGAATATATCAATTCATTAGCTACAAAGCTTAAGAGTGAAGGAAAAAGTCCAATGGAAATATTAGAGTTTTTTATGGATGATCCTGAAATAAAAAACAAATTACAAAATACCAAATGTATTGAAGCAAATAAACTTTATAGGTCAATATTGAAGGCTTGTTATTATAAGGTTGATGGAAAAGAATTTTTTGAAGGAAATAATAAAGCAATTATAGAAGAATGTATATTATCTGATAATGAAGGAAGAAAAAGATTTTCTTTTTGCGTGTTTGCAGAAGGAAACCCGAAAGATGCATTTTATATATATTCCAAAAGGTCAAAGAAAATGATTAAAATGACTCGTGAAGAAATTCAACAAATGACTCAAAAAGTAATGAGTGTTCAATTACAAGGAAGAGAGTCAGAACTAAAAGATAATATGATGTCATTTGTAACAGGTAATAAAGTAAATGCAGAAAATCAAGAAAGTAAAGGCATATCTTTGGAAGAAATTTTTATGGACGAAGAAGAATTATAACACTAATATTATAACTTTATTTTTAAACTATTAACTATGAATTACGTGACTGTAAATTTATGCTCAACCACTTGAAAAAAGAGGCAATATATAGTATAATAGAATACGAGTTTATAAAAAAGGAGAATATTTATGTTTGATAAGTTAGAGGCAGTAGAAAAAAGATATGATGAGTTGACAAAATTAATAAGTGATCCAGAAATAATAGCTAATCAAGTAGAATGGCAAAAATTAATAAAAGAACACAGCTCAATAGAGGAAGTAGTACAAAAATATAGAGAATACAAAAAAGAAAAACAAAGAATGGAAGAAGCTAAAGAAATGTTTGACGATAAAGAATTAAAAGAGCTTGCTGAAATAGATTATTATGAGGCAAAAGAAAAACTTCCAAAAATTGAAGACGAATTAAAAGCATTATTAATACCTAAAGATCCAAATGATGATAAAAATATAATATGTGAAATTCGTGGTGGTGCCGGTGGTGAAGAAGCAGCATTATTTGCGGGAACATTATTTAGAATGTATTCAATGTATGCAGAAAGAAAACATTGGAAAATAGATATATTAAATGAAAATGAAACAGAGTTAGGTGGATATAAAGAAATTTCATTTATGATAACTGGAAAAGGTGCATATAGTAGATTAAAATTCGAGAGTGGTGTACATAGAGTACAAAGAGTTCCAGATACAGAAAGTAGTGGTAGAATTCATACATCAACAGCAACAGTTGCAGTATTACCAGTAGTTGAAGATGTTGAAGTTGAAATAAATCCAGCAGATATAAAAATGGAAGTATTTAGAGCTTCAGGTGCAGGAGGACAACATATTAACAAAACTTCTTCAGCCGTAAGACTTATTCACGAACCAACAGGAATAGTTGTTGAATGCCAAACAGAACGTTCACAATTACAAAATAGAGAATATGCCATGAAAATGTTGCGTTCAAGATTATACAATATGGAAAAAGAAAAGAAGGATTCAGAAATTGCAAATGCTAGAAAAACACAAGTAGGTAGTGGAGATAGAAGTGAAAAAATTCGTACATATAACTATCCTCAAGGAAGAATAACAGATCATAGAATTGGAATGAGTGTTTTTCAAATGGAAAACTTTTTAAATGGAGATATTGATGAAATGATAGATAATCTTATTACAGCAGATAGAGCAGAAAGATTAAAAGGAGAAGAAGAATAAAATTATTATAAAAAATAAATTCAAATTGTTTGCAGTATGTTTAATAATTTGAGTTTATTTTTTTGCCACTATTTAATAGTTTGAATGTTTATTTCAATGTCCACTAATTAAGGCAGTAACATTTTTTTGTAAAATTAAACTTAAATCTATTGCAAAAGGTTAAGAAATATAGTAGAATACAAACAGATTTTTGAAAGAAGAAAGGAAGCAATAAATGAGCGATATATTAAACGGATTAAATGATAAACAATATGAAGCAGTAATAAATACAGAAGGGCCATGTTTAGTAATAGCTGGTGCAGGAAGTGGAAAAACAAAAGTATTAACACATAAAATTGCTTATATAATGGAACAAAAGAAAGCATTACCTTGGAATATATTAGCAATTACATTTACAAATAAAGCAGCAAATGAAATGAAAGAAAGAATAGAAAAACTTGTTGGTGATGCAGGTAAAGATATGTGGATAGGAACATTTCACTCTATAAGTGTTAGAATACTAAGAAAATTTATTGATAGAATTGGGTTTGAATCGTCATTTATAATATTTGATTCAACAGACCAAAAAACATTAATTAAACAATGCATGAAAGAATTAGAAATTGATGATAAATTATTAAATGACAAATCAATTGCCTCAGAAATAAGCAATGCCAAAAATGATATGATAGAGCCAGAAACATATGCCTCAAGAGTACATGGAGATTTTAGAAAGGAAAAAATTTCAAATGTATATACATTATATCAAAAAAAATTAAAAGAAAATAATGCAATAGATTTTGATGATATAATTAATTATACAATAAAAATATTAGCAGAAAATCCAGATGTATTGGAATATTACTCAAACAAATTTCAATATATTTTGGTTGATGAGTATCAAGATACAAACAAATCACAATTTACATTAGTAACAATGCTAGCATCAAAACATGGAAATATTACAGCAGTAGGTGATAATGACCAAGGTATTTATAGTTTTAGAGGGGCAGACATTTCAAATATTTTGAATTTCGAAAAAGATTTTCCTGGAACAAAAATAATAAAACTAGAACAAAATTATAGATGTACAGGAAATATTTTAAAAGTAGCAAATGCAGTAATAAAAAATAATGAAGTTAAATATGAGAAAAAATTATGGACAGAAAATGAAATTGGAAATTTGCCTAAAGTTTTTTCAGCAAACAATGAATATGATGAAGGAAGATATATAGCAGAACAAATAGAACACCTAAGAAGAGAAGAAAAATACAAATATTCAGATTTTGCAGTACTATACAGAATGAACACTCAATCAAGAGCAATAGAGGAAATTTTAAGAAGAGAAGCAATTCCGTACAAAATTATAGGTGGGTTAAAATTCTATGAAAGAAAAGAAATAAAAGATATAATTTCTTATTTGAGACTAGTTCAAAATACTTCTGATAATTTAAGTTTAAATAGAATTATTAATGAACCCAAAAGAGGAATCGGAAAAGCAAGCTTGGACAATATTGCACAAATTGCTGAACAAAGCGGAGTATCAATGTATGAAGTAATAAAACATGCAGAACAATATGGATTGAATAGAGTTTACTTAAATTCTAGGGAATTTATAAATTGCATGGAAGAAATAATATCTAAAAAAGAAGAATTAACTATATCTGAATTAATCAAAAAAATATTAAAAGATACAGGATATACAAAAGCACTAGAAAATGAAAATACTGTAGAAGCTGAAAACAGGATAGCCAATTTGGATGAATTTTTGACAGTAGCACTAGAATTTGAAGAAGAATCAGCAGATAATGGGTTAAGTGATTTCTTGGAAGGAATCACATTATCTAGTGATTTGGACAATATGGAAGAAACTGATGAAACTGTAACATTAATGACATTACATAGTGCAAAAGGACTTGAATTTCCAGTTGTATTTTTAGCAGGAATGGAAGAAGGAATATTCCCTGGATACAAATCAATAGGAGAACAAAAAGAGTTAGAAGAAGAAAGACGTTTATGCTATGTTGGAGTAACAAGAGCAAAAGAAAATTTATTTTTAACAAATAGTAAACAACGTACAACTTTTGGTTCAACAACGCATAATCCACCATCAAGATTTTTAGAAGAAATTCCAAAAGAATTACTTGATGGATATGAAGATACAACTTTAAGTGGAACAAGTAAAGATGAAGCATTTCAGGATAGTCCTTATACATGGAGTTATGGAAATAAAAATAATGGAGTTGTTAAAACTTATCAGGCTCCAGAAAAACAATATGTTGCAGCAGCAGGAAAAGTTGGAGGATTTGCATTTAGAACAGCAGAAAGTTTCTTAAATAGCATTAATAAAAAGGAAGAAACAACAAACACAGACTTTTCTTCATATCAAGCAGGAGTTAGGGTTTATCATAAGAAATTTGGAGAAGGTACAATTAATTATGTTGAACCTGAAGGAACAGATTTAAAAGTAGATATTAATTTTGATAAAGTAGGACATAAACGACTAATGGCAAAGTTCGCTAATTTAGAAATCATATAAAATATTTAAAAATAATGATTTTATGAGATATATCATGAAATCATTATTTTTTTGCTTTTTTAATAATGTATAAAAAAAATTAAATTGTACAAACTATTTAAAACATAGAGAAGGGGTGATTTTCAATGACAACATTAACACAAGTTGAATTACAACATTTAAGACACTTAATAGGAACAAGTGAGACAGCATATCAAAAATTAAACACTTATGCAGCACAAGTACAAGATGCTCAAATTAAGCAGATGTTCACAAAATCAGCACAAGATGTATTAAATACAAAACAAAAATTAATGAGTTTTTTAAATAATTAGTAAAGGAGAATTAAAAATGGATGAGAAAACAATGGTAAATGACATTTTAGGAAATGTTAAAGCAGATTTAACAGCATATCAAACTGCTATTTCAGAATCAGAAAATATGCAATTGAGACAAACTTTTCAACAAATTAGAAACAATGATGAATCTTTTCAATATGAATTATTCAAAGTAGCAAATACAAAAGGGTATTATAAACCTGCTCAAAAAGCTACAGTAACAGAAATTCAAACACTAAAAACTGAATTACAACAAGGATAGATAAAAAATTGATATATAATTATTAATAATGGTTATATATCAATTTTTTTATGTTTCAATACCAAAAACATAAAAAACAAAAGTAAAAAAAAGAAAAAAAGAGGAAATCAAAGATAAACAATTACAAACTTCCGGAGAGAAAAATTGCCATAAAATGAAAATATAGTATAAAATGTAAAAAAATATATGCAAGGGAGAAATTTAAATGATTAAACAAATATTAGTATTTGCAAGAAAAACAACAAAACTTACAATACTTATAGCTGTTTCAATATTTTTAATAATATGTGCAGTGGCATTATTTTTTAAGCCAATATATGCGGTAACAATAAATGGAGAGCAAGTAGGATATAGTAAAGATAAGAGCAAATTACAAACAAGAATAAATAAATACATGGAAACTGGAGAAGGCGGAGAAAATAGTAATATTGCATTTGTACAAATAGATAATATGCCAGAATATAAAATGTGCTTATTAAAAAGAAATATAGTTACTAATGATGATGAAATATTTGAAAAAATCAAACAAACAGGAGTTGTATATTATAAATATTATGCAATAATGGAAGGCGAAGAAGAAAAAGCTTATGTTTCGAATTTTTCAGAAGCAGAAGAAATTGTAACACAACTAAAAGAAAAAGAAAGTAACAATATTGGAGAAATAGCAATACTAGAAGTATATAATACAGAATTAAAAGAATTTTCAGAGATTGAAGCAACAGTTGCCTCATTGTATCAACAAAAAGTAGTAGAGGTAAAAAGAAAAGTTTCTTCTGGAAAAGTTAATACATCAATGAATTTATCTTATGATAATGCAAGTTTGAATATAAATTTAATAAGACCAATATCAGGAATATTAACATCAAGATTTGGGGAATCTAGTAGAATAAGATCAAGTAGGCATACAGGACTAGACATAGCTGCATCATCAGGAACAAAAATAAAAGCAGCAGCAGGGGGAACAGTAACATTTTCTGGATATAAAAATTCATATGGATATATGATAGTAATTAATCATGGAAATGGTGTTGAAACATATTATGGACATTGTAGCAAATTATTTGCAAAAGAGGGACAAAAAGTTGAACAGGGAGAAATAATTGCAGCTGTGGGAAATACAGGAAACAGTACAGGTCCACATTTACATTTAGAAATTAGGTTAAATGGAGTGGCATATAATCCACAAAATTATTTATACTAAAAAATTGAGGGTTTACCTAAAAAGGGACCCTCTTTATTTATGTACAAAAAAATTTAAACATTTTGTAATGGCATCCTTAGGGAAAATTGGCTTTCCATATTCACTTAAAATGTTATTAATTTCTAGTGATGATTGAACATTTTGACCAAATTCACTAAAAAATGTTTTTATATACTCGACTGCTAAAGTATAGAAATTTTCATTTATGAGTGTTAAATAATAAGCTTGTTTATAATATATTAATGCAAAATTTTTTGAAATTTCGTTTAAACATAAAAATTCTAAACTATTTAGAAAATTGCATAAATTTATAAAGTCATCAAAACTTTCAAATTTAAATGTAAAATCATTATAGCTTTTTTGATTTATTTTCTCATTCTTGAGTTTCGTTATTGTGAAAACACATTCATTATCGGAAAGAACAAGTGCTTCAACTAATAATTGAGAATCTTCAGGTTTAAAGTTTAACTTTTTTTCTGCTTGTATAAGCATATTATTTAAAAGCTTTTGTGAATCAGTAGAATTTGAAAAAAAACTTTCTGCTGATAAATTGTTTGCTTTCATTTCATTTATAGAAACTTTTATACGTATTTTTGTATCATCTAATTTTTCAAATTTCATTACTAACCTCCAATATCTTATACATTCATTATACTACTAAAAATATTATATTTAAAGGAACAATTTTTTCCAACTAAAGAGTTGCTAAACAATGCTTAAAATATAACCTAGTACAAGACACATAATAGCACTGCTGAGCTTATATGTATATATTGAAAACACTTCGAATTTTGGGCAAGCTAAACTTTCGTATAAAATCTAATAGTGCCAAAAGCGCCTCTTTCACTTAGTCCAAAAATTAATATATTACTATGGAATAAGGCAAAGACCCCCGACGAAGACCCCAGCTATGTTTTTGACATGGAATAGTAATATATTAATTTTTGACGTGAACATTCCTCGTATAATGGATATATATTCATTATACGTTTTTTTT
>CAKOXV010000013.1 GCA_934130355.1 uncultured Clostridia bacterium
TCTATCTTAGCTGGTGTATGTGTATTTGTTACTACAAATCCTGTTGTTGCAGTTCCTGTTATTGCTACTTCATATCCATCTGGTACTGGATTTTCTTCTATTGTATACACAATATTTGTTCCATCTTTCTTTTGATCTAAGTCTGTGAATGTTCCTTTCCATTCATTATCTTCATTTAATGTTAATGTCTTTCCTGTATCTTCGCCACCTGCAAACAATTTTATTGTTACACTATCTGTTCTTTTTCCGTCTTGGTCATCTGCATCATACCATGTTTTCTCAACTGGAATTTCTATCTTAGCTGGTGTATGTGTATTTGTTACTACAAATCCTGTTGTTGCAGTTCCTGTTATTGCTACTTCATATCCTTCTGGTACTGTACTTTCTTTTATTGTATACACAATATCTGTTCCAGCCTTCTTTTGGTCTAAGTCTGTGAATGTTCCTTTCCATTCATTATCTTCATTTAGTGTTAATGTTTTTCCTGTTTCTCCGCCATCTGCTAATAATTCTATTGTTACACTATCTGTTCTTTTTCCGTCTTGGTCATCTGCATCATACCATGTTTTCTCAACTGGAATTTCTATCTTAGCTGGTGTATGTGTATTTGTTACTACAAATCCTGTTGTTGCAGTTCCTGTTATTGCTACTTCATATCCTTCTGGTACTGTACTTTCTTTTATTGTATACACAATATCTGTTCCAGCCTTCTTTTGGTCTAAGTCTGTGAATGTTCCTTTCCATTCATTATCTTCATTTAGTGTTAATGTTTTTCCTGTTTCTCCGCCATCTGCTAATAATTCTATTGTTACACTACCTGGTCTTATTCCATCTTGGTTTTCTGCATCATCCCATGTTTTTTCAACTGGGATTTCTATCTTAGCTGGTTCATGTGAGTTTATAATCACAAATCCTTCTACTATCTCACCAGCAATCTCTGGTGTATAACCTTCAACAGCATCCTCTTGCACACTATAATTAATTTCTTGTTTATCTGAAAATTTTGGAAGATTTTCAAATACATGTGACCAATTTTCATCTTTAGATATCTCAACTGTATCTACAACAACATCGTTTTCTAATAATTTTACAGTTATTTTATCTGGTCTTATTCCATCTTGATTGTCTGCATCATTCCATTCTTTTGTTACTAATATATCTATTGCAACTGGATCTTCTGTTTCATTTGTTTCTTCTCCTCCAACTGTTGCAACATTTCTAACTTTATTTTCTTTTAATAAATCTAAATCATTTACTATTACTATAAATGTCTTTGAAATTGATTCTCCTGCTGGAACTTTAACATCTTCCCAAGTTACAATATCATTATTTTCTGAAATCTTTGCACCATCTGCAGAATCATGTTTTAGTATAGTTCCGATTGGAACAATATCACTTATTGTTGTATTTCCATCTATCTCGCCTGTATTAGTTACTGTAATTGTATATTTTATTTCATCTCCAAGCTTAGCAATTTCTACTTTTTGTCCATCTCTTATTATTTCACTTGCTTTTTGGCTTGTTATAATTGCTGTATCTTCTTCATTGCTTTCTTCACCATTAGCTACAGCTACATTTCTTATTGTTCCTGTTGTTGGAACTTCTGCAATTTCTCCATTTTCAGTTTCAATTAACATCTTTGCATTTACTGTAACAGTAAATTTAACAGAAACTTGTTCTCCAGCTTTTACATCAACTATCCATTTTACTCCTAGAATTTTTTCGCCATTTTCTTCTTTTATTACTTTACCATCATTTTCTATTGAACTAAATGTTGTATTTTCTGGAATTTTATCTGTCACTTCTATTTTTTCAACATCTTTATTTCCAGTATTTTTTACTGTTATTGTGTATGTGATTTTTTGTCCAGCATAAACCACATTTTTACCAGCTTCTGTTGTAGCTACTTTTTCTACCACAATTTCTGGTAAAGTTGGTACTAATTTTGTTGCCGTTGAAGCAACCGCAACACTTGTTGGTGTCCACCAATCCCAATATGCTCTTGAAACTAGTTTTTCTCTTTCTTCAACTCTTTCAATTGTTGTTTCTCCAACATTATTTACTCCAGTATCTGTTGTTACTCCTGCGTTTTCTCCAGCATTACCTGCATTGTTTGTATTTCCTGCATTATTTGCATTATTTGTATTTCCTGCATTGTTTGTATTTCCTGCATTGTTTGCAGTATTTCCATTATTTGTGTTTGCATTTGCATTATTATTTGCAGTTGTTGTATTATCATTTTCTGTTGGAACAACAACATTTCCATTGTCTGGTTGAGTTGGTTCTGTGTTACCATTATCTGGTACTATTTCAGTCCCACCATTGTTTCCATCATTTGGGCCTGTTGTTTGATTTCCATCAGTAGCTTCTGATGTTCCTCTTGTATATAAGAACACTCCTACTGATACTCCAGCAGCAAACAATAATACTATTACTGTAATAAGTGCAATAATACTTTTTTTGCTCATTTCTTTATTCCCCCCTAAAATATACTCTATATTTCCTTTGCTTTTAATATAAGTCTTTGTTTGTTTCCATTTGTACATGTAATTAATGTAACTTCTCTTATGAGTTCATCTTTTGGTAATAATATACTTACATCATTTGGGTCTGTTACAAAGATGTCATAAATTGAATATTGAATTGTTTGGCCATATAAATCAGTCAATTCTACAATATCTCCTATTTGCAATTTTTTTGTTTTACCAAACATTGTCCCATCTTTATTATTATGACCTGCTATTGATAAGTTCCCATAATCATTTACATTTTCTCCCCAATATTTTATTATAGATAGTTTCATTGGTTTCTTAGCACTTTCTGGGTCAATGTCCCCAATTTCTATAATAGGATACTCTATATTTATTTTAGGAATTTTTATGATTCCTAATACTTTATATCCTTTATAATATAACTGATTTTGGCTTTCAGATTTTTCTTCATTTTGAGAAAAATCTATGTTACTAAAAGCTTCAACTACTTCTTGGCTTTCTTTTTCATTTATTTGATTACTACCATATTTATAAATTATCATGCCAATCACAACTATCGCTACTATTAATAACATATAAAAAATTGTTTTGTATATTTTTAATTTTATATTATTTTGTTTCATCTTTTTTATTTAGCTTCTTCATTCTAATAAATACTACTACTAACGCAATTAGTACTACTGCTAATACAATAATTAATACAATACTATCATATGTTATTGGTAGCTTTGTTGTTTCTTGAGTTACAATTTGTTCTTTTTTTACATTTGGCTCATAATCATAATATTCTTGTAAAAATTGAGCATCTGTAGTTGTTATTCCATCTTTATCTACTTTTTTTAACAAAACTATGTATTTATCTCCAACTCCATTGCTTTGTTCTGTTGACTCTGGTTGTTTCACTGTTAAATCAGTAACCTCTTGCCAATCTGCTTCATTAATCAATTTGCTATATTGGCTATAAAATCTTTCTGCAAGTTGTACTTTTTCATACATATTTGCCTTATCATAATCTTGATTCATTTCTTCTGCCAAATCCATTAACTTTGCATATTCTACTGAATCTAGTGTTTTTACTCTTTGATAGTAATATTTTGAATCTTTATTATCTGTAATCTTTAAGTAGCCAGCTTTTGCAGTTTCTTTTACTCCATCTATATCTTCTTCTCTAACTGGTTTTGTTGAATCTGTAATGTCTTTTGATGTTGCTACTTCTACTTGTATTCTTTTTGTTGTTTTTTCTACTAAATCTAAGTTTTCTTTGGTTAATACGTCTTTTAAATCTAATTGAAGTCCATCTAGAATTAATTTTTCGTTTTCATCTTTTGCCCACATATAAATTGTTCCTGATTTTAAGTTTTCATAAGTTTTAGCATTTAAATTTAATAATGCTGTTTGATTTTCTAACCCATCTGGGATTGAATTAATGTAAGATAAATCCATTTGTTGTAGATTTTCTTTTTCTATGCTTGTAAAAGCATACTTAAATTTTTTATCTGTGTAGTCTTTGATATAAATGATATATTCATTTTCTTGTGAATTCACTACAGAGATATTTTCATTTGTTGCTAGAACCACCATTGGTGTTACCGCTATAAATAATATAATAGCAAGGACACTCAATAGTTTGATGCTTATTTTTTTCATCATATGATCCTCCCCTTTAAAAATATTATATTTTTGCGTTACCATTATATAATATTTCCTATTATTTGTAAACAGTTTTTCTTGATTTTTTCCAATTTTTATGCTATTCACTAGAACAATAGTGGGCTGCTTAAATTTTTCTATATTTTAAATTATAGAGTCCAGAGGACTTTCCTAGTATATAAAAAATCCTCGATATAAGATTTATTTATATCGAGGTTTTCTATTATTTTTCTAACCATTTTATTAAATCAAGATTTGCACTTTCAAGTATCATTTCATGTTCTGGCATAACTCTAAAGCTATATCCATAATTTCCTCCTGAATTTAAATCAATTTGTGCTACATAATAGTATTTTTTATTTTCTTGATCTGCTTTTTCTAATTTCATATTAATTATTTTTACATCTTGAACAGTTCCATCTTCTAAAAACTTTCCATAATATACTTCTGTTCTAATATGTTTAGGATCAATGTTCGGAAGTGTTACTGCACATCTTACTTCTATTTTTTCTCCTGCATCAACAGTAATATTATCAGCATTGTTTTCAACTTGTTCTATTTGTATATCATTCCAACTAGCATACATATTTTGTTTCCAAGTATTAAATTCTGCTACATTATTTAAATCATTATAATATTTTTTATTTAAATTGCATAATGGTATATATAATTGATTTGTATAATCTACAAGCATTCTAGCAGTGCTATATTTTCCACCTGTTGATATTATTGAATTTTTCATATATTCCATCCATTCACTTGAAATTCCGTTTTTATCTTTATTATAATATGTTGGAATTATCTTGTGCTCTAATGTATAGTACATGCTGTCACTATCTGCTCTATCTTGTTCTTCATAAGATACATATTCTGCATTTGTTCCAATTGTCCATCCGTTTTTTTGGTTATATCCTTCTGCCCACCATCCATCAAGTACACTGAAGTTTACTACTCCATTTACAGATGCTTTTTGTCCACTTGTTCCTGAAGCTTCCATTGGTCTTCTTGGATTATTTAGCCATACATCTACACCACTTACTAAGTATCTTGATATTTCTATATTGTAATTTTCTAATATAAATATCTTTCCTTTAAATTGTGGTTTCATTGATATTTCATGTATATATTTTATTAAATCTTGTCCTTCTTTATCTGCTGGATGTGCTTTTCCTGCAAATATTAATTGAACAGGTCTATCTGCGTCATTTAAGATTTGTGTTATTCTCTCTAAATCTTTGAATATTAATGTTGCTCTTTTATATGTAGCAAATCTTCTTGCAAATCCTATTGTTAGTGCATCAGGATTAAGTTTTGAAGTCATTTCAACTATTTCATCATAACTTACTCCTTCACGTCTTAATCTATTTGTTACATTTTCTTTTACTAGTTCTAGTAATTTAACTTTCCTGTCTGTATGTACTTTCCATAATTTTTCGTCTGGGATTGTTTTTATTTTTTCCCATATATAATCTTCATGTATATTATCTTGCCAATATGGAATTAAATATTTGTTATATAAATCTTTTAATTTTGGTGCTAACCATGTACATGTGTGTATACCATTTGTTACATAAGTAATTGGTGATTCACTTGGTGCTATATGTGGCCATACATCCGCAAATAGTTGTCTTGATACTTCTCCATGTAATTTACTTACACCATTTTTCTTTCCTGCTATTTTTAATGCAAATATTCCCATATTAAATCCAGGTTCTAGTTGTTCAGTTGGTTTCATTCCTAGTTTCAAAAATTCTTCTCTTGTAAGTCCTAATCTTGGCCAAAAGTCTTTAAAATATTTTTCTACTAAACTTATTGGAAATATATCATTTCCTGCAGGTACAGGTGTATGTGTTGTAAATACTGTTTTTGATGAAGTTATGTCTCTTGCAACTTCAAAAGATACCTGTTTTTCTTTTATTATATCTTTTATTAGTTCTAAGTTTAAAAATGCTGAATGTCCTTCATTCATATGATATACAGTTGGTTTTATTCCTAATGCTTTTAATGTGTGTACACCAGCCATTCCAAGAATAATTTCTTGTCTTATTCTCATTTCTTGGTCTCCACCATATAATTTTGCTGTTGTATCTCTGTCTTCTGGATTATTTAAATCTATATCTGAGTCTAACAAATATAATTTTACTCTTCCTACATTTATTTGCCATACTTTTAAATATATTCTTCTTTTAGGGAATTTTATGAATACTGTTAAATCATTGCCATCTGCGTCTTTTACAGGATTTATAGGTAAATCAAATATATCTAGATCTCTATATTCTGGATATTGCATTCCATATCTATTTATTTTTTGATTAAAATATCCATTTTTATATAATAATCCTATTGCTACTAATGGAATTCCTAAATCACTTGCTGATTTTAAATGGTCTCCTGATAATATTCCTAACCCTCCTGAATATATTCCTATTGTCTGATCTAATCCATATTCTGCTGAAAAATATGCTATTACATCCTCTTTATTTTCTGGGTAATTTTGAGTAAACCAACTATTTTTACTATTCATATATCCATCAAAATCATCAACAACTTTGTCATATTCTTTAACAAATTGTAAATCTTTTGATGCTTCTTCTATTTTTTCTTGATCAACTAATTTTAAGAATTTTACAGGATTTTTGTTGCATTTTTCCCATAAATCCATATCAATCATTTTAAAAAGTCTTAAAAATTCTGTATTCCAAGACCACCACAAGTTATTTGCTATTTCTGATAGTCTTCCTATTCTCTTTGGTAATTGTGGATTTACTGTAATCCTATTAAAAATATACATATTTTTTCCTCCTAAGTTTATCTTAATTCTTTGTTTTTTTCTTCTTTTGGCAATCAGAATTATTATCTACTAATTTTTTATTTTTGTCAATATTTTTTATTCTTTTTATGAACAGTATGCACATAATATTGCTTCTAGTCCTACATTTATATCTATTAGACCTATTTTGTATTTGTAGTCTAAGTCTTGTAATTCTTGAATAATTTTTCTCAACTCAGTTGTTTTAAAACCTTTTGCTTGTGTTTTATATTTGTTAACTAAAAACATTTGATTAGCTTTCAGGTTTAAACTTGTTGCTACATCCATATTATTTGAAATTGCTATTTTTACAAAATATAATTTTTTAAAGTGATTATATAATGTTATTAAAATTTTTTGTATTGGTTCTTTTGCTGCAATTAAGTTGTATAAAACTTGCATTGCTTCATTTACTTTTTTTTGACCAAGTTGATCTGTTAAGTCAAAAATTATACTTTCTATTTTTTTTATGCACAACTTGTCAATATCTTGTTTTTCAATTTTTCCATTTTCTCCCGCATATTCAATTAATTTTCTTGTTTCATTTATTAAGTCTTGCATATTTGTCCCACAACATTCTATTAAATATTGAATAGTGTTTTCATCTATATTTACTTTATAACTATTGCAAATATTTTTTATTCTTTTTACTATTTGAAATGGTTTTTGTTCTTCAAAATTATATATTTGTCCTATTTTATCTATTGTATTATATAAAGAATTTTTTTCTACTTCATTTTCAACGAATATTAAAACAGTAGTATCATTGATAATGTTTATATTATCTTTTAAGTAATCATTTATTTTTTCTTTTGTTTCTTTACTTACTCCACCGCTTCTTCCTTTTGCTTCTCTTTTAAAAATCCCTGTGTTTCTCACAATAATCAACTTTTTTTCAAATCCAAAAGCCGGTGTTTCAATGTCTGAAATCAATTCTTGAACATTATTTTCATCTATTAATATATAATTAATTCCTTTTATTAATTCTCCAAAATTTTTTTTGATTTTTTTTAACTGCTGTTCTAATAAAAAGGTTTCTTCTCCATATAATAAATAAATTCCTTTATAATCTACTTGTTTTTCTAAATCCTCTATCTTAAACATTTTAACCCTTTCTAGTAATTTAATATAATTCTAAATACTTCTGCTACACTCCATCCTTGAGCATAAGCTCCTTTAGGTAAATAAGGTTTTTTAGAATCATATATTTCAGCTATGCTTCCAATACATCCTCTTTCAAATATTTCTTTTGAAAATGTTTTTATTACATTTGATCTAAACTCTTTTAATTTTTCTTCATATTTTGTTCTTTCTTTTTTGGTCTTGCTTAATTCTGCTAACTTTTTCAATGAATCATAATATAGCCCTAAAAGCCATGTCCATGTAATTCCTTGATGATAACTAAAATCTCTTCTAGCTCCATCACCTTCATATATTTCTACATAGTTTTCTTCACCTTTAGCAAGTGTTTTTAATCCATAATCATTTAACAATTTTTTCTCTACTGTTTCTAGCATTTCTTGTGCTTGTATTGAACTTGGGTCTAAAACAGGATATGTTAAACTTAATGCAAATAATTGATTTGGACGTATTTTGTCATCTCCTAAAACATCATATAAACATTTTTTCTTTTTGTTGTGGAATTTGCTTTCAAATGATTTTTTACATTTTGTTGCCATCTTTTGATATTTGCTAGCTTTTTCTTTTTCTTCGTTTTTGATAGCTAGTTCTTGCATAATTTTTAATGCATTATACCACATTGCATTTATTTCAACAGGTTTTCCATTACGTGGTGTTACTGCAATTCCTGCGTATTTCGCATCCATCCAAGTGTTTTGTGTATATTCTGTTCCACTTACTATTAAGCCATCTACATCTAAATAAATGTTGTTATCATCTAATGTTATTTCATTAGAATAATTTTCTATAATTTCTTCTAATTTTGGATATATTTCTTTCATTATAAAATCATAGTCAGAAGTGTAGTTTAAATATTTTTTTACTTGTTCAAATAAAAGTAATGCTGCATCTACACTATTATATAAAGGTCTATCGTCTCCTTCACAATAAGTATTAGGAACTAATCCGCATTTTATATCTCTAACAGCTGTTTTTAATATTTCTTTTGCTATCTTGTATCTTTTTGAAACTAAAAATATTCCTTCATAAGAAATTAATGTATCTCTAAGCCAATCTAAAAACCATGGGTATCCTGCAATCATTGAATAAGAATCAAATTGTGGTCTTTTTATAACAAAATTATCTCCTGCTATTAAAAGTGCTCTTATTACATCTTTTTGTTCTTCTGTCATCTCTTCATTTATAAGTTTTGATTCATTTATTAATTTTGTTATTCTTGTTTTTTCTTTTTGTATTAATGTTTTAGCTTCAATGCTTTCTATATTATTTTCTAATGTTGCTATAAATGAAATCTGTTTTTCTTCTTTTGGATTTATACTTATTTCATATCTTCCTGGTACAAGATGATTTTCAACCGCTTCAAATCCTCTTTTTTCTTCTTCCATATAAAACATTCCATCAAATCCATCATTTTGATGTTGAATGTACTTTCCTTCACTTATATTTATATATATAGGACAACTTTCATCTATTTTTAATACCACTTTTCTATCTTCTACTTGTTGTTCCAAATTATAAATATGATTGTGATTTATTCCATGAATATCTCTAAAATTCATGATTGGTGCTAATATTAATTTGGCAGGTTTTTCTCCATTTTTTATCTTATATTGCACTACAACTGTATTTTTTTGATATTCCATACATATTGTTTTTGTTATTTGAATATCTTCTACTTTGTAAGTAAATATTGGTAAAGTATCTTTTTCAAAACTTTCTTGATATTTATATCCTTGTGATATATATGTTTTTCCTATGTTTGAAAACAAATCATATTTTTTGTTTTCAATTTCTATACTTTCATCCAATTTTGATAATATTAACATTCTTTTAGCAGGTGGAAGAATTGGTGCAATAAGTAGTCCATGATATTTCCTTGTATTTGCACCAATTATTGTTGATGAGGCAAATCCTCCTATTCCATTTGTTATTATCCACTCTTTATCTAATGTTTTTTCTAGATTAAGACTTTCTTTTGTGAATTTCATTTTTGTTCTCCTTTATGATTCTTTAATTGATTTTATTCTTTCACTATATTTAGTACTAAATTTACTTTGTTTTGTTTTTTTCTTGCTATTATCTGTTGGGCCTTTTTTGCTATTTTTCTTGTCTTGTTTTGTTTTTTCTTTTTTCAATTTATTTATTCTTTTATCTGATTTTAACTTAGCATTTAGCATCAAATATTCTGGATCACTTTCTTTATCTTGATATTTTAAATCATTACATATTAAAGTAATTGCTGATTCTGCTACTAAATAAGGATCATGTCTTATTTTTCCATTAATTATTGTTGATATATTTTTCTTTATAAACTTTATTCCTTTTAATGATTGTTCATTAATATCCTGTTCTACTAAGTCTGCGCCTTCTTTATTATATTTTTTTATGTATTCAGGAATTACTTCTCCTGTGTCATAAATACAATAATCAATTAGTCCGTCTCCACAATGGTCTTTTATTGCTTTTAAATGGTCTGCCACTGTATAATCATCAGTTTGACCCGGTTCTGTCATAATATTATTTACATATATTTTTATTGCTTTACTTTCTTTTATTGCTTTTGCAACTCCATTTACTAATAAGCTTGGTATTATATTTGTATATAGACTACCTGGTCCTATAATTATGCTATCCGCATTTTTTATTGCTTCTAGAACTTCTGGTGTAGCTTTGCAATTTGATGGCTTTAAATAAACTCTACTTATTTTTGTCATCTTATCATTTACTACTTCTGGAATTCTATCTTTTTCTTCAACAACATATCCATTATCTAATTCTGCACAAATTGTCATTTCTTGTGTTGTTACAGGTATTACATTTCCAGCCATATTAAACACTGAATTACTTTTTTCTATTGCTATAGCGTCATTTCCATATAATTCTTTCATTGCAGTAAAATATATGTCTGAAAATTTTAATCCTCTTAATTTTTCATTCTGCATTTCATGTTGTAGTAATTGTGGTATTGTTTCTTGTTTTTCTGTTGAAAGAGCTACTATACTATCTTTTATTTCTTCAAATGGAAGTGTTGTTTTAAGTGCTCTTCTAGAAGCACTTGGAGTTTTACCATATTCTGAAACTGCAACTATTGCTGTTATGTTTTTGGTATATCTTTTCATTCCTTTTAATACTGTGTTTAATCCTGCTCCTCCTCCAATTGCAACTATTTGAGGTCCTCTATCATATATTCTCTTATCAAATATTAGAGAATTTACATTTACATTTTTTCTTTGCTTTAACCTATCATCTGTTGCCTCTATAAACAATTCCATATTTCTCTTATTTAAAAATATTAAGCCTAAAACAATACATGTAAATCCTACAACAAATACTATAATTACTTTTCCTGCATCCGCAAATTCCATTTCTTTTTCTACTAAAATTTCTGATATTCCATAACAAGTTAAAATTATTCCTATTAATATTAAAAATATCCACCTTTTCATTTTTGAGCTAGATTTTAGCCATTGTAAAATTCCTTTCATTTTTTCTTATTCGGCGATTTGACTTTCGCCTCCTCCTCTCTATATTTATCCGACTATTTCAATTTCTGTTTCTATATTTTTTTTGAACTTTTTATATACTTGGTCTTTAGTATATCCTATTAATTTTTTAACATCTTCTGCTGTTGCATTATTTTTATTTATGATAAATCCTGCATGTTTTTCTGATATTTGTGCTCCTCCTATTTGATAACCTTTTAATCCACAGTCATCTATAAGTTTTGCTGTTATGAAATCTGCTCCTCTTTTAAATGTACTTCCAGCGCTAGGATATTCTATTGGTTGTTTTTCCTTCCTATATGTTGCATATTCTGTCATTTTAGCTTGTATGTCTGTTTGCTCGCCTTTTTCTAATTGTATTTCAGCTCCTAATATAATGTAATCTTTGTGTGAAAATATACTGTCTCTGTATGTAAATTCTGCTTGTTCATTTGACATTTTAAATATCTCACCATTTCTACTCATATATGTTATTGATTTTATAACATCTTTCATTTCTCTACCATGTGCACCTGCATTCATTCTTATTGCTCCACCTATTGTTCCTGGTATTCCTGATGCAAATTCAAATCCAGCAAGTTCATGTTTTAAGCATTTTTGTGCTATTAATCCTAATTTCATTCCACTTTCAACTTTTAATTCTGCTGTTTCATCATTTATTTCATAAGCTTGAAGTTCAATTTTTAAAACAATTCCTTTTATTCCTTCATCTGAAACGAGAATATTGCTTCCATTTCCTATAATTGTTAGAGGAATTTTATTTTTATTAGAAAATTCTAATATATTTCTTAAATCTTGAATTGTTTTTATTTTTATTAAACATTCTGCATTTCCACCTATTTTAAATGATGTATGTTTACTCATTGGTTCATTTTCAAAAACTTTATCTTCAGAAATGATTTTTTTTATTTCATCAATTTGCATAATCTCACTCCCATATATATATATATGATATCTAGTTTTATATTTTTCCATAATTACATGTACATATTATCATTTTTTTCCTTAATTTACAATAATTTTTAATAAATCTCTTTGATTTTTGCCAATTTTGTAGTATAATATATTTGCGTTTTTTATTATAAGAATAAGGAGGTTTTCTTATGTGGCATATATGGCTAATTACAGCTGGAGTATTTTTCGTATTAGAAATTTTTACAGTAGGTTTTTTAGTTTTTTGGTTTGGAATTGCTGCTTTACTAGCAATGCTTGTAAGTTTTATTACAAATAACCTAATTATCCAAACAACAGTATTTGTTATTTCTTCAGCTTTGCTTATATTTGCAACAAAACCATTAGTAAAGAAACTTTCTAATAAAGATAATATTAAAACTAATGTCTATTCACTTACAGGAAAAAAGGCTATAGTCATTGAAGATATTGATTGGGCTACAGGTAGTGGGCAGATAAAAATTGAAGGCCAAGTTTGGTCTGCTAAAACTAAAGAACAATTAAATATACCAAAAGGAACAGAAGTTGAAGTTGAAAGTATTGAAGGTGTAAAGGCTTATGTAAAACCTTTAAAAAATTACACCACACAAAAAATTAGTTATTAATATTAAAAAAATATATTAAAGTAAGTAGCACTTACTAAAAGGAGGAAAATATGGCTTTTTTAATCATATTACTTGTTATAATAGTAATCATAGCAGTAAAATCAATTAAAGTCGTTAGACAATCTGAGGTTTATATCATAGAAAGATTAGGAAGATTCCACAAAATAGCAGATGCTGGTCTTACAATCATAATTCCATTTTTTGATCATGTAAGAAGTGTTGTAAGTTTAAAACAACAAACAATGGATATTCCACCTCAAGGAGTTATTACTAAAGATAATGTTACAATTACAATAGATACTGTTGTATTTTATCAAATTACAGATCCTGCAAAAGCAGTTTATGAAATACAAAGTTTGAAAAAAGGTATTGAATATCTTGCAATAACAACAATTCGTGATATTGTTGGTAAAATGGATTTAGATGAAACATTTAGTTCTAGAGATGGAATTAACTCTAAATTAAGAGTTATTCTTGATGAGGCAACAGATAGATGGGGTTGTAAAATAGATAGAGTTGAAATTAAAGACATCACACCACCTGCCGATATTAGAGATGCAATGGAAAAACAAATGAATGCAGAAAGAAATAAAAGAGCTTTAATACTAGAAGCTGAAGCTCAAAAACAATCTGCAGTTACTATTGCAGAAGGTAAAAAGGCTGCTGCTATTCTTGAAGCTGAAGCTGATAGAGAAGCTAGAATTCGTAGAGCTGCTGGTGAAGCACAAGCAATTAAATCTGTTGCAGAAGCTAAAGCAAAAGAAATTTCTATGGTATATGATGCTATAAAATCTGCAAATCCAGATGACAAATTAGTTCAAATAAAATCACTTGAAGCACTTGAAGAAATTGCCAAAGGTGAAGCAAATAAAGTATTTATACCATTTGAAGCTACAAGTGCTTTAAGTAGTTTAGGTGCTGCAAAAGAAATATTTACAGAGAAAAAATAATAGTAAAAAGTTGGCTTGTAAAAGGCCATCTTTTTTTAATCACTTAATTTAGAATATAGTCCTATTGATACAACTCCAGCTATACCAACTAAAGAGTAGACTATTCTACTAAAAACACTCATATCTCCAAATAGTGTAGCAACTAAATCAAATTTAAATAGTCCTATTAATAGCCAATTTATTGCACCTATTATAACAAGTGTTAAAGAAATATAATATAAAGTTTTCATCGTTACCTCCATTTATAAGTTATTATATATACTAGTATATTTAAATTTATAAAAAATATGCAAAAATTAGTATTTATAGTATGGTTACTATTCAGCCTATGTATATCCCTTCCTTCTCCTCACCAGCAATGTTGTAAAAATAAATGAAATATTTTGTGTATCTAACCTTAACGTTAAAAATTCTTATTTAATAAAATGAGTAATGTTCGCGGTTCACTTAAGTATTTATACATTTTTCATAAACTCCTCGGCTACCCTACATAACGTTAACAAATTCTAGAACAAAAATCACAACAATACCCGAAGACAGGACCCTTTATGATTTTTGTTTTAGAATTTGTAATACTATTCCGGTCACATTCGTCATTTATTCAAAATGTATAAATACTTAAGTGAATTCCGTGAAAGAGTCTTGTTTTATTAAATTAGAATTTCTTCGGGAAGGTTAGCTTATACAAAATATGTAATGTCTTTTACAACATTGCTGGTGAGGAGGATGATGGGATATACATAGGCTGAATAGTAACATAATATGATAAGTTTTTGGTACCAAAATTTGCATTTTTTACAAATATATGTTATAATCTTTCTTATATAGAAATATAAAAAGAGGTGAACTACATGTCATTATTAGTAGTAATGTACATATTAATATTTATAATATTTGCATTAATTGGTTATGCAGTAATGCAAATTAAATTAGCAGGAATAGAAGTTAAAGATTTTTGGAGCTTTATTGAAGCAAACCAAATATTAGATAAATTATATGAATTTTCAAAAAAATATAAAACACTTAATTCTCAGCAAAAAGTTATATACTTAATGGAAGCTGAAAAAGTGTTTACTGCATTTGATAAAATCCCTTCTATAATTTGGGAGGACGAATTTAAAAAATATGATGAAGTTCTAAAAAAATATAAAGAAATTAAAATTGAAAGATGGATGTCTAATTAGTCTTGTCCATCTTTTATTTAATGGAAAGTGAGTATTAATTCTTATGGATGAAAGATTTAAAAACACAAAAAAAGTTGGAATTTGTGGAATTATTGGAAATATATTTTTATTATCAATAAAAGCTGTAGTTGGATTTTCTAGTAAAAGTCAAGCTATGATTGCAGATAGTATAAATAGTGCTGGTGATATATTTGCATCTTTAATGACTTTTATAGGAAATAAAATTGCAAGTATTCCTGGCGATAATGACCATAATTTTGGACATGGAAAAGCTGAATATATTTTTTCATTATTTATAGCTATTTCTATGCTTTTCGCATCACTTAAAACAATAATTGATGCTATTACAACACTATTTACTGGAAATAACATTATATTTTCTTGGTGGTTAATAATTGTTTGTGTTATTACAATTGTAACAAAAGCCATTTTGTTTTTATATACAAGAGTTATGTATAAGAAATATGACAATATCTTGTTAGAAGCAAATATGGAAGACCATAGAAATGATTGTATTGTTACAACATTTACTTTAATTTCTGTAATTTTGTCTGCTAATGGTATAACTTGGTTTGATAGTGTTGTTGGTATTGGAATATCTTTATGGTTATTTAGAACCGGCTTGAAAATCTTTATTGAAAGTTATAATGTTTTAATGGATATTTCTATTGATGAAAACACAAAAGACATTATTTTAGATATAGTACATTCGTTTAAAGATGTTAAATGTTTAAATGGTCTTTCATCAACACCTGTCGGAGAAAAATATATAATTTTCTTAACTATTGCAGTCGATGGAACTATGACAACTTTTGATAGTCATAGTTTAGCAGATTCTCTAGAAAAAAGTATTGCCCAATTAAATAAGGTATATAAAGCTATCGTACATGTTGAACCATATATTGAAAAAAAATAGAAACAGTAACTGTTTCTATTTTTTTAGTTTCCACTCTTCTTCTTTTTTTAAATTTCCTTTCAATATTTCTTCTGCTATCCTATCTTCTACCAAATTTTGAATTGCTCTTCTTAATGGTCTTGCACCAAAATTTTGGTCATTTCCCTGTTTTATAACATCCTCTAAAATGCTTTCATCTATTTCTACAATATAATTTTGTTGTTTTAATCTTTCTTGTAAATGTTTTATCATAATTTGAGCTATCTGTTTCAAATTTTCATCACTTAATTTATGAAATACTATTATTTCATCTATTCTATTTATAAATTCAGGTCTTAATTCTCTTTTTAATTCTTTTATAACTTCTTTTTTTGTTTCTTCATATTCTTTATAATCCGCTTGTGCATTAAATCCTAATGTTTTTCTTTCTGTTATGTGTCTAGCTCCTAAATTCGATGTCATTATTATTATAGAATTTTTAAAATCTACAGTTCTTCCTTGAGAGTCTGTTAATTGTCCATCTTCTAATATTTGTAACAATATATTCATTACATCTGGGTGTGCTTTTTCTATTTCATCAAATAGAACTATTGAATATGGTTTTCTTCTTATTTTTTCTGTTAATTGGCCCCCATTATCAAACCCTACATAACCAGGAGGCGAACCTATTAATTTTGAAACAGAATGTGCTTCCATATATTCTGACATATCTAATCTTATTATTGCATTTTCATTATCAAACAATACTTCTGCCAAAGCTCTTGAAAGTTCTGTTTTTCCTACTCCTGTTGGTCCTAAAAACAAGAATGAACCTATTGGTCTTTTGGGATCTTTTAAACCTGTTCTTCCTCTTCTTATTGCTTTAGCAAGTTGTTCTACAGCCTCATCTTGTCCAATAACTCTCTCATGTAATTTTTCTTCTAAATGTTTTAATTTGTCATTTTCATCTTCTGTTAGTTTTTGGATAGGTATCCCTGTCCATTTCGAAATTATTTCTGCAATATTTTCTTCATTTACTTCTATTATATTTTTGTTTTTCCTTTTTATCCATACATTGCTTTCATCTTCATAAAGATTTTGTATTTCTCTTTCTTTGTCTCTCATTTTAGCTGCTTTTTCAAAATCTTGACTAAGTATAGCTTCTTCTTTTTCTCTTTTTATTTTATCCATTTTTTCTTCAAGTAATTTAAGTTCATCTGGTTCAACAAATATTTTCACTCTCACTTGTGAAGCCGCTTCATCTATTAAATCAATTGCTTTATCAGGTAAAAATCTGTCTGTTATATATCTTACAGATAATTCAACTGCAGAATTAATTGCTTCATCAGTTATCTTCACATTATGATGTGCCTCATATTTATCTCTAATCCCTTTTATTATTTCAATTGTCTGGCTTTTGCTTGGTTCTTCTATGTTAATAGGACTAAATCTTCTTTCTAATGCTACATCTTTTTCTATATATTTTCTATATTCTTCTATTGTTGTTGCACCTATTAATTGAATACTTCCTCTTGCTAATAAAGGCTTTAATATGTTTGCAGCATCTATTGCACCTTCTGCAGCTCCTGCTCCTACTATTGTATGTATTTCATCTATAAATAATATTACGTCACCTGCTTTTTTTACCTCATTTAATGCCTTTTTTATTCTTTCCTCAAAATCTCCTCTATATTTAGCACCAGCTACCATACCAGATATATCTATACTAACTATTCTTTTATTTGCTAAGTTTTCTGGTACTTCTCCACATACTATCTTCTCAGCTAATCCTTCAATTATTGCAGTTTTTCCAACACCTGGTTCACCTATTAAACATGGATTATTTTTTGTTCTCCTTGATAAAATCTGAATAATTCTTTCAATTTCTTTTTCTCTTCCTATTATATTATCAAATTTTCCTTCTTCTGCTTGAACTGTTAAATCCTCTCCAAATTGTTCTAGTGTTTTAGTTATTGCAAAACTTCCTCTTTTTTGTACATTTTTTCCAATTTCTTGTCCACTCTCTTCCTCATTTATTACTTTTGCTATTTCATTATATATTTTTGAAATATCTACATTTAATTCAAGTATTATTCTTGTGGCAATACAGTCTCCTTCTTTTATTATTGCTAAAAGTAAATGTTCTGTACCTATATAATCAGAACCAATTCTTCTTGCTTCTAAAAACGCATTTTCTAATATTTTTTTGCTTCTTGGTGTAAAACCTAATGTTCCCTCTATTTCATTTCCTTTTCCTAATAATTCTTCTATTTTATTTTTGATTTTTTCTTCTGTTATTCCTTTATTGTTTAAAACTTTTGCCCCTATGCTATCAATTTCTTTTGAAAGTCCATATAAAATATGTTCAGTTCCTATATAATTATGACCTAATTCTATTGATATAGCATCTGCATGTTCTATTACTTTTTTTGCTTTATTAGTAAATTTATATATCATTTGTTTTTTCCTCCCTTATTTTTCTTTGTCATATTAGCCATTTCATTTGCTTTTTCTTTTTGATCTGGCAATGGAACCCATGCAAAATATGATGAAACAAATTCTCCATATTTTGTTGCATCTTCTCCTACTTCTGGTTGTGTTTTTTGTTTTTCTTCTTTCATAAAAAAAAGCACCTACCTTTCTAATAAGGTATGTGCTTTTTTTCATTTTTTATTCATTTAATCTTTTATTCCAAACAATAATTTTACGATTCCTCTTAAGCATTTGGGAACTTTTTTTACAACAATAGTCATATATGTAGACCTCCTTCTAACAGAGCAACCATAACATTCCTACTAATATCACTACTACTCCTATTAAAAATAGCCATCCAACTATTGGTAGGAATAATACTAGCAATATTCCTATTCCTAAACCTATCAAACATACTCCAGACGTTTTTTTTAAGATTTTCATTATGATTTCCTCCAATATTTTTATTATATTATATTCTTGGAGTTAATTTATGTGAATAGAACTTTATTGTTTGGACTTCTATTCTCCTTCAACCATTGGATACATTTCATTACATAATCTATTTAATGTTTGTTTAAAAGTATAAGAATATGCATCTAAATTAATGTCACAATTAGCAATTGCTTTTAAGTATTCTTCATATATTTCTTTTTCAAATGGTATTGTAGTATATTGTGCATAGTTTCTGTCAAATAGTTCTTTCATATATGTCATTGTAGGATCATTATAATATGACATTCCACCTATAATTTTCTTTATACTAATATCTCCCATTTCTATATATTTATTTATAATGATTCTTAGTTTTGAATCCACAATAGCTCTTTTATTTTTTAATTCTAGTAGCATTTCTGTAAGAGGTTGTATTGTTAAAATATCCATTGTTTGCACCAAATATATTTCTGTTGCATATTCAAAATATTTTGAAGGTGTTTTAGAATCACAATCAATTAATATTAATGAATGATTTTTTAATAATGTTTCTAAAATCGGTTCTACATCTTGTGAATCTTGTTCTGTTCCTGGTAAAGCAGTATATATTGTTAAATTATTATTAACTTTTACTCCTTTTGCTTCTCCATTTTTTAGTCCTTCTATACTTTCAGTCGCAGTTTTTCTTAAACCCTCTTCATTTTTTGTATATATATAATATGTGTCTTTATTTTTAGTAGTATCTAATATAGCAACATTTACTCCTCTATTTGATAATACTTGTGCACAATTATTTATTATAAAAGATGTCCCACTTTTATTTGTTCCAATAAAAGTTGCTACTTTTTTATTTTCTGTTAATAAACTATTTATATCAAATCCATTTTCTTGTTTTATATTTTTTAAATCAAAGTCATCTGCAAGGGTTTTCATTTTTCCTCCATTCTAAATTGTTACAATAATATTATTTCTGTTCCACTTCTAATAGATGTATCTTTTACTTTTAAATTAAGATCATAAGGCTCTGCTGTCAATTTATCATATAAGATTGGTATTTCTTTTGGGCGATAACAATTATCGTTTAGTTCATTTATTGCTTTTACTAATAATACAATGATATTAGAAATCTTTTTTTGTGATGGAAACCACACATCATAGATTTTTTCTAACATTGGTACATATAATTTAACTAATACTCTATTCATCTTCATCACCATTTTCTTTTATTCCTAATAATTTTATTGGTATAGCTTTTTCTCTTACAATTATATATCCAAAGCTATCTCCACATTTATTTACAATGTCTTTATCTCCAATATTAATACTTATTAAGTATTGATCTGTAATTCCACTTCCTGCCCAAATTGCTGTGTCATTTCTAACAAATGCTTTAAACCATTCATCATATTCTCTACTCTTTAATTTCTTAAATGTTTCAACAATTATAAAGTTAACTGTTTTTAATTCTTGGGCTTTTTGCAAAATTTCATAAAATCTTTTTTCACCATTAACTGCATCATTTATAAATTTATCTAGTCCGATAATTACACATACAATGTTTTGATTTTTTTGTTGGGCTGCTTCAAGTTCTAAATAAAATTTTTGTAAATTTGTACTCATGTCTGTTTTTCCTGTCTGTATTATTCTTTCCATATCTAGGATATATAAATTTACATCTTTTAATTGTTTTAATTCTTCTAAAATATGCGAAACAAGTTGTACTGCAATATCAATATTTTTAGAAGTAATCATGTTAATGATATTCTTTTTAAAGTCATATGTAGCAATTTCAAGAGTATTTTTATTTATTCCTACTGGAACCATTGTCAAATCTTTTAATTTATCTTTTACATCTTCCAACATTACTCTTTCTGGTAAAACTGGTATTGATTTTGCTCTTAATTTAGTATTTTTATTTAATTTTTCTATTACTTCTTTTACATAAGAGTTCCATTTTTCAGGTTCACATATTCTCGCTGTTTGGAATTCATAAACGTCATCCAATTTTATTAATCCTCTACCAAAAATATTTGATGGCCTCTTTTTGCCTAAATTATCAAATATATTTAAGTACTCATCTTGGTTGTTTAATTGTAATGCAATTCTTTGTCTAAAGTTTTGAGATAAACGATATCTTAATCCATTATATGAATTTGTAGTTGTAACAAATGTTATTCTACATTTTAATCCATCTCTAGTTAGTGTTAATAATATGTCATCATATTTATTTTCATAATTTTCTGAGAATATTTCATAATTGTTTATCATAACTATAATCATTGGCATTCCATTTCCACTTGTTTTTTTGTATAAATTATAATCTCCATTATAGTCTGATAATACAGCTGTTCTTTCTTTAAACTCTTTTTGCAACATTGTGAATAATCTACTTATTTTTTCATCATCACTTAAAAAGACAACATCTCCAACTGATGGGCTTTGTCTAAATATTTTTAAAGCCTCACTTCCAAAATCTAATATATATAATTGTGCTTCTTCTGGTGTATAATTTGTCATTATGTCATATACAATTGTACTTAATAATGTTTCTTTTCCACTTTCAGCATTTCCATATATAACAGCATTTCCTTGAGTTGATAAATTAATTTCGGCTGCTCCTTGACGTTGATTATATGGATCATCATATTCACCTATAACACAACTTATATTGTTTTGTTTTTTTGTAATATGATATTTCTTTCGTAATTGTGCTATAAATATAATTTCTGGTATATTTTCCATCCATAGTGGTTTTGATTGTATATTTTCTTTTTGAGCTAATTCATACATGTATCTTACAATATTAGTAAGTTGTTCTCCTTGTTTTGTTAATACTTGTTTTCTTGAATTTCCAACTTCTTTAATAATTGCCCCTATATTAGATATGAATTTTATAGAAGAATCCACATTCTTTTTTACAACATCTGATGGAATATATGGAGCTCCTGACCATGCAGCTAGTCCAAATGTAAAATACTCATTATTGCCAACTTGCAAGAAAAATTGCCCTGCTTTTTTCAAATCTGCTGCATCAGGTCTTTTTATTACGTCAATACTATCTTCTCTTTCTTGAACTCTTAAACATACTCCAAATCTACTGTTACTTCTAATTTGGTTATCTACAACTCCTGCTGGTTTTTGAGTAGCTAAAATAAGATGTACTCCTAAACTACGTCCAATTCTTGCAACACTGATTAATTCATTCATAAAATCTTGTTGTTGTTGTTTCAATTCTGCGAACTCATCACATATAATTAACAAGTGTGGAACTGGTTCAGATACTATTCCTTCATGATATAATTTTTGATATTTATAAATATCTATTGTTCCTTCATCTGTTTTATTTCTAGCTTCATTAAATAATATTTGTCTTCTTCTTAATTCACTTTGTATTGATACTAATGATCTTTGAAGTCCTACTGTATCAATATTAGTAATTGTTCCAACTAAGTGTGGCAATTTTATTCCATTTTTCTGGAATGCTCCTGCAAGAGCCCCTCCTTTATAGTCTATAAGAATTATAGTAACATCATCTGGATGATAATTAATTGTTAATGATAAAATATATGTTATTAAAAATTCACTTTTTCCAGATCCTGTACTACCTGCTACTAGTCCATGTGGTCCATGAGATTTTTCATGAATATCTAGCACTATTGGCATACCATTCTCATCAATTCCTATTGGAGCTTGAAGTGAACGTGTAGAATCATTATTATTCCATCTTTCTAAAATATTCAATTGTTCTATTTTTCCAACATCATACATTTCTAGAAATGTATAACTATTTGGTAATTCTATTTTATTAGCTGCTGTATATTTTATCGGTATATTAGATAATTGTTTTCCTATTTTTTCAAAGAAAAATGTATATGAAGAATCAAATACAAATTCTTTTTGATTTTTTGAAGATATTTCATTTTCAAACATATATCCTTTGTTTCCATCTAAATTAATAAATGCTTTACATCCATTTGGTAAATTTAATAAGCTATTAGTAATGCAGAATATTCCAAATCCTACATTTTTTTTGACTTCTAGTAGCTCTGTTATAATTTTTAAGTTTTCAATCTTTTTATAGTCATCTGTAATTATTAAATAATATGGTGAAAATCCCTTATAATCCACATTTTCATATTCTAACCTGTTTGCAAGTTCTCTCTCTAAATAATTAGAAATTTCTTGCATCTCATTATAGTCTTCTGCCCAAAAACGGACTTGTTTTGCATCATCCCAAATATGTGGTAATGTTTTTAAATGTTCCCACTTATGTGTTACATCATTTTTTAATAAGAAAACTAATTTTAAATCACTATAACTATGTAATGTAATTAATTGCATTAACATATTTTGAACAAATTTTTCAACAAGTCTTTTTTCATCATTTTCTACAATAAGTGCCGCAATATTTTTTTCTGTTAATGAAATTGTTATTGGCACATTTGTTAGTATTTTTGATTTATTAATTATAGTATTTAATATTTCAACAAGGTTGTCATCTTCCATTGTAAATTCTACTTTAGGATATTCTATATCAGCATTTAACGGAACACTTCCAGTTCCAATTCTAATTGTAAGAAAATCTGGCTCTTCGATTTTTCTTTCCCATAGCCTTGAACCTTTATTTACTATTATTTGAGCACATTCTTCTGCAGATATATAATTTTCATAAAGAATATTTTTTTGTTTTTGCATTACTTTGTCTATTAATGATATTTTTGAATTTATATATTCTTTATATCTTGTTTGTCTTTTTTCTTCATTTTTTCTCTTTTGTTCTTTTTCATATTTTCTATTCATAATAGGAACACATAATATTGATATTAACATTATTACAGATGTCAACACGGTTAGTACTAAGCTTTTAGTACTTGCATTACCATTTGACATCCTATCAAATGATGATATTAAAGATATTATCATTATCATTCCCATTGATAGCGAAGAAGCCAAAACATATAGTAATGGCATTCCTTCTTTATTGTCACTTTGTGGTGGTGGGTCGATTTTTATTTTCTCACGTTCTATTACATTAGTTATTCTTGGTGCTCTCGCAAAGTAGTCTTTTTCTGAGTATAATTCTACTTCTTCATCTTCCTCTTCATTATCTAATTCTAAAGTTTTGATCTTGTTAGTATTTATTTCAAAAATTTCGTTATTACAATTTACTCTTTTAAACGGATTATTTACATAAATGCTTCTTCCTAGAATAATTATTTTTAATCCCATTATAAAAATAATATCACCATTAAATAACATTTTTAATCTTGCATCAACAGGGGTATTATTAACAAAAGTTCCAAAATTTTGGTCTAAGTTTTCTAACATTAATTTACCATTACTAAAAAAAATTCTTGCATGGCTACTACTTACTAATGGGATATTATAAAAAATATCACATCCTATCCCACTTCCAATTAAGATTTCTTGTTGGTTTTTTATATTAAAATGTGTAAAATTTTCTTCATATATTGGCGAACAATATAATACAAATACATCATTTGAATAATCTTTTATGTATATGTAATTCATACTATATTCATTTAATTTAATTTCTTTTATAATGTTTTCTGAATTTTGTGCTATTTTGGAAACATTATAATCAGTTAGACTTTTAGGTTTTATTACTTTGACATTGTTATTGCTACTAATTGTCCAATTCTCACCATTTCCTTCTATATTGATTAATTTTTTTCCATTTTTGTCACTAATCCAATAATTTCCCATTTTAATTTTAGGTAATTTTATTTTATATAAAACATTTTTCCCTATTAATGTTAAAATCATTTGTTTTCATCACTTTCTTATTTTTTATCTTTTTATAGAAATATTTTTAAATGTGTTTTCCTAGATAACAATTTTAATAAGTTACCTAGGAAAGCACATTTATTTTTTTGTGCTTTCCTAGTGTAAAAACTTAGTTTACAGTATTTGCTTTTTCTGCATTGTCTATATCTTGTTGTGTTTGTTCCATAAGTTTTGTAAATTCTGTATTAATGTTTTCAAAAGATGTTTCAATGTCTCTTTTTAATTTTGTAAATCTTGTTCTAAATGCTTCTGCAGCCTCACTTCTCCATTGAACTTTTCCATAAACAACTTCTATTCTATCAAGTTGATCTTTAGCATTGTTGAAATTTGTTGAAATGCTTTGTTGAATTGCATTTACATTGTTTGTTAAAAATTTCATTCCAACATCATTATAAATTGCTAAATTTGATAATTTATTTGGATTTTCTTGACTTGCTGTTGTTACATTTTGTCCTCTATCAGCTTGAGAATAATTGTTAGCTATTGTTTCTAATGTGTAAGGAATTTCTGCAACAACTAATTCTAACATATCATTTAATTGTGGTATCATTTCATTAAATGCTTTTACTAATTCATTATATCTTTTTCCATACCATGAATTGTGCATTTCTTCAACACTTGAATATACTTTTGATAATTCAGTATTAAGTTGTCTTCCATGTCCTCTCATTTCATTAGCTTGTCCTGGCATAGCTTCATAATCAACGCCTTCAATTCTTGCCATAATATTCACCTCCTATATTATTATTGTACAATAAAGTACAATTACATTTATATATTATCAATAAAGTCGTTTGTTGTCAATATTCTAAAACAATAAAGATTTTATTTTTTTATTTATATAAGAACATTATATAAGACATAAAAAGAGCTAGTATAAAACTAGCTCTATCATATATTTATATATTTTAATAATTATCCGTTTACTAAATCTTTTAATGCTTTACCAGCTTTGAAAACTGGAGCTTTAGATGCAGGTATTTTTATTTCTTCTTTTGTTTGAGGATTTCTACCTTTTCTAGCAGCTCTTTTTCTAACTTCGAAAGAACCAAATCCAACTAATTGAACTTTGTCTCCTCCTTTTAATGCATCTGATACAACTTCTGTGAATGCATTAACTAATGCTTCTGTTGATTTTTTTGATTCTCCTGTTTTTGCAGCAACAGCTGCTACTAATTCAGCTTTGTTCATTATACATTACCTCCTATATTTTGTATATATGTACTGATATTGCCGTTGTTACAACATCTGTACTTCTATTTTATCATATTCTCCAAAATAAATTAAAATCCCCTCTTTTTTTGTAAAATTTTAATATATTTTTAATTTTTCTAATGTTTTATATATTTTCTCACCTTTTGGCAACATATATATATCTTCTTTATTGTAAATTTTTAATGCAATTACTGCCATAAAGTAAACAATTACCGCAAACACTATTGATATTATTGTTGCTTTATTTCTAAGTCCCATTCCATTTAAAACTAAAAATAATGTATAAGAACATACTCCCATAATTGCTGTTGCTATAGCTGGCTTTATAACAAACTTCTTAAATGGTAAATCTAATTTTACATATTTCTTTAGAACATTAAATACTATTGTAAATGCTACTGCATGACATGCAATTGATCCTATTGCTGCACCATATACATTCAATTGTGGAATTGGCAACAATATTAGGTTTAAAATTAATTTAACAATACATCCTATTCCTAATGCTACTGCTGGTACTATTACTTTTCCAAATCCTTGTAGTGCCCCATTAATAGTTTGATCAAGTATTGAAAATATTACTGATACTGCTATTAATTGTAATAATAAAGCTCCTTGTGATGCATTTGGATATAATAAATTTAATATAGGTTGTGCAAATATTATCATTCCTGCTACACATGGTAACCCAATTAGCATTGATGTAAGCAAAGAAAATGATGTTCTTTTTGTTGCTGTTTCTTTATCATTTGTTGCTTTTGCAGCTGATATTGCTGGAACTAGTGCTGTTGCAAATGCTATATTTATTGCAAGTGGTAAATTTGTTAATGTATCCACTTTTCCTGCTAATTGTCCATATAATTTTGTTGCAACATCTGCTGACAAATATGTACTTAAAATTCTTTTTACTGTAAATGAATCTATATTTTTGTTAAATGATGTCATTATAGAACTTAGTGTTAATGGAATTGATACCATCAAAATTTTCTTTATTATTGTTTTTACATTTTCATATTTATAATTTGTTGAGCTTTCTATTTCATTTCCGATTTCTCTTCTTTTTATTCTATAATATATAAACAAATATGCAAAACTTGAAAATGTTGCAAGCGTTGTTGCTACATTAGCTCCTGCTGCCATCATTTCTGTAGAAGTTGATGTTACATAAGCTACTATTTCTACTATTACTATTGTAAATATTGTTTTAAAAATCTGTTCTAATGTCTGCGCTCTTGCAGTAGTTCTTAGTGTTCTTCTTCCATTAAAATATCCTCTGAAAACTGATGATATTGAGACAAAAAATATTGCTGGTGATAATGCTACTAATGTTAATTCGGCTTCTGGTATTTGAATCCAATTATATGCTATTGTATGTGCTCCAAAAAATAATAGCATTGTTCCAACTGCACCTATGCAACCAAATGTTGCTAATGCTACTTTAAATATTCTGTTTGCCCCTCTATTATCTCCAAGTGCTAGTCTTTCTGATACTAATTTTGATATTGCATTTGGTACACCTATTGATGAAATTGTTAGCAATAATGCATATATCTGATACCCACTTGCATATATTGCATTACCTGCATCTCCAAATCCCTCTCTATTTGTTAAATATAATGTATATATTAGTCCTAATATTTTTATTAATATTTGTGAGAACATTACTGTTACAACACCTTGCATAAATGTTTCTTTTTTCGTAGCCATAGTTCCTCCTATATTAATTCTATGATTTTTCTTTTGATTAATTACTTATAATTGTGATATACATATATATTAAAATAAATGAAAGGATTTTGTGTATCTAAGTTTAACGTTAGAAAGTCTTATTTAATAAGATGAGGAATGTTCAAACATTTATGTTTGAAAGAGGCTCATATTATTAAATTAGAATTTCAACGGAAAACTTAGCTTATCCAAAATTCTGGAATGTTTTTTAATATATATGTATATCACAAAATTAATGTAATTATATCTATAAATGTTAAATTTATCAAGAACTTTTTCCAAATTTATTGACAAATTCTCGTTTTTGTATTACAATTATTGGGTATTATAATGAAATATGATTTAAATATAGAACTTCTCCCCGGTAGTTTTAGATTTAAATTTCATATAAAATCAAGTAAATAAATTGTTACTTAGAAAACAATTTATAAAACTTAAAAAATAAATTTTAGGAGGGTAAATATTACCATGAATAACGTTACATATAGTGCAAAAAAAGAAACAGTTGAAAGAAAATGGTTAATAATTGATGCAGCAAATAAACCATTAGGTAGAGTTGCTACTGAAGCTGCTAGATTATTAAGAGGAAAACACAAACCTACTTTTACACCAAATATCGATACAGGTGATAATGTTATAATAATCAATTGTAAAGATGTTGTATTAACAGGAAATAAAATGAATTCAAAGATGTACAGACATCATTCAGGTTACATTGGAGGAATGAAAGAAACTCCAGCAGCAGTTATGCTTGAAAAAGAACCAGAAAAAGCTATGTTATTAGCTGTTAAAGGAATGTTACCACACAATTCTTTAGGAAGAAAAATGGCAACAAAACTAAGAATATTCGCAGGTAGCGAACATAATCTTCAAGCACAAAAACCAGAAATTTGGAATTTTTAATTAATTAAGGAGGAACTATTATAATGGCTAAATCAAATAAAATCGTATACATGGGTACAGGTAGAAGAAAAAGTTCAATAGCTAGAGTAAGATTAGTTGAAGGAACTGGAAAAATAACAATTAACGGAAAAGATATCGAAGAATTTTTCGATTTAGAAACTTTAAAAGTTATTGTTAGACAACCATTAACAGTTACAAATACATTAACAAAATATGATGTAATTTGTTCAGTTTATGGTGGTGGAGTTTCTGGTCAAGCTGGAGCTATCAGACATGGTATTGCTAGAGCTTTAAATGAAGCAAATGCTGAATATAGACCTGTTTTAAAATCAAACGGATTCCTAACAAGAGATCCTCGTATGAAAGAAAGAAAAAAATACGGTCTTAAAAAAGCAAGAAAAGCACCACAATTTAGTAAGAGATAAAAGAGCTTTTATCAAAAAATTCAACCTCAGAAGTTTCAAACTTCCGAGGTTTTTTGTGGTTGAAATTTATATATCTTTATATTGCTTTAATTTTATACGCATAAAACTAGCAAACCCTACAAATATAAATATTCCAATTATACTAAGTATTTTGTTTTCTCCTGCTTTAGGCAATATTTCTTTTGCTGTAGTATTATCTGTTGTTTGTGCATTTTGCTTATCTTGTGTACTTTCTGAAACATTATTTGATTTATTTTCAGTATTATTGTTATTTTTTTCAATATTTAAAATTGATATTTCCACATTAGTACTATTTCCATATAAATCCACTATTGTTATAGTTTCTCTTGTATTTTGTCTATATACTTTTTTCATACTCTTTTTATCATCTGATAATACCCAACCATCTATTTTTTGCACTTCTTTATCTGCTGTTATTGTAATAATTACATTACCTTTTGTTAATTCGGTTGTGCTATAATTTACATCTACTTTAGGCTTCTCTTTATCAATATTAGTTATTTTAATATTTGCTTCTATTGTATTTCCTGCTATATCCTGTAATATTATAGTTTCTTCTTTATTTGTACTATATGTTTTTGTTAAGGCTTTACCATCTTCTGATAATGTCCAACCTTCGATTTTCTGTATTTCTTCATTTGCTGTTATTATTACTATTACATCTTTATTAGTTGCAGAGATTATATTATAACTTACATCTATTATTGGTGCCGTTTTATCTATATTAGCTACACTAACTTTTAATTTTTTAGTGTTTCCTGCCAAGTCTTGCACTTCAAGTTCTTTTTCTTCATTTGATGTGAATACTTTTGTTAATGTTTTTCCATCTTCTGATAATTTCCAATTTTCTATCTCTTTTATTGCTTTATTCAAAGTTATTGTTACTGTTACATCTTTATTTGTCCATATTGTAGTACTATATTTTACATCTGCTTCTATTTCTGTTTTGTCTATGTTTGTAACTTTAACATCTATAGTACTTGTATTACCTGCTAAATCAGTTATTGTTACTGTTTCTTCATCATTTGTTGTAAATATCTTTGTTAATATTTTTTGTTTACTATCTATTGCCCATCCTTCAATTTGTTGTATTTTCTCATTTGCTGTAATTGTAACTATTACTGAATTGTTTATTAGTTCTATCGTACTATAATTTACTTGTGCTATTGGTGCTATTTTATCTATGTTTGTTATTTGTATTTGTGCTGTGACTGTATTTCCAGCCAAATCCTTTACTATAATTGTTTCTTCTGTATTTGCACTATATGTTTTAGTCATACTTTTTTTATCACTTGCAAGTTTCCAATCATCCAATTCTTGTATTTCTTCATTTGCTATTATTGTAACTGTTACATTTTTATTTGTGTTTTCTGTTGTACTATAATTTACTTCAACAGTTGGTGCTACTTTATCTACATTATTTATTTTTATTGTTTTTGTTGTCTTATTTCCTAAATAATCGTATATTTCAACTTCTTCTGTTATATTTTCTTTGTAAACCTTTGTTAAAGTTAGTTCATCTTCTGATAATATCCAGCCTTCTACCCCAAGCATTTTTTCGTTTGATGTTATTGTAACTGTTACATCTTTATTTGTCTGATTTAATGTACTGTAATTTATATCTAATTCCATATCTATTAAATCGATACTCAAAGATGGTCTTAATACGACATAATAATCTTTTCCAAATAAAGATTGATAATTAGCAAACTCTAATATCCCTTCATCTGTCTCAGATGTATTAGAATATACTGAAAGTCCATTAACGCTATAATATTTTGCATTAAACTCGTTTCTGTCATCTTTTGTTCCAGCTATACCGTCATCTCCCAAATTTACTCCAACAAAGCCTTTACCATCAATATAAATGTAAGTATATTCTCCATTTTCATAGGTAATTGGTGTAGTTATTAATGTTCCATTTTTGTAAGTATATTTTACATCATTATAATTTGTATAAATTAAAATATCTCCTGTTTTAAAGTTCTCACTATAAATAGTGTCTTGTCTACGAGCATCACTTGTATAACCCCCCCAATATTTTAAATCATATGCTGAAATATCATTTTCTTTCTCATAAGTATAATGCTTTAATGCTAATGTATTCCAATATTTATTTAAAACTGCTCCATATAGGTTATTATTTTCATTTAATGAAATAGTAGAAAATGTTAATGTGTTTTTTGTGTTATTAATTAAATCAGTTGCTTTAAATTCATCAAATTTTAAATCAATTCCAAATGTATTTCTATATATTTCATTTATTAATTTCTTGCCATTATATTTATTTCTTAAATTTTCATATTCTTTTTCTATACTATTAGCTTGATCTACATTTAAATTAATTCCTATTGTATCTTTTACAACTGATGAAGGAATATTAGCAACTGTTCCTGTACTTTCAATAATTTTGCCGTTATTATTCTTTTTTACTTTCACAGTATAACTAATAGAAACTTTTTCTCCACTCGATAATTTTCCAATATTCCAACTAATTTTATCGTTGTCTAAATCTTGACTACAAACTATACTACTTTTATTTGATGTATAAGATTTATATGTTACATATTTAGAAATATTTTCACTTACGATTATATCTTCATTATAGTTATTATCACTATTATTTTTTATAATAATTGTGTATGTTAATTCATCATTTGTTTCTACAATATCATCTGTATTAACATCAACAGTTTTTTCTATATATAATCTGCTATACTTTACTCTATCTTTTATTTTGTCAGATAATTCAATGATTTCTCCATCATGATTACTATCATTATAATTAGCACCTTGATAATTTAAAATTGCATTTCCATCTTTATCTGTTCCAATAAACCTTAAGATAGAATACTCATCACACCTAGAACTTGTATTAATATTAACCCAATTGGGATATGTTGATAACTGAGTAACATTTAGACTTCCTTGTGTTAAACCATATTCCCATGAAGTGTTTTCATAAGTATTATGATATAAATAATGATTAGCATTTCCAAAAGAAATATTATTTCCAATAGACACCAATTTTGGTATTTTTGTTAAAATATAATTTTTCCCTTTTCCATGCGCAGATTCCATAATCCATGCATCTACTACATTTCCATTATTATCATACATTACATCATAAACCATAAAAGTATGACCTGTATATGTAAGTACATCACCGATTCTTATATAAGGTATTATATCTGTTAAAGATGGATTTTTTAATTCAATATAATTATTTTCAGCATATAAATCGTACATCTTCATTATGAAATTTTGGTCTTCCATTTTACCATAACCAATAACTTCTGGATTACCAACAAATTCTTTTCCATATTTCAATAATTCTGTTGTACCACTAGGAATTTTTATACCCAATAATTCATTATACATATTTCTGGTAAAACCTGAACATACCATATAATTTATATTTTGAGTTGTTGATTCTTCAGGCGAATAAAATCCAACCTTCATTGAGTTATATTGTATATTTTCTCCCCTCATATAATAAGCATAAGCAACCTCTTGTATTGCTTTTTGCATTTGTGTTAGCTCGGCTTGTACTGTTGTAGTTGTACTATATTTATTTGCTATTGCACTAAAGCTTTCTTTTTTCAATGGTTCTATGCCCTCTTTGAATTTATAGCAACCCCAAATTGCTATAAATACTGCACAAATAAATAATAAATATTTTCTTAATTTCTTTGGTATTTTTCTCATTACTATAACCTCTTTGTATCATTTTTCGTATTTATAATTAAGTATTGCACTTAACAAAATACAAGTCTAATAATATTATAGCAATAAAACTTCTAAGATACAACAAAATTCGATTACTTTTATTATTCTTCATATTGCATTATTTAAATTTTTATAATTCAATCTCTTTTATAATTTCAAAAGTATTCATATCTGCTAATTTTACCAAATCTTTAGAAAATGTAAAATAAGTATTACCTGCATAAGCAACTCTTTCTACTGTTTCTGAATATTTATCTGAAACATTTTTAATTTCTCCCTTAAGTACAAATCCTTCATCAAAATCAATTTCATAAATAAGTGCTCTTGAATTTGTTTTACCTCTTAAATATGAATTTGCAGGAAATGCTATAATATTTTTTTCTTTTGAAAATAATAATGCTTTATGTTCATACAAAAGATTTGAGCTTGTGTACTTATCTCCTATATTTACTTTGAATAATATTTGTGGATTGTTTATGTCAGAAACATCAAACATTACCATTTTAATTCCATCAGTATTTATAAACCTTCCATTTTCCTTAGTTTCATATCCAAATCCTATAATATGTGTTTCATCATAAGGATGCAAATACGTACTATATCCAGGTAGCTTTAGTTCTCCTGTAATTTGTGGTTGTGATGGATTTGATAAATCTATTACAAATAATGGGTCTGTTTGTTTGAATGTTACTATATAAGCTTTATCTTTTACATATCTAACAGAATAAATTTTTTCTTCTTTTGCAAATCCTGTTATTTTTCCAACTTCATTTAATTGTTCATCTAGTACATATAAGTTGTTACTTGTGTTTTCATCTATATTCCATCCTTTTCCGACAGTTGTTGCAATTCTAAAATATTTTCCATTCTCATCCATTGAAAATTGATTATTTACGCTTCCATCTAAGTTTGTTTGCTCAACAAATTTAAATCTTGCATCTTTTAATGCAAATTTTAAAATTTGTACTGTACTACTTACAAGTTCACTTTCTGTCTCATATTTTTCTTTATTTATAGCTATATACATATTTTTTTCTGATGAATATATATATTGTCCAGCTCCTAAAAATGTTTTTATATCTGTGGCTTCTTCTTTTTCTATATCAAGTCCTACTAGGGTTAAATAACTAGAATCATTTGTTTCTGATAAATTATATATTTCATCAAAATTAATGCATTTTTCTTCTTTTCCCATAACTGAATCTTCATATTTAGGTTTATAATCATTTTCATTTAAGTTTTCTATTGTATTGTTTTTCATTTGAGAAGTATATATATATTGATTTGCTACAAAATAAATTTTATTTTCTATTAATCTTGATGATACATAATTGCCTTGAACCATTACTCTTCTTGATTCTTTTGGCTCATTAATATTTGAAAGATCATATATTACCATTCCTGTTTTTGATTTTAAAGGCATTATATCATTTGTTTCTTCTGCAAAAGCTGTTTTGCAAGTATCATAATCATATATTTCACTTAAAATTACTATAAGCTTATTTTTTCCTAAATATATTTCACTTGGATAAAAACTTTCTTCAAAACTTATTTCTGCTAACTTATTTGAATTTTCTCTTTTCTGTGCATCAATTATAACAACTTTTTTATCTGCTACATAATAAAAATATTTGCCATCTGTTTTTACTATGTCTGCTTCATCTACATTTTCAACTTGAGTATTAGTTTTATAATTTGTGTCAAGTGTATTTGATGCACTTTCTAATGCAACATCTGATTTCATAGTTGATTCTTTTTCTATTACATTTTTCTCTTTCATAATTTGATAAAATTTTTCGAAGCTTCCTATTTTATCCAATTTCATATCTTCTATGAGACTATTTTTTTCAAGTCTTTTTTCATTTCTGCCAGAGAAAACTATTATTGATGAAAACAGTACTATTACAACTGCAGCCATGTTTATTATTTTCTGCATTTTTTTCATTTTCTTCTTTTTTTCAATTTGCTTTTCTTCAGTATATTCATCATATTTTTTATAAATATCACTTATAAATTGTTGTTCAGTTTTCATACTTATATCCCTCCTCTAACACAATTTGCTCTAAAGCCTTTCTCGCTCTATGAATCAAAACTTTCACACTTCCATCTGTTTTATTCAATATATGTCCTATTTCTTTATAACTTAATTCTTCTATATCTGCTAAATATATAGCATTTTGATAGTCTGTTTTTAATTTTTGAATTGCCTTTCTTAAATTTTCTGCTCTTTCATTTTTAAATACCTTTTCTTCTAATTCTTCTAAATCCTCAAATTGTTCTTCATCCAATTCTATAATTCTTTTTTCTCTTTTTATATAATTTAAAGCTTTGGATTTAGCTATTGTATAAAGATATGTTTTTAATGAATATTCAAATTTATAATTTTTCTTGTTTATTAATATATATACAAAAACATCTTGTGCCAAATCTTCCGCAATATCTAAACTTTTTACATATCTTTGTATAAAATAAATTATTGAATCTTTATGTCTTATTACTATTTTTTCAAAACTCTCCTGATTTCCAAGCAAAAATTCTTTATACAAGATTTTGTCTGTCTTTTCTTCCATTTCATATCCTCCTTCATTTCTTATACAATCCATTTAAAAAAAAGTTACTAAAAAACTTATAAAGACATATATATTTCTTTACAAATTTTTTCAAATGTATTGAAACATATATGTCTTTTATTAATTTTATAATTCCTTTTTATATTCTCTAAATGCCTTTATATTCTCAGATGTATATCCTTTTAAACAATCACTAGGAACTTTTTCACAAATTTTATCAAAAATTTCCATGAATTCTTCTGTTTTATTTCTATTAGACTTCAAACATACTAATTTTGTTTTTCCATCTTTTAAGTAAACCATTAAATTAGTTGCTATTGTTACTACTCCATAATATTTTGTATTATGTATATATAACCATTTCACATCTGAATATTTAAATGTTGTAAATCCACCACTTTCTAAATCTACGAAAAAGTCTTTTGTCATTATTACTTTATCTTTACAATATTTATTTTCAACAAAGTCATCTAATTGATGTGCTAGTTCATCTTCATATCCATTATTTTTTAAATATTTTTTTGTTTTACTTTTTTCTACTTTTAATATTATATGACTAGCAAATAATAGAACTAGTACAAATATTGATATAATTACAATTAAAGTTTGTATGGTTGTATCTTCTACTCCATCTCTAACATTTAATAGCACAGTTCCAAAATAGTTCTCAAACTCTTCTTTTTGTAACTGATTTTCTTCATCTAACCCTTCATTATAATACTCTAATACCAAATCTTTTAGTTTATCTGGTATTTCTTCTGTTTTTCCATAAATTCTCACAGGTTCAGGTGTTACCGGGTTTTCTTCTTCTGAATATAAATAATCTTGTAATGGTTGTAACTTAGAAATTGTTTCATAATCCAAATCTATGATATACATATATTTATTATTAAATGCTATATAATATCTGTCATTTTCATAGGATTTTTCATTTTCCACATCACCATATATTGCAACTTCTGTTGTCAATGCTTGGACATCCATATATGCTTTCTGTGATGCTTGTATTCCAATTCCTCCATTTGCAGTAAAGTCTATTGCATTTTCTTTTCCTTTTTTTTCTTTATATGTAATCCAAAATGCCCCAATAATTATTGCAACAATACATATTATATATCCTAAAATTATTCCTTTAGGCACTTTTTGACTATTTTTTATGATTTGTTCCCCATTCATTTCCATTACTACTTTTTACACTCCTAATAAAGTTTTCTATATAAGAATATTGCTATTGCCATTCCAATTATACTTGCTACATTAATATATATCGAAAATGCAAATGTTAATTTTAAAACATTTAAATCTAGAAGAAATGGCTCTTGTATTCCAAATGTTTGTCCATATGCTAACCAACTAAGCCAATCAACTTGTGCTGCAAGTTGTCCTAATAATCCTCCTATTACTAACCCTATACATATAAATAATAATGCAAGCCATGTATTTTTATCTCTTATTGCCATCTTTTGTTCCTCCCTATTCTACTTTTTATTGTCCGATACTTGTTAACCAATCTTCTACACTTCTTACTTTTGTATTATCATTTGTTGTCATGAAAAATTTATTTTGTCCTGTTGTTGAATCTGTTCTTAAATATACCGCATCTAATACATTTTCAGGTACAAGTTCTTCTCCTTGTTTTCCTTCTGCAAAATTAACTAAATTATATTTTTTGTTTATTTCTACTACTATAACTTTATAACTTGGTATTACTACTGCAGGATATGAGTTGCTTACTGGTGTTAATTGGCAGCCAACATTAGTATATTTAAATTCAGTTAGTTGTTTTCCATTTATATTATAAAAAGCCCATAAATTTTCAGAATTCTTTATTGGTATAATTTCATTTAATAAAATATATTTATTTTCGACTCCATTTTGAGTATATTTTGAATTATCTATACCTATTTGACTATATACAATATCTATTATTACTCTACCTTTTGTATTTAGAACACCATAAGCATTATTTTGTTTTACTAAATATAATCCTATTTGATTATCCATTGTTTTTATTTCATCATATACAGCATTAATAATTACACTTTGGTCTGTTGCTATTACACCATATTTTCCATTACTTTTTATTAAGAATTCTTTGGTTGTTGGCAAATATGTAATATCATCATATTTAGATTCTAAAACAAATTTACCTGTATTTGCATTTATTACGCCTAATTTTTTGTTACTATCTTCTATTACTAACATTCCTTCAAGTATTGCTTTTTCATTTGCAAATACTTTTGAATATTTTTCTTGTTTTTGATTTGTTGCATAATAATTTATTAAGAATTCCATTGTATATATTTTTATATTTGTATACTTATCATTACTTGAAAATGCTACATTAAATGCTTTTTCTATTCCTTCTTTTGTTGTATATAGCTCTCCATTTTTTTCAAATACTGGTTTATCAAGTGTAATATATTCATATTCAGAATCTTTACTTATTTTTAGTAGAGAATCTGAATTTAATGTAAACATTGCTGTTTCATTTTCACATGTTACATGACATTTAGTTTTATCTTCTGATTTGTTCTTATAATCTCCATTATATCCTTCATATCCTAGATATTTAGCCATTCTCAATATAGGAAAATATAACTGTGTTCCTTCTCCTGTCTTATCTAGATAAATCATATTTGCCACATCTAAATTCTTTTGCCCATTTACCTCTACTGTTGTAATTGAATTTTTTAAATACATTATTCCAAAAACAACACCAACTGTTATTAATGTCAACACTATTATCAATATTATTAAAATCATTGGTAATTTTGTTCTTTTTTGTTCTACTTCATTATCATATAATTCCATAAATATCTCCTATCTTTCGTAACCATATTTCTTATAAAACTCTTCTTTAAATGTGCCTAGGTTATCATTTTCAATTTCTATTCTAACTCTTTCCATTAATTTAGTCAAGAATCTTAAGTTGTGAATTGAAAGTAATCTAACTCCCAAAATTTCATTTGTCTTTACTAAATGTCTTATATATGCTCTTGTATAATTTTTACATGTATAACAATCACATTCTGGATCAAGAGGTCCCCAGTCTCTTTCATATGTTGCATTTCTTACTACTACTTTTCCATTCCAAGTCATAGCTGTTCCGTTTCTTGCTATTCTTGTTGGTAATACACAATCACACATATCTATTCCAGCCATTGCTGCTTCTATTAGATAATCAGGTGTACCTACTCCCATCAAATATCTTGGTTTATCTTTCGGCATTAATGGTGTTGTGTAATAAAGCATTTTTAAAAATTCTTCTTTTGGTTCACCTACACTTATTCCTCCAACTGCATAACCTGGTAAATCAAGTTTAATTAAGTCTTCAGCTGATTTTTTTCTTAAATCCTCAAAAAATCCACCTTGTATTATTCCAAATAAAGCTTGGTTTTCTGTTGTGTGAGCTTCTTTACATCTTTGTGCCCATCTAGTTGTTCTTTCCATTGAGTTTTTTGTATACTCATAAGTTGACGGATATGGACAACATTCATCAAATGCCATTATTATATCTGCACCTAAATCTTCTTCTGTTTTCATTACAGATTCTGGTGAAAAGAAATGTTTACTTCCATCTAAATGTGATTTGAATTCCACACCTTCTTCACTTATTGTTCTTAAAGCTCCTAAACTAAATACTTGAAAACCTCCACTATCTGTTAATATTGGTCTATCCCAGTTCATGAATTTGTGTAACCCGCCTGCTTCTTTTACAATATCTTGTCCAGGCCTTAAATATAAATGATATGTATTTGATAATATTATTTGTGCTTTTACTTCTTCTTTTAGTTCTTCTGGGGTCATAGATTTTACAGTTGCTTGTGTTCCAACTGGCATAAATATTGGTGTTTGAATATCTCCATGAGGAGTATGTACAATCCCTCTTCTTGCTCCTGTCTGTTTACATTCGTGTAATAATTCGTAAGTTACTGCTGGTTTCATTTTTCCTCCCTATTATTTATTTTATAAACATTGCATCTCCAAAACTGAAAAATTTATATTCTTTTTTTACTGCTTCTTCATAAGCTTTCATTATATAATCTTTTCCAGCTAATGCTGATACTAGCATTAACAAAGTTGATTCTGGTAAATGAAAATTTGTTACTAATCCATCTATGCATTTAAATTTATAACCTGGATATATAAATATTTTTGTATCACCTTCTGTTGCTTTAACCATTCCTGTATCTTGTTCTGCAATTGTTTCTAATACTCTACATGATGTTGTTCCTATTGCTATTACTCTTTTTCCTTGTTTTTTTGCTTCATTTATTTTTTCTACATCTTCTTGCTTTATATAATAATGTTCTGAATGCATATCATGTTCTTCTATATTTTCAACCTTTACTGGTCTAAATGTTCCAATTCCAACATGTAAAGTTACATTTGCAATTTTCACACCCTTTTCTTCAATCTTTTTCAAAAGTTCATCAGTAAAGTGTAAACCCGCTGTTGGTGCAGCTGCTGACCCTTCATATTTGGCATATACTGTTTGATATCTATCATTATCCCTTAATTCTTCATGTATATAAGGTGGTAATGGCATTAAACCAATTTGGTCTAAAATCTCATTAAATATTCCTTTATATTTAAATTGTACTTTTCTTGTTCCTCCTGGTAATATTTCTAAAATTTCAGCCTCTAATATTCCTTTTCCAAATATTACTTTTGTTCCAACATGTAATTTATTTCCTGGTCTCACAATACATTCCCATATATCACCTTCAATTCTGTTTAATAATAAAAATTCTACATCTGCTCCTGTTTCCTTTTTTCCATATAGTCTTGCTGGCAATACTTTTGTATTATTTCTTACTAAACAATCTCCTGGTTCTAAATAATCAATTATATCTTTAAAAGTTTTATGTTCTATAGTTTGTTTTTCTCTATCTAATACCATTAATCTTGATTCGTCTCTTTTTTCAATTGGTACTTGAGCAATTAGTCTTTCTGGTAATTCATAATTAAATTCTGATAATTTCAATTTTTTCCCTCTTTTCTACGCTTATATTGTACTATTTTTTACATAAAATTGCAAGCTATTTAACAAAAATAGAATATGCTAAATTAATACTTAGTAGTTTATATGTATAACTTAACTCAAAGGGCTTGACAGCTCAGTTGATTCATACGTATATATTAAATAGTGGAAAATTTTGTGCATCTAAATTTGAGTGTAGAAAATCTTAAAGTACATACACGAGGAATGCTCACGTCAAAAATGAATATATTACTATTCCATGGCAAAAACATAGCTAGGGTCTTCGTCGGGGGTCTTTGCCTTATTCCATAGTAATATATTAATTTTTGGACTAAGTGAGAGAGGCTCGGGTTGTACTTTTAGATTTTATACGAAAGTTTAGCTTGTCCAAAATTTGAAATGTTTTTAATATATACGTATGAATCAACTGGGCTGTCAAGCCCTTTGAGTTAAGCTATACTTTTAAAATATGAACTATTAAAAAAGATGCCAACACATTTAGTGTTAGCATCTTCTATTTTATTTATATAACCTCAACATCAAGCATTAATTTTTCACCATTAATACTTACTTCTGTATAAGTATCTCTTTGTGTATTAAATACAATATTTTCTGTTAAAGTTTC
>CAKOXV010000014.1 GCA_934130355.1 uncultured Clostridia bacterium
TCCATTTTCATATAAGCTTACACCTGTATTTATATAACTTTGTCCATCCCCTATAAACTCTTCTTCAAGTTCATATAGTATTCTGCTATCTTCATATTTTATTACTTTGACTGGAATCGTCAAGGTTTTTGATATTTTGTTTTCTTCATAAATTACTGTCACTTCTGTTGTATCTAATGTTAAAACTTCTGGTTCTACTGTTATTTTGCTTGTTACATCTTTTGTTGTTTGATCTTCATATGTTGCAGTTATTGTCATTCCTGTTGTTTTAAATTTTGAACCTTCTGCATATTGTTTTACTTCTGGTGAAGCGGTTAATTCAATTTTTGATAATTTAGAATTAGAAAGTGATGTATATTCTTCCATTAATGTTGTTATTTCTTCAGTGCTTAGTGCTTCATTATATATAATGCAATTTGATACTGTTCCTGTAAAATAGTTTGTCATCGTTGTTGTCGTATTTCTTACTGCTCCTATTATTGCTTCTTCTGAAAATGCACTATCTATTGGTTTGTCTGTAAGAGTTCTTGTATTTGTCACATTATCAAGATAGTAATAATAATTGGTTCCTTCTTTTTTTATTATTGCTACTGCATACTTGCTTTTTGAATCACCATATAATGATTCATAATTAGCATTACCTGCATATATTCCTGACCAAGTTCCATCACTTGGAATAAATATATCAATTCCTTTATTTATTGAATCTTTTGTATCACTAAAAGGTGTTGTATCTGTACTTGATTCTCCAATTTTATATCTTACAAGCACTGTATAGTTTTGGTTATCTCCATTTTCATATAAGCTTACACCTGTATTTATATAACTTTGTCCATCCCCTATAAACTCTTCTTCAAGTTCATATAATATTCTGCTATCTGAATACTCTTTAACTGTAATAGGAAAAATAAATTCTCTTGTTACAGTATTTTCTGTATAAGAAACCTTAACTTCAGTTGTATCTTTAGTTATCTTCTTTGGCGTAAATACTAAGTTGTTAGTTACATCTAGTGTTGTTCCGTCTTCATATATTGCTGTAAATTTCGCATTACCAACATTAAAGTTTTGACCTGGGGCAAATGTACTTTTTACATCTCCTTCATATTTAACATCAGTAAGAGAAGAATGTATATTACTTAATTCTATAAGTTTTGTTGATATTTCGTCTTCAGATAAAGCAGCGTTATAAACAACAAAATTCGAAATTGTACCATTATAATGACCTTCTGTAATTATATTATTAGCAGAATCATAATAGTATGAAGCTCCTAAAATTAAGTTTGAAAGTATTTGACTATCTACAGTAAAGTTTTCTTTATCTTCAGTGTCATTAGGTCTTATTCTTACATTATTTATATTATCTCTATAAATGTAATATTGTGACCCTTCTTTCTTTATTGCTACAGATGTATATGAACCATTATCTCCGAATAAAGCTTCATATTGACTATTTCCTGCGTAAAATACTGTATAAGAATCATTATCGTCACTTGTTTGTGCAACAATTCCGTTTCTTAGTTGATCTCTTTGTGCAAATATTGTTTCAAAACCCTCCAAATTATTGCTTTTAAATCTCGCAAATATTGTATAGTCTTGACCATCTGGATTTGTTTCATCATTATATAAATTTATTCCTGTATCTAGAAACTTATATGGTCCTCCGATATATTCTTTATCTAATTGATATAAAATTCTAGAATCTTCATATGTTTTACTTTCAATTACTAATTGTTCCATTACAGAATCGATGTAATTTCCTCTTTTTAAAACATGTTCTTTTATTTGATCTATTCCATATTGTTTGCTTGGAATATTAGGCCATTTTGTCTGTTCTCTCTCCCAAGCTTCTGCTGGTGCACTATTTATAAATTTTTCAAATTCATTTATTATATTTTCATTAGAAAGTACAGTTTCCCTTAATTCAGTATATCTTGCTTGTAATTCATTAGGGTAACATTCAACTAATTTTTTAAATAATAAACTTGAGCCACCTCCATAATCTGTAACTTTATTTGTAAAACTATATAATCCTTCACCATTAAACCATAATCCCCAAGTAGTATCTAAATCATATAAGCTTGGATACCAAACTTGTCCATCATAAGTAACAAATAACATGTTTTTGTTCATATTATCTACTGCATTAGCTAATGCCATAAAACAATAATAATTTAATGTTGCATCTAAATTTAAATATTCAGAAAAGTGTGCTTTAAACTCTTCATTTGTACTATCTTTAACAAAATTTATTACTCTGTTTAATTTAGCAAATGTTGCTTGTACTTCTTCATCAGAGCCATTTGGCCCAACTTCTATAGACCAGTCTTCCCCATCTACTGTAGAAGAAGTTGCTTCAAATGTTGTTGAAGAACCTTTATTAGGATTTTCTGCACACATTACAATATGATTTTCATTGTTTTTGTTCATATTAAACATCCAATCATCTTTTGGAATGTTTAATGTATATAATCCTCTATATTCTCCGTTGATATAAATCTCTACAAAGTGTCCATCTATAAGACCATTATTAGGTGTATCTTCAAATAGTCCATATTTCTTTTGCATTTGAGCTGCTAATCTTGCAGATACAATATTTCTAGCTTGAGTACTATCTATCCAATTTGCTTTTAAACAGTATTTGCTTTCTTTTCCCCATCCATATCCTAAATCTATCTTTTTCTTGCTAGAATATGTTTCATCTTTATAGAAATTTATTGTATAATTTTTCTTTTCATAAGATAAACTTGAAGTCCCTTGTAATTTTAGTGTAGCATAATATACTTCATCACTGCCTTCGAATTGTGCTGTTACATCAAGAGTAGTTGCTTTAGTTGCTAAATCTAAAATTCCATCTCCATTAATATTTAATCTCGGAATTGTAATATCTTCAGTTGAATTTTCAGCTTTTGTTTTAAAAATTTTTGCTCCAAGTTGTTTTATAACGCTAGTTTCTTTAGAACTATTTAAAAATATCAATAAAAACAATACTGAAATAGCTAAAATTAACCATCTAAAAATTGCTTTTTTCTTTTTCATTTATACAACATCTCCTATTAGAAATTCGCTATTTTCTCTTTGTATATTTATATAAATTTTATACTATTTTAGCTACGTTTGTCAATAAAACAAACTAATGTAATACAAATGTAATATTTTGGTATATTAATGGTAAAAAATGTTATTAAAAGACATAAAAAAGGGACTTTTTTACAGCCCCTACTTATTAATTTTTATAATTTTTTAAATATGAATCCATTTTCACTAAAAATTCTTCATTATTTTTAGTTTGTGTCATTTCAGAAATAATTTGTTCTGTAACATCTGCAACAGGCAAATTATTTAATGCTTTTCTTAAAGCAAATACTGTTTCCATTTCAGGTTTTGTTAATAATAAATCTTCTCTTCTTGTTCCTGATTTATTTATATCTATTGCTGGGAATATACGTTTTTCAGATAACTTTCTATCTAAGTGAACTTCCATATTTCCTGTTCCTTTGAATTCTTCGAATATTACATCATCCATTCTACTACCTGTTTCTATTAAAGATGTTGCAAGTATTGTTAAGCTTCCACCATTTTCTATGTTTCTTGCAGCTCCAAAGAATTTTTTAGGTTTATGTAATGCAGCAGGATCAAGACCCCCTGATAAAGTCTTTCCAGATGATGGCATTACTAAGTTATATGCTCTTGCTAGTCTTGTAATACTATCTAATAATATTACAACATCTTTATTATGTTCTATAATTCTTTTTGCTCTTTCTAGAACCATTTCTGCTACTTTTACATGATGTTCAGGTAATTCATCAAATGTTGAATATATAACTTGTCCTTTTATTGAACGTTTCATATCAGTAACTTCTTCAGGTCTTTCGTCTATTAAAAGTACAATTAATTCTACCTCTGGATTGTTTTGAGATATACTATTTGCTATCTTTTTTAATAATGTTGTTTTTCCAACTTTTGGAGGAGCAACAATCATTCCTCTTTGTCCTTTTCCTATTGGAGATATTAAGTCTATTATTCTCATAGCATATTCAGTTGTTGTTGTTTCAAGTTTTAATCTTTCATTTGGATATATAGGTGTTAATTCATCAAATCTTTTTCTTTTTGCTGCTTTTTCTGGATGTTCTCCATTAACTTCTCCAACAAATATTAGTGAAGGAAATTTTTCGCCTTCTTTTGTTCTTGAAATTCCTTTTACTATATCTCCTGTATCTAATCTAAATCTTCTAATTTGAATAGGAGATATATAAACATCTTTAGGACTTGATAAGTAATTGTCACCTCTTAAGAAACCATATCCATCTGGTAATACTTCAAGTATTCCTTCAACTATTTCATCATCTTCATTTGTTACTTTGTAATCTATGACAGATTCTCCAACTTGTTCAAATTGTTCTTCATCATCTCTATCATATTTGATTTCCTCTTTAGGTTCTACTTTTGACGTTTCTTCTACTTGTTTTAGTAATGTAATTAATTCTTCTTTTTTTAGTTTTGAAATGTTTTTGATATTTTGCTCTTTCGCAAAATTTCTCAATTCTAATAATGTCATGTTTTCTAATTCTGACATAAATTACCTCCTATTTATTTATATTTTTTAAATTTTTTCTGGATTTTTGGTAGATCTAATATTATAAAAAAATAAATCCTTAAAACTTGAATGTTGTTTTAAGGATTTACATGTTACTATCGATATAAACTCTTTCATTTGGTAGATACATTCCTAGTTTTTCACGTGCTACTTTTTCTATATATTCTAGTGACTGCGTGTCTTGCTTTTTTTGTTCTAAATCTTCTTTGTTTTGTTCTAATTGATCTTCTGTTACTTCTATCTTTGATGATAGTATTTTGATTTGTTCTTTATATTGCATTATATTTATTTGTTGTTTTATTAGCATTACTATCCATACTATTAAAGCAATTATAAATGCATTCTTTAGTAATTTCCCCTTTTTCATAAGTGCTCCTGTTCTATTAAAAATTCCCTTATGTTATATTATTCTCCATTATTTTCAAAATTCCTCTTTTTAAATATAAATTTTTTTGTAGTTTTTGTAAAAATTTTAACAATTATTGTAATTAATTTTCTTAATATTGCTTTAACCCACTTTATTGGTGTTTCTAAAGTAATAATGATAACTTTTAAGATTTTAGAAAATATTTTAATTAATATATTACTTAATGTAAACATATAAATAAGAACACCTAAAATTATCGCCAAAAACATGTATATTCTAATTTCGCCACTATTGAAATACATTATATTATATAAGATTAAAAAACCTGTTAAGACCCAAAATAAAACATCTTCTATATATGTTGCTATGTTAGAAGTTTTTATAGTTCTTCTTAGGATTCTGAAAAAATCAAATAGAACTCCTATTATAATTCCTGTAAATGAAAAAATTAAAAATAAATATGCTTGATTTTCTGCCATTTTGTAAAGCCTTCCTATTTAAAAATTTTGCTCAATAATGTTCCAGAACTTTTTTCTTGTTTGCTTTGACTATATGACAAACTTGAAATTTCTCCTTCTATTATAACTTCTGCTGTATCTAAGCTTAATTTATTTATTCTTATGTTTTCACCTTTCACTGTAAGTAGTCCCAATTCAGTGTCAACCATAACAACTTGGTCATCAAAGCTTAATACATCATTAACTCCTGAAACACTTAGTTTTTTCCTATTTTCTAGTACTAAATTTTGAACAACATTTGTATTAGCCAAATTCATATTTTTTCTCTCGTCTATCATCTTCTTTTCCTCCTATTACTATATTTATACTACATTATAATATGCGGAGTTTGTCTGTTTTAGAACATAAAAAATATGCCTTCTTCAAACCTCCTTTGTGGAAGTTTGTCGAGGCATAAATCTTTATTGTAATCTATTTTCAATATTTTTAAGCATTTCTTGATATTTAGCAAGCTTAGTTTTTTCTTCATTAATTTTAGCTTCTGGTGCTTTACTTACAAATCCAGGATTTGAAAGCATTTTTGTTGCTCTTTCAATTTCTGCTATAATTTTTTTCTTTTCTTCTTGAAGACGTTTGCGTTCTTCTTCAATATCAACTAATTCTTCAAATGGAATATATAATTCAATTCCATCTGTTAGAATTGATAATGCATTTTGTGCGATTCCATCTTTATTTTCTTGAACTTTGATATTTTCACTATATCCTAGTTTCTTCAAAAATCCTTCAGATTGATTTATTAAATCTTTATATTTTGTTGTTACAAATATTAATTCTGTCTTTTTTGATGGATGTACATTTGAACTTGCTCTTAAATTACGAATTCCTATAATTAATTCTTTTAATTTTTCAATTTCTTCTTCACTTTCTTTAAAATTGAAATTTTTATTAAATTGTGGGAATTCAGAAATCATTATGCTTTCATCAATATTAAATAATTGTAAATATATTTCTTCTGTGATGAATGGCATAATTGCATGTAATAATTTTAATGAATTCATTAATACAGAATTTAATGTTATTTGTGCCATTAATTTGCTTTCTTTGTCATCTCCATATAAACGTGTTTTCACAATTTCTATATACCAATCACAGAATTCATTCCATATAAAGTCATATATTTTTTGTGTTGCAACACCTAAGTCGTAATTTGTAATGTTTTCATTTACTTCTTTTGATAATGTGTTTAATTTAGATATTATCCATTTATCTTCTTTAGCTAATTTAGCTGTATCAATTTCTTCTAATTTAGGTAAGTTATCAATTCCGTCTAAATTCATTAATACGAATTTCGCAGCATTCCATAATTTATTTGCAAAATTTGATGCTTGTTCTAGTTTTTCTGGCATATATCTTATATCATTTCCTGCTGAAATTCCTAAAATTAGTGAAAATCTTAATGCATCTGTACTGTATTTTTCAATAACTTCTAATGGGTCTATTCCGTTTCCTAGTGATTTTGACATCTTTCTACCTTGGCTATCTCTCACAATACCATGTATTAATACATCACTAAATGGTTTTTGTTTCATACACTCTAAACCTGAGAATATCATTCTTGCTACCCAGAAGAATATTATATCATATCCTGTTACTAATACATTTGTTGGATAAAATGTTTTTAAATCTTCACTATCCATATTAGGCCAGCCAAGTGTTGAGAATGGCCATAATGCCGAGCTAAACCATGTATCAAGAGAATCTTCATCTTGATGTAATTTTGTTGAACCACATTTTTCACATTTTTCTGGTGCTGTTTTGCTTACATTTATATGTCCACATTCATCACAATAATATGCTGGTATTCTATGTCCCCACCATAATTGACGTGATATACACCAATCTTGAATATTTTCCATCCAGTTAAAATATGTTTTTTCATATCTTTTTGGAATAAATTTTATGTCATCTTCTTTAACTGCTTTTATTGCTGGCTCTGCTAATTCTTTCATTTTTACAAACCATTGGTCAGATATTCTTGGTTCTACTGTATTGTGACATCTATAGCATTTTCCTACATTATGTGTATAATCTTCTGTTTTAACAAGTGCACCTATTTCTTCTAGTTTTTTTACTATTAATTTACGTGCTTCTAATGTTGTTAATCCTTTATATTCTGGTACTAAATCTCCCATTATTGATGAATCATCAAATACTTCTACTATTTCTAAATTATGTCTTAATCCTGCTTGATAATCATTCATATCATGTGCAGGTGTTATTTTTACACATCCTGTTCCAAAGTCTTTTTCTACAAAATCATCTGCAATTATTGGAATTTCTTTATTCATAATTGGCAATATACATGTTTTTCCAATTATATCTTTATATCTTTCATCATCAGGATGTACTGCAACTGCTGTATCTCCTAGCATTGTTTCAGGTCTTGTTGTTGCAACTATTACATATCTGTCTGTTCCTTTTATTTGATATCTTATATGCCATAAATGTGATGGTTCTTCTTCAAATTCAACTTCTGCATCTGATAATGATGTATGACATGATGGACACCAATTTATCATTTTTGTACCTTTATATATTAAACCTTTATTATATAAATTTACAAATTGCTCTAAAACTGCTTCTGATAATCCTTCATCCATTGTGAATCTTGAACGTTCCCAATCACATGAACATCCTAACTTACGTTGTTGCTTTTGAATTGTACCTCCATATTCTTCTGTCCATGCCCATGCTCTTTCTAAAAATTGTTCTCTTGTGATATCAGCTTTTGTTAAGCCTTCTTCTTTCTTCATTTTCTCTACAACTTTTACTTCTGTTGCAATTGCAGAATGGTCTGTTCCGGGTACCCATAATGTGTTATATCCACACATTCTTTTATATCTTATTAATATATCTTGCAAAGTATCATCTAATGCGTGCCCCATGTGTAATTTTCCTGTTACATTTGGTGGTGGCATTACTATACAAAAACTTTCTTTTCTTTTGTCTGTTGATGGTTTAAAATAACCACTTTTTTCCCATTTTTCATACAATTTTTCTTCGAATTCTTTTGGATTGTACTTATCCATTAGTTTGTGATTACTCATTTTCATTCCTCCTCAAATTTTATTGGCATAGCAAAAACAAAAATCCCGCCTATATGCAAATTTGCATAAGGGCGAGACTATATCTCACGGTACCACCTTAATTATTATCTATTGATAATATCTCATTTTGCTTTAACGCAGCATACGAATAATCTTGAGTTTATTGTCAGATTATCAACTCCAAAGCTACATTCCATTTACCTCTGTTTAAGAAGCTTCCAGCCTATGACTTCTTTTCTCTATTAAATAAGTATAAATGTACTCCTCTTTTTCTTTGTTTTTATTATTATGCTAATATATTATCATATTATTATGTGAATTGCAATACTATTTTTTCATTCTCTTATAATTCTGGTTCAGTTTCATTACTACCTTTTTCTTGCTCAATAGTTTGTTTTTCTTTTGGGCTTTGGACTACAACTCTATCCTCAATATAGTGTTGTTTTTGTTTTTCTTTAAATCCATGCATTTCATAAAATTTTCTTCTGTTTTCTTCTTCTGTTGCTTCAAAATCAATACCAGTTTCCATATATTGTTGGTACATCTTGCTTAAACTAGTTGTTAATCCTATATATATTGAATCTTTTTTACTTTTTTCTGCAAAATACACATCTTGTATTTCTTTCATTAATTGTTGTTGTAAATTAATACCAAATATTTGATCTAATAATCCAGCATATATTAAAGCATCATTCAATCTAGGAACACCGTAATCATAATATCTCCTCCTCGCTTCTCTTTTTATATTATTATCTTTTGATTTTATTGTAATAGTACAACTATGACCAAATCCATGTCTCTCCTCTACTAATACTGACTTTTTTCCCATATTTTCTGTGAAAATATCATAGTTTCTTGCATCTTCATACTTGTCATCATTTCTGAGTGCATCATAAGTTTTCGCTCTTTCTTGCAACATTTGATATATCGGTGTTTTAGAATCAGGTAAGTATACACTCCCCTCTGTTCCATTATTTTCTTTTTCAAGTCTGTCTTGTTCTAGTTTTAATAACATAGACTCAGGAACATATCTACTTAACCACTCAATATTAATTTTCTTTAGATCTCCTACTTCAAGTGGTAATAGAGGTTCTTTACTAAATAATCTTGAAATGCCATTCTTGATTAAATAGCCTAATCCTAAAAGTACATTGTTTCTATTTTTAGATGGTACTATCATTGCAGTTGAATTAGTTGCCTGTCGACTCGCTTGTAATTGTTTGTTATAGTTTATTCCTTTTTCTGCAACATTCATCCAAGTCCATATTTCAGGCCTTAATACTGCATCATTGTCTGCTAACACTATAGCCTTTACTTTATCTGCAATATTTTTTAATCCATCTTTTGAGCTCAAACTGTCTATCCATTCTAGTACAAACATATTTAATCCATTTTTATCTTGGTTTGTCATTTTTTGTTGCATTTCTGTAGAAAATTTTCCTTCTGCAACCTGCCTCATTATTAAACTTGCTTGTAAAGCATAAATCTCCTTTTCAATTCTTTCTCTATCTTTAAAACTATAATTTTCTAGGTTATTTTCATAATTAGCTTTTAATGCAGAAAATCTGCTTTGAGCTTCCTCTAAAGTTAATTGAGAAAAATTTTCTTCGAATTCAGCAATAATTTGTAAAATAGCATCACTTACTTCTTCAAACAACTTTTCCTTACCATCATTACTCATATAACTTTGAATTTTAAATTCCAATTCTGCAATTTCTTTTATTATACTGTTACCAAGTGAATCTTCATTTTCTACAATTTCATTATACTCTTGTAGAAGTTGTAATGCTGTTTTTGTATCATATAATAATATTTGAGAAATTTTTACTTTTAATGGTACTAGCATTTCTTTGTAAATTAAATTTTTTTGACTTTCTGTAAAACTATCAATTTCTTCTCCCATAACTTTTTCCTTTTACTTTTGTTTATTTTATAAAAATTTTCTTGTTTTGTTTCATTATTTATATTTTACTTTAATTCTATAATAAAGTCAATATCTCATCATACATATATATTGAAGACATTTCAAATTTTGGACAAGCTAAACTTTCATATAAAATCTAAAAATACAACCCGAGCCTCTCTCACTTAGTCCAAAAATGAATATATTACTATTCCATGGCAAAGACCCACTATGGGGATGACCCCAGCTATGTTTTTGCCATGGAATAGTAATATATTCATTTTTGACGTGAACATCCCTCGCTTTGTACTTTAAGATTTTCTATACTCAAGTTTAGATGCACAAAATTTTTCATTATTCAATATATATGTATGTGGGGCAGCTGTGGTTGTGAAGTGTTAGCAGTAAAAATATTAACTAATAAACAAAAAAGAAAATGGCAGAAAAATTTCTTTCCTGCCATTTCCAGTCTTAAAAAAACAGGTGGACTATTCTCCGAGCCAAAGCTCTGTGCCTTCCCATTTTGAGGGCATCTGATACAGTATCTTATTAGTTTGATTCTCCCAAATCTTATACATAATACACATAGGCGTTCCCACAACACGTGTATATGTCAGTGTAATATTGGGTAAAATCAGCTCATGATATGGTAGATAGTTGTCATACCATATTTCTTGTGTTCCCTCTACCTTAAGATTTTTTTGGTCAAAAACTAACATCGAAATTCCTCTTGCGCAAGCCTCATTGCACCATTTTTTTAACCGCCTTTCGAACTTCCCAACCTCTTCGGTTGAAAACTTAGGATAAGAACACGTCATGTACAGTCCCATAAATTTCCCCCCATATAAAGACTTTTGATAATTACTTTTGCTTGCTCATGCAAACATATCTTATAAATTATAGCACAATTAAAGGCAAAAGTCTATAGTTTATAGTAAAATTTTACATTGCTTGCTTATATAAATTTACAAAATCTTCCTTTGAAACTTCTCTTGGATTTCCTGGTTTACATGGGTCTTGCATAGCTTTATCTGCTAACATTTCAAAATCTTCTTCTCTTGCACCAACATCTCTAACTGTTTGTGTAATTCCAACTTTTTTTGATAATTCTGAAATCATCCATACAAATGTATTTATAACATCTTGGTCATTTAAATACTCTGCATCTGGTCTACCTATATTCATTAAAATTTCTCTGAATCTTTGTGCTGTTGCATGGTCTTGTCCATTAAATCTCATGACTGTTGGAAGTAAAATTGCATTTGCAATTCCATGTGGTGTATCATAAACTGCACCTAATTGATGTGCCATTGAATGTACAATTCCTAATCCAACATTTGAGAATCCCATTCCTGCAATGTATTGTGCTAATCCCATCATTTCTATTGCTTCTTCATCCTTTTCATTTACAGCTGCTGGTAAATACTTAAATATTAATTTTATTGCTTGCATATGGAACATATCTGACATTGTATTATGAGCTTTTGTGATATATCCTTCAACAGCATGTGTTAGTGCATCCATTCCTGTTGCAGCTGCAATTGATTTTGGCATAGATGCCATTAAATCTGAATCTACAATTGCTAAAACTGGGATATCATTTGGGTCTACACAAACCATTTTGATTTCTCTTTCTTCATCTGTTATTACATAATTTATTGTTACTTCTGCAGCTGTTCCTGAGGTTGTAGGTAATGCAATTATTGGTAATCCTCTATTTTCTGTATTTGATAAACCATTTAAAGATACAATATCTGATCTAGATGGATTTGTTATTACAATAGATATTCCTTTTGCAGTATCAATACTAGATCCTCCACCAACTGCAACTATAACATCTGCGTTCGCACTTCTGCAAACTTCAACTCCATCTAATACGTTTTTAATTGTTGGGTTTGGTTTTACTTCTGAATATACTTCATATTCAATTCCTGCTCTATCTAACACTTCTGTAACTCTTGATGTAACCCCACATTCTGCTAATGCTTTATCTGTTACTACTAATACTTTTTTAAATCCTCTTTTGCGAATTTCTTCTGGTAATTCTTCTCTTGCTCCTTTTCCAAAATATGATGTTTCATTTAAAACAAATTTGTTTACTGACATATTTTACACTCCTTCTTTTGATTAATTTATATATATAAAAAGCTATAAGCTTAATTATATCAATTTAAAACATTTTCAGCATAATTTGCTGGTATTTCAAAAATAGAATCATCTACTTCTTTATCAATTTTGATATTTAATAATTCTTGTGTGACACCTTTAATTGTCCTTATATATACCAAGTTTTCATTGCTATCAAAATAAAATCTTGTTCTAATATCATTTTCTTCTACATCTAAAGAACTTGATTGCATAAACATAGTACTTCCTTGATATTCTTCATAATTATATTTTTGACCTTTGATTTTTTCTGTTCCTGTTGTAAACTTTTTATTTATTATTTCCTTTAATCCATCTGTTAATACAGATTGTTCAATATTATTATGTCTATAAATATAATATTCTTCTCTATCATGTAATACTAAATATGTGTCATTTTCTTTTATTATTGTTGTTGTATGACTATCTTTTGAGTATTGATCTATTATTGTTTTTTCACCTTTTTTAGCCATTATTGTTTTGTTATTTTCATCTTGTTTCATTTCAAATAAATATTCTTGACTTGATTCAAGCTGGCTATAAATTTGCAATAATCTTTTTTGGTTATCACCTTTGTTTCTTGTAAATATAAAAATTAGTGCAAGTATTACAACTACTAATATAACTAATGGTATTATTTGTTTTTTCTTCATTTGTTATCCTCCTTTTTATTTATTTTTTTCTGGTTCTACATGTTCTAAAGTTCCTGGAATCATAATATCTACAAAAGTAATTCCATCTAAATGGTCTACTTCATGACATATAGCTTGTGCCAATAAATCTTTAGCTTTAATAGTATATTTTTTACCATTTCTATCTAAAGCTTCTGCAGTAACTTCTTTTGGTCTGATAACTTTAGCATATTGATTTGGAAAACTTAAGCATCCTTCATCAACCTCTTGTTCTCCTTTTGCCTTTGTTATTTTAGGATTTATTAAAACTCTAACTCCTTCTCCGTCATCAATATCAATTACTACAACTCTTTTTAATACTCCTACTTGCACTGCTGATAATCCTACCCCATTATATTTATACATGGTTTCTATCATATCGTCTATCAAAGTTTGAATTCTATCATCAATATTTTCAACTTCTCTTGATTTCTTTTTTAATATTTCATCTTTTTCTAATCTGATATTGCGTATCGCCATTTTTATCTTCCTTCCTGATAATTTGGGGACGGTCCTTTTTTTCGCGAATTTGGGGACAGTCCTTTTGAAATTTTAAATCATATTATTAGGATTAACATCCACTGTAACCCTTGTATTTTTATAATTTGCTTCATAAACCTTTTTTAAACAATTATTAATGACTGTATTTGCCGCTTCTGTCATATTTCCTTTTATGATGATTCTCCATCTAAATCTATTTTGAATCTTATCAATTGGTGATGGCATTGGTCTTAAAACCATAAAGTCTTGTCCATTTAAATTGTTTTTTAAATAGTCATATACTTTGTTTGTTACTTCTATTAGCTCTTTTTCTAGCAAACTATTAAATCCAATTAGTATTATATCGCAAAATGGTGGATATTTCAACTGTTTTCTTAACTCTATTTCTGTATTATAAAACATTTCATAATCTTGCTGTTTTGCACATTGAATACTGAAATTTTCTGGGTTATATGTTTGAATAATAACTTTACCAGGTAGATTTTCCCTACCAGCTCGTCCAGCAACTTGGGTCAATAATTGAAAAGTTCTTTCATTTGCTCTAAAATCATCTATATTTAAGCTGCTATCTGCTGCTACAACTCCTACTAATGTTACATTTGGAAAATGATGTCCTTTAACCACCATTTGTGTTCCTATTAAAATATCAATTCCATCATTTTTAAATGTATTTAATATCTCTTCATAAGAATTCTTTTTTGTTACTGTATCTATGTCCATTCTAATTGTACTAGCTTGTGGAAATATTTTGTTTATTTCTTGCTCCAATCTTTGTGTTCCTGTTCCAAAATATCTTATTTTTGTACTTTTACATTCTGGGCAAACTTTTACAACATCTTCTTCATACCCACAATAATGACATTTTAATTTGTTTTCTGTTTTATGATATGTCATACTTATATTACAATTTTTGCATTTTACTGTATATCCACATTCTCGGCACATGATAAATGTTGAATATCCTCTTCTATTTAAAAATAGAATTGTTTGTCTTTTCTCTTTTAAATTTTTTTCAATTGCATCATGTAAAGCCACACTTAGCATTGATCTATTTCCATTTGCAAGTTCCATTTTCAAATCTATTATTTCTACTTCTGGCAATTTTGAATTATTCGCTCTTTTAGTTAATTTTAATAATTTGGTTTCATCTTCTACTGATTTATAATATGTAACTAAATCTGGTGTCGCACTTCCTAATACTAATGGGCAATTGTTTTCTTTAGCTATTTTTTTAGCAATTTCTTTTGCATCATATTTAGGAACTGCTTCTGATTTATATGAACTATCATGCTCTTCATCTATTATGATTATTCCTATATTTTCTGTTGGGGCAAATATTGCTGATCTTGCTCCAATGATTATTTTAGCTTTTCCTTCTTTAATTTTATTCCATTCATCATATCTCTCACCTATTGATAATTTACTGTGTAATACGGCAATATCATCTTTATTGAAACGTGCTATAAATCTATCTATCATTTGTGGTGTTAAAGATATTTCTGGCACTAATACTATTGCTGTTTTATTTTGGTTTAATGCTTGTTTTATTAATTGTAAATATACTTCTGTTTTTCCAGAACCAGTTACACCATACAAAAGGAAACTTTGATATTTATTGTTTTTCATTGATGAGAAAATTTCGTTAAAAGCAGATTGCTGTTCTTCAGTTAGCTTTAAATCTTCTGTCTTAGAAATTTCTTTATTTGCAAGTGGATTTCTCTCTACTTTTTTTTCTATAATTTCTACATATCCATTTTTTTCTAGCGTTTTTACTATTGCTCTTGTAGAACCTGTAAACATTTCTATTTCAGCTACTGTTGCACCTTCATTTTCTTTTAAAAATTGTAATACCTTTTTTTGCTTTTCTGATTTTATTTTTCCTATATCTATATCAAATTGAGTCTCTTCAATATCTTTTTTTAAGTATACAACATTAATTGTTTTGTCTTGTGCGTTGTTCGTCGCTTTTTTATTTTTTGTTCCTGGTGTTAACATTTGTTTAATGCAATCTGATACATTACAAAAGTATCTCTTTGCCATCCATTGAGCCATTTGTATTTGTTTTTCTGTTAAATTATGTTTTATTTTTACTATTTCTTTTACTTCATATTCTGTATTTTCTTTTATTGCTACTACATATCCTTCTTCTAAAGAACTTGACCTTCCAAATGGTACTAAAACGGTACTACCTATCATTACTAGTTCTTCTAATTCTTTTGGGATACTGTAATCAAATGTTCGGTTTAATCTTTTAGCTGACCTGTTTATTACTATTTCTGCTATCATATTTATAATAATAACCTCCTTTTTTATATTATCATATTTTATTTTTTTTTGCACTAATTTGTAAAATTTTTTATATTTTGCAAATTTATGTAAAATGTGTTATACTAGTAGTATATTAAAATATATTACTTTGGAGGTAAAAAATCTTATGAGCATTGCAGAAATTCTTTTTATTATCCTCGCAGTAGTTTTGGCAATTTGGTTAATTATTGACATTATTCGGCACCCTAAATCTGATGATGATAACATCATCAATGAAGATTGGGAAGATTGGTATGAAGACTATGACTTAGAAGATGAATCTACTTTAGATGAGCCTTACCTTGAGTTCGTAGATGACGGCCAACTCCATGACATCATTAAAGTTCCTGGGCATCAGGATTTGTATTATAGCCAAATTGATTTGCTTGTATACAGTGTAAATCCTGAAAACGGAGATGATGAAAACGAATATTTGGAAGGATTCTTTTCCAATGATATGCATTGCATATACATGGATGGAAAAGTTTGGGCAGTTAATGATAATGGCAACATTGTCGCAATTGTACATCCAGCAATGCTTCCAAAGTAAAAAGCTAGGCCACAACTGTGGCTTAGCTTTTTTATATACTATCTTTTTCAATTCTTTCTTCATTTTCTATGATTGTCATAATGACTTGTACAGTTTTTTCAAAATCATCATTTTTTAAAACATAATCATATAAATTTATTTTAGATTCTTCATAATCTAATCTACTTAAGCGAACTTCAATATCTTGTATATTGTCTCCTCTTTCGATAAGTCTTCTTTTTAATTCTTCTTTTTTAACTTTCAAGAAAATTGTAACAATTCTTGTGTCATTTCCTAAAAGTTTTAAAAGATTTTCTGTTCCATTTACTTCAATATCTTTTACTATTATTTTTCCTTGGCTCATTTTTTCGTTCATAAGCTTTCTTGAAGTTCCATAGTAATTTCCGTGATGTACATCATATTCATAAAAATCACCATTTCTAATTTTATCTTCAAATGCTTCTTTTGAAATAAAATGATATTGTACTCCTTCTTCTTCTCCTGGTCTCATTTCTCTTGATGTAAAGGATGGAAGAGTTATTATATTATTCATTCTTTTCATTAATTCTTTTTTTATTGTATCTTTTCCTGCTCCAGATACTCCTGATAATATTACTAACACTTTTATTCTCCTTCTTCTACATTATTATCTTCAGACTCTTCTTCCTTAGGCTCAATTATCTCAACTTTGCCTTCAGCAATTTCATTTGCTGCAAGTGTAACAGCTGATTCTTCCTTAACTTTAGTTTTTACTTCAGCTCCACTTGAAATTTGTCTAGCTCTTTTTGAAGTAGCTATTACTAATTCATATCTGTTTTTTGCTTTTGTTAGTAATTCTTGTACTGTTGGTTTTACCATCATTTTAAAATTCCCCCTAAAAAATTATTTTATAATTATTACTTATACTAATCTTCTGAAACAACTTGTGCTGTTGATATATCTTTGTCTACTCTTCCTGCAACAGTTTCTGGTTGTACTGCTGATAAAATTATATGTCCAGAATCCATAATCAATACAGCTCTTGTACGTCTACCACAAGTAGCGTCAACAGCAGTTTTTGCATCTTTTGCCTCTTGAATCATTCTTTTTATAGGTGCTGATTCAGGGCTTACAATTGCTACTATCTTATTTGCAGCTATAATATTTCCAAAACCTATATTTACTAATTGCATTTCTTTGCATCCCTTTCTATTCTATATTTTGAATTTGTTCTCTTATGTCTTCTAGTATTGTTTTTATATCTACCACTCTGTTTGTTATTTCAAGATTATTTGCTTTTGAGCCTATTGTATTTGTTTCTCTGTTCATTTCTTGAATTATAAAATCCATCTTCTTTCCAGATGGCTCGGCAGAATCAAAAAGTTTTCGTAATTGTTCTATATGACTAGTTAATCTTGTTATTTCTTCTTCAACAGAACATTTATCAGCATATATAACAATTTCTTGCATTAATCTTGATTTATCAATATCCTCTGTTTTTAAAAGTTCTTTTACTCTTGCTTCTAATTTTACTACATATTCCTCAATAAGTCCAGTAGATAATTCAAAAATCTCCTGTTTTTTGTTCTCTATCATAGCTATTCTAGGTAAAAGAGCTTTTGTTATCTTCTCTCCTTCTGTCTTCCTCATTTCTATTAATTGAGAAATTGCTTCTTCTACTGTTTGCAAAACTTCTGATTTTATTTGTTCATTATCAAATGAGTTTTTAATTGTTAAAACATCAGGAAATTTCGTTATTTCTGTAACTTCAATATTTGCTGATATATTTTCTTCTTCTGCTAACTTTTTCAAATTTTTAATATATAACTTAGCTAACTCAGTATTAAATACAACATTATCTCCTTCTTCACTATAGTCCTCAAATGAAATTAATATATCAACTTTTCCTCTGCTTATTTTTGAAATTATTAACTTTCTAACATCTTCTTCTAAATAACTAAGTGCACGTGGAAGTTTTATGCTTATATCAGTATACTTGTGATTTACAGTTTTAATTTCAACTTGATATTCTCTTGAATTTATGGCTAAATTACTTTTGCCATACCCTGTCATACTTTTTACCATATCATTTTCCTTCTTCTACTTTTTTATTTTTTCTTTTTGATGCCTTTTTAACTGGTTCATCTTTAACAATTTCCTTTATATCACTTAAGTCTTGTAATTGTTTATATCTATATTTTGTATAAATTACTGCTGTTTTTAAAACATAATATAGTGAAAAAATATAAGCTACTTTTTCAGTGTACTTTTCTATACTATATCCCAAAGTTTTTGGTATATGTTTTATCAATAAAGTTGCTATTGCTAAAATTATAAATTCTATTCCATTTGCAAATATTTTTGATTTATTTTTTCTAAATCCAACTTCAAGCATTATTATTGCTATGCCTAAAAAAGTAATGCTTGATATATCAATATACTTAATTAATACTGTATTTTCTAACATAATTGCTTGTGTATTAAAACATGCGAAAAATGCTATTATTAATAACATATATAATATTTCTGCCACTATATCTATAACTATTGGCTTTTTTAAAATTTCCATTTTATTTTCTCCTTTGTTAATGTTCAAGTTCATACATAATAATGCTTAATAAATTTAAAGCAACTGTTTCTGTTCTTAAAATTCTATTTCCTAATGATACTATCTTGGCTCCATTTTGTTCTAAGTATTTGACATCTTTTTCTTCAAGTCCTCCCTCTGGGCCAATTACTACTGCAATATTTATTTCTTGCTTATTTATGTTTTTTAATTTTACTAATTCATTTTTTATATAATTTTGTTTTTCATTTTCATAACATACTATAATCAAGTCATATTGTTCTTTGTTTTTTATAATATCTTCAATTTTTACAACATTTTTTATTTGTGGTATAGTATTTCTTCCTGATTGTTTTGCTGCACTTTCAGCAATTTTTTGCCATCTCTCTATTTTCTTAGTTTCTGTTTTAGAATCAAATTTTACTACACATCTTTTCATATCTACTGGAATTATTGAGTTTACACCAAGTTCAACTGCTTTTTGTATTATTAATTCCATTTTATCTGCTTTAGGCAATCCTTGATATATATCAACTTTTATTTTATTATCATATCCTTGTAATTCTTCTATGATGTCTGTTAATATACTTTCTGTTTCTATTTTTGTAATCTCACATATATATGATTTTTCAGTATCTTGATTGCATACTTCTATGTCGTCGCCTACTTGTTTTCTAAGTACATTTTTTATGTGTTTTACATCTTCTCCTAATATTTCTATTGTTTTTCCTTGTATTTGCTCATTTCTTACAAAAAATCTTGGCATTTTTTTCTCCTTTAATGTGTATATTATATATCAATTAATGATAAATATCAAGTAAAAAACAACAAAATACCATAGTTAGTCAGATACATATATATTAAATTAATGGAAAATTTTGTGCATCTAAACTTAAGTATAAAAAATCTTAAAGTACAAAACGTAAGTACCCTCTTGATTCCAAAATTAATATATTACTATGGAATAAGGCAAAGACCCACTATGGGGATGACCCCAGCTATGTTTTTGCCATGGAATAGTAATATATTAATTTTTGGACTAAGTGAGAGATGTTCGTGTTGTACTTTTAGATTTTATACGAAAATTTATCTTGTCCAAAATTTGTAATGTTTTTAATATATATGTATCTGACTAACATGGTATCATGTTACTTTATTATTAAATTATTTTAACCAATCAGGATTTGCCAAATACCAATCTATTGTTTTTACAATTCCGTCTTCAAATTTTGTTTCTGGTTCCCATCCAAGTTCTGCTTTAATTTTGCTTGGATCAATAGCATATCTATAATCATGACCTTTTCTATCTTCTACATATTGAATCAAATCTTCTGATTTTCCTAATCTTTTTAAAATTAGTTTAACAATATCTATATTTCTTTTTTCATTGTGACCACCAATGTTATATCTTTCTCCTGCTACTCCATTGTGGAATACTAGATCTATTGCCTTGCAGTGGTCTTCAACATATAACCAATCTCTTATATTTTTTCCTGTTCCATATACAGGTAATTTTTCATCATTTAATGCAAGTTTAATCATATGTGGTATCAATTTTTCATTATGTTGGTATGGCCCATAGTTGTTTGAACAGTTTGTTACATTTACATTCATTTTGTATGTTGTATGATATGCAAATGCAATTAAGTCTGAACTTGCTTTTGAAGATGAATATGGGCTACTTGGTTGAATTGGAGAATGTTCTGTAAAATATCCATTTTCTCCTAAAGCTCCATATACTTCATCTGTTGAGATATGTACAAATTTGTTTGGTGAGCCTTCGCCCCAAATTGTTTTTGCTGTCTCTAATAGTGTATGTGTTCCTATTACATTTGTTTGTGTAAATATAAATGGATTTTTTATACTGTTATCTACATGTGATTCAGCAGCAAAATGAATTACTCCATTTATTTGATATTTATTAAATATTTCTTTCATTTTTTCGAAATCACATATATCTGCTTGCACAAATGTAATTTTATCTTTAACTTTATTTAAATTTGCTAAATTACCAGCATAAGTTAGTTTATCTACTACAACTATGTTATATTCAGGATATTTATTTACAAAATATTCAGCAAAGTTTGCACCAATAAATCCTGCTGCACCTGTTATTAATACATTTTTCATTTTTAATTTTCCTCCTAATTTAGATTTTTGAATAAATCAGTTTTTTTCAATTCTTGTAAAGATGGCCATTTTGCATCTTTTTCAGATGTTAGTAAATCTTCTATTTTTAAATTTCCCATTGGCCATTTTATTCCAACATCTGGATCATCATATTTTAGTCCACCTTCTGCTTCGTGATTATATATATCATCACATTTATATGCAAATTCAGCTTCATCTGATAATACTAAAAATCCATGTGCAAATCCTTTTGGAATCATAAACATTTTCTTATTTTCTTCTGTTAATATAACTCCTTCCCATTTTCCATAAGTTTTACTTCCTGGTCTTAAGTCTACTGCAACATCAAATACTTCTCCTTTAATACATCTTACTAATTTTGCTTGTGTATTTTCTTTTTGAAAATGTAAGCCTCTTAAAACTCCTTTTTTAGATTTTGATTGATTGTCTTGTACAAAGTCATAATCTAATCCGATTTCAGCAAAATCAGCTTTGCTGTATGTTTCCATGAAATATCCTCTATTGTCTCCAAATACTGTTGGTTCTACTATGCATACACCTTCTATTGATGTATCAATTCTTTTAAATTTTCCCATTATTATTCCTTCTTTCTTTATATATGAAATATCACAAAATATATTCAAAAGTCAATATTTAAAAATATATTTTATTTAAAGTTTTTTATTTAAATTTTCATTTATACAATTTATTGCTTCATCATGGACATATCCATTACTAATAACCGCGCCACAAATATCTTGATCATATCTTTGTTCTTTGCCAAATAAATTAGTTACCTTTCCTCCAGCTTCTTCTACAATAACTTTTGCAGCAGCTATATCACAGTTCTTATGTTTAGTACCCGGAAAAATTGCTAAATTAAAATCACCATTAGCAATACAGATACATGCTCTAATTATACTACCTAGTCCAACAAAATAGGTTTTTTCTCCCAATTTCTTAAATACATCATATAAATTATATTCAGCTTGTGGCCACATATCAAAGTTTGCTATACTTTTTTTATCATCTAGATAAATATTATTAACCTTTATTTTTTTTCCATTTCTATATGCTCCTCCCCCTTTTTTTGCATAATACATATTTTCCGTAAATGGATCATATATTACACCGATTTTGGGGTCGCCATCAATAACTAATGCTAACGAAAAAACCGCTACTGGAATACGCCTAGCATACATAGCTGTTCCGTCAACAGGATCACATACCCATATATATTTACTTTTTCCAAATTTTTCTTCTTCACCATCAACAGAGTGTTCAGGATATTTTTCCTTAACTTTTTCAATTAAATACTGATTGATTTCGGTATCTGCTTTAGTAACAATGGTTTGATCAGCTTTATAATTAGCCCCATTATCCTCATAAAAATACTTCAACATTACTTTTCCTGCTTTTTTTGCAATTTCTATTGCAAAACTTAGATATTCATCCATAATAGATATATTCCTTTCTTCTATATACTTTTTATAAATACTTTTAATTTCTAAACATAGTAAACCAAACTTGATTTTTTAATGTAACTATGCTAAAATATTATTAGTAACATTTATATTTTTAAAAGGAGATTGATTCCATGTTATTAATGAACCACACTATTTCGAAAGTACTTGCTCTTTTGCGGACTGGAAAATCACTAGAAGAAATTGATGGAATTATTCCAACTTTACTTCTACCCGATGCACTTCGTATGTACGGACCTCGTCAAGTTTTCCATTTTACGGAGCATCCTCTGACAGGAAAAGTTTCTACTGTAACTTTTCACAGCACGCCTAATAATCTTAAAGGAATTAAAGATACATTAGAAAAACATCTTCAAGAAAACATTCCCCAGGCTGCAGTAGATGAATCTTCACATCCCGAAATCTTTAAGAAATTAAATCCTAATTGGATTGATTCTCAATATGAAACTCACTTGCATCAGGATTTCGAATGGGATCGTTGGATTCGGACTCTCGTAGATGTTTCGAAACGGTTTGATGACGAATTTGTTTACAATCGCACTGGTAAAGTTGTAAATGGAGCAACATTTCGTCGTGACTTGGCTCCACTGAATGATAAGTTCTTCATTTCAACTGTCCAAAAAATCAAGTCCGAATATAACATCACAATTGATGCTGATTGGTTTGAGAAGCATGTCCATCAAATTCTTTTAAAGAATTATGATGAAGAGTTGGCTGAGAATACCTGGAAATACATTGATATTCCAACAGTAGACAAAGCCATTGTGCTTCCAGAATTCGTCACAGAAATGGAGTTAAATTCGGAAATTGACAGAATTGTCGATGCCAGCAAATAAGCATAATCCTTTTATCTGCAGAGAAAATAATTTTCTCTGCAGATTTTCTTTTTGTTTTATATCTTTTAATAAATCTTTCCTTCAGCTAAATTCTTTAAATAATTTCCATATTCAGTTTTTAAAAATGGTTTTGCCGCATCCAATAATTTTTCTTTGTCAATCCATTTTTTTCTGTAAGCAATTTCTTCTGGACATGAAACTTGCATTCCTTGTCTATTTTCTATTGTTTTTACAAAATTAGCTGCTTCTAATAAATCAGTATGTGTTCCTGTATCAAGCCAAGCTAAGCCTCTTCCTAGCCTTTCTACTTTTAACCTTTTTTGTTTTAAATATTCTTCGTTAACTGTAGTTATTTCAATTTCACCTCTTCCAGATGGCTTTACTTGTTTTGCAATTTGTACAACATCATTTGGGTAGAAATATAAACCAGGTACACATAAATTTGATTTAGGCTCTTTTGGTTTTTCTTCTATTGAAATTGCATTATTATCTTCATCTACTTCCACTACCCCATAAGATCTAGGATCTTTTACAGGATAACCAAATATTGTCGCAAATTCGTGATTATTTGAAACTCTTTCTAATTTTTCAGTTAAACTTTGTCCGAAAAATATATTATCACCTAGAACCATTGCTACATCATCATCACCAATAAATTCTTCACCTATTATAAATGCATCTGCTAACCCTCTTGGTTTGTCTTGAACTGCATAAGAAAATTTCATTCCCCATTTAGAACCATCTCCTAATAGTTCTTCAAATAGTTTTATATCTCTAGGTGTAGATATAATTAATACCTCTCTAATATTTGATAACATTAGCATTGATAACGGATAATAAATCATCGGTTTATCATATACTGGCATAATTTGTTTTGAAATTGCAAGTGTTAGTGGATAAAGTCTTGTCCCACTTCCTCCAGCTAATATAATACCTTTTCTATTTTTCATATAAATCACATTCCTTTCTTATTGTTCTAATTGTTTTGCTTCTTCTAAATATCTTTTTAAACCATCTTTCCAATCAGGAATTTCTATTCCTTGGTCTAATAATTTCTTTTTAGACATTTGTGAATTAAATGGTCTTTTGGCTTGTGTGATTTTCATCATTTCTATATATTGTTCAGTTGTTACAGGATTTACTTTACATTTTATTTCTTGTTCATCTAATATCTCTTTAGTAAAATCATACCATGTTGTATATCCTTGATTTGTTGCATTATATATACCATAAGGTATTTTCTTTTCTATAGCTTGATAAATAATATTGCTTAAGTCTTTTGCATAAGTTGGGCTTCCATGTTGGTCTGCTACTACATTTAGTTCATCTTTTGTTGAGCCTAATTTTGTCATAGTTTTTACAAAATTATTTCCTCCAACACCATATAACCAAGCTGTTCTGAAAATATAATAGTCTGTCATATTATTCTCTATTCCTTGTTCACCATGTAACTTTGTTTTTCCATAAGCTGTTACAGGTGCTTTAGGTGCATCTTCGCTATAATCTTCTGAAATTGGTAAATCTCCTCCAAATACATAATCTGTTGAAATATGTACTAGTTTTGCTCCAGCAGCTTTTGCAGCTTTTGCTAAATTAGCAGGTCCATCTCCATTTATTCTATCTGCTAATTCATAATTTTCTTCTGCTTTGTCTACAGCTGTATATGCTGCGCAATTGATTATATATTCTGGTTTTACTTTTGATACATAATCCATTACTCCTTGTTCATTTGTTATATCTAATTCAGATACGTCTGTTGCAATAATCTCATTTCCTTTTTCAAATTTTTCTTTTACTTCTTTAGCTAACATTCCATTAGCACCTGTTATTAATATTTTCATATTATTAATTCCTCCATAAAACTCTTATTTTCTCTATAAATATACCATTAAAAAGAAAAAAGTACAAGACTTTTCTTGTACTTTTTGGACTTTTATTGTTTTTATCTGTTTAATCCTTTTCTTCCTGGATAAACTGCAATTGTTCCTAATTCATTTTCGATATTTAATAATCTATTGTATTTAGCAACTCTATCTGTTCTACATGGTGCACCTGTTTTGATTTGTCCTGCATTTGTAGCAACTGCAACATCTGCAAGAGTTGTATCTTCTGTTTCACCACTTCTATGTGATACAACAGCTGTATATCCATTTTTCTTAGCTAATTCAATAGCATCTAATGTTTCTGTTAATGTTCCTATTTGGTTTAATTTGATTAGAATACTATTTGTTACTCCCATATCAATTCCTTTTTGTAATCTCTTGATATTTGTTACAAATAAGTCATCTCCAACTAGTTGAACTTTATTTCCTAATCTATCTGTTAGTTTTTTCCATCCATCCCAGTCTTCTTCTGCTAAACCATCTTCAACTGAAATTATTGGATATCTTTCACATAAGTCTGCTATGAAATCAATCATTTCATCACATGTTTTTGTAACACCAATTTTCCAGAAGTGATAGCATCCATCTTTTCCTATTTTTTTAGCTTCGTCATACATTTCTGTTGCAGCTAAGTCTAATGCTAAGCATACTTCTTCTCCTGGTTTATATCCAGCTTCTTTTATTGCTTCAACTATTAATTGTAAAGCTTCATCTTCATCTTTAACATTTGGTGCAAATCCACCTTCATCTCCAACACCTGTTCCTAATCCTTTTGCTTTTAATACTTTTTTCAATGTATGGTAAATTTCAGCACACATACGTAAACATTCTGTAAATGATTTTGCTCCAACTGGCATTATCATAAATTCTTGTACACTTAATGTTGAATCTGCATGTTTTCCACCATTCATTATGTTCATCATTGGAACTGGTAATGTTTTTGCATTTACTCCACCAATGTATTGATATAATTCCATTCCTAAAGAAGCGGCTGCTGTTTTTGCTACTGCAAGTGATACTCCAAGTGTTGCATTTGCTCCTAATTTTCCTTTATTTTCTGTTCCATCTAGTTCGATAAGTGTTTTATCAATCATAGCTTGGTCATAAACATTCATTCCTACTAGGGCTGGAGCTATTATTGTATTTACATTTTCAACTGCTTTTAAAACTCCTTTTCCCATATATCTTGATTTATCTCCATCTCTTAATTCAACAGCTTCAAAGCTTCCTGTTGATGCTCCTGATGGAACCATAGCTACTCCACAGCTTCCATCAAATGTTGTTACTTCTACTTGTACTGTTGGGTTTCCTCTTGAGTCTAGCACTTCTAATGCTCTTACACTTTCAATGTCTAAATAGTTTTTCATAAAAATACTTCCTTTCCTTCTTTTAATGGCTTTTGCCTATATATTATAGTGATTTTATCACTTAATACCAATTTTTGAATAAATCCCTTCATCATATTGTTCATCTTTTTTGGGACTTTTTGTTCTACTCGCTAAATAAGCTTCAATAGCTTGTTTTTCTTTTTTGCCTTGTGGTTCTATATGTAAATATTTTTGTCTCCAATATATATGATGCTCATAATAGGCATCTTTTCCTCCTATTAAATTATCATAATTATATTCTATTTTAAATCTACCGTTTTTTATTGATATAGTAATATTTGACCATGTTTTTCGACCAGCGTTAATGCTTTCATCTCTAAGTAATTTTATTTCATCATACAAGTCTTCTACTGCTTTCAAATATTCATCTTCTTCAATATCATATTTTGATGGGACTTCATATACATTTATAAATCTTCTTTTTAAGATTCCTTTTGGCATAAAGTAAAAATACATTTCACCTGTTTGCACATTTCCTAATCTATCAATTATTGATGCATAAAGATATATTTCATCCCATTTTTCAGGTATAACTAAAAATATTTTTCTTTGTATTTCATCATATATTTCTTTTATTGTTTTTGAATTATCTAACAATTTCTTCACCTTTATTTTATTAGAATACTTTCCCCTGTCATTTCTGCAGGTTGTTCTATTCCTAATATTTCTAATAGAGTTGGAGCTAAATCTGCTAATTTTCCAGATTTAATTTTTAAGTTTTCATCTTTTGATACTAATATTAATGGTACAGGATTTGTTGTATGTGCTGTATGTGGTTCTCCTGTTTTATAATCTATCATTTGCTCACAATTTCCATGGTCTGCTGTTATTAACATTGTTCCATCATGTGCAAGCATAGCATCAACTACTTTTCCAACACATTCATCAATTGTTTCTACTGCTTTAATTGCAGCAGGTAAACTTCCTGTATGTCCAACCATATCTGGATTTGCATAATTTAAAATTATTGCATTATATTTATCACTGTTAATTGCTTCTATTACTTTTTCTGTAACTTCATAAGCACTCATTTCAGGTTGCATATCATAAGTTGCAACTTTTGGAGATGGTACTAATATTCTGTCTTCTCCAGGATATTGTTTTTCTTCTCCACCATTAAAGAAAAATGTAACATGTGCATATTTTTCTGTTTCTGCAATACGCAATTGTGTTAAACCATTTTTGCCTAATACTTCTCCAAAAGTATTTACTAATGGTTCTTTTTTAAACGCTATTTTTACATTTGGCATTGTTTCATCATAACTTGTAAAACATACAAAATATGTTTCCATTTTCTTTGTTTCAAATCCATCAAAATTAGGATCTACAATTGCTCTTGTTATTTCTCTTGCTCTATCTGGTCTAAAGTTAAAGAATATTACAGAATCATGTTCTTGTATTGTTGCTACTGGTGTTTCTCCATTGCATATTACTGTTGGTTCAACAAATTCATCAAATACTTCTTTTTGATATGAGTTTTCGATTGCTATTGTTGCTGATGGTGCTTTGTTTCCTTCACCATATACTAATGCATCATAACATTTTTTAACTCTTTCCCATCTTTTATCTCTATCCATTGCATAATATCTTCCAGATATACTAGCAATTTTTCCAACTTGTTTTTCTTTCATTTTTTCTTCAAGTTCAGTTAAATATCCTTCTGCTGATGCTGGTGGTGTGTCTCTACCATCTAAGAAACAATGTACATAAACATTTTCAAAATCTCTTCTTTTAGCCATTTCTAGTAAACCATATAAATGTCTATTATGACTATGTACTCCTCCATCTGATAAAAGACCTAATATATGCAATTTTGAATTGTATTTTTTACAATTTTCAATTGCTTCAATGAATTCTGGTATTGTAAAGAAGTCTCCATCCTCAATTGATTTTGTTATTTTTGTTAGTTCTTGATATACAATTCTTCCTGCTCCTATATTTGTGTGTCCTACTTCTGAATTTCCCATTTGTCCTTCTGGTAGTCCAACTCTTAGTCCACTTGTATAAATTTCTGTTGTTTGATATTTTTTCATAAGTTTATCAATATTAGGTGTATTAGCTTGCTTTACTGCATTTCCGTCTGGGTTATCATTTATTCCAAATCCATCTAATATCATTAGCATTACGGGTTTTTTCTCCATTTTAATCTCCTCCTGTTAATTTGGGGACAGTCCTTTTTTTCGCGAATTTGGGGACAGTCCCTTAAAATGCTAGTATACTATTTTATTTATCAAAATTTACTATTTTTGAGAACTCTTCTGCTTTTAAGCTTGCGCCTCCGACAAGTCCTCCATCTATATCTGACATTTCAAATAGTTCTTTTGCGTTTGATGATTTTACACTTCCACCGTACTGTATTATAACTCCATTTGCCTCGTTTTGTCCATACATTTCTGCCACTTTTTTTCTGATTTGCATAATTGTGTTATTTGCATCTTCTTTAGTTGCAGTCTTTCCTGTTCCAATTGCCCAAATAGGTTCATAAGCTATTATTATTTTATCTAAATCATCTGCTGATATTTCATTAAATGCTTTTTCTACTTGATTTGTTATAATTTGTTCTGTTATTCCTGCTTCTCTTTGTTCTAATGTTTCTCCAACACATAAAATTGGTTTCAACCCTGTTTCTAAAGCTTTTTTAATTTTTTTATTAACTGTTTCATCTGTTTCAGCAAAATATTGTCTTCTTTCAGAATGTCCTATTATTACATATTCAACTCCAATTGATTTTAACATTTGTGCAGAAACTTCACCTGTGTATGCTCCTGATGTTTCCCAATGCATATTTTGTGCTCCAATTTTTATATTTGTTCCTTGCACATGTAATAATGCATAAAATAAATCTGTATAAGGAACACATAGTATTACTTCATTTTGAGTATCTTTTACAAGTGGTGCAAGTTCAGTAATAAAATTAATAGCTTCATTTGGAAGCATATTCATTTTCCAATTTCCTGCAATTACTTTTCTTCTCATTTTATTACCTCCTTATTTATCTTGTAGACATTCAATTCCTGGTAATTTCTTTCCTTCTAAGAATTCTAATGATGCTCCTCCACCTGTTGAAATATGTGTCATTTTATCTGCTAATCCTGCTTTTTCTACTGCTGCTGCTGAATCTCCACCACCAATTATTGTTGTGGCATCTAATTCTGCTAATGCATGAGCTATTTCATTTGTTCCAATAACAAATTGATCAAATTCAAATAATCCTAAAGGTCCATTCCATACAACAGTTTTAGCTGTTTTTAGTTCTTCTTTAAACATTTCAATAGTTTTTTCTCCAATGTCAAATCCTTCCCATCCTTCTGGAATTTCTGTCCAAGCTACTGTTTTGCTTTCTGTGTCTGGCTTAAATTCTTTACCTATTTTTGTATCTATTGGCAATAAAAATTTTACTCCCTTTTCTTTAGCTTTATTCATTAAGTTTAATGCTAAATCACATTTATCTGGTTCACATAATGAATTTCCTACTTCATATCCTTGTGCTTTAAAGAATGTATATGCCATTCCTCCACCAATCATTAATGTATCTACTTTTTCTAATAAACTATCAATAACTCCAATTTTATCAGAAACTTTTGCTCCTCCTAATATTGCAACAAATGGTCTTTCTGGATTATTTAAAGCATCTCCTAAGAATTTTAATTCTTTTTCAATTAAAAATCCTGAAACTGATGGTAAGTAATGAGATATTCCCTCTGTTGAAGCATGTGCTCTATGTGCTGTTCCAAATGCATCATTTACAAATACTTCTGCCATACTTGCTAATTCTTTTGCAAATTCTGGTTCATTATCTGTTTCTTCTCTATGGAATCTTACATTTTCAAGTAACATTACTTGGCCTTCTTTTAAATTTGCTGCTAATGTTTTTGCACTTTCTCCAATAACATCTTTAGCCATAAAAACTTCTTGTCCTAATAATTTTGATAATTCTGCTGCCACAGGTGCTAAAGAATATTCTGGTTTAAATTCTCCCTTTGGTCTTCCTAAATGTGAAGCTAATATAACTTTACAATTTTGTTCTAATAAATATTTTATTGTTGGTAGTGCTGCTACTATTCTTCTATTGTCTGTTATATTTCTATTTTCATCCATTGGTACATTAAAATCACATCTTACAAATACTTTTTTTCCTTTTAAGTCGATATCTTTTACTGTTTTTTTGCTCATTTTATAATTCCTCCTAAACTTTCAAAAGGCTAGAGGCTAGAATGCCCCTAACCTTAATATTTTATTATTTATGGTCAACTGAAGCCATATAACAAGCTAAGTCAACTAATTTGTTTGAATATCCCCATTCGTTGTCATACCATGCAACTAATTTAACAAATGTATCTGTTAACATTATTCCTGCTGATGCATCAAATATTGATGTATGCATATCTGAAACAAAGTCTGATGAAACTACAGCTTCGTCTGTATATTCCATTATTCCTTTCATTTCATTTTCTGTTGCTCTTTTAACAGCTGCACATATTTCTTCATAAGTTGTTGGTCTTTCTAGGTTAACTGTTAAGTCTACAACTGAAACATCAACTGTTGGTACTCTGAATGACATTCCTGTTAATTTTCCATTTAATGATGGGATAACTTTTCCTACAGCTTTTGCTGCTCCTGTTGATGATGGAATGATGTTAGCTGCTGCTGCACGTCCACCTCTCCAGTCTTTTTTAGAAGCTCCGTCAACAGTTTTTTGTGTTGCTGTTGTAGCATGAACTGTTGTCATAAGTCCTTCTTTTATTCCAAAGTTATCATTTATTACTTTAGCAAGTGGTGCTAAACAGTTTGTTGTACATGATGCATTTGAAACAATGTTCATATCTGTTGTATATGTTTCATTATTTACACCCATTACAAACATTGGAGCATCTTTTGATGGTGCACTTATTAATACTTTTTTTGCTCCTGCATCTAAATGTGCTTGCGCTTTTTCAAGTGTTGTGAAAACACCTGAACATTCTAATACATATTCTACTCCAAGTTCTCCCCATGGGATATTCTTTGGATCCATTTCATTATATACTTTTATTGTTCTTCCATTTACTACTAAATTTCCATCTTTTTCTTCAACTGTCCCGTTAAATCTTCCATGTACAGTATCGAATTTTGTCATATATGCCATATAATCAGCTGCCACAAATGGGTCGTTAACTGCTACGACTTCAACCTCCTCTTTACCTAATGCTGCTTGGAAAGCTAATTTTCCTATTCTTCCAAAACCATTAATTCCTACTTTTACTGACATAAAATTTCCTCCTTCTATCTGCCAAAAAATACTTTTTCTTTGACAATGATATCTATTATTTGCCTTTTACAGCCAAGCTTATTCTATAACAAAATTATATACTTTTCAATACCTATTTTAAAAAAATATGCATATTTTTTTATTCATACAGCATATTTAAAACTTTTATATACCTATTAAATTAGTCTAAGCCACATACCAAAGACCTTATCTATGTTTTGACAATGAAATAGGTATATAAAAGTTATAGTATTATAAGTATTTTTTAAAAGTTTCAACACTATCTTCTTGCATAACTACAAAATCTTGTAATATTTGCTTAACTTCAGGTGCAACACTAGGATTATTATTAAGAAGTCTTCTTCCTTCTATAATTCCCATATTTGTTCCTTGCATAAGTAATTCAGAAATTTTAGAATTGCTTTGGTCTGTCATTGTTTTCATATTAATACCATACCAAGTCATCATTTTTGTCATGGCATTTGTTTCGTGAGGATCTTTCTTAACTGTATATTGTGAATATATATTGTTTACTCTATTAGTGATGTCTTTGTATTTACCATATTCCACATCTAAAACTTTTTTGAACCTTTCATCAGATACCTTTTCAGACACAAAGTGAATTGCATCCATCCCCATTGTTGAGCCTTTGTTTACTTCATCTAAAACTTTTACATTAATATCTTCCATAATTTACCTCCTATGTTTAGTTTGAACGTTTTAGAAAATTTTATTCAAAAATTTAATTTTACCGGTCAGGCACTTTTAATTATTTAAAACATATAATTAAAAGATGGAGGTGCTTATATGTTTTCCTCACTTTGTATAAGTGGTTTTCTACAGTTTTTGCAAACTGCAGTTTTTACAGTAGGATATATCTCAGGTAGCCAGCTTTTTCCTGAACCTTTAACTTCTGAAGAAGAAGCTATGTACCTTGAAAAATTAAGCACAGGTGATGAAGATGCTCGTAATATACTTATAGAAAGAAACTTAAGATTAGTTGCACATGTTTGTAAAAAATATTCTAATTCAAATGTTGATCAAGATGATTTAATTTCAATTGGAACTATAGGACTTATTAAAGGCATTAACAGTTTTAAACCAGAAAAAGGTGCTCGTTTATCTACATATGTCTCCCGTTGTATAGATAATGAAATCCTTATGCATTTTAGAGCAACCAAAAAGTTATCATCTGAAGTCTATTTAAATGAACCAATTGGAAAAGATAAAGATGATAATGTTGTGACTTTACAAGAAGTTCTTGAAAATGATGAACGTAGTGTTGAGGAGTCTGTTGACTTGAAAATGAAAGTTAAATTGTTGTATGAAAAAATGAAAAATGTCCTGAAGGATAGAGAACGTACTATATTAGAGCTTCGTTTCGGTCTTGATGGTCACAAACCTAAAACTCAAATTGAAATCGCTCAATCTATGGGAATTTCCCGTTCTTATGTTTCTCGAATCGAAACTAAGGCTATTGATAAGCTTTCTAAAGTAATAAAGGAATAGACTTTTGGGCTTATTCCTTTATTATTGGCTAATTAATTTGCTCTAAATAAAAAGATTAGAGTTTAGTCTCTAATCCTTCTTTTTTAAGTTCCAATTTAATGGCTGGATTCACCACTTTTTTATTGTGCTATATAGCAATATTATCATATGCAATTAAATAATTTTATTACATATATATTATATAATATATCATAATTTCTACTTTTTTACAATATTTTTTCAAAATATTTTCTTATTTAATATTTTTGTTTTTGATATATGTTTCCGTAAACTCCTCTGCCAATATATCCATCAATATTGAATCATAATATTTTCCATTAATAAAAATACATTTTCTTTTTCTACCAATTTCTTTAAATCCACATTTCTTATAACATTTTAATGCCCTTTGATTAAATTCCATTAAAGCTAAGTCAATATTGTTTAAATTCAAATAATTGAACCCAAAATCTAATATTAGCTGTATTGCCTCAGTTCCATAACCTTTATTCCAATAATTTTTATTTCCTATAAATATTCCTAATGTGGCAGTCCTATTTATGTGATTAATCTCATGTAATCCAATAGTTCCAATCATTTCATCTGTTTGTAAATCTATTATTGCAAATATGTTTTTATTGTTTTGTTCTTTTTCTAAATATGCTTTTTCTTCTTGTAATGTTATAGTTCGAGAACTTCTTCCTGTATAATCTGTTATATAAAAATCATTCATCCATTCTGTAAATGTTTCTACATCTTCTACATTTCTTGGAGATAAATAGATTCTTTCTCCTACTAATTTTTTAAAATACTTCATATTTCATTCCCCCTTTTATAGAATCAAAAAAGCCTCACAAAAAAATCTTTTAAGACTCCTTTGCAAGACTCGTTTAATCTCGGCTTATAAGTGTAAGTAATCTTTTAATTACTCTTTACCGCTCAAGTATTACTACTTTAGGTAAACTCTTAATTTATGCTTTATTTTTTACCATGTTTGTTTTACATTTGTCAATCATTTTTCTTCAATATTCTCTCTAAAAAGTTCCAAGGTCCGGTTTTATCAGTTAATCCTTCATAATTATTAGCAATTCTTTTTAATAATTCATCTTTTGAAAAATATTTTATTTCTGATACTTCTTCTTTTTGCAATTTTATTTTTGTTACATCAATTTCTTTTGTTATTAAATAACATTCATTATAGTGTTTATCCAAAATATTTCCCTTTTGGTTTATAGAGGTTGAACCTACTACATATTTAATTTCATTATCTTCTATGTCTAATCCTAGTTCTTCTTTGGCTTCTCGTATTAAAGCTTGTCTTCCAAACTCTCCACTATCAACATGTCCACCAACCGTAACATCCCACATATTAGGCCACATCTTTTTATTGGCACTTCTTTTTTGTAACAAGATGTTTCCTTTTTTATCCATAATGAATGCATATACTGCTCTGTGCCATAATCCCTTTTGATGACATTCTTCTCTAGTAGCAATTTCTCCTGTAAATTCTCCTAACTCATTAAGTACATCAAACATTTCTTCCATTTCTTACCTCCACCATTTATTTTCGAATAACTTTCTTTCAATCATGTTATCATAAAAGTATATATTTATCAACAGCTTCTTGTTGACTCTTCAAATTATTTGTGTTAAAATTGTTTTACCTATAATTTTTTAAAGGAGGTCTTTTCATTGAATCGGAAAGATTTGGTAGACTGTGATGTATTTATGAAAGAGAATTCAATTCTCGATCTAGGTAACAATGTTATTGATATCACAGGAAACCTCTACGCTGGCAAAAATTGTTGCGTTAAAAGCGGTATTTTTGTTGGTGGTGATGTCATCTTGGAAGATGGTGCAGATGTGTTATACATTTGTGCAAATGGAAATGTGGAAATTGGAAATTTTTCTGATACCCAGAATATTTATTCTGGCAAAAGCGTTTCCATCGGGAATTATACTTTTACAAATAATATATATGCAAAAGATGATGTTTTTATTGGGTATCAAACTTACAGTGAAGTCATCTCTTATGGCGGAGATATTTTTGTAGAAGAACATGTTTCATCTTTAAAAGAGCTCTTTATTCAGCTTTTCTTTAGAATGAAGTGTTGGCTACATCATTTTTGAAAGACCTAAGGGGCTGTAAAAAAGTCTCGAAGAAAAAAGAGATTTGAGTTAAGACTTTAGCTCAAATCTCTTTTTGAAATATTTTATAAAATTTATTAATTGTATTTTGTAATTTCTATTTAACAAATATATTTTTAAGCATCACAAAAAAACAAATAGGATTCGTATCTGTATTATGTAAAACCTAATCGCATTTTTATGCACATTTTTGTAATCTAATTATTTTATTATGATATTTATATAAGTTATATCCACATACAACTAATAAAAATTCTAATTGAACATTCTCCAATCCTTTTCGTCTCAATCTTTTATAAGATTTATCACATTTTATTATTCCAAACGTTCCTTCTGCTCGAATACTTCTATTCATACATAACAATGCACCATGAATGGAGTTAAGATTATTTAATACATCTTTATGTATCTTTGTTAATTCTTGATTTAATCTTATACTTCTGTTATTTTGAGCTTTGGGACAACATTCTTGTTTGTAACAACAATTACTACAATCCTCACATTCATATATTTCTTCTGTTCTTCCATATTGGTTACCTCTAATATGTCGAGTTTCTTTGAATTTGAATTTTTTATTATATAGTAAATTTCATAAACTTTTCCATTCCATGTTCTTCACAATATAAATAATTATTATATGAACCATATCCTGCATCAGCAATTGGATATTTCGGATATTTTCCATATATTT
>CAKOXV010000015.1 GCA_934130355.1 uncultured Clostridia bacterium
AGGGCTCGAACCTATGACCCTCTGCTTGTAAGGCAGATGCTCTCCCAGCTGAGCTAAGCGACCATGTCTTTCGACAATGCTTAGTATACTATGTTTTTAGCATCTTGTCAATACTTTTTCAAAAATTTTTTTATTTTTTATAAATTTAGTTTATAGTTGTACTAGTTTTTCCAGTTCCTACTACATTTTCTTGCAAGCTCCTCCATGTATTACATCCAATTATTCCATCTGCTGAAAGTCCTCTTGAAGTTTGATACCTCTTCACAGCATTATATGTTTGTTCTCCAAAAACGCCATCTAATCCACCAGTTCTATATCCTAATGTATTCAAATCATCTTGTGCAATACATACATAATTTCCTCTAGAACCACGTCTTATAAGTGGAAATCCGCCACTACTACATGCTGGTGTTCCATATCTTCTATCAAAATGTACCCATGTCGGAGATAAAGATGCTGGTTCAACATATGTCCAAACTCCTGAATTCTGTGCACTTCTCCTTAGTACTGTTCTTTGAGCACTTGTTAGGGTCTGGCCAACATCAAAAGCAGTTCCAGCATAATGTTGACTTTGAGTCCCATGTCCCCCTTCATAAGGTCTTTTAAATGCAAATCCCACAGGAATCGGTGCACCATATATATATCTTTGACTATTCCATGCTTGCATAGTTCTTTTATCAGTCCATAAAATATTACTATTACTTGAGCCTCTAAATTCTCTTACTCTTAATGTACTATTTGTGTTATATGGCATTGAAGCACTCTCATCTCTAAAATAAGTTTCCATTCTATTGGTATCTTGATTAAATACTAATATTTTAGCCATAAAAAATCCTCCTCATAATATATATATTATGAAAAGGATGATTTTTTTGTTATATTTTTTCTTTACATCTTAAAATAAGTCTTTGTCTACCATCATCTGTACATGTTATTAATGTAACTTCTCTTCTTCCATTTGTTTTTTGAGTTGTATCATCTATATTTTTTGGTATAACTGTGTGTATATCATAGACTTCATATTCTACTGTTCTTTGACTTAAATCTTGAATCTCAACAATGTCACCAACTGATAATGTATCAAGATCACTAAAGAATACACCTTTTCTTCTATAATTATGTGCTATAATACACAAATTTCCAACCTCATTGGGATTTGCACCATGAAATTTACATGCAGATACTTTCATTAATGCGTCTGTTGTTTTTGATAATATTGGATATGTTATATCTATTTTGGGAATTTTTACAATTCCTATTGTTTCATATTCTTTACCATTTGGTGCAATATAAATTGATGTTGCAGTTGACATCGAAAACTGATTTTGTGTCTCTTCTCCAGAAACATTTTCATCATAATCTGAAGGAGCTTCAACTTCTTGAGTTATTTTTACAACAAGAGCATTTTTGTAAGAACTAACTGTTGTATTATCATTACTTCTATTTGTTATAAAAGATAATATATCACCAGATAGATCTTCTTCTCTGTTTCTATCATATTCTGCATATGCATATATTAAAAACAAAGATATAATTGAAATTATGGATAATATAAATAAAATTTTATATATTTTCTTTTTTCTTTTTAATTCAGGTGTAACATATATTTGTTCTGTTACTAAAATTTGATTCATATATCCTCCTTTCTTTTTACACTTGTGCAATTGTTATATAACTTATTAAACCATTTGCTTCATTATAAAAAATTGATATTTTATATTTTTTATTGTCTTGTATGTTTTCAAGTATTTTGTTTATTCCTTCTTCATCAACTTTGTCTTTTTCTATATCTATTCTTATATTAACTTTTTTATTATTTGAATTTTGTTGATCTTCAACTTCAGTTATTTGATAATTTTCTAAATTGTCTTTTACAATACTTAACAAGTTTTTTACATTTTCTGTTGAAACTCCATCTCCTGTGTAAAATTCAAATTTAGCATTAAATCTATTTATTTCAGTTTGAGACATTTGGTTGCCTTCTTCTGGATTTTCTTCTCCAGCATTTGAAGTTACGATTTTTTCTATAATTTGATTAATTTGATCCTGAATTTTTTCTGGCACTTGTTTTTGTAGCAATGCAACAAGTTCTTTTTGTTTTCCACTGCTAAGATTGTTAAGTATAACATTATTACTTGAATCTAAAGTTTGTGCTTTTGTGAAATTGCCTCCAAGGTTTATTTTGTCTTCTATTGTTAATACTATATCAGTTATATTTTGTGTATATTTGATTTCCACAACATTTTCTATTCTTCCATCTGTATATTTAGCCTTATCTAAAAATGAAGTTTCTTGTTTTACTCCATTTTCAATTATTCCAAAAACAATTCCAAATTCTTCGTTTTCGTTTTCACTTTTTTTGCTTATTTGTACATCATATTCTGTATTTGTTTCCTCATTTATGTATTTGATATTTGTTACTATTGTTCCATTTTGTTTTGTGTTTTCTATTGTAACCTTATATCCTCCAACCTCTAGTATTGTGCGTATTGTTTGTTGCTTTCTTTCATATACTGTTAATTTAATTTCTGGTGCATCATATTCATCTTTGAAATATTTTATTATATCATCAATTGTTTTTCGACATTGTTCTTCTGTAATAGGTAGTTGTAGACTTTTTATTGTTTCTGTATCATTATACAAATTATTTAATACTTCTACTATCATGTTTTGTACTTGTTGACTGTTTAAATCTAATGTATATGCATTTGTCTTTGTTGCTACATTATTGTATGTTATTACAGCATCTTTTTGTTTACTAAATGTTCCTTCTAATAATTTTGCAACTATAATATCCTTATATTTATCTTTTAGATAATTTAATAGTTTTACATCATTTTCAATTAAATTCTCACCTGTTATTTTTTCAAATAGATTAATTTCATATTCATTTTCGATAAGATTATTTTCAACACTATAAATTGTTTCATCATCTTTTACTGATACAAATTGTTTTATTCCAGGAAATCTTGCTCCATATAAGTCTTGTTCCTGTATTGCTTCTATTCCAAGATAACTTTCATCATTATATAATAATTCAGCATTTAAATACTTATATTGTGTTTCACTATCTTTCTGTATCCTTATTTGTCCACTTAAATTATTTATTGGATTTGAAACTTCTCCACCTTCTGAATGAGTTACTTTTATATTAGTATTTGATGTATACTGATTTTCATTTTTTAAGTTCTTATATGTCTCTGTTATTTTTAAATTTGATATTTCATTTAATACATCTTCGTTTTGTCCAAAATATTTAGAAAATAATTGTTTATTTGTTTTAAATGTATCTGTAAACAAGAAAATGCAAATAACTATTAAAGCTATTATACATAATGCTAATATTATACTTATTACTATCATTGGTTTTTTATTTTTTTTCATTTCTACACCTCATCTATTATTTTATTATTTAAATATTCTTTGTTTTACAGCTTCATAAATTATTATTCCTGCTGATACAGCTGCATTTAATGATGTTACTTTTCCTCTCATTGGAATTTTTACATTGAAATCACAATTTTTCTTGACTTTTTCACTAATTCCTTTTCCTTCATTTCCAATTACAATTCCTAATGGACCTGTTAAATCTTGATTATAATAGTATTTTTCTGCTGATATATCTGTTCCACATATCCATAATCCTGCTTGTTTTAATTCCTCTATAGCATCAGAAATATTTGTTACTCTTGCTATTTTTACATGTTCTACAGCTCCTGAAGAAGCTTTATTAACTGTACTATTTACAGATGCTGCTCTTCTTTTTGGAATTATAATTCCATGCACTCCGGCAGTCTCTGCTGTTCTTATTATTGAACCTAAATTATGTGGATCTTCTATTCCGTCTAATATTAATACAAATGGATCTTCCTGTTTTTCTTTTGCTTCTGTTAAAATATCTTCTATTTCAACATATTCATAAGGTGGGACTATTGCAATTACTCCTTGATAATTTTCTTCTTGTGCCATTTCATCCATCTGTTTTTTGTCTTTTTCCACAACAATTATTTTTCTTTCTTTTGCTATTGCTAATATTTTGTTTATAGAACCATGTTTTTCTCCTCTAGTTACAAAAATCTTATTTATATCTTTTCCACTTTCTAATAATTCTAATACTGAATTTCTTCCTTCAATTTGGTCGTCAAATCTTTTTTCTTCTTGTGGTTCTTCTCTTCTTTCTTTTTGTTTTCTCTCTGCTTGTCTTCTTTCAGATATATTTTTTTCAGTTTTTCTTCTATCATTTAGTCCTCTTCTGTCATATCCACTTCTTCTTTGACTATTTCTTCTATCTTTCATTTAAACTCCCTTCATTTATTTTAAAATTATTCTTCATCTAATTTTAGTACAGATAAAAATGCTTCTTGTGGCATTTCTACACTTCCTATTTGCCTCATTCTTTTCTTCCCTCTTTTTTGTTTTTCAAGTAATTTTTTCTTTCTTGTAATATCTCCACCATAACATTTTGCTAATACATCTTTTCTCATTGCTGAAATTGTCTCTCTTGCTATTATGGTTCCTCCTACAACTGCTTGTAATGGGACTGCAAATAAATGCCTTGGTATAACAGTTTTTAACTTTTCTACCATTTTCTTTCCTCTTGCATAAGCATTGTCTTTAAATACTATAAATGATAATGCATCAACAGGTTCTCCATTTACATGTATATCTAGTTTTACTAGTTTTGATTCTCTATATTCTTTAAATTCGTAATCAAATGATGCATATCCTTTAGTTCTTGATTTTAAACTATCAAAAAAGTCATATATTATTTCATTTAAAGGCATATCATATATTAATGTTACTCTATTTTCATCTAGATATTTCATATCAATAAATATTCCTCTTCTATTTTGACAAATATCCATAATATTTCCAACATATTCTTTTGGGGTCATTATATTAGCTGTTACAATAGGCTCCTCCATATATGCAATTTCTGCTTGTGGTGGTAAATCTGCTGGATTATAAATATCTAATACTTCACCTGATGTTTTGTGAACTTTATATATTACAGATGGTGCTGTTGTTATTAAACCTAAATCAAATTCTCTGTCTAATCTTTCTTCTATTATTTCTAAATGTAATAATCCTAAAAAACCACATCTAAATCCAAAGCCTAGCGCTGCTGACGTTTCCGGTTCGTACTCAAGCGCTGCATCATTTAGTTTTAATTTTTCTAATGCTATTTTTAAATTTTCATATTCACTTCCGTCTATCGGATATAGCCCACAATATACCATAGGCGTTACTTTTTTATAACCTGGTAAAGGTTCATCTGCTGGATTGTTTTCTAGTGTTATTGTATCTCCAACACGTATATCTGTTAAACTTTTTATACTTGCTGCAATATATCCAACTTCTCCTGCTTTTATTTCTTGTACTGGCATATAACTTCCTGGTGCAAAATATCCAACTTCTGCAACTGTAAATGTTTTTCCTGTTGCCATTAATCTTATTTCATCACCAACTTTTACAGTTCCATCCATTACTCTCACATAGGCTACAGCACCTTTGTAATTGTCATAATATGAATCAAATATTAAACATTTAGTTTTGGCATTTTCATCACCTTTTGGTGCTGGTAAATCTGTTACAATTCTTTCTAAAACTTCGTCAACATTTAACCCTGATTTTGCTGATATACATGGTGCATCAGCTGCAGGAATTCCAATTATATCTTCTATCTCTTTTTTTACTTCTTCAGGTCTTGCATTTGGTAAATCTATTTTATTTATTACTGGCAATATCTCTAAATCATTTTCTATTGCTAAGTATACATTTGCAAGTGTTTGAGCCTCTACTCCTTGGCTGCTATCTACTACTAAAATTGCTCCATCACATGCAGCTAAACTTCTTGATACTTCATAATTAAAGTCTACATGTCCAGGTGTGTCTATTAAATTAAAAGTATACTCTTTTCCGTCTTTTGCTTTATATTTCATTCGCACTGCTTGTGATTTTATTGTTATTCCTCTTTCTTTTTCTATATCCATGTTGTCTAATACTTGTTCTTCCATTTCTCTTTGTGAAAGAACTCCTGTTTTTTCAATTAGTCTATCTGCTAGTGTTGATTTTCCATGGTCAATATGTGCGATTATACTAAAGTTTCTTATATTGTCTTGGCTCATTATTCCTCCTGTTTATTTTTTTATATTTCTTGACTATTTTATTATAACATGTTTCCAAAAAATTTGCATTAGTTTTTTGAAATTCTTTTAATTATTTGTTTCTAATTAATGATTTAAAAGTTTAGTCTGACATTGGAAATTAATATATTACTATTGAATAAGACAAAGACCCACTATGGAGATGACCCCAGCTATGTTTTTGTCATGGAATAGTAATATATTAGTTTTCAGTGCCAAGACGAACATTCAAACAATTAACTGGTAACAATTATATACAAAAAAAAGAATTGCAAAATGCAATCCTCTTTCTTTATTGTGCTACTTGGACTGGTAAATATTTTACACCCCATGCTAATGCTTCAGCATGTGTATCCATATATATATCTATTTTATTTCCTTGGATAGCTCCGCCTCTATCTTCAACAACATATTCTTTTCCATTTATAATCAATTTTGTTCCAAATGAAAATTGTCCTGATGCTGCTATTGTACGTCCTGCTGTTGCTCTTGTACCTGATGCAGTAATTCCTGTTTGTTTTCCGCAACATTTTACACATGAGCAGTATGCCGTTATTTTAAATATTTTTGTATCTCCATTTGTAGAAATAGCTGAACCAGATCTTGATGTCATCACATTTCTTTGTATTTGAACTATTTTGTCTATTGGTTCTTTTACTACTATTTCTGATAATTTTATTTTTTCAATTTCTTCTTCATTTTGATATTTTATTTTGTACGTGATTTCTTTTATTCCGTCTTCGCCTGATTGTATTACTCTATTTTTTTTATCAGCTGAACCTTCTGAAACGTCTTTTGTTATTGTTTCATAAGGGATTGTTTCTTGTTCTACTACTATTTTTTCAATTATTGGTGAATAACTTTTTAATATTTCATCTAATGTTGTTTCTATTCCACTTTCGGAAATTTTTGCAATTTGTACTTCTTGTTCTGATTTATTTGTTATTGTTATTTTTTTGCTTTCTGTTATATCACTTTCCAAACTTGGACTTACTCTTTCGTCTTCTTCTATATATATGTTATTGTCTTTTAAAATATCTGCCACATTTGTTTTTGTTGTAACAACTGTCATTTTATATCCATTTGACATCGTTATTTCTACACTTTTTACATCTATTTCTGTAGCCATTACACTTATTCCAAATATTAGTACGAATATTAAACTTATACCAATGATTTTCATTATAGAGATCGAACCTCTATCTTTTTTATCCATAAAAATCATAGAACCTCCTTTTAACGACATTTCAATTATACACTTTTTAAATTATTTTGTCAAATTTTTGACTTTTTAAGTTCCAAGTTCCGTAAGTGTTGGTAAATCTTGGTCATATTATATTATATGTTGCTTGTACAAAAAAAATTCATAAAAATTTTTTTATTATTCAAATTTTGTTCAATTTAATTGTAATAATAATTAAAAATAATTCTTGTAAAAAAAAGAATTATATGTTAGAATATATAAAAATGAAATGCAAAGGAGGTATTTCTATGTGGATTGCACTAATAATTATTATACTTTTAGTTCTTTGGGTTATATCTGTTTATAATGGATTAGTAAGCTCAAAACAAAAAGTTGATAATGCTTGGAGTCAAATTGATGTACAATTACAAAGAAGATTTGATTTAATTCCTAATTTTGTTGAAACTGTAAAAGGTTACATGAAACACGAATCTGAAACATTTGAAAAAATTGCAGCATTAAGAACATCATGGGCAAACAGTTCTACTGTTGGAGAAAAAGCAAAATTAGACAACGAACTTTCTGGAGCTCTAAAAACAATAATGGCTGTTTCAGAAAATTATCCAGAATTAAAAGCAAATACTAATTTTTCTGAATTATCTGAAGAATTACGTAATACAGAAAACAAAATATCTTTTTCAAGACAATTCTACAATGACAGTGTTACAAGATATAACACAAAGTTAGAGCTTTTCCCTTCAAATATTATTGCAAATATGTTTAATTTTAAATCAAGAGAATTATTTGCAGCAGAAAGTGAAGAAGCTAGAAAAAATGTAAAAGTTGATTTTAATAACTAACAGATTATTACAATCCGGCTCTTTTCTTAGGGAAATATAGAGTCGGAGTTTTTTTATTAATTGAGGTGAATAAATTTATGTTTGAAGATATAAAAAGAAATAAAATGAAATCTTGGTTTATTATATTATTGTTTTTAGTTTTTATTTCATTTATCGTTTACTATATATGTATGGCATTAGATTTAGGTGAAATGTCTATAGTAATTGCAATGATATTTTCTATTGCTTCTACTTGGGGTTCATATTATTTTAGTGATAAAATTGTTCTTAGTTTAAACAAAGCAAGACCTGCAACTAAAGAGGAAAACTTAAGGTTAGTAAACATTTTAGACTCACTAGTTGTTTCTTCTGGACTACCTTGTACTCCAAAGCTTTATATAGTTGAAGATGAACAACCAAATGCTTTTGCAACAGGAAGAAATCCTCAGAATGCTGTAATTTGTGTTACTACAGGATTACTAAACAAATTGGAATATTATGAATTAGAAGGTGTTTTAGCACATGAAATGGCTCATATCAAAAATTATGATATTAGACTTTCAGCAGTTGTTTCTGTAATGGTAGGTTTTGTTGTTATGCTTTCTGATTGGTTTACTAGATTTACATTTTATGGTGGTTCTAGAAATAAAGACAATGACAAAGAAGGAAATGGAATTCTAATGCTTATTGGATTAATCTTTTTAATTTTAGCACCTATCTTTGGAAAATTAATGCAACTTGCTCTTTCAAGAAAAAGAGAATTTCTAGCTGATGCTACTGCAGTAGAATTTACAAGAAATCCAGATGGTTTAATTTCAGCATTAGAAAAAATTTCTGGTGATCCTAATGAATTAAAATCCGCAAATCAATCAACAGAAAACATGTATATAGTAAATCCTTTTAGAAACAAGAAAAAGAATTCTAATATCTGGTCTACTCATCCAAGTGTAGAAGATAGAGTTGAAGCTTTAAGGAACTTAAAATAAATCAGATTAGTGCTCAGTTTTATACTGGCACTCTTTTTTTGTGTCTTTTTGTAACTTTAAGTCATATTATATCTATAAAGGAGGTTAAATATGTTTTTTAAATGTCTTTTATTATCACTATCTGCAAGTATAGATGCTTTAAGTCTTGGAATTACTTATGGAATTAAAAAGACAAAACTTTGTAAAACAAGCAACATTATAATCTTTGCAACTGTTTTAGTATTAACAGGTATATCTGTTCTAATAGGACATTATGTTTCACTCTTGTTTTCACCAGCTATTTCTACCTTTATAGGTTCTCTATTTTTAATATTGCTTGGGATTTATAACATTTTTAAATCTCAAAATAATGTTTCAAAAGACTTTGATTTTGATTGTTCTAATTATATAGACAAAAAAGAAGCTTTAATGCTGGGATTGGCTGTTGCTATTGATGCAGCATGTGTTAGTCTTAGCTCAGGTATGCTAAATTTAGGAAATTTAATTTTACCAATTTTTATGGCCTTTTTTCATACCTTTTTCGTTAATTGTGGGAGTTTTGCTGCATCAACTGTTATTAATAAATTCAAAATTTCAAATAGCACACTCTCTGTGTTTTCGGGAACAATTTTAATTTTAATTGGTTTTTTGAAAGCTTTTTATTAAAAATTAATGAGGTGTTAATATGTTACTAAACTGTATATTATTAGCTTTATCTGTTAGTGTTGACTCTCTTGGAATAGGAATTACCTATGGAATAAAACATACAAGAATTAGTGTTATAAGCAACATTATTCTTTTTATAATATCTTTTTGCATAACTTCTGGTTCTATATTTTTAGGGCATTATATATCAGTATTATTTTCGGCAAATTTTTCAACATTTATAGGTTCTACATTTCTAATTTTATTAGGATTTTATAATATTTTCAAAAAAGATTTTCCTAATTATGATACTGACAATTCAAATATTATTGATAAAAAAGAAGCTGTTTTTTTAGGTGTTGCATTATCTATTGATTCTGCTTGTGTTGGAATTGGTTCTGGAATTATTGGTATTAATGACATAATTTTACCAATTTTAGTATCAAGTTTTCAACTAATTTTCATAAATTGTGGAAACTATATAGCTAAAAATTTACTTAAAAAAATTACAATACCAGAAAATATAATATCCATATTTTCTAGTATTGTATTAATATTAATTGGTTTATTAAAAATATTATTTTAACTTTATTGAAAGCAATTTTGAAATACCTTTTTCTTCCATAGTAACTCCATAGACAGTATCAGCAGCTTCCATTGTTCCTTTTCTGTGTGTTATAACTAAAAATTGTGTTTCCTTTGCGAACTTTTTCAAATATTCTGCATATCTGTAAACATTTACATCATCAAGTGCTGCCTCAATCTCATCAAGTACACAGAATGGAGCTGGATTTATTTTTAGTATTGCAAATAATAATGCAATAGCAGTAAGAGCTTTTTCTCCACCTGAAAGAAGAGTCATATTTTGAAGCTTCTTTCCTGGTGGTTGAACTGTAATATCAATTCCACACTCTAAAATATTTTCTGTATCTGTTAATGTAACTTCTGCTACACCTCCACCAAACAATTCTCTAAATACTTCTCCAAAATTCTTATTGATTATTTCGAATTTTTCTCTAAATTGTTCTTTCATAATTTCAAGCATATCTTGAATTACTTTTCTCAATTTAGCCATTGTATCTTCCAAATCAAGTCTTTGTTCACACATAAAATCATATCTTGATTTTAAATTTTTGTATTCATCTATTGCATCTACATTAATGCTTCCAAGTTCTTTTATATCAGATCTTAATTGTTCTACTTTTCTTTGTGTTAAAGAGATATTTTCTGGTTTCTTATAATCTTCCACATTATTTGGTGTAAGCTCATATTCTTCCCACATTTTATTTATTATGTCTGTTATATCTTCTTCTACTTTATTTTTCTTTACTTCAAGTTTTGTTATTTGTGCTTTTAAATCTTCTATAATTTTAAATTCAGCTGTTTGTTCATCCTCTTTTTTGCTTAATTTTTCATTTTTTTCGATTCTCTCTTGTTTTAGTTTTTCAACATGTTCATCACTATTTGTAACTTGAAGTTTTACTTTTTCAATTTCTTGTTTAAAATTTTGTATTTCATCTTTTAATTGTATGTTTTCTTTTTCTGACATTTCTATTTGCAATTTCTTATTTTCTTTATTTTTATTATGTGTTTCAATTTCCTTATTGATTATTTCAGTCATTTCTTCTATTGAAGCTTCACTTTCATTAAAAGATGATACAGATATTTTTAAATTTGTTATATCTAAATTTAAATCATCAATATATTTTTGGCTTTCCTTATTAGAATTTGAAAACTCAGCAATAATTTTTTGTCTTTCTTCATTACTTTTGGTTATTTCTTCTATTTTGCTTTGATTTTGCAATTTGCTTTCTAATATCTCGGCTTTGCTTTCTTCATTCTTTGAAAGTTGTGTCTTATATTGTTCAATTCTTTTCTGTATTGATTCAATATTTTGATTTATTGTTTCAATTTTTTGCTTTTCTGTTGCATATTTAATTTCATATTCTTGTAATGATTTTTCTAAATTTTGTGCTTCATCTAAAATACTTTCAGAAGAGTTTATGTATTCTTCTTTTTCCTTTTCTGCTTTTTGAATTTTAGTTTTTAATTTTGTTATCTGCTTTTGTAGTTCTTCTATTTCTCTACTTCTTCCCAATATATTAATAGTTTTTTTAGCAACAGAACCTCCAGTAATTGCACCAGATGGATTTATTACATCACCTTCAACTGTAATTATCCTAAATGAGTATTGATTTTCTTTTGCAACATTTATTGCATTTTGCATATTGTCCACAACTACAGTTCTTCCAAGTAAATTTAGTATTATTTGTTCATATTTTTTATTATAAGAAACTAAATCTGAAGCAATTCCAATGATTCCAATCTTTTTGCCTTTTATATTATCTAATTTCTTACCTTTTACAGATGTTATTGGTAAAAATGAAGCTCTTCCTAAATTATTCTTTTTCAAGTGTTCTACTAATTTTTCCGCATCTTCTTCAGTTTCTGTTACAATATTTTGCAAGCTTGCTCCTAAACACATTTCAATTGCCACTTCATATTCATTTGGAACTGAAATTATATTTGCAAGAACACCATGCATTCCTTTTCCAAGTTCCTTAGTTTTTTCACAATCTAATAATAATGATTTTACACTCTTTTGGTATCCTTCTTTTTCTTTTTCAGTTTCAATTAAGAAGTTACATCTTGATTGTTTCATTCTTAAATCATTAGTATCTTCTTGTATTTTCAAATCAAATTGTTTTAATTTGTTATCTATTTCCTGTTTTTTATTTTGAATTTCTTCTATTGCTTTTAAAATTTTGTTGCGGTTTGCTTCTATTTCATAAAATTCTTTTGCTATATCTTCTTTACTCATTCTTACTCTGTCTAATTCTGATATTGCATTTAAATTTTCTTGTTTTAATTGTATTTGTCTTTGTTCTAAGTTTTCATAGTTAGCTATTTGCATGCTAACTTGTGACTGTAATTCATATTTAGAGTCTGTGTCTTCTTCTAATTGTTTTTTAATTTTTTCTATTTCTAATTCTTTTGTTGTTAATTTTTCAGTAATTTTTTTAAGTTCTGCTTCTTTTTCATTTAGCTCTTTTTCAAATTTTTCTTTATTTTGTTTCAAATTATCTTTTTTATATTGTTTTTGTTCAAGTTCATTTTTTAGATTTGCTATTTTTTCAGATAATTCTATAATTTCACTTTTATATCTCTCGTTATTTTCAATGTTGTTTTGAATTTTAGCTTCTGATACATTTATATTTGAATTTAATTTTTCTATTTCTTTTTGACTTTCAAATCCAATGTTTTGCATTTTTTCAATTTGTGTTATAATCTCATCTATTGAATCTTTTAATTCTTCTTTTGAAAATTTTATTTTTTCAAGTTTGCCTTCTTCTTGATTTAATGTGTTTTTCATCACATCTTCATCTTCAACTAATTTTTTTAGGTTTTCTTTATATTTTTCTATGTTATATATAAATAAACCAACTTCAATATTTTTTAGTTCTTCTTTATAATTCAAATATTTCTTAGCTTTATCTGCTTGTAATTGTAATGGTTCTAGGTTTCCTTCAATCTCAGTTAATATATCATTAATCCTTAACAAATTAAGTTTTGTTTGTTCCAATTTTTTTTCGGTTTCTTCTTTTCTAGTTCTGTATTTAACAATACCAGCAGCCTCTTCAAAGATGTGCCTTCTATCTTCTGATTTGTTACTTAAAATTTCATCAATTTTTCCTTGACCAATTATTGAGTATCCATCTCTTCCAATTCCTGTATCCATAAATAGTTCCACTACATCTTTTAATCTGCATGGAACTTTGTTTATGTAATAACCTGTTTCACCACTTCTATAGATTTTTCTTGTTATTGTTACTTCTGAATATTCTATTGGTAACGCTCCATCTGTATTGTCAAATATTAGAGAAGCTTCGGCAAAACCTAAAGATTTTCTGTTTTGTGTTCCTGCAAATATGATGTCTTGTGTTTTTGAGCCTCTTAAAGATTTCATACTTTGTTCTCCAAGTATCCATCTTATACTATCTGATATGTTGCTCTTTCCTGAACCATTTGGTCCAATTACACTTGTTATTCCTGGCATAAATTCTAATACTGTTTTATCTGCAAATGATTTAAATCCTTGCATTTCTAGTCTTTTTAAATACATGTTTCTCACCTTTTTCGTTGTTTCTTGTTGTATTTTATCGTAAAAACGCAAAAATAGCAAGTATCACTTGCTATTTTTATTGATTTTCCGCCACTATTCAATCACTTAACCATGTCTCTTAGCACAGTCATCCTAGCAGCACACTTGGACCTATATGTATATATTAAATAATGAAAAATTTTGTGCATCTAAACTTGAGTATAGAAAGTCTTAAAGTGCAATACGAGGAATGCTCACGTCAAAAATGAATATATTACTATTCCATGGCAAAAACATAGCTGGGGTCATCCCCTAGTGGGTCTTTGCCTTATTCCATAGTAACATATTCATTTTTGGACTAAGTGAGAGAGGCTCGGATTGTACTTTTAGAGTTTATACGAAAGTTTAGCTTGTCCAAAATTTGGAATGTTTTTAATATATACATATAGGTCCAAGTGTGCTGCCAGGATGATTGTGTTAAGAGGCACGGTTGAGTAATTGAATAATAGTAGTTTTATTGTTTTGCTAAATCTATTTCAAAGTAAAATTCAACTCCATTGGGTTTATTTTCTACGCCATAATCATTGCCATAATTATTCATTATAGCTCTAACAATAGATAATCCTATGCCGCTTCCACCATCATCTCTATTTCTAGCCTCATCTACCTTAAAAAATCTATTCCATATACGATTTAAATTTTCTTCCGAAATATTATCACCAGTATTAAATACTGTTATTCTAGCCTTTTGTTTATCTTGTAAAACCTGGTTTGTTATTTTTATATATTTCTCTCCATCAATATCTTTCACATGTTTTATAGCATTAGTTAAATAATTAGTAATTATTTGGCTAATGTACATATCATCTGCAAAAACATCTATTTTCTCATCTGTTTCAAAAACTACTCTTGTTTCTTTTTCATCAAGCATTACTTGAGAAGTTCTAACAATTTCTTTTTCAAGCTCAACAATATTGAATAATCTATTATTAAACTCTCTTTTCTCATATTCAAGTTTAGTCAATTCAAGTAATTGTTTTACCATTTTGTCCATTTTATTTGTTTCATCTAATATTACTTCTGCATAAAATCTTCTACTTTCTTCATCAGTATTTACATTCTCAAGCAAGCCTTCACTATACCCTTGTATCAATGCAATTGGTGTTTTTAATTCATGAGATACATCTGATATAAAGCTTTTTCTCATTTCATCAATTTTAGACTTTCTTTCTATATCTCTTTCAAGCTCTATATTTGTATTTCTTAATTGATTTATTGTGCTTTCAAGTTTGTCTGACATTTCATTAATGCTTTTACCTAATTCATTTATTTCATCATCATCTGTGACAACATATTTATGGCTAAAGTCTAAATTTGCCATCTTTTTAGCAATACTATTAAGCTCAGATATTGGATTACTAAAACTTTTTGATATATATATAATTGCAATTCCTCCGACTATTATTATTATTCCTGCAATTGTATATAAAAATTTATTTGAAATTCTTACACTTTCTTGTATTGAAGATAAAGGAATCCTTATATATGTTTCATATTCATTATCTAGCTTTCCTGATAACATTATATAATTAGCTTTTGTTTCAGTGTCTCTAATTGTTCTAATTTGTAAATTATCTTTTTCTTCTAAAATCTGATACTCTTGTGTTTTACTTGTTTTCCAAAATCCCAAGACTATTTTTATATTTGCCAAAAAGTCTTTATTTGACATATATATAGCATTTCCCTGCTGTTCTTTAATTATAATGTCAAAATTATTTTTTATTGAAATTTGGTCAAGTTCTTCTTCTATATTATTTATTTGTATTTCTCCATTATAATATGAATTAATCATATAAAATAATTTTTTCAATTGATTACTTTTTGTATATTGATAATATTTTTCTAATACAACACTATTTACAATTATTAAAAATAATATAATTGATAATACTACTACGCACAGTGTAAAAAACAATTTGCCTCTAACTGATTTTATAGGTTTGCTTATCTTTCTCACAAAAATTTCCTCATTTCTTTATTTCAAATTTATATCCTATTCCTCTTATTGTTTCTATATATTTTCCTTTTTTACCCAATTTATGTCTGATTTTTTTTATATGACTGTCTATCGTTCTAGAATCCCCATAATAATCATAATTCCAAACATTATTTAATATCTTATCTCTTGATAATGCTATATTTTCATTATCTAAAAGATATTTTAGAAGTTCATATTCTCTTAAACTTAAATCTACTGGTTTGCCATCAACTTTTACTGTTCTTCCTTCTTGATCTATAGTTATTCCGTCATAGTCTTTTACTTCTTTTGTATCACCATATACTCTTTTCAAAATTGCTTCTACTCTTGCTACTAATATTTTAGGACTAAATGGTTTTGAAATATATTCATCTACTCCTAGTTCAAACCCAAATAATTCGTCCTGTTCTTCTCCTCTTGCAGTTAGCATTATAACTGGCAAATTTGATTCTTGTCTTATTTTTCTAAGAACAGACCATCCATCTAATTTAGGCATCATAACATCTAATAATATTAGTTTTACCTTATTTCTATTTTCTTCAAAAACCTCTAAGGCTTTTTCTCCATCTTCAGCTTCTAGTATATGATAACCTTTTGCTGATAAGAAATCTTTTAGTAATTTTCTCATTCTTGATTCATCATCTACTACTAAAATATATGTACCATCCATTCGACTTCCTCCATTACAAATTAATTTACTTTTTTATTATACATACTAAATATGTCTTTTTTGTGAAAATCTAGCTATTTTAAGATATATAATTGTGAAAAAAGGACGTCCTTATTTAGTAAAAAGGATCGTCCTTAATTTATTAGTTCATATAATCTCTTAATTTTTTGCTTCTACTTGGATGTCTTAATTTTCTTAATGCTTTTGCTTCTATTTGACGAATTCTTTCTCTTGTTACATCAAATTCTTTTCCAACTTCTTCAAGAGTCCTAGCTTTTCCATCTTCTAGTCCAAATCTTAATTTTAATACTTTAGCTTCTCTTGGTGTTAATGTGTTCATTACTTCTTCTAATTGTTCTCTTAATAATGTATATGATGCTGCATCATGTGGCGCTGGTGAATCTTCGTCTTGTATAAAATCTCCTAAATGACTGTCATCTTCTTCTCCTATTGGAGTTTCTAATGAAACTGGGTCTTGTGCTATTTTTTGAATTTCCATTACCTTTTCTACTGTCATGTCCATTTCTTTTGCAATTTCTTCAGGTGTTGGTTCTCTTCCTAATTGTTGCAATAAGTGTCTTGAAGTACGTATTAATCTGTTAATTGTTTCTACCATGTGTACTGGAATTCTTATTGTTCTTGCTTGGTCTGCAATTGCTCTTGTTATAGCTTGTCTTATCCACCATGTTGCATAAGTACTAAACTTAAATCCTTTTGTATAATCAAATTTTTCTACTGCTTTTATTAATCCCATGTTTCCTTCTTGGATTAAGTCTAAAAATAACATTCCTCTTCCTACATATTTTTTAGCAATACTTACTACTAATCTTAGGTTTGCTTCTGCTAATTCTTGTTTTGCTTCTTCGTCATTCTCTAAGATTCTTTTAGCAAGTTCTAATTCTTTATCATATGAAAGTAATGGTATTTTTCCTATTTCTCGTAGATACATTCTTACTGGATCATCTACACTTATTCCTTCAAAACTTGTGTCTGTTATTTCATCTAATTTTAAATCTTCTACTTCTTTTAAATCATCTACATCTGGTTCTTCTTCAAAATCATCATTTAAAAGGTTTACTCCAATTTCTTCAAATGCATCAAATACCTTGTCAATTTGCTCTGGATTTGTATCTTCTAATTCTTTTGCTAGTTCTCCATAGGTCATTTTTCCACTTTCTTTAGCCTTTTTTACTATGTTTTGAACTTTTTCGTTATCATCAATTTCTTTTTTTAGTTCTGGCTTTTCTTGAGCCATTTCTTTTATTTGCATTTGGTTTTCATCTTTTTTATTACTCACAAAATTCACCCCTATTTAATTTTAGCTAATGCTATTATTATATTGCTTAGCTCTTTACCTAATTGCTTTTTCTTTTCCCCATCTTGTTCTATTTCTATTTCTTTTAAAATTTCTTGTTTTCTATTATCTAATCTTTCTCTTTCATATTTTTGTAAAATATCATCAACTGCTTTGTCAGTATCTTCTATCTCATAATCTGTTGCCATTACCATTGTTATATGATTTTGAGTTTCTTCATCACATTGATCTATTAATTTGTTTATATTTGGTGTACCTTTTTCAAGTTCATCATATAATTGAATTGCTATTTTTTGATTTATTGGATCTTTAAAATCTTCTGGCTTAATTCTTTCTTTGATTTTTGGAAAAAGATTTCGTTCTGTATCTAACAATAGTGCTATTATTGTATTTTCTCTTCTTTTTAAGTCTTCATCTATTTGAGTTTTATTTTCTTGTCTTTCATGTTTTACTTCTACTTTTTTGCTTTGCAAAATTTTATCTTGCTTTGTTCCAGCATATATCAATTTATTTACTTCTGCATAAATTGCTTCTTTTGATATATTATATCCTTTTGCGATTTTTTCTATGTATATTTCTCTTTCTATTGTATTTTCCACTTTTGATAAGATTTTCGCGATTTCATTTAGAAATTTAATTTTATCCCCTGTATTTTCTTGATTTAATTCTTTTTTTAAATTTTTGACTTTAAATTCTACTAATGATATTGCATTATCTACTGCTAATTTAAATCTTCCTTCTCCGAATTTTACAATAAATTCATCTGGATCTTTTGCACCTTCTATTTGTAATACTCTCATGTCACATCCCATTTTTTGAAGTATTTCCATTGATCTTGCAACAGCTGTTTGTCCTGCTCCATCAGCGTCAAACCCCAGTATTACCTGTTCTGTGCTTTTTCTTAACAACCATCCTTGTTGTTCTGTTAATGCTGTTCCTAATGCTCCAACTACATTTGTTATTCCTCTTTGATGTAAAGATATAACATCCATATATCCTTCAACAATTAGTATTTTTTTTGCTGAGTCCTTTTTTGCTACATTTAGCCCAAATAAATGTCTTCCTTTGCTATATACAACATTTTCTGGAGAGTTTATATATTTAGGTTTAGAATCATCTAATACTCTTCCTCCAAATGCTATTACTTTTCCTCTAACATCACATATTGGGAACATTAGCCTGTTTCTGTATCTATCTATATAAGTTCCATTGTCATTTTTGTTCACTAAACCTGATTCTAGGATTTCTTGCTCTCCAAATCCTTGTTTTTTTAATGCTTTATATAGTTCATCAAATTTTCCAGAAAAACCAATTCTATATGCTTCTAGAGTTTCTCTGTTCATTTTTCTTTGTTTTACATATTCTTGAGCTATTTTTGCTGTAGGCTTGTACAAATTTTGATGATAAAATTCTGCTGTAAATTCATTTACTTTGTATACTTTTGCTTTTAATTCTTCTTTTGCAGTGTCTGCATTGTTTTCTAATGTTGGTAGTTGTATGTTTGCTCTCTCTGCTAATTGTTCTAATGATTCTTTAAATGTTATTCCTTCTATTTTCATTAAAAATGTATATACATTTCCACCAACTCCACACCCAAAACAGTGGAATATTTGTCTGTCTGGTGATACAGAAAAGGATGGTGATTTTTCATTATGAAATGGACATAGTCCAAAATAATTTCTTCCTTTTCTTGTTAAATGTACGTATTGTGAGATTATATCTACTACATCATTGCTTTGTCTTACTTCTTCTATAAGTTCATCACTATATCGTATCATTTCTCACTCTCCTATACAGTTTTATACATAATAATATTATTCGACGAATTTTACATAATTCCCTCTTTTTTTGAGAAAAAATTTAGAGTTTACACTAATTTTGTGCAAACTCTAAACTCTTCTTATTTGTGAATTTCACAATAAATTTTGCTATTTTTATATGCTTAATTTGTCAATTCTTGAAACTATAGCATGTTATATAATTTGTCATTTAATTTCTTGTACACTGGTTTCATTGTTTCTTCATTACTTGTTTCGATTGCTTTATCTATATCAACCCATTTAACTCCACTATTTTCATCTTCTTTTATTTTTAATTCTTCGTTTTCATCAGCTTCAAGTAAATAACAGCAATCAAAGTGTAAATGTGATGATACAAATTTTCCTCTTTTAATATGGCTATCTACAGTAAGTATTGAAATTGAATAAATTCCATCACTTAATACTTTAAAATTTTTTAAGCCTGTTTCCTCTTGTGCCTCTTTTAATGCAACATGCAATAAATCTGCATCTCCATCAGCATGTCCGCCAACCCATGCCCAAGATTTATATATATTATGATATATCATTAAGACTTTTGTTCTATCTTTATTTACTATCCAATTTGATGCAGTAAAATGACAAATTTCATTTTCTCTTGTCAACATATCGTCAAATATTTCTAAACTCTTTAACATTATTTTTTTATCATTTTCTTCTTGTTCATTATATGGAATGTAATTTTTTATTTGTTCTTTTAAATTTGATATATTGCTCATTTTATTCTCCTTATTATTCTACAATTTCAAAGTCAATTCTTCTTAACAATTTATTAGCATCTACAACTCTAATTTTAACTTTATCACCAATTTTATAAACTTTGTTAGATTGTTCTCCAATAGCTTCCCTACGTTCTTCATTATAAATGAAATATTCATCTCCTAAAGTTTCATATCTTATTAATCCTTCTATTGTATTTTCAAGTTCTACAAATATTCCAAAATTAGTTACAGAAGAAATAATTCCATCATATTCTTCCCCAATTTTATTTTCCATATATTCAGCTTTTTTGATATCTTCTGCTTCTCTTTCAACCTTTGTTGCAGTTCTTTCTCTTTCTGAACAGTTTTCAGCTCTCTTTTCTGCTCTTTTCTCATATTTTTTTATCCAGAATTCATTTACCATATAATCATTTTCTAAATATTTTGATATTATTCTGTGTATAAATAAGTCTGGATATCTTCTTATTGGAGATGTAAAATGACAATAATATTTACTTGCAATTCCAAAGTGTCCTTTATTCTCTGCTTCGTATTTTGCTACTTTAAGTGTTCTTAGAATAATATTTGAAACTACTTTTTCTTCTTCTTTGCCTTTTACATCATCTAATATTTTTGCAAATTCTTTTGGATAAATAATGTCTTCTTTTGAAATTTTAATTTTATATCCAAAATTAAATAATATCTTATTTAATTCCTTAATTTTTTCTAGATCTGGTGCTTCATGATTTCTGTATATAAATGGTGCTTGTAGCCAATAAAATTTTTCAGCAACTGTCTCATTTGCAATCAACATGAATTGTTCAATTATTTCATTTGAAAAATATGTTTCATATTTTGAAACATCTATTGCAAATCCATTTTCATCAAGAGTTATTTTACTTTCAGGTATATCCAAATTTAAATATCCATTTTCTCTTCTTTTATTTTTTAAGATGTTTGCAAGTTCAGCCATTAAGTCAAAATAAGAAATATATTTTTCATATCTTTTTAATATCTTTTCATCACTTCTATCTAATATTTTTTGTACATCTGTATAAGACATTCTTTCTGTAACTCTTATAACAGCTTTATATATCATAGAATCGACTATTTTGGCATTTGGAGTTATTTCCATAGAACATGATAATGTATACCTATCCTCTCCTGCATTTAGGCTACATATCCCATTTGAGAGTTCTCTGGGTAACATTGGTATTACTCTACCTAACATATATATACTTGTTCCTCTCAAATATGCTTCTTTGTCAAGCTCAGTCTTTTCTCTTACATAATTACTAACATCTGCAATGTGAACATCTAATTTATAATTACCATTAGGTAATTTTTCAACATGTATTGCATCATCTAAATCTTTTGCATCTTCACCATCTATAGTAAATATTATATCTTGTCTCAAATCTTTTCTATTATTTAAATCTGATTTATCTATTTGTGTTCCAAATGCTTTAGCTTCTTTTACTACTTCTTCTGGAAATTTATATGGTAATTCATATTGTTTAATTAATGAAAGCATATCAACTCCGGCTTCATTAACACCTCCAATAACTTCTATTATTTCTCCTTCAGCATTTTTGCCGTTTTCAGGATATTTAAGAATTTTGACTAACACTTTATGGTTGTTCCTAGCTTTTCCCCAATTAGATTTCGAAATAAATATATCTGTTCCAAAATTTTTATCATCTGGAACGACAAAGCCAAAATTTTTGTTTTTTTGAAATGTTCCAACAACTGTATCTTTTTCATGCTTTATTATTTTTACAACTTTTCCTTCTTCTTTTTTATTATTCTTAATGTCTCTTGGTGTAATAATTTTTATATTAACAATATCACCATTTAGTGCATTTAAAGAATTTTCTCTTGATATATATATTTCATCTTCTTGTTCATCTATTTTTACAAAACCAAATCCCTTTTGATTTTTTCTATATGTTCCTATTTTATATTCTGCTTCCATATTCCCCTCCTTTAGACTGTTAAATTTCTCGGTTTTAAATCAAAAAATAACGGCTCTGTTTAGAACCGCTTTTTTCTACTTTATGCTATGTATATAATTGAAAGTGCTATTGTAACTATTACAAAAGCTATTCCTGAAATTATTGTCCATTTTTTTAGCATACCTTCTCTTGTTCTACCTTTATTTTTTTCAAAAAAGTTACTTGTAGATGAGCCTGCTATTGTTGATGATAATCCTGCATCATCTTTAGCTTGAAGCATTGCTAATACTGTTACGGCTAAACATATTATTAAGTCTACTACAACTAATATTATTTTTACTATTTGCATTTAGTATTCCTCCTAACGGTTTTTATTATTCATTATACTACGATATTTTACCACATATTTCCTAGAAAATCAATGCTAGAGCATTAAAAATCACAACTTTTATCATTATTTTTACAAATAAACTACAATTTGTTCCTTTTATACAGCCATCATTAAGCTTTTTAAATCCCATGCACAATTTTATAGTTTCTTCTTTAGAAACTACAGTATGTTCTTCCATATATTCTTTTGCCAGGTATTCGGCTTTAAACATTGCATCATTTTCCAAAAATGTTCTTATTACATAATAAATAAAACTTAAAATTAATAATATGTTTGAAAACAGCATTTCATTTGATAATCTACCAACAATGACTAATATAGATATTATTGTAAAATATGTAATGTAAATATTTGAATAAATAAAATTAAACATTAATAGTTTTTTGTCTTGGATTGAATGTAAACATTCATGTGCTATTGTTTGTATTCTTGTAAAACTATCATGCATATTACCTATTGATATTTTGTCTTGAACAGCTATATAAAGTGTCATTTCTGAATTTGGGTCATTTTCTATTTTCGTTGTTTGATTACCTAATTTTTTTAATATATCTTTACTTATTTCTATATTTGATGGGTATTTTTTGGCAATTTCATTTAACTCTGTATTTAATGCAATTTTCTCTAATTCTTTTGTATTTGCTTTCATCATTATACTTACAACAATTATAGCAATTATCGCTACTAGTATTATAATTAGCTCCATATTCGTTTCCTTTCTCTTTACAAATTTGAGCCTAATTACATTTTATAAATCAATTCATTTTTATTTCATAAGGTCTTGTACTACTTGTCCTATTATTTTATTTACATCTGCTATTAATATGTTGAATTTCATTTCAGCATCAAAATATTTACTTGCTTCCTCATTTTGAATTAGCTCACCATATAATTCTTGAAGATGTCTCATTTTAGTTTCATCATCTGTCCCTTGTTGTAATGCTATTAATTGTGTTTCATATCTTACTTTTTCAAATTCATCTATTTTATTTTTTAGTTCGACATTTGAATCAACTAATTCTTTTATCTTTTTGTAATTAATATATTCTTCTGATTGTTTGATTTCTTGTGCTAATTTGTTTGCAGTATCATATACGTTCATACTAGTCCTCCTATTCGTTAATTTAAGGTCGGTTTCTTCTATTTTAGAAAAGAACCGACCCATGTATTTTTTATGCATAAGCTTGACGTTTTTTGAAAGTTAAAAGATTGGTAATTTCTCTTTCTGTTCCTTTTGCTTTCTTTGTTTTTTGTGCTTTTTCTTGTTCCAATTGTTTTCTTTGTCTTTCTGCCATTGTTTCACATATTGCTTTTTGATATGTAAAATGTGTATCTTGTGCTATTTTTGCCCAATTATAATCATTTTTTACTTTTGCTTTTGCTTTTTTAGAAATATTTGCACATAGTTCTGGATTATATAACAATTCTAATATTGAATCTGCAATTGAATTTGCATTTCCACAATAACTCTTCATTCCTGTTTCTCTGTGTTCTACAATCTCTCCTAATCCACCTGCATCTGATACAACTACAGGTCTTTCTGCTAACATTCCTTCTAATGCCACTATACCAAATGGTTCATAAGTACTTGGAAATACTGAAATATCAGCAGCTTTATACATTTTTTCTACGTCTTTTCCGTTCATATATCCTGCAAAATATACTTTTGTGCTTATTCCTAATGCATCAGCTTGTGCTTTTAATTGATCTAACATTCCTCCACGTCCTGCTATTATAAGTTTTGCATCATGGTATCCTTCTAATACTTTTGGCATTGCTGCTATTAAATGTTGTATTCCTTTTTCATATACTAGTCTTCCCATAAATAAAATTATTTTTTCATTGTCCATAGCATATTTTCTTCTAAATGTATAATCTCTATCTATTCCTGAAAATTTATTTAAATTTACTCCATTTGCTACTACATTTATTTTTTCAAATGGTAGTCCAAATAGTCTTTGTATTTCACCTTTCATGTAATTACTATTTACTATTACTTCTGTTGCTTCATAAGTAAGCATCCATTCGGTGTCATTTATATATCTCTGAGTTTCATCATGTATTCCGCTGTTTCTTCCAGCTTCTGTTGCATGTATTGTTGCTACTATTGGGATATTATAAGAATTTTTAATTGTTTTTGCTGCATAAGCTACTAACCAATCATGTGCATGTATTACGTCAAAGCCTCCTTGCTCAGCAATAATTTGATTTACTTTTGTAACCATGTTGAAATTCATTTGCATTATCCAATCAATAAAATTGTTTGGATTTATCATATAGTTGTCTACTCTATATACTTTAACTCCTTTATCATCTTCAAAATATGGAGTTTCTCCTTCTCTGTAAGTTACTACAGTTACTTCATGGCCATCTTTTATTAATCTGTGTGATAGGTCATAAACTACTCTTGCTATTCCACCTACTACTCTTGGTGGATATTCCCATGTTAGCATCAATATTTTCATTGATTTACCCCTTTCTTAAGTTTAATTTTCTTTTGTTTATGTCTAAAATTTCCTTAGTCTATTTTATACAAAATATTTCAAAATGTAAACATTTTTTGCAAAATATCTTAAAATTTTGCAAAAAAAATAAAGCAAATTAATTTTTGCTTTATCCTCTTTTTTATCTTTCTAAATCCATGTCTTGTCTTTTTGTTTTTGGAACTGATTGAGTTGGAACTTCTCTTGCAATTTTTTTAGTTCCTTTTTCTTTTTTATTTTCTTCCTCATCTTCTCTAGAGAATTTAATCCAATCCATTCCTCCACTTGTTTTGCTTAATTCATTTATTTCTTCTTCATTTAAACCAGCTTCTGCTGCAACTTCTTTAAGACTTTTTTCTTCTGGTGCTGGATTTATAAAACTTTTAATTAACTCTATTATTTTTCCCATATCTTTCTCCTAAAAGGATACTCCTCTCTTTTATATAAAATACAAACTTATTATACCATATATTTGGACAAAAATCAAGCTTTTTGCCATATTTTGTATATATAATTAATATATTACTATGGAATAAGGCAAAGACCCACTATGGGGATGACCCTAGCTATGTTTTTGCCATGGAATAGTAATATATTAATTGGAATAACTAAGTGAGAGAGGCTCGGGTTATACTTTTAGATTTTATACGAAAGTTTAGCTTGTCCAAAATTTGAATTGTTTTAGATAATAAATTCATTAATTATTTTTGCACATCTTTTAGACGCTATTTCTAAAAATTTATCAAAAGTAATTTGGTTATTTCCATTTGGGCTATCAGATATACTTCTTATAACTAAAAAAGGAACATTATCTAATTTACATACTTGTGCGATTGCAGCTCCTTCCATTTCAATTGCATCAGCATTAAATTTATTTCTAATTTTTTCTTTCATTGTATGTTCTGTACAGAATATATCGCCAGATGCAATTGTACCTATCTTAATTTTAAAACTTTCATCTTGAATTTCTGACATTGTTTGTTTCATTTTTTCTATTAGTGTATCATCACTTTCAATATATTGTCCAACATTACTTATAAATCCTTTTGGGTGTCCAAATGCAGTAATATCAAAATCATGTTGAACAATTAATTTGCCAATTACTATATCACCAATATTTAATTCATCATTTGCAGAGCCTGCAGATCCGACATTTATAATAGCTTCTACATTAAAATTATCTATTAAAACTTGAGTTGTTCTTGCCGCATTAACTTTTCCTACTCCAGCTTCTACTAAAACTACTTCTATTGAATTTATTTTTCCTGTTATGAAATTTAATTCATATATTTTTTCAGTTTTTTTATCTTTCATTATATTTGCTATTTCTTGCATTTCTTCTTGCATTGCTGCTATAATTCCATATTTACTCATATTTTTTCTCCAATCCTATATAATGAATAATACCAAAAAAAGCACTATTTTTCAAGTGCTTTCTTTATTTTAAATTATTGTAATTCAATAACTGCTCCAACTTCTTCAAGTTTAGCTTTTAATTCTTCAGCTTCTGCTTTAGCAACGTTTTCTTTTAATGTTTTTGGTGCTCCGTCTACTAAATCTTTAGCTTCTTTTAATCCTAATCCTAATGCATTTTTAACAGCTGTGATAACTTTTATTTTTTGATCTCCAGCTTCTTTTAATACTACATTAAATGCTGATTTTTCTTCAGCTGCTGCAGCTCCTGCTCCAGCTACTGGTGCAGCTGCTGCTACTGCAGATACTCCAAATTCTTCTTCTATAGCTTTAACTAAATCTGCTAATTCTACTACTGTCATTTTTTTGATTTCTTCAATCATTTCTTCTTTACTCATTTTTTAATCCTCCTAAAATTTTATTTATTTTATATTTTTAGCGATATAAGTTCGCCACTCTAATAAATTTCTAATTTGTAAAATCGTTGTATTTCAAACAATTTTAAGCATTTTCTTTTTGAGCTTTAACTTCATTAAGAGCAACTGCAAGTTTTGATATATTTCCAAGTAATGCTCCAGCAAGCATAGATAATAATGTTTCTCTTGATGGTAATTTTGCTAAAGTTATTATTTCTTCAGCTGTCATTACTTTTCCATCAATTACTCCACCTTTTATTTTGTAAAAGTCATTATCTTTGCTATAATTGTATATTATTTTTGCTGTTTCTAAATAATCTTCATTATTCATAACAACTGCTGTTGGTCCTTCTAATAAGTCATCTAAACCTTCAATTCCAGCTTCTGCTAATGCTCTTTTTACTATATTATTTTTTATAACTCTGTATTCAGAAGTAGATTTTCTTAAATCTGCTCTTAATTCTGTTACATCTGCTACATTGATTCCTCTGTAATCTGTTAAAAGTATTATTTTAGCTTCTTTCATTTTTGCAGCTAAATTAGCTACTTCTTCTTTCTTTTGGTTAATGATTTTTTCACTTGCCATTTATTTTCACCTCCCATAGTGTGTTTTATTTTTAAATTAAATAACAAAATCTTTATGCCATGAGGCATAAAGATTGCGTTTACAATATTTATACCTCGGTAGGTCTTATAGATTATCTTGCCTACTGTCTTTGGCTAAATTAAATTTATACTATTTTTGGTTAATATATAGTCCAGGTCCCATTGTTGTTGATACAGATACACTCTTTATGTATTGTCCTTTTGCTGCAGCTGGTTTTGCTTTTATTATAGCATTCATTATTACATCATAATTTTCTGCTAATTTTTCAGCTCCAAAAGAAACCTTTCCAAATCCTAAGTGAATAATATTTGTTTTATCTAATCTATATTCAACTTTTCCTGATTTAATTTCTTTTATAGCTTTTGTTACATCCATTGTAACTGTTCCTGATTTAGGGTTTGGCATTAATCCTTTTGGTCCTAATACTTTACCTAATCTACCAACTACACCCATCATATCTGGTGTTGCAACTATTACATCATAGTCAAACCAGTTATCATTTTGAATTTTTGGTATTAATTCTTCTGCTCCTACGAAGTCAGCTCCTGCTTTTTCAGCTTCTTCTGCTTTAGGTCCTTTAGCAAATACTAATACTCTTTGTGTTTTACCTGTACCATTTGGAAGTACTACTGTACCTCTTACTTGTTGGTCAGCATGTTTTGAATCTACACCTAATTTAACATGTAGTTCTACTGTTTGGTCAAATTTTGTTTTTGGCATTTTTTCAATTACGTCTAATGCTTCTTTAATTTCATACTCTTTTTTAGAGTCTACTAATTTTGCACTTTCTGCATATCTTTTTGATACTTTCATTTTAATCCTCCTTTGGTTTTAACGAATATTTTTATATTCTCCCACTATTTTTTATTAAGAACTAGTCTACTACAACTACTCCCATTGCTCTAGCTGTTCCAGCTACCATGCTCATAGCTGCTTCTAATGATGCAGCATTTAAGTCTGGCATTTTTTGTTCTGCAATTGCTTTAACTTGTTCTTTTGTTATTTTTGCAACTTTTTCTCTATTTGGTTTTCCTGAACCTTTTTCTATTTTAATTGCTTTTTTAATTAATACAGCTACTGGTGGAACTTTTGTTATAAAAGAGAAAGTTTTATCTTTGTAAACTGTTATAACAACTGGGATTATGAATCCTGCTTGATTTGCTGTTCTATCATTGAATTCTTTTACGAATTGCATGATGTTTACACCACTACCTCCTAATGCTGGTCCAACTGGTGGAGCTGGAGTTGCTTTAGCTGCTTCTATTTGTAATTTAATGATATTTGAAATTTCTTTTTCTGCCATTTTAAAATTTCGCCTCCTTTAATCTACTTTTTGTATTTGTGAAAATTCTAATTCTACTGGAGTTTCTCTTCCAAACATAGATATTAAAACTTTTACTTTGTGTTTTTCTTTGTTAATTTCTTTTACTGTTCCTATTGAATCTTTAAATGGTCCATTTAGAATTTGTACTGAATCATCTATATCATAGTCAACAGTTATTGAAGTATCCTCAAATCCCATAGCACGAATTTCTTCGTCTGTTAATGGAATTGGATCTGTTCCAGAACCTACAAAACCTGTAACCCCTCTTGTGTTTCTAACAATATACCAAGTTTCTTCAGTTACTATCATTTTTACTAGCACATATCCTGGGAATACTTTTTTTAGGTTTGCTTTTCTTTTTCCATCTTTGATTTCTATTTGTTCTTCCATAGGAACAACAATATCAAAGAAATATTCTTCTAATTCTCTATTTTTTACTGTTTTTTCAAGGTCAGTTTTTACTTTATTCTCGTAGCCTGAGTATGTATGAACTACATACCATCTTGGAGACATATCATAATTTTTTTGTGACATTTTATTGACCTCCTTTATTGTTCTGAATCTTCAGCAGGTGTTTGTGTTTCCTCTGTTGTTCCTTCATCTCCAGATTTGCTCTCATCTGTTGTTGTGTCACCATTTTGTTCTGTTGATGATTCTGTACCTTCTGAAGTGTTTTCATCTTCACTACTGTTGAACTTTTCATTTACAATACTTTGCAATTTAGTTATTCCATATTTGTTTCCTAAGTCAAATACTGCATCAAGAACAAATACGATTGCAGCTGTTATTAATACTATAGTGACAACAACAACTGTATTATTAACCAATTGCTTTGGTGTAGGCCAAATTACTTTTTTTAGTTCTGCCTTAAAATCTTTGAAAAAGTGCCTTTTGACTTTATTCTCGTTCTTGCTTTCTTTTTTAGCCATTTTATTTCCTCCTTAAAATAGCTTTCTACTATTTAGTTTCTTTATGTGTTGTACGTTTTTTGCAGAATTTACAGTATTTAACTATTTCTAGTCTGTCTGTATTATTTCTTTTATTTTTTGATGTCATATAATTTCTTTGTTTACATTCTGTACATTCTAATGTTATATTTTCTCTTGGTCCTTTAGCTGCCATTTAAATACACCTCCGACTTTTTTAACCTTACTTTTTTTGAAACGATGTGAGCGATATGTAAACTTTACATACGCTCACCTATTTTACCACTTTTTTCTAGTAATGTCAATGGATTTTATTATTTTTTTCTCCTTTTTTTGTTTTTTTGTACTGAAAATCCGAACTTTCCGATTTTTTTACCCATTGAATAATATTTTCCATTTGAATATGCAATTAAATCACATTTTGATATGTCAAATGCTCCTTTTTCATCTATATATTTTTCATCTGCATTTATTGCCAAAATTTCAGCCATAAACATATCATGTGTTCCTAATTTCTTTATTTCTTTTACTTTACATTCTATTGAAACAGGGCTTTCTTTTATTAATGGACATTTTACAAAATTAGCTTTTTCTTTTGTAAGTCCCATTTCTTTAAATTTATCAACTTTTTCTCCTGTTTTAACACCACACCAATCTGTTGCATAAGCTAAGTCTTTTGTTGTTAAATTTATTACAAATTCTCCATTCTCTTTTATGATGTTGTATGAATATCTTGATGGTCTTACAGATATATAGACCATTGCAGGATCAGTATTTAAGATTCCTGTCCAAGCTACTGTTATGATATTAGATTTTTCCATATTCCCAGATGACACCATTACAACTGGTAAAGGGTATAAAAATGTACCTGGTTTCCATGTTACTTTTGACATTATATCTCCTCCTTAAACATTATTATATCATTGTGATTATTTTTTTGTTAATGTTTTATAAAAAAGCATAAATTAAAATTCTTTGGTTAAGTAATTCTAATTTATGCTTTTTAAAAATAAAAAAACTGGCAACAACCTATTTTCCCAGCAGGGTAACCCACAAGTATCTTCGGCACATTGGAGCTTGACTTCTGTGTTCGGTATGGGAACAGGTATTTCCTCCATGTAATCGTCACCAGAAAATTATATGTATAAAGCACACTCAAAAATACATAGATGAAATTTCTTATTAGGATTTTTTTCTAAAATAAATTATAGTTAAGCCCTCGATTTATTAGTATTGGTCAGCTCAATATATCACTATACTTACAC
>CAKOXV010000016.1 GCA_934130355.1 uncultured Clostridia bacterium
GATTTATATAAAAATGCACAAATAGGTATTAAATTCCCATCAGATGTAGAAAATGTAGAATTAATATCAGAGCCAAACAAACAAAATGCAAATGAATTTACAATAAAAAATGTAAGATTTATCCCAGCAAACAAGATATTTTCAATTCAACTTCAAGGAGAACAAACAAAATATCCTGAATCAGATTTGATGCAACCATATGTACAACTAAATTTAAAAGTAACACTAAATAAAGAGGCTATGTCAAAAGCTGATGAGATAACATTGATATATGTAAATGAAAATGCAATACAATATGAAGGTGGAGAAAGTTACGGAGCAGAGAAACAAGCAGTAGAAATATCAGCACCAAAGGAATTGATAAAGATATTCAATATAGATTCAAATACAAATACATCAAGAACAGAAAAGATTTTACAACAAGTAAAACAAACAGATGTAGGAAAAGAATTTAAATTTGATGTTAAATTAATTAATAATAATGATACAGATATGAAAAACATAAGAGTAATTGGAAAATTACCAACAGAAGGAAATACAATACAAAATGAAACAAATACATTAATAACAAACTTAAAAAATATAGTAGCAGAAAATGCAAAAATATATTATACAGAAAATAGTAATGCAACAGATGATGTTGAAAATACAGCAAATGGATGGACAGAAGAATTAAAAGAAAATGCAAAATTATATTTAATAAAAGTTGAACAATTAGCAATAGGAGAAAGTTTTGATGCAGAAGTAAGTATCCAAATGCCAAGTTCAATAAAAGAAAATGCAATTTCATTTACAGAATATGAAGTTGTATATGATACACAATTAAACACAAATGTAAAAGAAAGTTCTAGAGTAATCGGATTAAGTTCTTCATTAGTAGCAAGTGTAAAAGTTGAGACAACAGCACAAGTAGGGCGTGATACATTAAAAGATGGAGATGAAGTAAAAGAGGGAGAAGTTATAAAATATACAACAATAGTTAAAAACATTGGAACAACAACTCTTGAAAATGTACAATTAAAACTAGATGTGCCAGAAGGAACTACTTATGTACAATTGAACAAAGTTACAGTTTTTGAAGGCGAGGATGAAACATTTATAGATGTAACAGATGATACTTATAAAGAAATAACAGATACAGAACAGTTAAATAAATTAACAAATATGACAATACCACAATTAAATACAACAGAACCTTATCAAATTGAATATGAAGTTAGAATTAATAAAGGAACAGAAAATACTAATATCATGCATAAAGCAGAGGTAGTATGCAACGGAGAAACGATAGAAAGTAACTCAATTAACAATACTATTAAAAAAGCTAATGTAAGAGTTACAATAAGAAAAACATATACAAATATACAAGCAATACCTGGAAATGAAATTGGATATGTAATTAATGTTGAAAATTTAACAGATACTAAATTGAGTAATTTGAAATTAGAGATTCTAAGTGATGGAATTAATCTTATAGATTATTCAAACCTTACACATATTCAAAATGAAACAGAAACTGGTAAATTAAATGAGTCTAATAATATTATGATAAATGAGCTTTCACCAAATGGTATTAAAGCATATGGAATAACTACAAAAGTTAATTCTAATGCAGATATTGTAAAAATAAGTGCGATTGTTAATGATAGTCAAAACGAGAAATATAGATCTAATTTAATAACAGAAAAAGTACCAAATGTAGAAATTAAAATTGACATGAATAGTCCACAAGATAAAAAGACTATTTCAGAAGGAGATATTGTAGAATATAATATTGATATAACAAATTTAGGAGAAACTAATATTGATGTACTTATAACTGATATACTACCACAATTTTTACAAATACAATCAATTTCAGAAAACGGTGAAATAAAGACAGAAGAAGACTTTTCAAATTATGCTTTTTATACAGCAAATATTGAAACAAGAAAAACGGTTATATTAAATATAAAGGCTAAAGTACAATATATACCTAACGAATATAATGGAAAGCCAATAACAAACCAAGCAACAGCAACAATAAATGAAGAGTTTAAATATAATTCACAAATAGTAACACATATTTTAAAAGCAAATGGTTCACAAGAAGTTTCTGGAAATATAATAAGTGGATATGCATGGTTTGACGAAAACAAAAATGGTAGAAAAGACGTAACAGAAAATATAATACCAGATATAAATGTTAAAATATATGATATGAAAAATAATAGTTTCGTTTCAGATGAAAGCGGAAATATAATACAAGTTCAAACAGATAGTAATGGAGAATATAGTTTTTCAAATATAAGTAATGGAAAATATTTAGTAGTATTTGAATATGATACTGAAAAATATGAGTTTACAACAAAAAATGCAGAAGGAGTAGATACATCATTAAATTCAAAAGTAGACTTATATAAAGTAAAAGTAATTGAAGGCGAAAAATATGTAGCAGCAATAGAAATAGAAAATTTAACAACAAATATGTTTGATATGAATATAGGATTAAAAGAAAAATCAACAGAAAATCCACCAGAACATAAACCAGGAGATATCGTAAAACCAGAAGATCCAAACAATCCAGATAATCCAGACAACCCAAACAATCCTAACAATCCAGATAACCCAAATAATCCAGATGATACAAATAAAAAGAAAACAATAAGTGGATATGCATGGTTAGATACAAATAGAAATGGAATAAAGGATAATGATGAAACAAACTTAAGTGGAATAAAAGTAAAAATATATGATGTTAACACAAAGAGTTATTTAAGAGATGAAAATAATAATGTAATAGAGACAATAACAGACAATAATGGAAAATACGAATTAAAGAACATAACTCCAGGAGATTACAAGATATTATTTGAATATGATGTAGAAAAATATGAACCAACATTATATATGTTAGAAGGCGTAGATGCATCATTAATTTCTAAAGCAATGGCAAATGTAGTAAATATAGATGGAAAAGAAGAGAAAATAGCAGTAACAGATACAATAAGCGTTAAAGGAAATATAAGCAATATAAATATAGGACTAAAAGAAAAAGTAACATTTGACTTAGAGTTAGAAAAACATATAAGCAGAATAGTTGTACAAAATAGTAAAGGAACAAAAGCATATGACTATAATAACAGTACATTAGCAAAAGTTGAAATACACAAAAAACAATTAAATAACTCACTAGTAGTAATAGAGTATTCAATAAAAGTAAAAAACACTGGAGATATAGCAGGATATGCAAAAAATGTAGTAGATTATTTACCAAATGGATTAACATTTAGTTCAGAATTGAACCAAGATTGGTACCTAATAGGAAACAATTTACATACAAAGAAACTAGAAAATGAAGAGATAAAACCAGGAGAAGAAAAAGAGATAAAATTAGTTTTAACAAAAGTTATGACAGCAGATAATGTAGGCTTAATAAATAATAGAGCAGAAATATATGAAGATTATAATAAATATGGAGAAGCTGATATAGACTCAAAACCAAACAACCAAAACATAAAAGAAGATGACATGAATGCAGCAGATGTAATAATAGCAATTTCAACAGGTGGAGCAACAAGTGTATACATAGTATTATTTATAATAAATATAATATTAATTTCAGCAGCAATATATCTTTTAATAAAAAACAATATAATAAATATACCAAGAAATAGAGAAAGGAGGTAAACCAGATGAAGAGAATAGCAAAAATTTTACCAATATTTCTAATAATCATTACAATGATAATTGTTCTAACGACATTAACTAATAAGTTGTTTGCAGGATCATATACATATAATGCCTGGCGTAATGGACCTTATTATGATGCAAGAAGTGATACATATGTGGGAAGTTCTTCAGACATAAATAATTATGATAATGTTTATTGTTTACAACACAGAGCAGTATTAAGAAAACAATATTATTACAAATATGCTTATAAAGTAAGATTAAATGGCACAAAAGCAACTATTATTGAAGGAAATTCAAATCCTAACGCAAGTGAAAAAATTATAAACGAAACAGATTTATTTGCTAACAACGTGATGGGAGCAATATTATGTGAGTCAGAAGGTAGAAATGATGTGCTAGGACATGGTAGTAACAATGATTGGGGAGGACAAAGACAATCTCAATTTGCACTATGGTTATACTTTGAGACTTGGTGTAAGAGTAATGGCCTTTCAAGTTATGTATATGGACAAACAACTTTTCCAATTAATGGAACAGTTGGTACTAAGTGGGTAAATGAATACGCTTGGATTGCGACTTATTTATACCATTATGGAATTCCACCTATGGATAGTGATGAATGGGAAAATCGTCAACGCGAAGGAGAGAAGTATATAAATAGCTTAATACCTAAATATAAAGCTTATGCGGCAGAAAAAGATTATAATGCTACTTTATATATTTTTACACATGGTAACGCACAAAATTTAATGATTGTAGAAAGAGAAGAACCAACAGAAAAAGGAATTACAGTAGAAAAACAATGGAATGATGGCGAAAATAAATATGGAATGAGAAGAGAAATCCAAGTAAAATTATTAGCAAATGGTGTTGAAACAGGAGAAACAAAAACTTTAAATCAAGCAAATGGATGGAAAGAAACATTTACAAGATTAGCAAGTGATGATTCAATTACATATTCAGTTGAAGAGGTAAACCCTCCTGAAGGATATAAGAGTGAAATAATATCGACTGGAACAGGTTATAGTTTTAAAATAAAAAATACATTGCAAACACAAGTACAAGTTGTAAAACAATGGGATGACATGAATGACCTTTCTGAAATAAGACCATCATCAATAAATGTAACGCTATATTCAAATGGAACCTCTACAGGAAAAACTGCAACATTAAATGAAAGTAATCAGTGGACAGCAGTATTTAATAATTTAGACAAATATGATGCAAACGGAAAAGAGATTAATTATACAATACAAGAAGAGACAATAAATAGATATACACAAACAGGAGACAATAAGACTGTAGATGATAAAGGAAATATAACAATAACATTAAAAAATAAATATGAACCAAAATATGATGGTTATATAGAAATAGAAGGAAAAGTATGGTTAGATAAACCAGATGGAAAAGCAAATGTAATAAATGGAACATTAGATAGTGATGAATCAGGAATAGAAGGAATAAAAGTAGTATTAAAAGATGCAAATGGAAATCAATTTGATGCAACATCATATACAACAACAAGAGCAGATGGAAGCTATACAATAAAAGTAAACTATGATAATAGTCAAAAAATATATAAATTATATGAAAATGTAGAAACAGTAAGAACAAAATTAAATACAGCATATGTAGAATTTGAATATGATGGATTAAAATATACAACAGTAGCAACATCAAATACAGGAGCAGATAAATCAAGAGGAATAGAAGACGAAACAAGAAGAAGTGCAATAGATGGAACATTTACAAGAGTAACATCAGGAACAAAAACATTATCAGAAGTAAGTTATGATGAAAGAAAAATAACAGCATCAACAAAGAATGTTATAACATCATTTAATAACTATAAAGCAGTAGCAGAAAATACAGGTTCAAGAACAGAAACAGCAACAATAAAATATTGTAATGGAAATGGAACATATGTAAAAACAGATCCTATAGAAAGCTGGAAGATGGTAACAGGAAACCATACATGTCCAAACTGTCAAGGAAGTGGACATATATTAAAAACATTTGATGTAACAATAGAGAAAATACAAAATGTAAACTTAGGATTATTCTTAAGAGAGCAACCAGATATATCAATAAATTCAACAATAAGTCAAGCAGAAGTAACAATGAATGGACAAAAATATACATACAAATATAATGCAGTAGTACCAAGTGAGAATGATGCAGATGTAAAAGCACAATTCCAAAACAAACAATCATATACATATAGAACACCAGTAAACCCAGCAAATATAGCATATGTAAAAGAAGAAGCAAGAGATGCAATGAGTATGTATATAACATATGTAGTAAAAGTAACAAATGAATCATCAAATTTAAGAGCAACAATATATAACATAATAAATTGTTTTGATTCAAGATATGAACTAGTAAGCATAACAAAAGACGGAAAAGAAATAACGGGAACAGCGTCAAATTCAACAATATATAATAAAGATGACACAAGTGAAACAGACTTTAATGAAGTTCTAATAAAGGGATTAGACATAAAATTAGAGCCAGAAGAAACAAGTTCAGCAATATACTTAAAATACAAAGTAAGTACAGATGCAATAATAGGATTGCTTAACGAAGATGCAACATTAAGTAATGTAGTAGAAATAGAATCATATTCAACAGAATATAGTGATACAACATTATATGCAGAACAAAGATCAGGAGGAAGAACAGGACAACAATATGGAGGATATGATAAAGATTCACATCCAGGAAATGCAGGAATAAAAGTACAAGAAGTAAATTACACATATACATATACAGATAGTAATGGAGTAAAACAAACAAGAGTATATGAAAAAGTAAGAGTACTAAAATCAACAGAAAATCTAATAAAATACACATTACCAGATGGAACAGTAGTAGATATGCCAGAAGATGATACAGATATAGCACCATCATTACTATTATCTAAAGAGAATGAAGAAAGAATATTATCAGGAAATGTATGGGAAGATACAGATGCAGATAATGGAAGTGGAGCAGATAACTTTAGATTAGGAGATGGAAAAAGAGGAGATAATGAAAAAGGTGTAGCAAATGTAAAAGTAGAACTTCATAAAGTTAATGCAGACGGAAGTGTTGCAGATACACCAACAACATTATATAAAGTTAATGCAGATGGAACAATTCAAACAAAACAAGCTATAGCATATTCAAATGGAGATGGATATTACTCATTTGGAGAAAAAGAAGGATATTCAGTAGTAACAGATACATATATAATTAAGTTCGTATATGGTGCAGGAATAACAACAGAAGGTGGAACAATAACATCAGCAATAGATGGATCAAATATAAATGCAAGAGATTATAAATCAACAATAATAGCAGAAGGAACGGAATTATATAAAGTATATAAAGGAACAAGCAATAGTGAAGAATGGCATCTAAACTTAGAAAAAGGACGTTCAATAGCAGTAGATCAAGTAGAACAAAGAGTAGCAATAAAAGATTTACAATATAGTAACTTTGAGACACCAATAAGTATAGAAGCATATAGTAAACCATTTAAAGCACAAGTAGAGAATGATCCAAGTGCAGAAAAAGCATCAGAAGTAGAAGCAAGTGGAGAAACGAAATTTGGAAAAGAATTGAATGTGTTTGACTTTGGAATTATAGAAAGAGCAAGAGAAGACATATTTGTAGAAAAAACAATAAGTCATATAAAAATAACATTAGCAAATGGTCAAGAATTAGTAAATGGAAATCCATATACAGATAATTTAAGCTATGTAAAAACAATGGGATTTGGACAAAAAATAACAAATGGAAGTCTAGCAAGAAATGCATTAGATAAACAGATGTTAATAGAAATGGATGCAGAGTTAGTTCAAGGGGCAACAATGGAAGTAGAATATGTACTTACAGTAAGAAATAATAGTGAAAAAGATTATGATTATTACTTAGGAGATACAGCAGAAACATATGATGCAACAAAATTAAGAACAGAATACTATTATTTTGGAACAAACAATGAAGGAAGTACAGAGGTAACAAGTTCAGTAAATGAAGTAGTAGACTATGTAGATGCAGAACTTATATATGAGTTTGATGATTCAACATTGTGGCAAAAGAAGACAGCAGATGATTTAAGAGCAGAAGGAGAAGAAAAAGTAAATGAATTAACAAGCAAAGAATTAAAAGACAACAAATATGTAGCTTATGTAACAGAACAATTTAGTAATTTAAAACCAGGAGAGACAAAAACAGTTACAGCAAAAGCAACAAGAGTATTAGCAAATAAAGATGAAAATGTATATGAAAATCATTTAGAGATATTAAAGATAGATGCAAAAACAGCAAGAACAACAAAAGCAACAGGAGAAGACAAAGAATATAAGATGGGTAATTATGTACCAAGTACAGAAACAAGAAAAGTAAGCACAAGCTCAGACTTAGAGCAAGCAGGATTACATGAACAAGATGATGATAGAGTAAGAATAATAATTACACCACCAACAGGAGCAACAAATAATATAATGATTTACATAGTAATAGCATTAGTAACTTTAGTTGTAGTAGCAGGAGCTATAATATTAATAAAAAGAAAAGCTTTTAATAAGTAAAACTTTCTAAAAAACTAAAAAAAGAGCCTACTTGATATTGACAAGTAGGCTCTTTAGTATTATAATAATTTATGTTATTATATGCACCATTAGCTCAGCTGGTAGAGCAACAGACTCTTAATCTGGCGGTCCTCGGTTCGATTCCGAGATGGTGCACCAATTTAATACCCTTTAGGGTATTATTTTTTTGTCCAACAACAAAAGGAACTTTGAATTATCTAGAAAAAACATGGACTTTTATAGAGTGTCAATCTATTAAACTTGAATTAATTCACATAATATGGTATAATAATATTATACTCATTAGGAGTTTGGTTGAGAGTTCACAATTGAGTGTGCTTTTATAGGCTCCCTGTAAAAACAACATATAAAGGAGACATTTACAATGAAAAGGAACAAGACTATTTACTTCGTAGGCACAACCTGTGATAATCAAGATGTATACTGTAACGAAGGTAAATTTATGAGACTGTCTGATGTGCAGAAAAAACTCATTGCAGAAGCTTTGCCTCACATAGTGTACAAGCAGTTTCCATTAGTGTATACGTTTTGTTTTAATCGGATTGTCGGTTCAACTTTTCTTATAGAGGTTGAAGATGACCAAAAGAACGATGTTTTCTGGGTTTATCGCAAATTTAACACTAGATGGAAAGTTCCTGCAGTTTTTGACGCTACTCCACGAATGACTACTTACATGACCCTACTTTTCTGTCGTTGTGAAGACAGAGTGTTTATAGGTGACTGTTACTTTGGAAAGCGTACTCTTCCACTTCCATGCAATCCGGATGCTCGTAAACAGGGAACTTACTTTGTGAAAAAATGCCAAATTTTTTGGCGAAATCATGCTTTGATTATCCCTCGAGAAGAGGTTGACATTCAGAAAACGCTTAAAACCTTGAATGAGGAAGAAGCAAAGCGTTTTCTGGAACTTGTCAATTCAGATAATGCATGATACTCTAGCCCTGGGTGTACCTAGGGCTTTTTAATATTTTAAAATTTAATATTATCTCCCATTGTTTGTTTAATTTTAGAAAGTTCTGTTTTCAAAAGAGAATAATTAGATTTGCCAATTGAAATATCTGTACCATCTTCATAATTTGCAATTGTTTTTTCTAAATCAAGAATCTGATACTTATGTGTTGCAGAAGAAGATTTATACATATAAATAGGAACATAAGAAACAGAATCTATAGTTGTTTTTCCAGTATCTCCATGCTTAGTAAAATTCATGTTTAAAATAATAGAATTACGAGTATTTGGCTTTGTTTGACCTGACATGAAGTTTCCTAAAGAATATACAACAAAACAATCTTTTGTAGAGCCATCCTGAAGAGTAATAGTTTGTTTTTCATATTGTTGTAAAACATGAGGATGACTACCTAAAATTATATCAACACCATTTGTGAAAAGCAGATCAGCTAGTTTTTTCTGTTCAGCGTTTGGCTTTAATTGATATTCGATTCCCCAATGCATACTTGCACAAATCAAATCAGGCTCTTGTTCTTTTGCAAGAGAAATTTGACGTAATATAAAATCTTCACTAATTAAATTAACAGCAAAAGGTGTATCACTTGGAATTGGAATTCCATTTGTACCATAAGTAAATGATAAAAATGCAATTTTAATTCCATTAATATCTTTTATTAAAATTTTTGATTGATCTTCTTCTGTTGCATTTGTTCCTGTATGAGCGATTCCTGCATCATCTAAATAATTTAGTGTACTAACTAAACCTGTAAAGTTAGTATCCATACAATGATTATTAGCAGTAGAAACAACATCAATTCCTAAATCTTTTAAATTATAAGCTAATTGTTCAGGTGTATTAAATCTAGGGTAATTACTATATCCTTTTTTCTTACCTGCAAAGGTAGTTTCAAGATTTCCAACTGAGATATCTGCATCACTAATATAATTTTTGATGTTTTTAAAAACATAAGAAAAGTCATAAGAACCTGATGAAGTTGCTGCATCCATATATTGAGAGTTATGACACATAATATCACCAATAACACTCATTGAAACATGACTGTCTTCAGGTGGAGTGACAGATGGTTGTTGTTCTACATTACTGACATTATTTGAATTATTAATATCTTCTGTTTGATTTTTACTTGTAAGAAAGTGCTCTATTCCAAATAAAACTATAAGTGTTAAAATTATAATAGACAAAATAATCTTAAGAAATTTTTTCATAAAATCACCTCAGACATAAAATATCATAAATCGAGGAAAAAATCAACAATAATATACTTGTTTAAATTGTAAAAATGTGGTATAGTATATAGGCAAGAAAAAAGAGAAAGGAATGATTTTAATATGCTAACGGCAAATGGAGTAACAGTTAGATTTGGAAAAAGAGTGTTATTTGAAGATGTAAATATCAAATTTGGAAAAGGAAACTGTTATGGAATAATAGGAGCAAATGGAGCTGGAAAATCAACATTTTTAAAAGTATTGTCAGGAGAAATAGAGCCAAGTAAAGGAGATGTTTCTTTAGAAAAAGGAGAAAGAATTTCTGTTTTAAAACAAGACCACTTTGCTTTTGAAGAATATACAGTAATAGATACAGTAATGATGGGAAATAAAGAGTTATATGACATAATGAAAGAAAAAGATGCTATATATATGAAACCAGATTTCTCAGAAGAAGATGGTATGAAAGCAGCAAAATTAGAAGAAAGATTTGCAGAATTAGATGGATGGAATGCAGAGTCTGATGCAGCTATTTTATTAAATGATTTAGGAATCATTCCAGAAGAGCATTATAAATTAATGAGTGAACTAGAAGCAAGAGAAAAAGTAAAAGTATTATTAGCACAAGCATTATTTGGAAATCCAGATGTGCTACTATTAGACGAGCCTACAAACGATTTAGACTTAAAGAGTATAAATTGGCTACAAGAATTTTTAATTAACTTTGAAAATACAGTTATTGTAGTATCACACGATAGATATTTCCTAAATAAAGTATGTACTCATATAGCAGATGTTGATTTTGGAAAAATAAAAGTATATCCAGGAAATTATGATTTCTGGTATGAATCAAGTCAATTAGCATTAAAACAAATGAAAGAACAAAACAAAAAGAAAGAAGAGAAAATAAAAGAATTACAAGACTTCATTGCAAGATTTAGTGCTAATGCTTCAAAATCTAAACAAGCTACTTCAAGAAAGAAGACATTAGAGAAAATTGAATTAGATGAAATTAAACCATCAAATAGAAAATATCCTTATGTAGATTTTAAACCAGATAGAGAGCCGGGAAAGGAAATATTACAAGTTAAAAATATTTCTAAGACAATTAATGGAGAGAAGATATTAGATAATGTATCATTTACTGTAAAAACAGGAGATAAGATAGCATTTTTAGCAGATAATGAAAATGCAAAAACAGTATTATTTCAAATTATTGCAGGAGAAATGGAACCAGATGAAGGAGAACTAATCTGGGGAACAACAATAACACAAAGTTATTTTCCTAAAGATAATAATTATTTATTTGATACAGATGAGAATCTAACAGAGTGGTTAAGAAAATATTCAAAAGATCCTGATGAAACTTATGTAAGAGGCTTTTTAGGAAGAATGTTGTTTTCAGGAGATGAATCTTTGAAAAGTGCTAGAGTTATATCAGGAGGAGAGAAAGTTAGATGTGTATTAGCAAAAATGATGCTTTCAGGTGCTAATTTCTTGATTTTTGATGAACCAACAAATCATTTGGATATGGAAAGCATCACATCTGTAAATGATGGTATGACTAAATTTAAAGGTAACATATTATTTACATCACATGATCACCAACTTACTCAAACTGTTGCAAATAGAATAATTGATATCAAAGCAGATAAAGTTGTTGATAGAGAAGTTACTTATAATGAATATCTTGGTGTTGAATAATATTGTTAAATTTTAAAAATATTTATTAAGCCTAATATACCAAATAATATAAAAATAGTATTTGATAGGATTTCTATTGTGTGGGGAGAAATTTTAGAACCTAACCATTTGCCCAAAAATATGGCAATAGAGTCACTTGCAACCATTCCACAAATCGAACCTAATATAAGAGAAACCTTGTATAAAGGATATCCCAAACCAAGTCCAATAGAAGCTAGAAAGGTTTTATCACCAAGTTCTCCTATTGCAATACTAAAAGCTACAAGAAGAATACAATTTTGAGTTAAAGAACTCAAGGAATTTATAATATGAGATTTAGAAGTCGTTTCTGTAAGGTTATCACTTACGGAATCGGCTTTTTTCATTTTATAAAAGCCTATAATTCCAAATAATACAAAAGTAATGTAAGTAAAAAATTTTAAATAATAAATAAAATTATCATTATTTATACAACCAATTTTACTTCCAAATGTTATGGCTAATCCATGACTAAAAAGTGTGCCCAATGCTACACCTAATAATATATTTATGGCTTTATTTTTTGTTGAAAAAGATAAAACCAAAATTTGAGTCTTATCACCTAATTCTGAAAGGAATATAAAAATAAAAGATATTATAAAAGTTTCTAAATATTGCATAAAAGTACCTCACTTTATTAATCTTATGAATGATGTTTGAAAAAAAGACATAGTTTCATTTGTGAAAATTAAGTGAAAAAACTTTACAAACAGGGAATAAAATGTTAATATGTGCTAAGAACAATAGTGAGGAGGAATAATTCGTGATTCAAGTAGAAAATATTACAAAAAGATACGGAACCTTTGTAGCCGTAGACGGAATCAATTTTGAAATTGAAGAAGGTGAAATTGTAGGATTTTTAGGACCAAATGGAGCAGGAAAGAGTACAACAATGAATATGATAACAGGATTTATTGAGCCAACATCAGGAAGAATCATTGTTGATGGATATGATATATCAAAAAAGCCTAAAAAAGCCAAAAGACAAATTGGATATATGCCAGAAGGAGTGCCATTATATGGTGATTTAACTGTAAAAGAATTTGTAACATATATGGCAGAGTTAAAAGGAGTACCTAAAAAACAGAAAAAAGAAATGGTTGCTAAAGCAATTCAAGAAACAGGATTAGAAGAGGTAGAAAATAAATTAACAAGAAATCTTTCAAGAGGATATAAACAAAGAGTAAGTATGGCAGGAGCATTAGTAAGTGAACCTAAAGTTATAATACTTGATGAACCAACAGTTGGATTAGACCCAAAACAAGTTACGGAAATAAGAGCTTTAATAAAAGAACTAGGAAAAGAACATACTGTAATATTAAGTTCTCATATATTATCAGAAGTAAGTCAAATTTGTAACAGAGTAATTATTATTAATAAAGGAAAAATAGTTGCTATTGATACTCCTGAAAATTTGGAGAAAAAAGTTGTTGATGAAAATGCAATACATGTAACAGTAGAAGATTTAGAAAACAAAATGGAAATAATTAAAGAAAAATTAGAAAATATTCAAGAAATTTCATTAGTTAAAGAAAATGAAGATGGAACAAAGAAATATATGATTACAGCACCAGAAGGAATTGACCTTAGAAAAAATATATTTGAAGTTTTTGCAAAAGAAGGAATTACAATATTTGAAATGAAGAAAGTAGATGCTACTCTTGAGGATGCATTTATGCAATTAATAAATTCAACAGAAGAAACAGAAAAGACAGAAGAAAATATAGAAGAAACAACAGATGATGCTGAAAAGCAAGAAGACGAAAAAATAGCGGAGAATGTTGAAGAGCAAGAAAATGGAGAAGAGGCAAATAATGAAAAAGGAGGACAAGAATAATGTGGGCAGTATATAAAAAAGAATTAAAAAGTTACTTCCTATCTCCAATAGGATATGTAGTGGTTGGTGTACTTTTATTTGTATGTACAGTATTCTTTTATTTAACAACAATAAATTATGGTAGTATAGATTTAGGAGGACTATATTATTGTGGAGTACTTTATGGATTTATGATTATAATACCAATATTAACAATGAGGATGTTTTCTGAAGAAAGAAAAAATGGAACAGAACAATTAATATTGACATCACCAGTTAGTATGATTGGAGTTATATTAGGAAAGTTTTTAGCAGCAATGAGTGTAATCTTTGTTACATTAGTTTGCTCATTTATGTATTTTGGAATAATTAGTTATTTTGGACATCCAAATATAAAAGTGGTATTAGTAGCAATGCTAGGATTTTTACTAGTTAGTGGAGCTGCAATTGCATTTGGAATGTTTGCATCAAGTATGACAGAAAATCAAATAATAGCTGGAATTATAACAATAGCATTTTTAGTAATGTCACTATTTCTTCCAGATTTGGGTAAAGGTTTTCCAGATATATCAATAATGAACTTTTATCAAAAGTTCCCATATGGAGTAATTTCATTAACTGAAGTAGTGAGTGCTGTATCATTTACATTAATGTTTATTGTTTTTACAATTATGGTTATGCAAAAAAGAAAATTAGTAAAATAGATAGGAGAGGGAAAACGTGAAAAGGTTTTTTGGATTAATAAAAAAAGCGATAAAAAAGTTTTTTGGATTTATAGCAAAAATTGCAAAAAAACTTTGGAAGACAATAACAAATAAATGGCTACTTAAATGGACTACAACACTTATTTTAGTTGCATTAGTAATAGCAGGATATGTAGGAATAAATTTGGCAGCAGAACAAATAAAAGTGTCAGATTTGGATTTTACAACTAAAAAATTATATTCATTGTCTGAAGAAACAAAAAAGAGATTAAAAAGTCTTGAAAATGACATAACAATTGAATTGATTAATATGGGTAATTATACTTATATAAATGAATATGTAGAAAAATATGAAAGAGAAAGTAATAAAGTAAAAGTAGAAAAAATTGAGGATTTATCTTCAAGACTTGATTTACAGACAAAATACAACATTGGAACAACAGATAATTTAATTGTTGTAAAAAATGGGGAAAAAGAAAAACAAATAACAACAAGTGATTTGACAACTTATGATTATTCAACAGGTGAACCAATTGATAGAACAGAAGAAGCGATAACAAATGCAATAGTAGAAGTAACAATGGACCAAAAACCTCATATATATGTTCTTTCAGGAAAAACATATAATCAACCTGAAATATCTTTAGGAATTATTGCGAACAAATTAATAGATGAAGCTAATGAAATAGATTTGTTAGATATTTTAATAAAAGGTAGTGTGCCAGAAGATTGTGACTGTTTAATAATCACAACATTGAAAGAAGATTTATCAGATTTAGAAAGAGATAAGATATTAGAATATATTAATAATGGGGGAAATATTTTAGTTTTATCATCAAAAGGTACTTTAGATGTAGAAACACCTAACTTTAATAAAATACTAGAACAATATGGAATAACATTAGGATATGGTGTTATATTAGAACAAGATAGTAGCAAAATGTTAGATAAAACACCAAATATGATTGTTTCAAAAGCAAATGCAAGCTTTCTATCTGATATAGACATGACATTGAAATTATTACTTATAAATCCAGGAAAAATTCAATTCGCAGATGAAACAAAACTAGAAGAATTAGGTGTAACTTATGAAACAATATCATCTACAAGTGATAAATCATTTGTAAGAACAAAATTTGATATAAGTTCAACATCTAGAACAGAACAAGACTCTGAAGAAGGTTCTAGCATAGTTGGAGCACTTGCAACAAAGAAAATAAGTGATGATAAGAAATCTGAATTAATTATATATTCTGATGAAACATTTGCATCAACATCTCAAATAATAATTGGAATTAAAAAAGTATATGCAGTTAGTCGATATAATAATGAAGACATTGTATTAAATTCAGTTTCTCATTTAACAGAAAGAACAGATACTATTACAATAAGAAAAACAGATGAGGCAGAAAATTATACAGTTACAGAACAAGAAGATGTTGTAATTAAAACAATAATATTTGTTGTACCTGTTATAATAATTGTAATTGGTGGTGGAGTATGGGTTTATAGAAGAAGAAAAATCTAATAGATTACTTAAAAGAGACTATGCCTTTATAATTAGGCATTGCCTCTTTTTTTATGTGTAATAATTTAGACAAACTATAATATACTTAATATAAGAGGTGTTTATGAAAGAGATATTTAACATTGTATTAGTAATTATAGGAGCTTTAATCGGGGCTGGATTTGCTTCTGGACAGGAAATTTATGCATTTTTTTATTCATATGGATTTAACGGACTTATAGGAATAATTATTACTTTTATACTAATAAGTTTTTTTATTTATAAAAGTTTAATAATAATATGTAAAAATGAAGTAGACAATTATGAAGAGTTTTTAAAAATATTTGTAAAAAGCCCTATACTTACAAAAATCATAAACATGATTTTAAATATATTGTTATTAGTAACTTTTTATATAATGATAGCAGGGTTTGGTGCGTATTTTGAACAAGAAATTGGAATTTCTAAAATAATTGGAAGCTTTATACTTGTAGTTATTAGTGCAATCATATTTTTTACAAGTGTTAAAGGTGTTTTAAAAGTAAGTGAATATGTTGTTCCAATGCTGATTTTATCTATAATAGTTATTGGAGGAATTAGTTTATTTACAACAAATTTTGATATAGAAATTCCAACTTTAAGAAAAGGCTGGATATTAAGTAGTGTAACATATTGTAGCTATAATATGTTATTACTCATACCAGTATTGATTTCTCTTAGAAAACAAATTACAGATAGCAAAAATATTAAATATATTTCTATAATAAGTGGAATATTGATGGTAACTGTTTCAATAATGCTTTTTATGTTATTGACTCAGACAAGTGCACAATTGTCTATGCTAGAGATGCCAATTGTTTATATAATAAGTGAGTCTTTTCCCAAATTTAAATATATATATGCGTTTGTTATTTTGGCTTCTATTTTTACAACTGCAATTTCTATAGGAATAGGTTTTTTGCAGAATGTTAGTAAAAATAAGAAGAGTTATACACAGTTTGTGCTTTTAATGTGTATAACTAGTATGCTAGTTTCTAATATTGGCTTTTCAAAATTAGTAAAATTTATTTACCCGCTTTTCGGATATTTAGGTATAATACAAATGTTTTTAATAGGTATTCATTAATGGATTCATACAAAAGGCTAGTTTACACGATTGTTTTATAAGTATACATTAATCTGTTACATCCAACCAAATTAATATATTACTATGGAATAAGGCAAAGACCCACTATGGGGATGACCCTAGCTATGTTTTTGCCATGGAATAGTAATATATTAATTTTAGGACTAAATGAGAGATAAACCAATCATGTAAACTAATCCTTTGTACTGAGCCATTAAGGAGTAACCTTTTAATAATTAAATTTATTTGAAAATTATTGCAAAAAAATGGTGTTATGGTATAATGTAACCAAAGATTTTTAATTGAGGAGAAACAAATGAAAGATTTTTGGGCTGAGGAATTACAAAAGCAACAAAAACATAAAATACTTAAAATCATAATGCTTATATTTATATTAATAATTGTAATTGCATTTGTAGTACTTGTTTGCATTTATTTTTCTAATACTAAATTTAGAAATTGGTGTGATGAGAATGTATTACGAAAAGAAATCTTGCAGGAAAATACTAAATACATAGAACTTGATGGAGATCAAAATACACAAATTTATGCTTACGACAAATATATTTGTATACTTAGGAAAAAAACATTAGAGTTTTATAATAAAGTAGGAAATAAAGTAACAGAGATAGAATTAGACATAAATAAAGGAGTATTTGTTTCTGCTGGAAGATATATGGCTATAAGCGAAGAAAATGGACAAAAATTTTATTTGATATGTGGAAAAGAAAAAGTATTTGAAAGTGAAATAGAAGGAAACATATCACATATAAATGTTAGTAGAAGCGGATATGTTTCAGTTGTAATGTCAAACACAAGTTACAAATCTATAATAGATGTATATGACAAAACAGGAAAGAGCATATTTAAAACTAATTTAGTAACCTCAAGAGTTACGGATATAAGCATTTCACAAGATAGCAAATATTTAGCAATTGCTGAGGTAGACTTATCAGGAATAATAATTTCATCAAAGATTCAAATTGTTTCTATGGAATTAGCACAAACAACTCCTAAAGAGGCAATAATATATGAATATGAAGCACCTAATGATAGATTGCTAATGAACATAGAATATCAAGAACAAAATAGATTAATTTGTTTATATAATGATGGAATAGAAATGCTACAAGATAAAACAAATACCCAGTTAATCAAATTTGGAGAACAGAAATTATCATTTATGACGATAGAATTAAGCAATAGAATAGCAGTATTAGAAGAGGTATCAACAGGAAACTACACAGCAGATACTAAAGTAAGATGTATAGACCCAGTAACATTAAAAGAAAAAGAATATGTATTAAAAGATGTTGCAAAATCAATAAATACTTCAGAAAACAAAATAGCAATTAATTTTGGAACAGAGTTAGATATAATAAATAAAAGTGGAATATTGTTAAAAAAATATATTTCTGAAACTGAAATAAATGAAATAGTAATGACAGAAGAAGTAATTGGTGTTGTGTATAAAGATAAAATTCAAATAATAAACTTATAAGGAGGAAGAAAGTATGGTAGGAATAATTTTAGATATAATATTAGTTGCAATAATTGCATTAAATGTATATCTATGTTATAAAAAAGGACTAGTAAATTTAGCAGTAGGATTAATAGCTATGGTTGCTGCAATAATTTTAGCAGTAGTTTTATATAAGCCAGTTTCAAATTTAATAATAGAAAAAACGGAATTAGATGAAAATATTGAAAAGGCAATTATTGAAAAATTTTCTGCTGATGTTCCAGAAAATGCAGAAGTAAGATATGTTGGAGTTTGGGAGTACTTAGAAAAATATGTTGATAATGCTGTAAATAAAACACAAAATGAAATTGTATATGAAACAGCAGGAACAATGGCAGTTAAAATTATAAATATTGGAGCATTAATTGGAATATTTTTAATAGCCAGAGTAGCTTTATTTGTACTTACATTTGTGGCTGATGCAATAACATCATTACCTATTATAAAACAACTTAATGAAGTTGGTGGAATCTTGTATGGATTAGTTAAATCACTATTAATAATATATGTAGTTCTAGCTGTTGTATTCTTTATAGTAAGTGTTACTGCAAATGCAACAATTTCTAATGCAATATCCGGTTCATATATAACAAAATTCTTCTACGAACATAACATTTTATTAAATATATTATTTTAACAAATAGTAAAAAGAGTTCAATTTAAATTGAGCTCTTTTTTGTTTATTGTGAATTTTCTGTAAAATTAACCAAGAATTGTTGAAAAATAAGATTAGATTTGATATAGTAAAATAGTAATATTGGAAATAGGAGGAAGAAATGGGTAAAAAACACAAGATGGAACATAGCAAGAAAACTATAAGAGAAAATAAAAAAAAGAAGAAAAGCAAGATATTAACTAAAATACTAATGTTATTGTTTATTGCTTTAATTTCAGTAATAGCAGTAATTGCATATAGAACACAAAAAAATGGGGGAGGAATTCAAGGATTACTTTCAACATTAGTTGGGCATAATGAAGAAACTTTAAAAAATCTAACTCCAATACAAGTTTTACTAATGGGAGTAAGTACTGACAATGGAGGAAAATTAACAGACACAATAATAGTAGGAACTTATGACCCTAAGCAACAGACTGGAACATTATTATCAATACCAAGAGACACATTTGTTGGAAAAGACCCACAAACAGGTACAAGTGGTGATAAATTAAATGCTTTATATCAGAAAAGCCCAGAAAGAACACTTCAAAAAGTTAATGAAATAACAGGATTAGATATAAAATATTATATGGTTATAGATAATCAAGCATTAATAAAATTAGTTGATGTAATAGGAGGAGTAGAATTTGAAGTTCCTTATGTACCAGGAGGAATGGTATATGACGATCCATCACAAGACTTACATATTAATTTGCAATCAGGATTACAAGTTTTAGATGGTGATAAAGCAGAACAATTATTAAGATATAGACATGGAAATCTAAATAAAAAAACAGGAAGATATTTAGGAACATATCCAGAAGAATATGGTGGAAATGATTATGGAAGAATGAGAACACAAAGAGAATTCATGATAGCAACAGTTAAACAAACAATTCAGGCTAAAAATATTCTAAAAATTAAAGATATAATTGATATAGCTTATGAATATGTAGAAACTAATTTATCAATATCTGTAATAAAAGATTATGTGCCTTATGCAATAAATATTGATGTAGATTCAATTAGAAGTGAAGTATTACCAGGAGGTTCTTATGGACCAACAACTACACCTAAATATCCATATTGGTATTTTATTCCTGACAAGGTTAAAACAGCAAAACTAATTGAAGAATTATACAGCTCTTATAGTCAAACATCAGAAGAGGAGGAGACAACATCTAATACAGAAACACCAACAACATCTTCAATGACTGACAAAGATGAAAATTCAAGTATAAAAATAGAGTTAGTAAATGGGACAAGTTCAAAAGATGTTTTAGCTAAAGTGAAAAAGGTATTAGAAAAGAATGGATATAAAGTAACTAGTCAGACAGAAACAAATTCAACAACAAAGACAACAATAATTAACAATTCAGATGTAGATGAAAAATTCACAAGTGATATTAAAGAGCTTCTTGGAACCGGAAAAATTTCAACAGGACCAATAAGCTCAAATAAAGCAGATATAACAATTATAATTGGAAAAGATTATAAGTAAAAACAAAACAACTAAAAGCCGTATTTATACGGCTTCTAGAAAATTAAAATTTATATGTTGAATCAAAATTTCTTTTATTTTGTTTCTTTTTTCTCTTTTTATTTTTTGAAAATTTTTTCTTATTAAAAAATAATTCAAACAAAACAAACAAAACAAAAAGTGCTAACACAATTTGAAATGTCATTTTTAATACATCAAATTTTTCTACACTATGACTAGCAATAAGTTCTGTTGAATATTGGAACTCTTCAATATTATAAGTTATTTTTCCAAGTACTACACCTTCTTCAATTGGTGCGGAAATATCGGAGTTAAGCTCTATAGAAGGATTTAAACTTGATATTTCTATATCAGATGGAATAATTCCTTGCAATTCATTTTTTGTAACTAATGACAAACTTTGAGTTTCTTTCGTTGCACCTTTTATATTTATATCTTTAACAACAGTGTCTTTTGAAATGATTTTTTGTTCTTTATAATTTGAATATCCATATTCAAACAAATTAATTGTATCTTCATATCTTGTATCAGGAACAGAGGATTCTGCCCCAAGTGTAACTGTTATTAATTCAAGTCCATCTTTTAAACTTGTAGAAATCAAGCAACGTTTTGCTTGACTGGTATAACCTGTTTTAGTTCCAATTGCATATTCATAATAATATTTACTAGAAGGATCTATTAGTGAATTAGTGTTTTTAAAATATCTTTTTTCATATTTATCTGTTGCCTCAACTGTACATGATTTTTTTGAAACAATGTTTCTAAAAGTTTCATTTTTCATACAATATCTAGCTATAAGTGCCATGTCATAAGCTGTTGAGTAATGCTCGGCAGAATGTATTCCACTTGGATTTGTAAAATGTGTGTTTTTACATCCTAATTCAGTTGCTTTTTTATTCATTAATTCTGCAAAATCTTCTACACTTCCTGAAATGTGTTCTGCAAATATATATCCAACTTCATTTGCTGAGTGGATTAAAAATAAGTTTAATAATTCATCAACAGTTAAAGTTTCATCAGGCTGAATTGCTGCATTTGAATATCCTGCAGGTATTGACATTACGGCATTGTAACTTGCTTTAATTTTTTCACTTGGATTACAATTTTCAATTGCTAAAATTGCTGTTATTATTTTTGTTGTACTTGCCGGATATAGTTTTTCATTTTCGTTTTTTCCATATAAAACTTTCCCAGAATTCGAATCAATTAAAATAGCCCCTTCAGAATAAATTGTGAAATCTGGTTCACTGGCTTTTGCCAATAACTGAAGTGGATTAATACAATTTAATATATTTATAAATATAAAAGCAATTAAAAAAATGCTTAAAATTTTCTTGTTTATTTTCATTTACTATAACTCCTTAACATTTGTGTATTAATATAATATCTCATTTTTAAAGTATTTTCAAGGCATAAGGAGTTATATTTTAAATTAATCTTGAAAGGAGGTGATTATATGACTTTTTTAAGAAAAATTAAAAACAATAAAATCCTAAGCCTTGTGATTGTTGTAATATTTGTGAGTGCAAGTTATATGCTCATACAAAATTTTATTGAGAAAGAAAAACTAAAATCTAATACTTACATTTTTCATGAAGAAGAGCAAGATGAGGACTATGAAAAGAAAACAGAAGAAGATATAATTGAAAAGAGAGATAGTGAAGTGAAAATAAGTGCAAATAATGAGGATGATGAAAAGAATTCTAATATTGAAATCAAAGAAGATGATAGTGAAAAAGATATTGCACAAAATAAAATTAATGAAGAAAATAAAATTTATATTTATGTGACAGGAGAGGTTAATTCGCCAGGAGTTGTTATATTAAATAAATGGAGCAGAATTGTTGATGCAATAAATGAAGCGGGTGGAACTACAGATATGGCTGATATAACTAAGATTAATTTGGTATATATTTTAGAAGATGGAATGAAGGTTAATATTCCTAGTATTGAAAAAACAGAAGAACCTTCTAATTTTCAATATGTGACATCAGATTCAGGTGATGGAAAAAATGATAATTCTTCACATTCCAGTAGTGAGAAAACTTACAGTGTAGTTAATATTAACACAGCTACTCAGACTGAACTTGAAACTTTGCCTGGAATTGGTCCATCTCTTGCTCTTAAAATTATTAATTATAGAAAAGAAAATGGCAATTTTTCTTCTATTGAGGATATTAAAAATGTTAGTGGAATTGGTGATAGTAAGTTTGAAAGCTTGAAAAAGTATTTGACAGTTTAAAAATCTAGTTGATATTAGATTTGGAAAAGGATTCTCACTTCAGTACTTGGGAGTTTTTCTTAATTCAATTATACCGCAAATTTTATGTCTGCAAATAATAAATGTTTATAAGTGAAAAAGAGATTTTACTTCTGAAGTAAAATCTCTATATAAAAATTACTCATAAAGGAATATCCTTTATGAGTAAAAATGAATTGGTTGCGGGAGAAGGACTCGAACCTTCGACCTTTGGGTTATGAGCCCAACGAGCTGCCAACTGCTCCATCCCGCGATATAAAGTACTTGTTTATTATACTACTTAATTATGTAGTTTGTCAACAACTTTTATTAAAATAGCATAAAATTTTAGCAAGTTCTTATATAATATATGCTATTTAATTCAAAATATGACTATTTAGAATTAAGAAATTAGTATTTATTTTATAAATTACTGGAAGTTGAAGAGCAAATTGTGGTATAATTTGGAAAAAAAGGAGGTTGGAAATGGATATAACAATTGATGTAGATGATTATAAGCTAAATGTAAGAGCTTCAGGAGTAATGATTCATAATGGTAAAATATTAGTTCAAAAAAATATAAATTCAGACCATTATGCATTAATAGGAGGTAGAGTTGAAATTGGAGAAGATTCGGCTACTACAATAATACGCGAGATTAAAGAAGAATTAGGAAAGGACATTGAAATTCTAGGATATGTAGGAACAATTGAGAACTTTTTTGAAATGAAAGGATCAAAATATCATGAAATAGTGTTTATACACAAAATAGAATTTACAGATGCTGAAGATAAAAAGATCGATTATATGATGAAAAATGTTGAAGGAAAAGATTATTTACATTATGAATGGCTGGATTTGAATGAAATAGACAAATATCCATTATTACCAACTGCAATTAAAGATATATTGAATGACGGAAATTTTCCAGTCCACAAAATTAATGATGATTTAAAAAGGAAGAATTAATGGGAGATATCGAAAAATATTATGATAACACAGAAAAGAATACACCTAGAAACAATGTGAGATATTTTGTTGAGTCTATAAAGAGCAATAATAAAGATGCAATTGAATTAGGATGTGGGGCAGGAAATGACTCTGTATATTTGATAAAAAAAAGGATGGAATGTTCTTGCGATTGATAAGGAAGATGTGGAAGAAAGAATAAAAAAGAGATTAAATGTTGAAGAATTGAAAAGATTTACTTTTAAAAAACAATGTTTTGAAAGTCTTGAACTAAAGGAATGTAATTTGATTGTTGCAAATTATTGCTTATCTTTTTGCTCAAGTAATAAATTTCAAGAGTTATGGAATAAAGTAAATAATTCTATTTTAAAAGGTGGATATTTTGTTGGTAATTTCTTCGGAGTTAATGATAGTTGGAATATGACTAAAAGAGATATGTCATTTTTCAGTCAAGAGCAGGTAATATCCTTATTTAAGGATTTTGAAATAGTTTTTTTTAAAGAGTTTGAGAATGATGGATTAACTGGATTGGGTAAAATGAAATATTGGCACGTTTTTGATGTGATAGCAAAGAGGAAGTGAGGGGAAAATGAAAGTATTGACAATAAAGCAACCTTGGGCAACATTAATAATGCAAGGCTATAAAAGATTTGAATTTAGAGGTTGGCAAACAAAATATAGGGGAGATTTATTAATACATGCAGGGAAAAGCATAGATAAAGATGCAATGAAAAGATTAGCTAAATATATTCCAGAAAATATGCCAACTGGGAAAATTCTAGGGAAAGCAGTATTAGTAGATTGCATTAAAATGTCTCCGGAGTTTAGAGATATGCTATTAAAAGAAAATAAAGATATCTATACTGATAGTTCTTTTAAAGAAAATTATGGTTGGCAACTAGATAATATAGAAGTGTTTGATGAACCAATAGATGCTAAAGGCAAGCTTAGCTTGTGGGAGTACGATTTTTAATAAGTGTTATGTGAGAAAGTAATTGTGGAAAAAAGAATGAATAAAGATGAATTAATAAAATTAATAGAAAGTTTGAAATTAGATCCAAATGAGTATTGGATATTGTCAAGTGGCGCGTTGGTTATGAGAGGAATATATCCGGACGCAGGCGATTTGGATATTGCAGTTACGGAAAAAGGATTAGAAGAATTAAAGGGGGAATAATATATATGAATGAACAAGAAATGGATTTAAATTATTTATTTAACGAAATGCCAATATATTCAAAAAGACAATTTAATATATTATATAAAAAAGATGAAAAATATTATATTGATAAGGATGAATTAAAAAGATGTGCAAGTTTTATTAGTAACGATAGTAGAAAAATAGTTACTAATTGTATCTGGTGTAACAGAAATTTTTCATTTGATTATAGATATAGAATATACACAGCTAATACTAGTAGTTATTTTTCAGAACGTAGTAATATAATTTTAGTTTGGGGAGGACAATCAAATTGTGAACTAAACATAGTTAACAAAGACTATTTTGGAACAGAACCTCCTTATGAAGAAGAAAGTTTATATACAGAAAACTTTTATATAATATATAGTATTACCTGTAACAATAATTCTTCTCATTGTTATTATATGTCTATTCTTGCACGAGTAGAAAAAGGTATAATTACAATTACAAAAATAGGACAGTATCCAACAATGTTATCTATAAAAGGTTTTGACTTTGATAAATATAAAAAGCAACTAAAAAGATATGATGCCTATGAAGATTATAAAAATGCAGACTTGTCTATGGCAAATAATTTTCATGCAGGAGCTTATACTTATTTACGAAGAGTATATGAAAAGCAATTAAATTATTATGTAGAAAAAGATAAACCAGTACTAACTGATAATAGAACAGAAACCAAAATAAAAGCGGTTAAAAATAATTTTGATCCTAGAATACATGAACACTTAAATAATTTATATTCAATATTAAGTATTGGAATTCATGAATTAGATGAGGAAGAGAGTCAAAATTATTATGAATACTTGAAAGCAATGATTGATATGCAATTACAATATGAAAAATCAAAAGATGAAGAAGATAAACAGACAAAATCATTAAGCACAAAAATCTCAAATATAGTAAATTCGTTAAATAAAAGAAAAGCAAAAAATGATTCTTAAAACTACCAACTATTGATCAACTATCATTACTAAATGAAAAAGTTAGTACTAAATATACTATTAAGAAACAGTAAATTCAGCTGTTACAGAAGACAAAACTTTACTACCAAATTACACAAAGCAAGAAAAGCAGAACTCATAACCCGAAGGTCGTAAGTTCGAGTCTTACCCCCGCAACCAAAGCATATATCACTAGAACTGTAACGGTTTTAGTGATTTTTTGTTGTCTTAAAATTGGTTGCAATAATGCTTGAAAATGGCATTATTATGTCAAATTGGGTAAAAAATTGGGTAAAATAACCACCTCAAATGCCCGAAACTCTAATAAAAATTCAATAAAAAATTTACTATAAGTTTATATTTTTTATAAAAATCTACAAGCAAAAAACTTTTGGGAAGGAGATATAAATCTCAAAGTTTTTTACTTTTTATATCGTGAAAATTTGTAATTTGTGAAAATTAGAAAAAAGTAAAATTAAGATCTTGTTGGTAATAATAAGTTTTCTAGTGCATATCCTGCTTTTCTATTATGAGAAAGTAGTGGATGTACATAAAAGTCAAGTGTTGTACTTATTTGTGCATGACCTAGTCTTGCAGAAACAACAGCTATATCAACATTTTGTGCAACTAGTAAACTTGCATTTGTATGTCTTAATCCGTGAAAATTAATTACAGGTAATCCTATTGTACCTACATATTTAACAAACCATTTGCTAATAGAAGAAGGATGCATAGGTTTGCCATCAGCTTGTACAAATAACCTATCAGAATTCGTCCATAATTCACCATATAGCGATTTTTGATCTTCATACCATAACTTATATTCCTCAAGCAAAGAAATGATAAATTCTGGTATTGCAATCTCTCTAATGGAGCTTTCTGTTTTAGGAACTTTTGTAAATACTCCCATATCTGATAGATACTGACTAGAACGGTTAATACTTATAATTCCATTTCTAAAATCAACATCTTGCCATTCTAATCCCATTAATTCACCTAAACGAACACCAGTGAAGATAGTAAGAATGATAGCAACTTTATATTTAGTATCTTCTACAGTAAGTTTCTCTAAGTTTTCTAATAATATTTTAGCTTGCTCATCATCATAAGATCTTCTTTTAGGTTTTTTAGCTCTAGGTGGTTGAACACGCTCAGCAGGATTACTTACAATTAATTGCCAGTAAACTGCTCTATGAAGCATTGCTCTTAATAATCTATGATGTTCTAAAATGGTTTTGCCAGATAGAGGTTTTTTAGTTTTTAAACCATTGTTACCTTTTTTTCTAACTAATTGAGTATCTTTTTCAAGTAAGTCATAGAATTTCATAATATCAGTTGGTCTGATTTTGTTGATATAGAAATGTCCAAAGTATGGCAAAATTCTTGTTTCTAACATTCTACAATATCTTTTGTATGTTGTAGGAGCTAATTCTTTTGAACCATAATCTCTTTTCCATACATCAACAAATTCAGAAAATTTAAGAGATTTACCATCTATGACTAAGCCATTTTGTACTTCAGTAACAAATTTTGCTAGTTCGACTTCTGCTTCTTTTTTTGTTCCATGAATAGTTTTTCTGTGTATCATTGGTTTTCCATTTAGGTCAAATCCTTCTGATACTGTTAACCTGTAACTGTTTTTTCCTCTTTTTTCTATACTCCCAGCCATTACTTATTTCACCTCCTTTCAAGTATAACTATGGAAGGGAGAAGTATTTATGTATTTGTTAACAAACATATTATACAACAATAGTTAACTAAACGCAATAGATTTCAAAAATAAACTTAAAAATTTTTTAATTAAACAAAACTGAATATTGCGAAAATGGTTAATATCTGGAAATTACTGGATTTTCTATATGGAATATGATATAATATAGCAAAATTAGGAGGTAAACGATTTGTTAAGTAAACAAGATTTTGAAGATATGGACAATAAAATAAAAGAAATAGTTGAAAAATCTGTAGATGAAATATCAATAAATACTGAATTTCCTCCAACGACAGATGATTTGAAGAATAATAACGAAGCTTATTCCATCATGGCAGCAATTCTTTTTATTGATATTAGAAAATCTACAGATTTAACGGAAAATAGCAAAGCAAAGAACATGGTAAAAATTTATAGAGCTTTTATGAGAATGTGTGTTGAGTGTGTTAGGAAGAATGGAGGAGTTACTAGAAATTTTTTAGGAGATAGAATAATGGCTGTATTCATGGATTCTAAAACTAAAGATCAAAAAATCACAAAAGCAATAGATAAAGCCTTAAATTGTGCTATAAGTATGGCAACAGCAATAGATTTTAGTTTAAATAAACATTTAAGAAATAACATAAATAATAAAACTATTGATTGTGGTATAGGAATTGATTATGGAAAAGTATTATTAACAAAGGTCGGAATGTATGGAGTAGAGAGTAATGAAGAAAAAGAAAACGAAGTTGATTGTGTTTGGGTAGGAAATGTGACAAATCATGCAAGTAAGTTTTCTGATTTAGCAAAAGGAGGAGAGATATTTATTTCTGAAAATGCCTATAAAAATCTTAGTGACGAATTAAAAGGAAAAACATGGAAAAAAGTTGTAAAATGTAAAGAACAAAAAATTTTTAGTGGATATATTTCAAAATTTTTTTATAGTGATTTTATAGATGAATCAAAAAATGATACAAATCGAGAAAATATAGAGTATGAAGAGACACAAACTTCTATGATATTAGCTAATGCAATAAAGGAATTAGATAAAATAAAAGAAGAATTAAAAAACAAGGAAATGGATGTAGAAATAAAAAAAGAACAAAATGAACAAAGATCACGAGAAATAAACGAAAAATATAATGAACTATATGATCTAATTTATGATCTTCTAGGAGCATATTTACATAGAGATTGTGAAATTAACAAAAAAATGGCAAGCTTTTGGACAGAAATAATAAGTTTTTTATTTAAAGTAGGAAAGAAAATTAATTATACAGAAGAAGAAATAAAAAAATCAGTTGCTTGCTATTTAATACATATATATAATAAATTGGAAATGTATGAAGAATCAATCGAGTATATGAAATTTATGGCGGAAAAATGTAAGTGGATAAATTTAAAACCAGAAACATTAAAATGGGCAAAAGAAAACTCTAGGTTACATAGCCTAAAATTCGAAATAAAATGGAGAATTGAACATAATTACGAAGAAATAAATATTAGTGAATTTGAGGAATATTTAAAGGAGATTGAAAAATATGAATAATAAAATTTGTAAAGAAGATGCATATAAAAACTTAGATATTGTAAATTCTTGGATTAACAATATTGATTTAAAAGCTTCATTTATATTAGCTTTTTTGGGAATATTATTAGGAAATATATTGAATGTAAATAACATAGAAATATTGAAAAAATTTATTTCTATTCCAATAAATACAATGAGTTTAATAGAAATATTAAGAACAATAGTTGTAATATTGTTAATTATTAGTAGCATGACTTCTGCAATTTTACTAATTCTTACATTACTAGCAAGAACAAAAATTAATAATATACCAAAATCAAATTATTTCTTTGGAAATATTGCAAATATGGATAGGATAGAATTTTTAAATAATTTTGAAAGAATGAATGAAAAAACTGTAAAAAAAGAAATATTAAATCAAGTGTATGTCAATTCTAAAATCTGCAGTTGTAAGTCAAAATTATATAATAAGAGTATAAAATATATTGTAGTTACAGTAATACTTACTTTTATAAATTACATTTTTTGTTAAGTTGGAGGGAATATGGAATCTAATAATAAAATATCATATGATATTAATAAAAGTTCGGACAGAATAGATGAAATACTAAATGCAAGCAATTCTAACTATTCTGATAAAAACTATATACCAGCAAGAAGTACACTAACATATAACAATGGTTATTATGTGCATGTAACAGCCTTATTTATTGACATAGTTGGATCCTCTGATATGACAAACGATCATTTGAGACCAACATTGGCAAAGATATATCGTAGTTTTATATCTGAATGCGTAGCAATAATGAATGAACAAGAAATTTGCAAAGAAATTAATATACATGGAGATTGTGTTTGGGGAGTATTTGAGACTCCTAAGAAATTTGATATAGATACAGTAATAAGTGTTTCAGGTAAATTATATAGTCTGATAAAAATTCTTAATTATAAATTAAAAAAGAAAGAATATAATGAAATTGATGTGGGAATAGGAATAGATTATGGTAGAGCTTTAATGGTACAAGCTGGGTATTCAGGAAGTTCAATCAATGAAGTTATTTGGATGGGAGATGTAGTAAATTCAGCATGCCATTTAGCGAATAAAGCTGGAAGAAATGGAAGAGAAGCAGTTATATTTCCGTATGTAATATATAATAACATAAATGAGCATAACAAAGGATTATTTACACAATATTATGATATGGATGAATGCAAAACTTTATATGAAGGCACAATAGTTAATACTGGAATGGAAGAATGGTATAAGGAGAATTGTAAATAAAGGAAAAGCAATAAACTTTTCCTTTATTTATTTTCATCTAACCATTTATCAAATTCTTTATAAGTTTTCTTTTCATTTCTAATTGCATCCATAAATTCTTTAGCTTCTTTTTTCCAATTTTCATAATCAATCTTATAAACTTCTATATCAGGATTACGCTTTACTA
>CAKOXV010000017.1 GCA_934130355.1 uncultured Clostridia bacterium
TCTATGTAGATATTATACAATGAAATTGAGAATAAAAAAATGTATAATGGACTACATGTTCATTATACGAGTAATTTATAGGAAAAAATGAAAAATAAAACAAGTTTTATTACCAATTTTTTAATAATCTGCCATTGTAACTTATAATTAACTTGTTTTTTTTTAGTTGGCTATGTGAGATGTTAAAAATAAAAGAAATTATTAATAATAAGGAGGATGTGTTATGTCGGAAAAAGATAAAATGTTAGCAGGAGAATTGTATGATGCTAATTATAATGAAGATTTAGAGAAAGAAAGAGAGCAAGCAAAAGATTTATGCTACGAATTTAATAAAATAAAACCTTCTGATAGGAAAAAACAAAAAGAAATATTAAAAAGAATATTAGGAAGAACTAAAGAAACTTTTTGAATTGAACAACCTTTTATATGTGATTATGGATACAATATAGAGATTGGAGAAAATTTTTATTCTAACCATAATTTAATTATATTAGATGCTAATAAAGTAGTATTTGGAGACAATGTGTTTATTGCACCAAATTGTAGTTTTTATACAGCAGGACATCCACTAGAGGTAGAATTAAGAAATAAAGGATTGGAATATGCTAAACCTATTAAAGTGGGAGACAATGTATGGATTGGTGGAAATGTTATTGTATTACCAGGTGTTACAATAGGAGATAATACTGTTATAGGTGCAGGAAGTGTAGTGACAAAAGATGTCCCATCAAATGTTTTAGCAGTTGGAAATCCTTGCAGAGTTATAAGAACAATATAATAATAATAGTAATTTGTTGAGGGGATATAAATGAAATATAACATTAGAGAAGTTGAAGAAAGAGATAATAAAGAAGTAGAAAATGTAATAAGAACTTGTTTAATTGAATTTGGGGCAAATCATGAAGGTACAGCCTGGGCAGATCCAAATCTAGGCAGATTTTCAGAAATTTACAATACAGATGGCAACAAATATTGGGTTGCTGTTGATGAAAATGGAAAAATAGTTGGTGGAGTTGGAATAGGTAAATTAAATGGAATTGAAGATGTATGCGAATTACAAAAAATGTATTGTTTACCTGAAACAAGAGGAACAGGCATCTCTCATAAATTAATGGATATGGCGTTAGAGTATGCAAAGAAATATTATAGCAGATGTTATTTAGAAACATTGGAAAATATGGTAGCAGCTCAGAAATTTTATGAAAAGTATGGGTTTAAAAGAATTTATGAGCCATTGGTAAAAACAGAACATTTTGCTTGTGATATTAGGTATATAAAAGAATTAAATAAAAAATAGAGGGACAGTTAGTTAGTAAAATATCTATGAAAGGATAAATTCAATAGTTTAAAACGAAAGGTGAAGATATAATGAAGAAGAAAATAATTATATTAGTTGTAATTGTAATTGCTTTAATTTTACTAGTTCCAATACCAATGCATTTGAAAGATGGAGGAACAATAGAATACAAGGCATTACTTTATAAAATATCAAAAGTACATAGACTAAGCCATAAGACAGAAATAGGGTATGAAGATGGAATAGTGATAGAAATATTAGGCAAAAAAATTTATGATAATGTTATTGAAGAAGAACCTGTTATAGATGAGAATCATGAGGAAAAAGAAATAACATGGGATGAGATTACAGAAGATGGAGTTAATGAGAAAATGTTATTTGAAAATGTAGATATAGAATTATTAACTCAGATTGCAACAAAACTTCAATCAGCAGTTGATGAGGAAACTGAAGATGAAAGAAAAAATCCAGGAATAGTAGTTACTGAGGGGTGGACAAGGATTTTCGATAAAGAACAATACAAAAAGGTATTGAATATGGGAAAAAGTGCTATGAAACCATTATATTTAATTTTATATAAAAGTCCTAATGCAGGAGAATATGAATATCTCTGTGCAAAGATTTTATATGATTTATCTGGATTTGATTTTTATTGGACAAATTCGAGAGAATTTTTAGAAAAATTTAATGCTCAAATTATAGAGGAAAAAATAATAAGGAGGAATTATAATGAACAAAATAATTACAATTAGTAGAGAGTTTGGAAGCGGAGGAAAAGAAATAGGAAAAAGATTAGCAGATGAATTAGGTTATTCTTATTATGATTCAGAAATAATAACATTACTTGCAAAAGAAACAGGAATGTCAGAAGAATATATAAAAAATATTTCAGAAAAAGGAATATATCCTTATGCTTTTCAATTTGCAAAATCATTTGCAATGTATTCTACTATGCAAAGCAACCAAACAGAAATATTAGTAAAACAAGCAGAAATTTTAAAACAAATTGCACAAAAAGGAAATGCAATTATTGTTGGTAGAGGAGCAAATACAATATTAAGAGAATATAACCCAATGAATATTTTTGTATATGCTAACATTGAATCTAAAATAAATCGTTGTAGGCAAAAAGCCAAAGAAGACGAAAACTTAACAGATAAAGAATTAGAAAAGAAAATAAAAGTTATAGATAAAAACAGAAAAGCATTTAATAGTTTAATATCAAATGCAGAATGGGGAATGAAAGAAAATTATAATTTGTGTATAAATACATCTAATATAGAAATAAAAACAATCATACCATCACTTGCAAAGTATATAGAGAACTGGTTTGGAGGAAATAAAGGTGAAAATTAATTTATCAGAACATTTTACATATAAAAAATTAATAAAATTTACACTACCAACAATAATAATGATGATATTTACATCAATATATGGAGTTGTAGACGGTCTATTTATATCAAATGTAGTAAAAGGCAATGCATTTGCTTCTATAAACTTGATAATGCCAGCCATAATGATAATAGGGACAATAGGATTTATGATAGGAACAGGTGGAAGTGCTATTGTTTCAAAGACATTAGGCGAAGGCGATAAAGAAAAGGCAAGTAGTTATTTTTCAATGTTAATATATTTAGAAATAATATTAGGAGTTATATTTACAGTAATTGCATTATTGGTCATTGAGCCAGTTGCAAAATTGTTAGGGGCAACAGATGAGTTACTGCCAGATTGTTTAACTTATGGTAGGATACTTTTAATAGGAATGACGGCATTTATTTTACAAAATAGTTTCCAATCATTTATGGTTGCAGCTGAAAAACCAAATTTTGGGCTTGTTATATCAATTATAGCAGGTATAACAAATATGGTATTAGACTTTTTATTTATATATGTATTTGGATGGGGAGTGGCAGGCGCTGCAACAGCAACAATTACAAGCCAATTTGTTGGAGCAATTATACCAATGGTATATTTTGCTAGAAAAAATAACACAGTGCTTAAATTAGGAAAAACAAAATTTGAATTATCTCCAATATTAAAAACTTGTGCAAATGGTTCATCAGAAATGGTAACAAACCTTTCAATGTCACTGGTAAATATATTATATAATATGCAACTTATGAAATTAGCAGGAGCAAATGGAGTATCTGCTTATGGAATTATAATGTATGTAGGATTTTTATTTGTAGGAACTTATGTAGGATATTCTGTAGGATCAGCCCCTATAATTAGTTACCATTATGGAGCTAACAATAAAGAAGAATTAAAAGGATTACTAAGTAAAAGTATAAAATTACTTGGAGTTGTTGCGATAATAATGACAGTTTTAGCTGAAATATTTGCAAAAACATTGGCAAGTATATTTGTGAGTTATGATAAAGAATTATTAGAAATAACAATTAATGCAATAAGATTATATTCATTATCATATATTATAAGTTGGTTTAATATATTTGCATCATCTTTCTTTACTGCATTAAATGATGGGTTTGTATCAGCACTTATATCATTTTTAAGAACTTTGGTATTTCAAGTAGCAATGATTTTGATTTTACCAATGATATTAAAAATTAATGGTATTTGGTTGTCTGTATTGTGTGCAGAAGTTTTAGCATTTGTTGTTAGTATAATATGTTTTGCTAAAAATAGAAAGAAGTATGAATATGCGTAAAAATGTATAACAACATAGTTAGTCCTCTACACATATATTGAAGAATTTTGTACATCTAAACTTGACTATAGAAAATCTTGAAGAATGTTCACGTCCCCAATTAATATATTACTATTCCATGGCAAAAACATAGCTGGGGTCATCCCCATAGTGGGTCCATAGTAATATATTAATTTTGAACTTAAATTGTCATTAATAAGTAATAAAAAACATTTAAAAAAGCAGATAATTAGTTGATAATTATCTGCTTTTGTGATATAAAGAAGATACTTTGAAAATGAGAGGAAAAAAGTCATGTTAAGTATAAGAGATTATCTAAATAAAACGATAGAAGTGAAAATTGATAGACCATTAGGAAGCAAGCATCCGAAACATGGATACATATATCCTGTGAATTATGGATATGTTCCTAATACAATAAGTGGAGATGGAGAAGAATTAGATTGTTATGTTTTAGGAGTATTTGAACCAGTTGATGAATTCAAAGGAAAATGCATTGCTATAATTCATAGAATTAATGACAATGATGACAAACTTATAGTTGTACCGGAAAATAGAAGATTCAGCGAACAAGAAATAGAAGTCTTAATTGAATTCCAAGAAAGATTTTTTAAGCATAAGATTATTAATTGAAAGTGAGTTGAGTTAGGAATACTCAAATTAAGTTATATGAAGATTTAAGACATGAAATATAAATGAGAAAAACTATGGACAAATTTATAAAGATGTATTAGAATTTATAATGAATTAAAGGAGATAAAATTGAATATGAAAAATATATTAGAATACCTAGAAAAAACTACAAAAGAAAATGCTCAAAAAATAGCAGTAATTGAAGAAGATAAAAAATGCACATATTCAGAATTATTGAAAAAAAGTAAGGCAACAGGAAGTGAAATATTAAAACATATTGAGCCACGAGAACCTGTTGCAATAATCATGGAAAAAAGTATAAGTGCATTATATACATTTTTTGGAACAATATATGCTGGAGGATTTTATTGTTTGCTTAATCCAGAATTACCAGTTGTAAGGTTAGAAAAAATATTAGAAAAATTAAACACAAAAATAATAATAACAGATTCAGATAATTTAGAACTTGCAAGTCAAATATCTAATGGACAAGAAATATTGAGAATTGAAGAAATTCAAGACACCGAAATAGATGAAAAAAGATTACAAAAAATTAGAGAACAAGCATTAGATGTAGATCCTTTATATGCAAATTTTACTTCTGGTTCAACAGGAACTCCGAAAGGAGTAATAGTAGGGAATAGAAGTGTAATAGATTTTATAAACATATTTACAGAAAAATTTAATATATCTAATAATGACATAATTGGAAATCAAGCACCATTTGATTTTGATGTATCTGTAAAAGACATATACTCAAGTATAAAAACAGGTGCAACATTAGTAATTATTCCTAAAAGGATGTTTTCAAGACCTGCTCAATTGTTAGATTATTTATGTGAAAATAATGTAACAACATTAGTATGGGCAGTATCTGCATTATGTTTAATAACAACATTTCACGGATTTGATTATAAAGTGCCAAACAAGATAAATAAAGTATTATTTAGTGGAGAAGTAATGCCTATAAAACATTTAAAAGAATGGATAAGCTATTTACCAGAAGCTATGTATGTTAATCTATATGGACCAACAGAAATAACATGTAATTGTACATATCATATAGTTGACAAGACATTACCTTATGAAAAACAAATACCTGCGGGACAAACTTTTGACAATGAACAAGTATTTTTGTTAAATGATGAAAACAAATTAATAACTCAAGCAAGAGAGGCAGGCGAAATATGTGTAAAAGGTACTACATTAGCATTAGGATATTATAATGACAAAGAACAAACTAATGCAAAATTTATACAAAATCCATTAAATGACCATTATATAGATATGATTTATAAAACAGGTGACTTGGGGTATTTTGATGAAAATAAAAACTTATATTTTTGCGGTAGAAAGGATTTTCAAATAAAACACCAAGGACATAGAATCGAACTTGAAGAAATAGAAAGAGCAATGGAAAAAATAAATGGAATTGAAAGGGCTTGTTGCATATATAGAGAAGAAAAAAGCAAAATATATGGATTTTATATAGGAAACGTAGAAAAATCGGTATTACATGAACAATTAAAAGAAGAATTACCAGTATATATGATTCCTAATGTTTTAAAACAAATTGAGGAATTTCCAATGAATAAAAACGGAAAAATAGACAGAAAAGAATTAAGAAAATATTTTAATTAGAAAGGAGGAAGAAAAGTGGAATGTAACATAATAAAACAAGTACTAAAAGAATATAAAACACCAGCTTATATATTTGATATAAACATTTTAAAAGAAAGAGTAAATTACTTAAGAAAAAAACTTCCTGAAAATATATCACTATGTTATGCAATAAAAGCAAACACATTTATTGTAAAAGATATTGAGAGTAGTATTGATAGATTAGAAGTATGTTCACCAGGGGAATTTGAAATATGCCGAAAACAAAAAGTTGAAGGAAATAAAATATTAATAACAGGTGTATATAAGACACCAGAGATAATAGAAGATATAATAAAAAACAGCCCTGATGTAAATCATTTCTCTATTGAATCAATGGAACAATTTAGGCTAATAAATGAAACTAAGAAAAATAATAAAATAAAATTAATGCTAAGATTAACAAGTGGAAATCAGTTTGGAATTAATGAGGAAGAAATAGAAGACATAATTCAAAAAAGAAATGAATATGAAAATATTGAGATAACAGGAATACAATATTTTTCAGGTACACAAAAAAATTCAATGAAAATCTTGCAAAAAGAATTAGAATATGTAACTAATTTTGTACAAAAATTAAAAGATGATTATGGATTTGAAGCACAAGAAATCGAATTTGGACCAGGTTTTCCTGTACATTATTTTCAAAATTCAGAATTTGATGAAGATGAATTTTTAAAGGAATTTTCTGAATTAATTACTAAATTGAATTTTAAAGGAAAAATAGTATTAGAATTAGGCAGAAGCATTGCTGCAAGCTGTGGATATTACATTACAAAGGTTGTTGACAAAAAAACTAATAAAGGACAGAATTATGCAATACTTGATGGAGGAATCAACCATATAACATATTATGGACAAACAATGGCAATGAAACTTCCTAAATGTAAAGTATATCCTGAGAGAGAAAATAAAGAAAATGAAAAATGGAATTTGTGTGGCTCACTATGTACAATAAATGATATATTAGTAAAACAGTTTCCGGTAGGAAATTTACAAATTGGAGATGTATTTATTTTTGAAAATACAGGAGCATATTGTATGACTGAGGGAATTTCATTATTTTTGAGTAGAGAATTACCACAAGTAATAAAAATAAAAGAGGATAAGAGTCTCGAATTAATAAGAGACAATTTACCAACATATTTGTTAAATAGTTAATAAAGGAGATATAAAAAAATGGAGAAATTAATAGAAATTTTAGAAGAAATTGAAGCAGGAGTAGATTATAAAAATTGTAAAACATTAGTTGATGATGGATATTTAGATTCACTTTCAATAATATCATTAGTAGCCGAAATAGAAGATGAATTTGATGTTAGAATACCAACAGTAGAAATAATACCAGATAATTTTAATTCAGCAGAAGCACTATGGAACTTAATAGTTCGTTTACAGGAAGAAGGATAAAAAAATGACATATTGGGGAATGAAATTTTTAGGAATCTTTTTACCACTAACGATTATTATTTACAATTTATTACCACAAAAACATAGATGGAAACTTTTATTAGGAGCAAGTTATTTGTTTTTCTGGTCAATTAGTGGAAAATTATTAGCATATCTAATTTTCACAACAGTTTGTATGCATGATTTTGGGTTATGGTTTTCAGCAATACAGAGTGAAAGAGATGAAATATTAAAAAATACAGAAAGAGAAAAAAGAAAACAAATAAAAGAAGAGACAAAAAAGAAACAAAGAAAAGCAATGCTATTAGCGGCATTAAGCCAAGTAGCAATATTAGTTATAGTAAAATATTCTACTTTTTTTGGAACTAATTTAAATAGTTTATTAAAATTATTAAATATTCCAATACAATTTAAAGTATATACATTTTTAATTCCAATAGGAATTTCTTTCTACACATTACAAGCAGTTTCTTATATTGTTGATGTATATAAAGAAAAGATAAAAGCAGAAAGAAGTTTTGGAAAATTAGCATTATATATGAGTTTCTTCCCTCAAATAATGGAAGGACCAATAAGCAGATATTCAGAAATTGCAGATCAATTGTGGAAGTGCGAAAAAGTAACATATCATTCATTAACTTATGGCTTACAAAGAATGTTATTTGGGTTAATGAAGAAAATGGTAATTGCAGATAGAGTTAATCTATTCATCATAAAAGTATTTAATGATTATATGTGTTATGATGGCGGAATAGTAGCAATTGGAATGATATTATATACATTACAATTATATATGGACTTTTCAGGAACAATGGATATAGCACTTGGAGTAGCAGAAATTTTTGGAGTAAAATTGCCAGAAAACTTTAGACAACCATTTTTCTCAAAAACAATTTCAGAATTTTGGACAAGATGGCATATTACACTTGGAGCATGGTTTAGAGATTACATATTTTACCCAGTATCATTAACTGATAAATGTAAAAAATTAACCACAAAACTTAGAAAGAAAATTGGAAATTTCTATGGACCATTAGTTGCAAGTACAATTGCACTATTTTGTGTATGGTTATGTAATGGGATTTGGCATGGTTCAGCTTGGAATTACATATTTTTCGGAATGTACCATTTTGTATTAATATTAATAGGAAGAATAATCGAACCACTTGTAAAGAAAGTAAATAGTAAATTGCATATTAATAGCAATAACTTTATATACAAAGCTTTACAGATAATAAGAACAACTATATTGGTATTTATAGGTGAATTATTTTTTAGAGCAAATGGATTAAGAGCAGGAATGGAAATGTTTAAAGAAATGATTACAAACTTCTCCTTTGAATTAGTAAAAAATGGAAAATTATTTAAACTAGGAATGGATAAAGCTGATTATATAATAGTTGGAATTACTGTAATTCTTATATTTGTAATAAGCATACTTAAAGAAAAGAAGATAAATATAAGAGAAAGCATTGAGAAGAAAAATATAGTAATTAGATGGACTTTATATTATGCTTTAATAATTATGATAGTTATATTTGGAGCCTATGGAGAGGCTTATCTTCCAGTGGACCCAATGTATGCACAGTTTTAGGAGGAAAACAAGATGAAAGAGAAAGTTTTAAAAGTAATTGCCTTTTTTGCAATCCTAGCTTTAATATTAGGCGTACTTACATTTATATTTATTCCTAAAAATAATACTGAAAAAGCTGGAATGTATAATGTAGAAGCTAACGGAATATTAGGAGAAAGAAAAGATACAATAGATATAGTAGTTGTCGGAAACAGTGAATCATTTACATCTATTATTCCAATGAAAATATGGAAAGATTGTGGTTACACTACTTATTTATGTGGAACTGCATCACAAACTACAGCAAAAGCAGTAAAAATGGCTTATAGAGCAACAAAAGATCAAAAACCAAAATTAATGATTTTTGAAACTGATGCAATATTTTGTGAAAAACCAGTAACAGAAGCTATAGAAAAAGTGATTGAATATAACTTTCCATTAATTGAATATCATGATAGATGGAAAAATTTAAATTCACAAGATTTCTATAAAAGGCGTAAACACACTTGGACTGATTATATGAAAGGATATGATTATTCTAATGCAACAGCTGGAATAGATGACAGCAATTACATGACTTATTCTGAAGAAAAACAACCTATAACAAAAATAAATAAGTTATGTGTAAAAATATTGAAAGAATATTGCAAGAAAAATAATATTCAGTTTTTGTTGCTTAGTACACCTAATTTAAAAAACTGGGATTATAAAAAACATAATGCTGTAAAAGAATTTGCAGATCAAGAGCAAATAGAATTTATCGATTTAAATGTATTACAAGATGAAGTAGACATTGATTGGAATCTAGACACAAAAGATACTGGAAATCATTTAAATTATTATGGAGCTTTAAAAGTAACAGAATATTTAGAAGAATATTTAAAAAATAAAAATATTTTTGAAGATCATAGAGAAGATGAAAAGTATGAAAAGTGGAATAAAGCTTTGAAAAGGTATGAAGAAAGAATAAAAAATAAGGAATAAAACACTTAGTAGAAAAAGAGGAAATTAACATGTCAGATAAATTAAAGAAGATTAAAGAAAATAAGATACTAAAGACAATAGGAAATATTTTATATACTATAATGTTTATAATTGTTGTTTTAATGCTTGCAATTATAGTAGTACAAAAATTAACAAATAATGATATTACTATTGGGGGAATTAGAATATTTTCAGTTGCAACAGGGAGTATGGTACCTGTTTATAATGTTGGAGATGTTTTAGTTTCTAAAGAAATTGAACCAGAAAAAATAAAAGTTGGTGATGATATTGTTTATCAAGGTAAGGAAAGTTCTTATAGTGGTAAAGTTATAACACATAGAGTAATTTCAATTGAAAAGCAAGAAAATGGAGATTATAAAATAATTACAAAAGGAATTGCAAATAATCAGCAAGACCCTGAGATTTCTCAAAAACAAGTATATGGAAAAGTAATATACAAGATACATATATTAGGATTTTTGACTAGATTAACTCAAAACATGTATGCATTTTATTTTATAATTTTTATTGCTATTGCTATATTTATTTATAAAAATGTGAAAAATATTATAAATATGAAAGAAGTAGAATAAAATCGCCTTCAACTAGATTTGTGCCTTAAGAAAGGAATGAAGAGTGAGCATGAACAAATTAATTTTAATAGACGGAAATAGTATAATGAATAGAGCATTTTATGGAATAATGGGAAGTAAAATGTTGACAACAAAAGATGGAAAATATACGAATGCTATATATGGATTTTTAGCGATATTATTCAAAATAATGGAAGATATTGACCCACAATATATAGCTGTGGCATTTGATTTAAAAGGTCCAACAGAAAGACATAAAATGTTTGAAGGCTATAAAGCTAACCGTCACGGAATGCCAGATGAACTTGCCGAACAAATGCCTATAATTAAAGATGTTTTAAGAGCAATGAATATTGAAATAATTGAAAAACAAGGGTATGAGGGTGATGACATTTTAGGAACTCTTGCAAAATTTGGAGAAAAGCAAGGTCTAGAAGTTACAATTCTTTCTGGAGATAGAGATACATTTCAACTTGCAAGTGATAAAATAACTATAAGAATTCCAAGAACTAAAGCAGGAAAAACAGAAACAGAAAATTATGACAGAGCTAAAATTCTAGAAGAATATGGATTAGAGCCAGAGCAATTAATAGAAGTAAAAGCTCTTCAAGGGGATACTTCTGATAACATTCCTGGAGTTCCTGGAATAGGACCTAAAACAGCAATTACACTAATTCAAAAATATGGTACAGTTGAAAATCTATATAATAAAATAGAAAAAGGCGAAGATGACTTAAAGGGAAAACAAAAAGAAAATATAGTGAACAATAAGGATATGGCAGAGTTATCAAGAAAGCTTGGAGAGATTAATATAAACGTTCCATTAGAAGAAACATTAGAACAACTAAAAGTAGAAGAATGGAACAAATCTAGAGTACTAGAATTATTTGAAGAATTAAGGTTTAATAGATATATAGAAAGATTTAAATTAAAAGATGAAGAAATAAAATCAGATAGTAATGACATTTCTGATTTGGAAATAATAGAAACTCAAAAGATTCCAGAACTTGAGGATAACAAGCTATATTATTATTTGGAGACAAAAGAAGACTTAAAACCAGAAAATATCATAAAAGAAGAGATAGTTGGAATAAGCATATATTTAAAAAATAAAATTTATTATATAACAAAAAATGAAGATTTTATTACTCAATTAAAAAATATATTTGAAAATGAAAATATCTCAAAATATGGATATGATATGGCTAAAGATTATATTTTACTAAAGCAAATAGGAATTACTATGCAAAACATAGCTTATGATGCTAAAGTTGCTACTTATATTTTAGATCCAACAAGTAAATATACAATGAATGTAATTGCAAGAGATTATTTGGGTGTAGACAATGAGGAATATTTGAAAGAAAAAGATACAAACCAAGGTCAAACATCTTTATTTGATGATAATTCAACAGATTCAAAACAAAGTGAATTGAAAAAAGCAGAATGTTGTTTATATGCAAAAGAAATTTATGAATTATCTGAAGTAACAATGAAAAAACTTGAAGAAATAAATGCGGTATCTTTATTTGAAAATATAGATATGCCTACTGTAGAAGTTCTTGCACAAATGCAATGGAATGGAATGTATTTAGATGCAAATGAGCTAGAAAAATACGGAAAAGAATTGACTGAAAAAATAGATGTACTAACTAAAGAAATATATGAACTATGTGGAGAAGAATTTAATATAAATTCAACAAAGCAATTAGGAGAAATTTTATTTGAAAAACTAAAATTAACAGTTGTAAAGAAGACAAAAAGTGGATATTCCACAGATGTAGATGTTCTTGAAAAATTAAGAGATGAACATCCTGTTATAGAAAGATTATTAGAATATAGGCAATTAACAAAACTTAATTCGACTTATGTAGAAGGAATGAAACCTTATATAAATCCCAAAACTAATAGAATACATTCATTTTTCCATCAAACAATTACAGCGACTGGAAGAATAAGTTCAACAGAACCAAACCTTCAAAATATTCCAACAAGATTTGAACTTGGAAAACATTTAAGAAAAGTATTTAAACCAGCAGAAGGATGTTTATATATAGATGCAGATTATTCACAAATTGAGCTAAGAGTTTTAGCACATATTTCAGGTGATGAGAATATGTGTCATGCTTTTATGAATGGAGAGGACATTCATAAGCAAGCAGCTTCAAAAGTATTTAATACACCAATTGATGAAGTAACAAAAGAACAAAGAAGTAATGCTAAAGCAGTAAACTTTGGAATAGTTTATGGAATAAGTGATTTTGGATTAGGTGAACAATTGCATATTTCAAGAAAAAAGGCTAAACAGTATATTGAACAATATTTAGAGGAGTATTCAGGAATCAAAAAGTTTATGACAGATATAGTGGAAAAGGCAAAAGAAACAGGATATGTAGAAACTCAATTTAATAGAAGAAGATATATCCCTGAATTAAAATCAAATAATTATATGGTACGTCAATTTGGACAAAGAGTTGCAATGAATACGCCAATTCAAGGAACTGCAGCAGATATTATGAAAATTGCAATGAAAAATGTTTTAAAAGAATTAAAAACAAGAAACATGAAAACTAAAATTGTGCTTCAAGTACATGATGAAATGATGTTAGAAGCACCTCTTGAGGAAGTTGATGAAGTAAAAGATTTACTTCAAAAATGTATGGAAAATGCATGTAAATTAAATGTGCCACTTATTGCTGAAGTTTCTGAAGCAACAAATTGGTATGATTGCAAATAAGGAGAGAAAGATTTGTCAAAAATTAAAATTAGCATAATTGTAACGATTTTATTAATTATAGTTTTAATATGTTTGAATAAACAAATACTGAAATTGTCATATAAGAAGGAATATTCAGAATATGTTACTAAATATTCGCAACAATATAACGTGGATGAAAATTTGGTTTATGCATTAATAAAAGCTGAGAGTAATTTTAAGGCTGATGCAGTATCAAATAAGGGAGCACAAGGTCTTATGCAATTAATGTTTTCTACTGCTAAAGATGTTGCAAAAAAGAGTGGGATAGAACTTACTGAAGAAAATATTTTGGACCCAGAGATAAATATTAATATTGGAACAAAGTATTTAGCTACATTACTGGAAAAATATAAGTGTGTAGAGGTAGCTATTGCAGCATATAATGCAGGTAGTGGAAATATAGATAAATGGATTTCAAATGGAACTATAAAAGCAGATGGTTCTGATATTGAAAATATTCCTTTTAAAGAAACAAATACTTATGTTAGAAAAATAATGAAAGCATTTAAAATTTATTCTGCAAAATAAATTGGGGAAAATTGGGGACGTACCTTTGTAAAAAAGGTATGTCCCCAATTTTCCACTTTATTCCCATTCAATTGTTGCTGGTGGCTTAGAAGTAATATCATAAACTACTCTATTAACATGTTTTACTTCATTAACAATTCTACTAGAAACTTTTTCTAAAACTTCATAAGGAATTTTACTCCAAACACCAGTCATGAAGTCTGTAGTTTCAACAGCACGAAGTGCAACAGTATAATCATAAGTACGTTCATCTCCCATAACACCAACTGATTTTAAATTTGTTAAAACAGCAAAATATTGATTTATATTTCTATGTAATCCTGCTTTTGCAATTTCTTCTCTAAAAATACTATCAGCATCTTTTAATATAGTTAATTTATCATCAGTAATATCTCCAATTACTCTTATTGCTAGTCCTGGACCAGGAAATGGTTGTCTATAAACAAGATTTTCTGGAATTCCAAGTTCTAAACCTGTTTTACGAACTTCATCTTTAAATAAGCTTCTTAAAGGTTCAATAATTTCTTTGAAATCAACGTAATCTGGAAGTCCACCAACATTATGATGACTTTTTATAACAGCACTTTTTCCAAGTCCACTTTCTATAACATCAGGGTATATAGTTCCTTGAACCAAGAAATCAACTGCGCCAATTTTCTTTGCTTCAGCTTCAAAAACTCTAATGAATTCTTCACCTATAATTTTTCTTTTTGTTTCAGGATCTGTAACTCCTGCAAGTTTTTCTAAAAATCTATCTTTTGCATTAACTCTAATAAAGTTTAAGTCATAATTTTTAGTGAAAATTTCTTCAACTTCGTCACCTTCATTTTTTCTAAGCAGTCCATGATCAACGAAAATACATGTTAAATTTTTACCAATTGCTTTACTTAAAAGAACAGCAGCGACTGAAGAATCAACTCCTCCTGAAAGAGCACATAAAGCTTTTTTATCTCCAATTTTTTCTTTTAAAGATTTTATTGAATCTTCTACAAATGAAGACATAACCCAGTCACCAGAACATTTACAAATGTTATATAAAAAGTTTCTAATTACTTGTGTTCCATTTACAGAATTATTAACTTCTGGATGGAATTGAATTCCATATAAATTTTTTTCTACATTTTCCATTGCAGCATTTGGACATACTGGTGTAAATCCAATTTTTTTAAAACCTTCTGGAACTTCTTCAACATAGTCTGTATGACTCATTAAAAATATATTTTTGTCTCCAAAGCCTTCAAATAAAAGAGAAGAATTGTCAATTGAAACTGAAGTTTCTCCATATTCTCTTGTGCTAGCACTTTTAACTTTACCACCTAATGTATGTGCCATTAATTGCATTCCATAACAAATCCCTAAAACAGGAATTCCTAAATTAAATATTTCAGCAGAACATTTTGGAGAATTTTCACCATATACACTTGCAGGCCCACCTGTGAAAATAATTCCTTTAGGTTGTTTTTCTTTAATTTTTTCTAAAGATATATCATAAGGTACAACTTCTGAATATACATTACATTCTCTTACTCTACGAGCAATTAGTTGATTATATTGTCCACCAAAATCTAGTATTAAAATTAGTTCTTTTGATTTCATATTTCCTCCTATAAAAAATAATATACATTATCTTACCACTTTTTGTCGAAAAAGTAAAGTAAACATAATGACAAATAAATAAAAATTTGCCAAAATGATAAAAATATAGTATAATAATAATAGATACGCAGTTTAGCGTAGAAAAAACATCAAGACTTTGGAGGATAACAAAATGAAAGAATTTTTTAAGATGATGGGTTTTGAGGATACGGAAGATTTAGTACGGAACGGAGGTTCTATGAGGACTCCGGAGGTACCGGAAATCCAGCCTCAGAATGAGCAGCATTATGAGCCGTCGCAGATCAGCGATAATGCGTATTGGATGGCGACGTTCGAAGGTGTGATTTAATCTACGCGCAAGGGACACTTATATAGTGTCCCTTTCTTTTTTATGTAGTGGTAAATAGGGGACGGTCCTTTTTTTCGCGAATTTGGGGACGGACCTTTGTAAAAAAGAGGACCGTCCCCTATTTACCACTAGTAACTAACTACTAAAAAGAAACATATAATATAGTATTTAAATAATGATAAGGAGGAAAAAAGATGAATGACTCAATATATGAAGAATATATGAGAAGTGTTTTAGGTTATCAGCCTGCAAGTTATAATAACACAAATAATATAAATAACATAAACAATATAGAAGAAATAAGTAACCGCCAAACGCAAGAATTAGAAAATTGTTATCCAGACATTTACAGAATTGTATATCCTATGGTGCAAAAAGCATGTAGTCAAAATACTCAAACAATTACGAGAGAATTAGTTGATAACATGACAAATGAAATTTATTTTTCAATTGAAGACAAGGAAATGTTAGAAAATCGTGATAAAAAAGAAAATGAAAATCAAGAAACTGAAAATAGGCAGATAGCTAGAAATCAAGGATTAAATGATTTAATTCGAATATTAATATTAAGAGAGTTATTAGGTAGACCAGGATTTCCAGGTGGAGGAAGACCACCACGTCCACCAATGAGACCGCCAATGAGACCGCCAATGAGACCACCTATAGGTCCACCAAGACCACAGCCTAGACCAGGAATGAGAGTTTATAATAGAGACTTATTTGAAACATATGATGATTTATATGAGTATTAATTGACAATGTAAACATAATATGGTAAAATTAAATTAATATATGTCATTAGGCATATTATTGTAAATTCCTAACAAAACAACAATATGATTTGGAGGTTAAACTTTATGGAAAGCAAATGGATCGTTGTTACTGGATTGGATGGTTCGGGAAAGACGACTTTCAAGAACCGGCTTGTAGGGTATTTGAAGAGCAATGGGCATAAGACCCAGAACTTTAAGTCTCCTTATGATAAGCATCTTCTGGGACTTTTGGATATCTCTGGTGATGGGATGCCTTGGAAAGATAACTATTCTGACCAGCTGATTTTTATGCTGGACAACAGAATGCTATCGTACTATGTGCGTGACTGGCGCCAAAATCATGAGTATCTGATTAGTCAGCGTGGATTTATTGATAGCTTTGTTCATGGTGTTTGCCGCGGATTTAGCTATCAAGAGACGGACCAAATGATGCGAACTCACGAGTTGGAGAAGTGTGATGTAATGATCCACTTCAATTGCGACCCCAAAGTCGCATTCAAACGGATTTGTGAGGATCCGGATGCGGATAAGTTCGAAACCCTTGAGTATATTGAAAAACAGGCGCAGTCTACAAAGGCTGTGTATGATGCACTAATCAAGGGAAATGAGCCTGCATTTGAATCGTTCCGAGATTGTGTCAACATTTATATTGATACAACTTATCTTTCGATGGATGGCACGTTTGACATTTTAATCGAGGAACTTCGGAATCGGAAGATTATCGATTAAAAAGGAATTGACCGAGACAAGATAAATTCTTGCCTCGGTTTTTAATTTTTAAATAATGTTATTTGATTAACCCAATTTGAAATAATGTCAGTAGGAATTTCTAAGTTCCCTAAACCTGTGCCAATATTTACTTCGGGTTTGCAAGTACCATGAAAATCTGTACCACCTGAAACCAATAGGTTATACTGCTTACAAATATTTAGAATTTCATTATGTTGGCTCTCAGTAAAGTTAGAATAATAACATTCAAATCCATCTATTGGGTAATTTTTTAATATATGTTCCAAAATAGCTTTTGAATTATGTTTATATTCATATATGTGTGGAATAAAAACTAAACCACCAGCTTGCCTTACTAGAGATGAAGCAGTTTCAAAATCTGGAACAAAGTCGTCCATTTCAACATATAAAGGAGCATTAGGGTCTGACATATATTGTCTATATAGAATTTTGCTAGTATTCCAAGCTTCATCTGAAATAAGTTTTTTATTTTCTATATGTTTTGTAATTTCTTTATGGAAAAAAAATGAGGCAAATTGGTCGGAAGTATAGTTTTGCAAGCAATTATCATCTAATTTTATGCCATACTTTATGCATTTATCATATAATCTTTTTGCTTCAATTATATTTCTCTTTTCAGCAGGAATATAAGTCTTTTCTAAGAGTTCAGACATTTTTGAATAATTTATACCATAGCCTAAAATTTCTATTGGGATATTTAAGACTTTGGTATTTAATTCAACACCAGGAATAATTTTTCCTGAAAAGTAATGCTTTAAATCTATTTTTTCAAGTTCAAAGTAAGCATTAACAGTATTATGATCTGTAATAGATATGTAATCTAGTTTTTTTTCTTCACATTTTTGTAAAACAGAGATACAGTTTTCTGTTCCATCAGAATATTTTGTGTGCATATGTAAATCAATCATAATTTCCCTCCAATCTAGTATATAATATCATTTTTTAATTAAAAATACAACAAAGAAAAAGTAAATCGACATAAATAGTATACAAAACTTGTAATTTTTTGAAAAATATGGTAAAATATAAGTGTATGAAATTTTCTAATGAAGGAGAAAATAAAATGAGTAAAATTAAAAATAATATTATAACTATATCAGGAGAACCAGCAAGTGGTAAATCTACAGTAGTAAGAATATTAAAAGAAAAATACGAAAAGCTTGGATATACTGTTCATATAGTAACAACAGGACACATTTTTAGAGATAAAGTAAAAAGGGAATATCAAAAAATGTATCCAGATAAAGAAGACATAAATTTGGCTGATATTCAAGAAGATGAAGCATTTGCTAGTAAAAGAGCGGAAATAGATACTACAATAGATGAAGGAGTTAGAGAATTAGGAGAAAAAATAAATTCCGAAGAACACCCAAATGATGTTTATATAATTGATTCAAGATTAGCTTGGCATAATATACCAGGAGCGTATGCAGTACGTCTAACTGTTGATGAAAAAATAGCTGGAAAGAGAGTGTTTGGAGATAAATCAAGAGGAAAAGAAGATAGCTATGCAACAGAACAAGAAGCAATTGAAAAAACAGCTCAAAGAAAATTAGGAGAAATAGAGCGCTATAAAAGGAGATATGGATTAGATATAGCTGATCCGAAAAATTATAATTTAGTAATAGATACATCTTATTCAAATTCTGAAGAGTTGGCAGATACAATAGTAGATGGAGAAAAAGCATATTATGGAGGAAAAAATAATCAATTTGAAAAATTAGATAAAACAGATGAAGAAGGAAGATAAATTTGACTTTTTTATGTAAATGTAGTAAAATATAACTGCAAGACAATATTGTCTTAGTATTTTTTGGAGGTGCCGCAAAAATGAAAGCGCACAACTATGAAGTGGACGAAAAAGTTCAGAAGTATACGCGGTATGGAAATCCCTTGGTGAGGGAGAAAACATACCCCAAGAAGGTTGTCATGACGAATGTCGAAGAATGCAAAGACCGTATCACAGCTTTCCATGTCAGAATTAAATTAATCGGCATGGGCTTGGCAGAATGGGAAGATCTCATGGCCAACGAGCTTGTCAAGATTATTGTTGATGCAATCAACAATGGTGAAAAAGAGGCAGATATTACAAAGTTGTTTGCCTGCGAGCTGTTTGGTGAAGACCAGCTGGGAGCGTTTGGTAAGAGCCAGGAGAGTGTAGTTGATTTCTTGTTTGGTCGACTCTTCGAAGTTCTTGATGAAGACAACGAGGTAATGCACGTACGCATTATCGAATCTGCAATCGCATAGTATTAACTCCAGAAAGGAGGGTTCCTATTTTAGGATACCCTCCATTTTTTTGTTTATTCGATTTTTTAAAATTAAGAATAATCTTTTTTATTTTGTCCAAAATATATATTGAATCAATGTAAATTTACATTCATTTAATCAAAAGGAGGATAATAAAATGAAAGTTAAAGACTGTATGTGTGGTGAAGTTTGCAAAGTAAAGCCTGATACAAAAATAAATGAAATAGCAAAATTAATGGAAAATAATCATGTTGGTTGTGTACCTGTATGTGATGATCAAAATTGCTTAGTAGGAATTATTACTGATAGAGATATAATACTTCGTAGTGTGGCTTGTGATAAAGACTCTAGAACTACTAAAGCAAGTGATATTATGACATGTAATGTATGTACTTGTACTCAAAATGATGATATTACTGATGCAGAACGTAAAATGTCAACAAATCAAATAAGAAGAATTCCTGTTGTTGATAATAATAAAATAATAGGAATGTTAACACTTGGAGATTTATCTCAAAATTATGAAAAAATAGGAGAAGATTGTTTTTGCAATACTGTTGAAAATATTTGTGGATGTGATGGGCAAGCTAAAAATAATTGCTAATGTAAATGAATATTAATTAAAGAGTAGAGTTGAATAAATAATATTTAACAAAATATAAGTTAAGTATTATTTATTCATATTTAATATTACAATGGAGTGTGATAAAAGTGTCTGAAGATTTAAATTATATTTATAAAGTGCTTAGAAGAACATTAAACATAATTTTAATTATTGTTGCAAGTTACATATCTATAAAAATGGCAGTGTTTTATATGCCATTTATAATAGCTTTTGTAATATCTTTGATGATCGAGCCAGCAATAAAATATTTGATGAGAAAAACTAATTTAACAAGAAGAATGAGTTCAATTATTATATTTTTATTGGTATTTTCAATAATTATAGGAGCTATAACTTGGGGAGTTGTTTCATTAATTTCAGAATCAACAAATTTGTTGCAAACAATGAATCTTTATATTGCGAAAGTTTACACTCAAATTCAAGGAGTTATAGAAAAAATGAATGCCACAAAAATAAGCATATCAAGCAATATTTATACTTTATTACAAAACGCGTCAAGAGAGCTTTTATTAAAAACTTCAAATTGGCTAAGCAATTTTTTAACAAAATTAATAAATGGAGTTACTTCAATTCCGACAATTTCAATATATACAGTAATAACTATACTTTCATTGTATTTTATATGTACAGATAGAATATATATTTTAGATTTTATGGAGCATCATATACCATCTAGATGGGTACAAAAATTAGCAAAACATATAAAAGAAATTTCGAAAAATTTAGGTGGATATTTAAAAGCTGAAGCAATATTAATCTTGGTTTCTTTTATTATTTCAGTAATAGGATTGTATATTTTTAAGATTTTAGGAATGAATGTTAAATATCCATTATTAATAGCTCTTGCTATTGGATTTGTAGATGCACTGCCTATTTTAGGCTCTGGAACTGTTATGGTTCCTTGGGCAATTATTTTAGCATTAAATGGAGATTTAAGACTTGGAATTTCAATTATAGTTTTATGGGTTATAATGTCTATAGTAAGACAATTTTTAGAACCTAAGATTGTTAGTGGCAAAATAGGAATTCATCCAATTTTTACACTTATTGCTATGTACACAGGTTTTAAAATTATTGGAATAATGGGAATGCTTGTAGGACCGATTGTTCTTATTATTTTAAAAAGTATTTTTTCTAATGTCCTTGAACAAGGAATAAGTAGAAGTTTTATGTAATTTGAAAAGATATTAACTAGATAGTTAATGTCTTTTTTATAAATTTAATGTTATATTTACAAAAAATACTTAATACACTTAAATATAAAAGTTTAGGTGGAGGGGACTTATGTTCATATATAATTTAAAAATAAATGGAGGAACTGCACTAAAAATTATAATTATACTATTGTCAGTATTTATGCTAATAGTATTTGGAATAAGTATATATAGAATTTTTTTCACTGGTGGTAGATTTAAAATTAATGATAAAATTAAATCTAATGAAATTACAGAAATTCAACCAGAAAACTACACAAATATATTGAAAGCAGTACATGATGATATTAACTCATACTTAGGTATGAAAATAAAATTTACAGGGTATGTATACAGATTAAATGACTTTGAAAAAGAAGAATTTGTTTTGGCTAGAGATATGTTTATAAATGATAATAAAGATAGAACTGTAGTTGTGGGATTTTTGAGTAGATATAAAAAAGCGTCAGATTTGCAAGAGGGAGAATGGATTGAAATTACCGGAGTAATAGAAAAAGGAAGATATCATAATGAGGAATTACCAATAATCAAAATAATAGATTTGAAAAAAACTTCGGCACCAGAAAATTTATATGTACTTCCTCCTGATAATACTTATATTCCTACAAGTGGACTTCTCTAAACTATTGCAAAAATGGAAAAAGTATAGTATAATATGCATATGCAAAACATTTAGTTCATCTGTGTACAGATGAAAAAGATGCTTTGTAAATTTTTTAAGGAGTTGAAGGTGTATGAGAAAGCATTTCATCTTAAGCACACGGACACTGGTGTCTAAGAGAGATGTTACACAGAGTTTCGGCTCAGACAACACAGTGTATGTTCCACTTGCTGTCATGGAAGAAATAGAAAAAAGATACTATGACCAACCAAATGAAAGAGGCAAAATTGCAAGAAGTGTACTTGCATATCTTGGTTCATTTCATATTGATGATTTGAAAAAAGGAGTTGTTCAAAAAAACGGAAGTATTTTAAAGGTTAATGTTGGCTGCAGTAAACATGAGCTTCCAAAAGAAGTTAGTGAATCTGAATGTAGTAAACTAGACTACAAAATTCTTCAAACATGTTTGGATGTTAAGGAAGAAGTTCCAAAAAATGAACCTGTTGTTTTAATAAGCAAAAAGGACACATTGCGGAAAAAAGCAGAAATGCTTGGGATTATGGCACAGACTTTCAAAGATGAGCTTCTTCCAGAAATTCCAGAACAGTATACTGGACGCAAAATTGTGCATGCAGATGATGCAAAGATTAAGGAATTCCGAGAAAAAAGAACCATTCTGATTAATGAAATATTGACCGAAGAGCAAAGATATGACATTGTGCAAAACATGTTTATCGAGTTTAGAGGAAAATATGAAAAAGAAAAAGGCAGAGTTCAAGATGATAGGATTGTTGCTTTGGTATATGAACGCTATTATCCTTATGGAGTTATTCCTAAAAATAATGGCCAAGAGTTCATGATTGAAGCATTAATGCTAGACTATGAAATTGCACCTTTGGTAATAATCAAAGGACCTGCAGGTACTGCCAAAACTTTTCTATCTTTGGCTGTTGGATTGGATCTTGTTGAACAAGGCAAGTTTCAAAATAAGATTCTGATTTCTCGTAGTGCAACTGAAATTGGTGAAAAAATTGGATTTTTGCCAGGAAGTGAAATTGACAAGATTAGTCCTTATTTAAGAGGAACAATGGATAATCTTGCAGCATTACACAGAAAAGAAGATTATTATTCTTCTAGACAGAACAGAAATAAAAGTAACAGAGCATCCAAAAGTTTTGAAATAAATGAGAAACCTTTGGAAGAAGATGGTACGGCTATTTTTGAAAGAGGATTAATTAAGGCAGAAGCAATTGGTTATATTCGTGGTAGATCTATTTGTGACACCTATATTATCATTGATGAAGCTCAGAACTTAAGTCCGATGGAGATAAAAACAATCATTACTCGAAGTGGCACAGGTTCTAAGATGATAATCCTTGGTGATCCTGCACAGATTGATAGACCTGACCTTGATGAAAGGAATAATGGACTTAGCTATGCATCTGAACGCCTCAAAGGAGAGAAAACTTGTTTTCAACTTACTATGAGAGATGATGAATCTGTTCGTAGTGAGGTAGCCAAAAGAGCATCTATACTCTTATAATTCAAAAATTATTTACAAAGCACGAAAGTACCCTGATTTTCAGGGTACTTTTGTTATGTTCACAAGAAATTTACAACAAAAAACTTGAAATATCTAGGTAATCGTGATATATTGTAAAAAAAAGGACCGTCCCCAAATTCGCGAAAAAAAGGACCGTCCCCAAATTAGCAGGAGGAAAGCATGGGAGTATTCAGTAAAATATTTAAAAGCTATAGTGAAAAAGAAGTCAAAAGAGTAATGCCAATAGTAGAACAAATAAATGGGCTAGAAGAAAAAATTTCAAAACTTAGTGATGATGAATTAAAAAATAAAACAGAGGAGTTTAAGGAACAATTAGAAAATGGAAAAACATTAGATGACATATTACCTGAAGCTTTTGCTGTTGTAAGAGAAGCTTCAAAAAGAGTATTAGGAATGAGACATTTTGATGTACAATTGATAGGTGGAATAATATTACACCAAGGAAGAATTGCAGAAATGAAGACAGGTGAAGGTAAAACACTTGTTGCTACATTACCAGTATATTTAAATGCATTAACAGGAAAAGGTGTACATGTAATAACAGTAAATGATTATTTAGCTAAAAGAGATAGTGAATGGATGGGAAAATTATATAAGTTCTTAGGATTATCTGTTGGCTTAGTAATTGCTGGAATGGAACCAAAAGAAAAACAAAAAGCTTATGCAGCAGATATTACTTATGGAACAAATAATGAATTTGGATTTGATTATTTAAGAGATAACATGGTAATATACAAGGAACAATTAGTGCAAAGAGGTTTAAATTATGCAATTGTAGACGAAATTGATAGTATATTAATAGATGAAGCAAGAACACCACTTATTATTTCAGGAAGAGCAAATCAATCTTCAGATATGTATAAAAAAGCAAATGATTTTGTAAGAAGATTAAAACCAAAAATAATTGTTGAAGAAGACATAAAAGACCAAGAACAAGCTGATGATAACGAAAAATATGACTATATAGTAGACCTAAAAGCAAAATCAGCATCATTAACACAAAAAGGTATAAAAAAAGCAGAAGAAGAATTCCATTTAGAGAATTTTAATGATATAGAAAATTCTACATTAGTTCATCATGTAAATCAGGCATTAAGAGCACATGGAATAATGAAAAGAGATATTGATTATATCGTAAAAGATGGTGAAGTTTTAATTGTAGATGAATTTACAGGACGTATTATGTATGGAAGAAGATATAATAATGGATTACATCAAGCAATTGAAGCAAAAGAAGGCGTAAAAATTGCAGACGAATCTAAGACACTTGCAACAATTACATTCCAAAACTATTTTAGAATGTATGATAAATTATCAGGTATGACAGGTACTGCAATGACAGAAGAAGCTGAATTTGAAGAAATTTATAACTTAGATGTTATATCAATTCCAACAAATAAACCAATGATAAGAATAGACCAAAATGATGTAATATATAAAAATGAAAATGCAAAATTCAATGCAATAGTACAAAGTATAAAAGAAAGTCATGAAAAAGGTCAACCAGTACTAGTTGGTACAGTATCAATAGAGAAATCTGAAAAACTAAGTAGAATTCTTCATAGAGAAGGAATCAAACATGAAGTATTAAATGCTAAATTCCATGAAAAAGAAGCAGAAATTATTGCACAAGCTGGAAAATTTGGAGCTGTAACAATTGCAACAAATATGGCAGGACGTGGAACAGACATTATGCTTGGTGGAAATAGTGAATATTTAGCAAAACAAGAAATGAAAAGAAATAAAATTCCAGATGAATTAATAGAACAAGCTAATACATTTTATGAAACTGACAATCAAGATATTTTAAATGCTAGAGAACAATTCAAAAAATTAGAAAAGAAATTTGATGAAGAAATCAAAGAAGAAAAAGAAAAAGTTTTAGCAGTTGGTGGATTAAAAATAATAGGAACAGAAAGACATGAATCACGAAGAATTGATAATCAGCTTCGTGGACGTAGTGGACGTCAAGGAGATCCAGGAGAATCAAAATTCTATATAGGATTAGATGATGATTTAATGAAAATCTTTGGTGGGGATATGATTACTAAAGTATACAATGCAGTTGGAATGGATGAAAACATACCAATTGAAAACAAAATTATAAGCAATGCAGTAGAATCAGCTCAAAAGAAAGTTGAAGGAAGAAACTTTAGTATTAGAAAAAGTGTCCTAAAATATGATGATGTAATGAATGCGCAAAGAGAAATCATTTATAAACAAAGAAGGCAAGTTCTTGATGGTGAAAACTTAAAAGATAGCATATTAAATATGATAAATTCTCTTGCATCTGAAATTGTTTCAACATATTATGCTCAAGAAAACGAATTAAATATTGAAGCATTAAGTGCAGATATCAGAAATACTTATGGAATTGAAATGTTAGATTGGCTAAAAGATAACTCCAAAAATGCCGAAAACGTTATATCTAAACTTCAAGACATTGCAAATGCTAAATATGAAGAAAAAGAGAAAGAAATCGGAAGTGATGAGTTAAGAGAACTTGAAAGAGTTGTTATGCTTAAAGTTGTTGATCAAAAGTGGATGGCTCATATTGATGCTATGGATGAGTTAAAAAATGGTATTGGACTTCGTGCTTATGGGCAACAAGATCCTGTTGTAAAATACAGAATTGAAGGTATGGATATGTTTGATGAAATGATATTTGACATTAAACATGATGTTGTTAAATTACTTATGAATCTTCGTAAACAAGAAGAAGTTAGAAGAGAAGAAGCAGTAAAAATTACAGGTGCAGCTTTACAAACATTACAAGGCTTAGATAATTCTCAAAAACAAGCAAAATCAACAATTAATAAAACAGTTGTTAATAAAGGACCTCAAATAGGAAGAAATGATCCTTGCACATGTGGAAGCGGGAAAAAGTACAAAAACTGTTGTGGTAAAAACGCATAAAATCAATACTTTCAGAGATTAGAACAATTTACATAAATATGAAAACAATCCAAATTGTTTGCATTTTGTTTGCAAATTGTTTTCATACAAGTAAGTAAAAACTCTGAAACTATCTAAAATAAAGACTTTGCGGGTTGCAAACAAACTAAAAACAAATATAAAAAGTGTTATCATTCGTGGTAACGCTTTTTTTGTTTACCTTCGTGGAAGGAGGTATAAATGTGAAATGTCGAATGTAACAATTCAAAAAAGAGGAAAGTACTATCAATATAAGTTTGAAACTGCAAAGATTGATGGTAAAAGAAAATTTTCAAGCAAGTCTGGATTTAGGACTAAAGCTGAAGCAGAAAAGGAGGGGATAAAAGCCTATAACGAATATATGAATACTGGGCATGATTTTACACCAAGTGATATGAGTTATTCTGATTTATTAGATTATTGGTTAGAAAAGCATTGTTATATTAATCTAAAATATCACACAATAGAAGCATATAGCAGTATTATAAAAAATCATATAAAGCCCAATATAGGTCATTTTCTAATTTCTCAAATTACTAGATCAACCTTACAAGACTTTATAAATAAAATCTACATAGATAAATCATTTAGTAAGAATTTTCTTAATAATATAAAGAAAGTTATAAAAGGCTCATTCACTTTTGCTTATGAAAATGATTTTGTAAAGGTAAATCCGTCCATTGGAATTAAATTACCTAAATATGATATTCCTCCAGATGATCCAGCACATATTTTTACAAATGAAGAAATAAATATGATACTTAATAGGTTTAAGAATAATCATTGTGTATATTATGCATTTTTAACTGCTTATTGCACAGGACTTCGAATTGCAGAAGTATTTGCACTTACTTGGAATGATATAGATTTTAGGAATAAAACAATTAGTGTAAATAAAAACATACTAAAAAAGAATCAAGTAGGTGGAACAAAGAAAAGACACATAAGTGGGAACTCAACAACAGTATGGTATTTTGGAACTTGCAAGACTCAAACAAGTTATAGAACTATTCCTATTGGAGAAACATTATTAAATGCTCTTAAAGAGTATAAGAAAGAACAAGAAGAAAATAAAAAGAATTATGGAGATACTTATATGAAACATTATAAGAAAAGCGTTATAAATCCATACAATAATAAGCAAGAGATTAAAATATTAAATGCTTATGCAGAATTACAAATACCATTAGATGAAGTAGATTTTGTATTTGTAAAGAAAAACGGAGTATATGAGGGGACAGATAGCTGTAAATACCCATTTAAGGTTATACACTATGAATTAGGTATTCCTTGCAGATTTCACGATTTTAGAGATACTCACGCAACGAAATTAATTGAATCAGGAGCAGATATAAAAGCTGTTTCTAAAAGATTAGGACATAGAAATATCGATTTTACTTATAACATATATGTAAGAGTAACGCAAAAAATGGAAAGTGAAACTGCTGATAAATTTGAAGAAATATGTGGAACTTTATAGGAGGAAAGTATTATGAAAAATGAATTACCAAAAACAAAGATAGACGAAAGAACTGGAATTGAATACAGATTAGAAGGAGATTATTATATTCCTAATCTAATTTTACCAAAACAAGAAACAATTATTCTTAATAAATATGGAAGAATGAGATTAAACTATTTGAAAGAACATAAAAAAGCTGAATACTCAATTATGTTATTAGATGGTACATTAAACGCACATTTGAAAGAAATTCAAGAAACAGCTCAAAATAGAGTTGAACAGATAATAAACAAACTAAAAGTAGAAAGCGATTTAACTGAAGAAATGAAAGATACAGATATTCTTTATTGGGTTGGCACAATGAATGCTATTAAGAATCAAGCTGAAGAGATAGTGTTTAACGAATTAATATATGTGTAGGAGGAATGTAATATGAATAATTTAAGAGAAGTAAAAGATGATTTATTAAAAGAATGGATTAAATATAGAGAAGAAACAATATTTGCAATTATGAATGAAGAAGATAAAAAACATGAAATAAGATATGATGAAATAACTGAAAAAATATTAAAAAATGTTCCTAAACAAAATTTAAAATATGTAAGGCAACAATTAGATGTACTTGATAGAAATTATATGGAATATTTAGATTATTGGTGTGAGAAATATTATAGAAATGGTTTTGCAGATGTAATTGAATTGTTTAGAATGTAAAATAATGAGCTGTATTGAATAAATATTCTTTACAGCTTATATTTTTTGTTAATTTATTGTAAAAAAATCATAAGATTGATATAATAAGGTGCAAGAGAAATAGTAATTTGCCGATAATCATTTTTTGAACAAAAGTTGTAACTTTTTTAAAATATGTTACTATGTAGTTGATTA
>CAKOXV010000018.1 GCA_934130355.1 uncultured Clostridia bacterium
AATTTAATGAAATATATAAAAATGGCAACAAGTTTCAACTTTGGGGAAGTAGTTTCAGTAATTATTGCAAGCATTGTGCTTCCATTTTTACCTGAAACACCAATTCAACTATTAGTAGAGGGATTATTATATGATTTTGGGCAAATGACAATTCCATTTGACAATGTTGATAAAGAATTAATTAAAAAACCGAAAAAATTAAATATAAAAAGTTTAAAAAGGTTTATGTTTTTTATGGGGCCTGTAAGTTCACTATTTGATATAGTTGTATTTTTATTATTATGGTTTGTTTTCACAGTTAGAGATGTTACACACTTTCAAACAATATGGTTCACTTACAGTATAGTATCGAATTTAATAGGAATGCACATTATAAGAACGGCAAAAACACCATTTATACAAAGTAATGCACACAAAGCAGTTTATATATCTTCAATACTGCTAATTATAATAGGTATTTTAGTACCATTTACGCCACTGGGAGCTGCAATAGGCTTAGCACCAATTGCATTAAAATATATTTTCATGATATTTGGAGTTACATTCTTATATTGTATTGTAGCAAGTTATGCAAAGAAAATTTATATAAAGAAATATAAGGAATGGATATAGAAAATAAATTTAAAATTAGAAAAGTGATGTGTGTTTATTAAAGAATCAATGAATAGTGAATGATGAAAAAATAAAAATATCTTATTATAATACGGGAAGTAGAATAGATATGTTTACTGAAACAAAAGATGAAAAAATAGCAGAATTAGGCAAAGTAAATGAAATACTTGGAATAAGTTCGATGCCACCTTTGCAAATTTATTAGGAAAAAATAAAACCGAATATGATATAGAAAAAGAAACAGGATTAGTAAGAAAAATAGTATTAGATGAACAAGTTACTACAAGAGAATATGAATTTGACAATGTTGATGATTCAGTTTTCGTAGAGCCTGATATAAGCCAATATACATTAAAAGATAAAGAATAAAATAAAATGAAGTAAGGAACAGATTATAATATCTGTTCTTTACCTATATATACAAATTACAAGTTGTTGCTAAAACTAAATTTTAAAATGTGAGTTTTGTAATTCGCTCTAAATTTTAAAATAAAAAATTTTTGTAAAAATATTACACAAAAACAAAATATTCATTTCTTTTTATGAAGTTATGTATAAGCTAAAAATGTCCAAATTTTCGAGTAAAATAAACTTCTAAATTGGACATTTTTTATAATTAGAAAAATCAGCAATACCAATGCTTTGAAACGAAATAGATGACATATTTTACTATACTGGGTAGGTGTGTGATAGTGAAAACTATCGCATAGCTACCCTTAAACTATTTATGAACAAATGCGGACATATTAAAAAAATTAAAAAATAAATTTTAAAGTAAGAGAGAATTTTTATAAGAAAACAGATGTATATATAGTATAGGGAGAGTGAATTAATATGAGTGAAACTTTCAAAATCAATATATACTTCGATGAAAAAGGTGAAGAGTTAGAAGGATTAATAAAACACCTAATAATTAATATCTTAAAAAAAGATATTTTTGAGCATTAAAATTTTATTCAAAATAAGATATAATAAAATTTAAATTCAAATTGTTTTATCCAAGCATAGAAGGGAGGAACAATGCTTGAACAATTAGAAAAAACAATATACAAGGTAGCAATATATATAAGGTTATCAAAAGAAGATGTAGATAGAGGCTATGATGAAAGTGAAAGTATAAAAAATCAAAGAACATTACTAACAGAATATGTGCAAAAATTAGGATGGAAGTACCAATTAATAGATACATATATAGATCAAGGTTTTACTGGAACAAATTTTAATAGACCAGATTTTCAAAGAATGATAAGAGATATAGAAAACGGAAAAATTAATATGGTTGTAACAAAAGATTTATCCCGTTTAGGACGTGATTATATAGAAACAGGAGAATATATAGAAAAATGGTTCCCAGAAAATAATGTAAGATATGTTTCAGTAACAGATGGAATAGATACTTTTGAAACATCAAATGGTAACAATGACATTGCACCATTTAAATCAATATTAAATGATATGTATTCTAAAGATTTGTCAAAGAAAATCAGAACAGCACTTCACACTATGCAAAAACAGGGAAAATGGGTAGGAGGAAAGACACCACTTGGATACATAAAAAATTCGAATGATAAAAATAAATTAATAATTTATGAGCCAGAAGCTCAAATTGTAAGGAATATTTTTAATATGGCATATAGTGGTAATCAAGTTGGAACAATAAGAGATTGCTTAAACAATAGCAATATTCCAACAGCAAATAAATCAAGATACAATAAAGAAACATATTGGGAAAATAAAACAGTAAAAAACATATTGAAAAATAAAGTTTATATAGGCACAACAGTGCAAAATAAAAGGAGCAGAATAAGTTATAAAAATAGAAAAATTAGACCAAATTCAGAAGAAAAATGGATAATTGTAGAAAATACACATGAACCAATAATAGACAAAAAAGTATTTGATGCAGTGCAAAAAATGGTAATAGTTCAAAAATACAATAGAAACGAAAAGAAAAATATGTTTTTATTAGATGGTTTGCTTTTTTGCTACGAATGCAAACATAAAATAGGGGTAAGAGGAAAAAAGAATAGTAATTATTATATGGTATGTAATAATTATCGCAGAAATTCAAAATTAAAACTTTGCACATCACATGGTTTTAGTTATTCTAATTTAGAAGAGAATGTAATTAATTATATTAAAAATTTATTTCAAAAAATAGATAGTAAAAAAATAGAATTAGAAGTAAAAAAGGAAATGACAAAATATGATTATGGAAAAATACTTCAAAAACTAGAAAACGAGATAAAATTAATAAATAGCAATATTGACCAAATGTATATAGACAAATTAAATAATAAAATAAGTGAAGAAATCTATGAAAGATTATTGAAAAAATTTGGTGATGAAATAAAACAAAAGGAAAAAGAATACATGGAAATTAAACAACAAAAAGAAGAATCAAAACAAGATAATAATGAGAAGATAAAAAGTGTTATACAAGAGTTTTTGAGTCTAAATAATCCAACATCAGAAATTATGAAAGTAATTATCAATAGAATTGAAATTCATCAAGATAAAAAGGTGGATTTATATTTTAATTTTAAACAATTAGATAACTTAAAAGAAAAAATATAAGGCTAATTTAATGTTAAATATTAGATTAGCCAAAAGTAAAGATTGAAACTGCCTATTTTTATATCAACCAGAAGCTATAAGTATGTCAGATAGAGTTATTGTCTTAACACATAGACCAGCAACTGTAAAAAACATTTATAATATAGACTTTGAAATGAAAAATAGAACACCTTTATCATGTAGAGAAAGTCCTAAATTTAGTAAATATTTTAATTTAATGTGGAAAGACTTAGAAGCATAAATGTATTCACATTAGCATTATACTTAACATAAAATATAATGAAACAATATCTATACTAATGTGAAAGGGATGATATTATGAAAAAAGCAAAAAATATATCAGAAGACAGAAAAAAATATTTAAGAAAAAACAAATTAAGAAAAATCGAAATATTAGTAACACAAATATTTTTAGTTGTAGCATTTATTGCAATATGGGAAATACTTGCAAGAACAGGAAAAATAGATAGTTTTATAACAAGTCAACCATCAAGAATAGTAAAAACATTTATGAAGTTATCATCAAATAATTTACTAGAACACTTAAAAATAACATTTATAGAAACAATAATTGGTTTTCTACTTGGAACAGTTTTCGGGTCAATTATTGCAATTATTTTATGGTGGTCATCATTTATTTCAAAAGTTTCTGAACCATTTCTTGTGGTATTAAATAGTTTACCAAAGATAGCATTGGGACCAGTAATCATAATTTGGGTTGGAGCTGGTATGCCTGCAATAATTGTCATGGCACTATCAATTTCATTAATAGTCACAATATTAGAAATTCTTAATGGATTTCTACATACTGATGAAGAAAAAATCAAGATGGCAAAAACATTTAAAGCAAATAAAGCACAAATTTTAACCAAAATTGTAATTCCTTCAAATATCCCAACATTTTTCAATACCTTAAAGGTAAATATTGGTCTTTCTTTAGTAGGAGTAATTTCAGGCGAATTCTTAGTTTCAAAAGGAGGACTTGGATATTTAATAGTTTATGGTGGGCAGGTTTTTCAACTAGATTTGGTAATGACAAGTGTTATTATATTAGCTGTTGTTGCAGCTTTAATGTATCAAAGTATTGTTTGGCTTGAAAAAAATTTGTTAGATAAAATGAGTGAGGTTAAGAAACTAACCTCATTCTTTTTTTAACCAAATTTACACTAACTACATAATATAAAAAAGAAGGAGGAAGATATGAAAAAAGTTTTAATTACATTAATAATCATTGCAGTTGCAATTGCCATAGGAATAGTGATTTATAAGCAAATTACAAAAACTGAAGAAGAAACAGGTTTAATAACAATACAATTAAATGAAGTTACAAGATCTGTTTTTTATGCGCCACAATATGTTGCTATTGCAAATGGTTCATTTGAAAAAGAAGGACTTAAATTAGAGATTACAACAGGGCAAGGAGCAGATAAGGTTATGACAGCAATACTTGCTGGGCAAAGTGATATTGGACTATGTGGTCCAGAAGCAGCGATATATGTCTATAATGAAGGAAAAGAGGACTATATTGAAGTATTTGCTCAATTAACACAAAAAGATGGTTCATTCTTAGTTAGTAAAGAGCCAACAGATAATTTTAGTTGGAAGGATTTAGTTGGAAAAACTGTGATTCCAGGAAGAAAAGGTGGAGTTCCATATATGACATTAGAATATGTACTAAAACAAAATGGAATAAATCCTCAAACTGATTTAGTACTAGATGATAGTATAAAATTTGACTTAATGGCAGGAGCATTTACAGGTGGAAATGCAGAATATGTTACATTATTTGAGCCAACTGCTTCAATGACTCAAAATGCAGGAAAAGGATATATTGTAGCATCTGTAGGAGAAGCAGCAGGAGAAGTTCCATATACAGCATACTGTGCTAAAAAGAGTTATATAGAAAAAAATTCTAAAATTATTGAAAGTTTTACAAAAGCTATATATGAAGGTGAGCAATGGGTAAAAGAACATAGTGCAAAAGAAATAGCTGAAAAAATACAAAACTACTTTCCAGATAGCACAATTGAAATATTAGAAACAGCTATTCAAAAATATAAAGATATTGAAGCTTGGAAAGAAAATCCAATATTAAAAGAAGAAGCATTTAACAAACTTCAAACAATAATGACAGAAGCAGGAGAACTTGAACAAAAGGCTCCTTATAATAAGATAGTAAATAATACTTTTGCAGAAAAAATAAGCAAGTAAAAAAGAAGGTCTACATGATATGTAGGCCTATTATTATAGGGAAATATTGACAAAATTCTTAAACTTTAATATAATATATGTGTTAAAAAGAAGGAGATTTAAATGAAAGAATTAGAATTAAGAAATGTAAAAGGAACTACAGATTACTCTCCAAGAGAGCAATTTATAAGAAATTATATATCAGACACACTAAAAGAAGTATTTGAAAAATATGGATATAAACCATTGCAAACACCAATATTATGTTATTATGACTTATTAGCATTAAAATATGATGATGATAGTGAAATATTAAATGAAGTATATAAAGTTACAGATCAAGCAGATAGAAGTTTAGCATTAAGATATGACTTAACAGTTCCATTTGCTAAGTATATAGCAATTAATCAAAATACCAAATTACCATTCAAAAGATATGAAATTGGAGAAGTATTTAGAAATGGACCTGTAAAATTAGGAAGAGATAGAGAATTTATTCAATGTGATGTAGACTGTGTAGGATTAGAAGGACAATTAATTGAAGCTGAACTTGTAGCATTATATGTTGAAGCATATACTAAATTAGGAATTGATGTAATAATAAAATACAATAATAGAAAATTCTTGTCTGGAATAATAATAGAAGCTGGAATTGACGAAGAACTTGTTACAAGTACTATAACTGTTATTGATAAATTTGAAAAATTATCAAAACAAGAGCTTGAAAAAGAATTTATAAAAATAGGACTAAATAATACACAAATTGAAAAACTATATGAATATTTAAATATGAGCCAAGAACAATTTGCAAATATTGAAGGAAAAAATGCAATATTACAACAAGGAATAAATGAATTAAATATTTTAAAACAATATATAGAAGAACTTGGATTATTAGAATATGTAAAATTTGTACCATCACTAGCTAGAGGACAAGAATATTATACAGGAACTGTATTTGAGGCATACACAAGAGATGGTAGCATAACATCAAGCATAGGAGGCGGAGGACGTTATGATAAAATGATAACAGAATTCGTTGATAATGGAAACATATATCCAGCTGTTGGAATAAGCTTTGGTCTAAATGTTATATACGAATTTTTAAAGAATAAAAAAGAATTTACAGAAAACGCATTAACAGATATTTTTATAATTCCAATGGGAACAGAGATTGAATGTCTAAAAATTGCAGAAAGTCTAAGAAAAGCAGGGTATAAAGTTGAAGTTGAAATGAAAAATAGAAAAATGAAAAAATCATTAGAATATGCTAATGAAGAAAATATACCTTATGTATTCATTTTAGGTGAAGATGAGCTTGAAAAGCAATGTATAACAGTAAAAGATATGAAACAAAAAGCACAGTTACAAATTTCGACAACAAATATTTTAGAAGAATTTAATAAAATAGTAGACAATTCAAATAATATATAATATAATAACATCTAGTATTAAATACTAGATGTTATATTTTTTATTTAAAGGAGGTTTATTTATGAAAAGAACAAAATTAGATGATAGAATATTACCAACATATACAAAAGGAGAAGAAATCTTTAATATGGTATCACATATAGTTGGTGGTGTTGCAGGAATTGCAACAATAGTTCTATGTAGTGTATTTGCAGCCATAAGACATAATCCTTATGGTGTAGTAAGTGGAGTAATATTTGGAGTTTCAATGTTATTTTTATACACAATGTCAAGTTTATATCATGGATTAAAACCAAATTCAAAGTCTAAAAAAGTTTTTCAAATATTAGACCATTGTGCAATATTTGTATTAATAGCAGGTTCTTATACGCCTTTTGCATTATGTACTTTAAGACAATATTCAACAGCACTAGGTTGGACAATTTTTGGAGTTATATGGGCATTCGCAGCATTAGGAATCACACTAAACTCAATTGATTTAAAGAAATATAAAGTATTTTCAATGTTCTGCTATTTAGCAATGGGCTGGTGTATAATTGTAAGAGGAGATGTATTACCTAAATTATTAGGTAATGCAGGATTTGCATTACTTTTATCAGGTGGCCTTGTATATACTCTTGGAGCAGTACTTTATGGAATAGGAAAAAAGAAAAAATATGTACATTCAATTTTCCATTTATGTGTATTTATAGGAAATGTGTTACATGTTTTATGTGTATTATTATATGTAATTTAATCGACAAAATCCCCCAAAAAACATATTATATAGAAATAGTATGAAAGGGGGTTTTTGCGTGAAAATAGAAGGAAAAAGAATAGGATTTGTTATAACAGGCTCATTTTGTACATTTAGAAAAACTATAAATGAGCTTAAAAATATTGTAAAATCAGGTGCAGATGTAATACCAATTATGTCAGAAAACAGCTATAAAATGGATACTAAATTTGGAAAAGCAGAAGATTTTAAAAAAGAAATTGAAGAAATTACAGGCACGAAAATTTTGCATACGATACAAGAAGTAGAGCCAATAGGACCAAAAGATATGTTAGACATAATGGTTGTTGCTCCAACAACAGGAAACACTATGGCAAAGCTTGCAAATGATATCATAGATGGAACTGCTGTTATGGCAGTAAAATCACATTTAAGAAGAGAAAGACCAGTGGTTTTAGCCATTTCAACTAATAATGGACTTTCAGGAGCTGGTCAAAACATAGGAAAACTTTTGAATATGAAACACTATTATTTTGTACCATTTAGGCAAGATAATCCAATTACAAAACCGCGTTCCCCAGTCTTTATGAAAAAGGGATTGACAAATTATGTTAAACTGTGCTATAATTATAAACGTTGGATGAAATTCCAACGTTTATACCGTTATAAGTAACCTTATAATGGTACACTGTATGCATGTATGTATACAGACAGCTACTTGAGTAAGTTCGAGTAGCAGTAATCAGGACTTACCTGATTACATTACTCTCTTTTACTGGTAATAATAAGACCATGTTGAGAATGCAGGCGCCGCATTTTCGCGTTATTGAAATCGTGTCTAAGGAGAGGGTACTGGACAGTACCCGTTGTAGGCTATAACTAGACTTATAGTTGCTACAATTTTTCTCTGCTGGGAGCAATCTTACGTGGAGAAGCTTTAGTGCAAAGACCAAGGGTGACCAATGGCGCATATAACCAGTGTTTCAATAATGAAAAGAGAGGGCAAGGACAGTTCTATGAAAATAGAACTGTCCTTGTTTTTTACTAATTATCTTAAAATTTATAACTTATATATATAATGAGAGTATAATAACAATCTTGAATGAATAACTTTACAGTATGGAGGAAGTCAATGAAAAGGAAAGATTGTAAATCAAAAATAAATCAAAGAAAAAAAGAAATTAACTATTATTGTATATTTAATAATGAAAATGAACAATTATCGAACAAAATAAAAACAATATTTAAAGAACATTTAGATTCTTTGAACATAAACACTCAAAAATAAATTACTATAATAACCTTAGCAGCAATTGCTAAGGAACAGAGGAAGTGAATAAATGTTTTTTAGTAATGTAACAGATAATGATTTTAAAGTAGCTATATACATAAGATTATCAAGAGAGGATGGAGATAAGCAAGAAAGTGAAAGTATAAGTAATCAAAGAGATATAATAAAAAGATACATAAAAGAGAATGAATTACAATTTGTTGATGAATATGTAGATGATGGTATATCTGGAACAACATTTGATAGACCTGGATTTAATAGATTAATAAAAAACATAGAAGAGCGGAAATATCAATATGGTAATAACAAAAGATTTATCAAGATTGGGAAGAGATTATATAAAAACAGGTTATTATTTAGAAAATTATTTCCCAGAACATAAAGTTAGATATGTAGCAATAACAGACGGAATAGATACATTTTTAGATAGTTCTACAAACGATATAACGCCTTTTAAAGCGATTATGAATGACATGTACGCAAAAGATATTTCTAAAAAGATTAGAAGCGTTATAAAGGAAAAACAAAAGAAAGGTGAATACATGTGTACATTTGCACCTTATGGGTATAAAAAAGATCCCAATCTAAAAAATCATCTAATAATAGATGAAAATGTAAGAGATACAGTTATAGAAATATTTGATTTATATTCTAAAGGAAAAGGAACAAAATACATTGCAGAGTATTTAAATAAAAAGAAAGTTCCATCACCTATGACATATTTGAAAAACTTATCAGCGCCAAAGAAATGGAATGATGTGACAATTTTAAATATGATGAAAAGTGAAACATATATAGGGAATACAGTATCAAATAAAAAGCCTAAATTATCATATAAATCCCCAAAGAGAATATTAACTAAAAAAGAGCAGCATCTTACAATCCAAAATACTCATGAGCCTATAATAGATGCAGAAACTTATGAAAAAGTACAATTTTATCTATCTAATAGAGATATGAATAAGAAAACCAAACATGAATTTTTATTTAGAGGATTACTAGAATGTCATACATGTCACTGCAAATTATCTATTGGAAGTAAAACAACTGAAAATCCGATACCATATATAACATGTTCTCAATCAAGAAAAGGTAGATGTCCGTCTCAACATATGAATTATAAGAAATTTGAAAGTCAACTTTTGCAATATTTACAAGACTTTTTAAGAATATATGTGCAAAAAGATTGGCTAGCAGAAGTATATGATAAATTCAAAATAGATAATGAAAATATTATAGATAAATATAAAAAAGAAATAACAAACATTAACAACAAAATTAATACTGTTTCAGAACAAATTGATAATATCTATTTTGACAAACTAAACAAAGTTATATCAAAAGAAGACTACTTTAGATATACCAATAAAATACTTGCAGATAAAAATTCACTAGAAAAAAGGAAACAGGAATTATCAGATACTATAAATAATAAATTAAAAGTGGAAAATAAAATAGAAGATGACAAGAAATTAGATAATATAATAAATGAGTTTCTATCTGTGAAAAATATCTCAAAATCAATGTTATTTAGGCTAATTGATAAAATAGAAATAGATGAAAATAAAAATGTGTATGTTTATTTTGCTTTCTCCAAGTTTGGCATATTAAATAAAACGATTAATGATGTAATTTCATTAAAAGAAATTTGTAAAAAAGATATAGATACATATTATAGAAAAAGCTAGTAAAAATAAAAAGACTACATCTCTAGTATTTGATGAAACTTATTTAATTAAAACAATAGAATATGCATTAGAAGGAGAACAAATTCAACCAATTTTATTATGAACTGAATAAAGCTGGAGAAATAATCTCCAGCTTGTATTATTTGTTCACATCTTTATATTTGAAAAAGCATTTTTTCTTAATAAAATCACGAAAATCTGACTCTGTTCCTAAAGTAAATCCAGCTTTGCTAACAAGTACAGCATTTTCATCATCTATATATAAATAAAAGTAATCAGTAGTTTCAAAAACTTTATACAATTTTGAATAAAACATAGTTTGTTTATTAAAAGAAAAATAAAAATTATAAAATTCAAATGAAATACTAGTTTCTTTTTCTTTTGCAAATTTATTTTTAGTTTTTTGATATCTTTTCATAGGAAAATAAGTTCTAAATAAAAAAGTTAATATTAACATAGCTAAAAACAAAAGTGTAAGAAGAAACTTTTGTTGAGTTAGGCTTGTAATAATGCAATATAATAAAAGCAAAGAGAAAATAATTGTATATGCATTATAAGAAAAAGTAAATTTTTCTCCATGGAATTTTATAAATTGTTCATAATTTTCTGAATTATATTTGGTTATATTTTTAAATAATGGTTTCATATATATCTACTCCGTTCATTTTATAAATTTATAGGATCTGCTAAAGGGTTTGCCTCAACAGCATTACGAACCTGTTCATTACTTACATGTGTATAGATTTCTGTTGTTGATATACTTTGATGCCCTAAAAGTTCTTGCAAAGCTCTAATATCTACATTTCCATACTGATACATAAGAGTTGCTGCTGTATGCCTTAATTTATGCACAGAAAGGTTTTTGGTATCAAGTCCTGCTAATTTTAGTTCTTTACTTATTATTGCTTGAACTGTTCTATTACTAATTCTTTGTTTTTGTTCACTTAAGAACAATGCTTTTTCAGAATTTTTACTGTCATGTTTTACAGTATTTGAAGCAGGTCTGGAAGATAAGTAATCATTTAAAGCTATCATACAAGATTTATTCAAATAAATAGTACGTTCTTTATTTCCTTTACCAATAACAGTCATTTTACATTCGCCGAAATCAATATCATTTATATTAATTCCTACTAGTTCTGACAATCTCATTCCACAGTTTAAAAATAAAGTTGTTATAGCATAATCTCTTTTATAATTTCTATTATCTTCATTTTCGGCAACATTTAATAATTTTTTACTATCTTCTAAAGATAAATATTTAGGCATTCTTTTTCCTAATTTAGGTGTTTCTAAATTTTGGGCAGGGTTTACATCTATAATATTTGCTTTTTGTGATAAATATTTAAAAAATATCCTTATTGTTGAAATTTTTCTGGCTCTTGTTGTTGCTTTACTACGATTATCAATTGCCAAATGTGATATGTAAGCATGAATATCATCAAGTGATATTTTTTTTAAATCTTCAGTAGAAAAAGAAGTAATATCGATTTTTTCTAAATCTGTTTCATTTGTTAAATTGAAATGTAACATCATAAATTTTAAAAAGTTTGATAAATCATAATTGTATTCTTTTACTGAATTTGGCGACTTATTTAAAATTGTTATTGAATAATCTAAAAATGAATTCACATATTCTGGGTTATTTTCTCTTGCTATCATTTTTTCACACTCCATTAAATTTATATTAATATAATATCACTGTTCTTTAAAAAAATAAATAGTTATAAAAATTTTTATAAATTATTGACTTGGAGGTAACTTCAAGTGATATGATGTAGAAAAAATAAGGAGGAGTAAAAATGTCATATTTAGGATAAGACATTAAAAAACTAGGATTTGGGCTAATGAGATTACCACAAAAAGAAGGAAAAATAGATATAGAGCAAACAAAAGTAATGGTAGACAAATTTTTAGAAGCAGGATTCACATATTTTGACACGGCATGGGCATACTCAGGAAGTGAAGATGCAATAAGACAAGCATTAGTTGAAAGATATCCAAGAGAAAAATTTCAGCTTGCAACTAAAAATGCAGCTTGGATAAATTGTAAAACAAGAGAAGAAGCTCAAGCAATATTGAAAAGCATTCCTTTAATTCCATGTACAACATGTAATTATTGTGCAAAAGTTTGTCCAATGAAAATAGGAATATCAGGCTCATTTACTGCAATGAATATGTTGACATTATATAAAGATATGACAGCTGCTAAACATCAAGAAGGATGGTTAGTTGGGGGACATGGACTAAAATCCGCTTCTGAATGTATAAAATGCGGAAAATGTGAAAAAGTATGTCCACAACATATTCATATTAGAAATGAACTTGAAAAAGTTGCAAAAACATTTGCAGAAAACTAATAGAAAGGAAAGATAAAAATGGAAAAATCAAAAGTATATTTCACAAAAGAAATTACACCTGAAAGTGTAGTGAAAATGTATGAAATTTTAGGAGTAAACTTACCTGGAAAAGTAGCAGTAAAATTACACTCAGGAGAACAGGGAAATCAAAATTATCTTAGACCAGAATTTGTAAAAGCTATTGTAGAAAAAGTAAATGGAACAGTTGTAGAATGTAATACAGCTTATGGAGGAGCAAGAAATACAACTGAAAAACATGAAAAATTAATGGAAGAGCATGGATGGACAAAATATTTTGATGTAGATATTATGGATTCAGAAGGAAATGACCTAGAATTAGATATTCCGAATGGAAAAGTAATTAAGAAAAATTATGTAGGAAAACATATTCAAAATTATGATTCAATGTTAGTATTATCACACTTTAAAGGACATCCTATGGGTGGATATGGAGGAGCACTAAAACAATTATCAATTGGATGTGGTTCTTCAGAAGGAAAATCTTGGATACATTCAGCAGGTGTAACAAAAGACCAAGAAAAGTTATGGGATAACTTGCCAGAACAAGATAAATTTTTGGAAGCTATGGCAGATGCAGCATCATCAGTTCATAATATGTTTAAAGATAAAATTGTTTATATAAATGTAATGTGCAACATGTCAGTAGATTGTGACTGCTGTGCAGTTGCAGAAGACCCATGTATGAAAGATGTTGGAATTCTTGCAAGCACAGATCCGGTAGCAATAGATCAAGCATGTATTGATATTGTATATAATTCAAAGGATCCAGGAAGAAATCATTTTGTGGAAAGAGTTGAAAGACAAAATGGAGTTCATACAATAGAAGCAGCTGCTGAACTTGGAGTTGGTTCAAGAGATTATGAATTAATAAATGTAGATTAATCATTTAGAATGGCTGTATTATAGCAAGTACAGCCGTTTTGCTTTGTGCATTAAGAAAGGAGAGAAAATGAAAACATTATATTTTGACTGTTCAAGTGGTATAAGTGGAAATATGACTCTTGGAGCTTTGACAGAAATAGTAGGAAATGAAAAATATTTATTAGATGAATTGAAAAAATTAAATGTAGATGGATATCATATAGAAATTTCTAAGAAAGTTAAAAACGGAATAACAGGAACTTATGTTGATGTTATATTAGAACATGGCCATCGTAAAGAACTCAAGTGTGGTAAATGATGGATATGGATTTATTGAATGTGCACATGGAACCATAAGTGTGCCTGTACCAGCAACAAGTGAAATATTTGCCGCTTCTAATGTAATATAGAATGACTGTTGTATGTAAAAAAGAAGACATGGCTAATCTACAGAAAATTATTTTTAGAGAGACAACTACAATTGGAATTAGATATCGTCATGAATATAGAACAGTTATGGCAAAATTAAAGCTAAAAAAATGGTTAGTGATAATGATACTTATGTTTATCCTGAGTATGAAAGTGCAAAACAGCTTGCACAAGAAAAAAATATTCCGTTAAAAAATATATATAAAATATAAGAAGATTAACTTTCTCTAGTTTCCTAAATTTGCATTTTTGTGGGAAATATGCTATAATTAATTGATGCAAGTAAATTAGTTTATGCATTTTTATGGAGGTTAGATTTAGAGATGGAAAAAAATAAAGAAACCTACAATAAAAGAATTGAATATATTAAGCAAACTTTACAAGAAAGAGGTATTGATGAAAATACACAAAACTATGTTATCAGATTTGTGCAAATGAATCAAGAACTGTTTGGAAATATTATCGATATGGACAAACTAGTAAAAAGGCTTACAAATAACATGCAACACGGTATATCTACTAATCTGGAAGGCTATGATACTCCACATCAAATCTTTATGTTGTCTTTAACAAGTGGAGCTTGGGATCCTTATAAAAAAAGAATTTTCGTATCGCCATTTTATAAAATAGGTACAATGATTTCTAAAAGATTTATATTATCAAGAGATTCTACGTTATTTCATGAGCTAGATCATTGCGGAACTACTGAGTATATAGATGAATCAGAACAAGAAAAAGAAGAATATATTAGAAATTATATAGAAACAAATGGAATAAGAAGTATTCCAGACAAGAACGAATTTAGAAGAGTGACAAACCAAATGTATGAAATGAATAATGGAAAAAAAGTAATTTCTGGGATAACAGGTGCAGATGTAGAAGACGACATAGCACTAAATCTATCTCAATTAAATGAGGGGATAACAGCATATAAGCAAGAAATGTATGATAGATATAATAAAACAAAACCTAAAAGTCAGTATAGAGTACAGAAGGGTCTTGCTAAATTAATAGCTGATGTTATAGGCGAAGAAAATATGTTAAAATTACACTTTGATAATGATTACAATGGTATTAGAGAAATGTTTAATAGTAAGACAGGCAAGGATCTAAATAAAATAGTTAAAATGCTGAATAGAATAAAAGCAACTGAATTGATGTTTGCAGGAAGACTTGGAGATGTTGCTTTTTGGGTAATGCTTAAAAGATATATGAAAGATGCAAATATGAAACCAGATAAAGAAAAAAGAGATTTGACAATTCCAGATACAAAAGAAAATGAACAAATTGGAATTGGATTGAACGAAATAAATCAAGTTACATTAGAAATGAGAAAAGACCTAACACAAACACAAATACAAGAGCAAGAACAAGAAGTAGAGACAAAATAGTAAAATCTTGTTAAATTTCGGAGGATAAAAATGGAAGATATAAAAATGGCGTATTGTGAAGTTGATGTTATTTTAGACCAAATGGAAGAAAAATATGTAAATAAAATTCCAAGTGAATTAAGAAAGCTATTTAAAGAGCAAAAAAGAAAAGATTATTTACCCGAAATAAAAGAAGATGTTCCGTTAACTGAACAAAAGCTTATGAGAAAAACCATTGCTATATTAGCTATGTTGAATTTAAATTATTGGTGTGAAGATGAAAAAGAAAAACAAGATTTAATTCAGATGTATGCTGAAAATGATAGAAAAAGAGAAGATGAATTAAGAAAAAAATACAATCCAGATAATTTATTTAGAAATAAGAGAAATAATGACACAACAAAATACAAAAAACAATAATAGGTGTCTCTAAGTAAAAAAACTACCCGTTTTATGGGTAGTTTTTTATTTAACATATCTATAATAGTATTAATACAAATATTAGTCATTATATCATAATTAAGTTCAGTATGTTTGTGGTAAACAATTTCATGACACAAATTATCAATCATACCAATAGCAATATGAGATTTTTCCATTAAATTATTATCTGTAAAACCGCTTTTTACTAGTAAATCATAAATTTTTATAGTCATTTCCATTTCTTGCTTACGAAAATAGAAGGCAACTGTTTTGTCAGAATGTACCATTGCCATTATTTCTTCATGAGCAGACTGAGACAATTTATGATTTTGTATAAAACTATCTATCATTTTTTCAAAAATCTCATTTAAACGTTTTGTACTATAACTAGTAATGAATAGAAAATATAATATTGTAAATAATTATTATTTATGTTATAAATATACAAAAGAATTTAAGGAGGAATATGTATTATGTATAAAAACATAGATAAAAAGAAAGTTCTAGAATTAAAAGAATTAGTAGATTATCAAGATGGACAAGTTGTTAGCAAAACACTAGTTCAAAATGAGTTAGTAAGTATTACTGTATTTTCTTTTGACAAAGGCGAAGAAATATCAACACATGCTTCTAGTGGAGATGCAATGGTTACAGTATTAGAAGGAAAAGGATTATTTACAATAAGTGGTGAAAAATATTATTTAGAAGAAGGTCAAACAATAATCATGCCTAAAGATCAACCACATAGTGTATATGGAGAAGAAAAATTCAAAATGTTACTTGTAGTTTCATTTTAATAAATAGATACTTTAAAACGGGCGATTAGTTGATAATTGTCCGTTTTTGTGGTATAAAAGAATATATAAAATAGAAAGGAAAATTTTTATGATATATATTAAAAAATATAGAACGCCATTTACAACAATGTATATGAAAAGTGATGGCGAATATTTAACAGGTCTTTGGTTTGAAGGCTCAAAAGATTCTGAAAAACATAAAGGAACATTTGAAGAAAAAGATTTGCCTATATTTGATGAAACAAAGAAATGGTTAGATATTTATTTTAGTGGAAAAAATCCAGATTTTACGCCAAAATATAAAATAGAAAATTTAACACCATTCAGAAAGCAAGTTATAGGCATTATGAACGAAATTCCTTATGGAAAAACAATTACATATAATGACATTGCAAAAGAAATAGCAAAATCTAAAGGAATTGAAAGAATGTCTGCACAAGCAGTTGGAGGAGCTGTTGGTTGGAATCCAATATGCATTATTATTCCGTGTCATAGAGTTATTGGCTCAGATGGTTCTCTTACAGGATATGGCGGTGGAATAAATAACAAAATAAAATTATTAGAAATAGAAAGGCAACGAAACGAGATTAATTGATAATTATCAGTTTTTGTGGTATAAATATAATATAAAAAATTAAAGAAAGGAAGAGAAAGAGATGAAAGAAATAAATATTAAAGTTAGTGGAATGGTTTGTGGAGGATGTGAAAACAGGGTAAGAAATGCTATATCTACAATTGAAGGAGTAGAAAGTGTAACTGCAGATCATAATACGGGGAAAGTAGTAGTATCAGCAAAAGATGAAGTAAAAGAATCTGAAATAGAAGAAAAAGTAGAAGATATTGGATTTGAAGTTGTAAAGTAAAGGGAGTCACAAAATGAAAAAAATAATTTTATCAATTGATGGAATGACTTGTAGTGCTTGTTCAAATGGTTTAGAAAAATATCTAAATAAACAAAATGGCGTTTTTGATGCATCAGTAAATTTAGTTATGGCAAATGCTACAGTAAATTATGATGAAAAAATTTTAAATCAAGATAAAATTGAAAAATATATAAGACAAGCAGGATTCAAAAGTTTAGGAATTTTTAAAGATTTTAAAGTTGAAAAAACGAGCAAAAAAGAAAAAAACAAATTTATAATTTTCACAATTCTAGCAATTATACTGTTTTATATTTCAATGGGGCAAATGTTTAATTTACCTATAATAGAATTTCTAAATGAACATCATAATCCAATAAATTATACTGTTAGCTTGTTTATATTGACAATTGCGTTTTTGGTATATGGTTTTGACATATTAAAAAATGGCTATAAAAACTTAATTCATAGAATTCCTAATATGGATACTTTAGTTTCAATAGGAGTAATAAGTAGTTTTTTATATAGTTTATATGGAATGTACAATGTATTGCAAGGAAATGCTCATTATACAATGGATTTGTATTTTGAATCTGCTGCAATAGTTATTTATTTTGTTAAATTAGGAAGATATATTGATGGAATAAGTAAAGACAAAACAAAAGATGCTATAAAAAAACTTGTAGAAATTACACCTGAAAAAGCTGTCATAGAAGTTGACGGAGTTCAAAAACAAGTAACACTAGACGAGATAAAAAAAGGAGACATAGTAGTTGCTAAGCCTGGAGATAAAATTGCCGTAGATGGCGAAATAATTGAAGGAAAGGCGCATTTAGATGAAGCATTTATAACAGGTGAGAGTAAGCCATCAAATAAAGGAATAGGAGAAAAAGTTATTGCAGGTAGTTTAAACTATGATGGTTTTATTAGATATAAAGCTGAAAGAATAGGAAAAGAATCAACTGTATCAGAAATAGTAAAACTAGTAATTGAAGCAAGTAATACAAAAGCACCTATAGCTAAAATAGCAGATAAGATTTCAGGATATTTTGTTCCTACAGTAATTATAATAGCTATTATATCATTTATTGCATATTTGTTATTAGGATTTAGTATGACTGAAGCTATAAATACTTTTGTTACTATATTAGTAGTAGCTTGCCCTTGTAGTTTAGGATTAGCAACTCCTCTTGCGATTGTAATAAGTGAGGGAGTATGTGCTAGTAGCGGAATATTGGTAAAGAAAAGTGAAATATTAGAAAATGCTTCAAAAATAGATACAATTGTATTTGACAAAACAGGAACTTTAACAGAAGGTAAGTTAAAGATTTCAGAAATTTATAATTATAGTAATCTTTCTCAAAATGATTTGTTGCAAATTGTCGGAAGTGTAGAAGAGAATTCAACACATCCAATCGGAAAGGCATTTACAGATTATATGAAAGAAAACAAAATTTCTAAATTAAAAGTAGAAAATCTACAAAATATTTCAGGATATGGATTAACTGGTGAAATAAACAATGAAACAATAATATTAGGAAACAGAAAAATTGTAGAAAAATATAATGTGAAAAATGATTATATAAAAGATGAGGAAAAATTAGCATCAAAAGGGAATAGTATTATATATGTTATAAAAAACCAAGAAATTATATCATTAATAGGAGTTAATGATATAATAAGACAAAGTGCAAAAGAAGCTATTAAGACTATAAATCAAAACAATATTAAGACTATAATGCTTACAGGAGACAATCAAGAGACTGCAGAGAAAATTGGAGAAGAGTTAGGAATAACAAAAATCTTTTCTAATATATTACCTGCTCAAAAAGCTGAAACAATCAAGCAATTAAAAGCTGAAGGAAACATTGTTATGATGTGTGGTGATGGAATAAATGATAGTCCCGCAATAACAAATGCAGATATAGGTGTAAGTGTAAAAAGTGGAACCGATATAGCAATGGATTCAGCTAATGTCATTTTAACTAAAAATGATTTGAATTCAATTGTAAAATTGATTAATATTAGTGAAAGAACAGTTAAAAATATAAAACAAAATTTGTTTTGGGCATTTTTTTATAATGTATTAATGATTCCTATTGCAATTGGAATATTAAAACCTATTGGAATTTCTTTAAATCCAATGATTGCAAGTTTTGCAATGATATTAAGCAGTTTTACAGTAATTTTGAATGCATTAAGATTAAGAAGGTATGGAAAATAATATGGAAAATATAATAAGATGTAAATGGTGTAATTTAAAGAATCCTAAATATATAAAATATCATGATGAAGAATGGGGAAGACTTAACCTTGATGAAAAGTATTTGTTTGAAATGTTGATATTAGAATCTTTTCAAGCAGGACTTTCTTGGGAATGTGTATTAAATAAAAGAGAGGATTTTGAAGCGGCTTATGATGATTTTGACATAGATAAAATATGTGATTATGATGATTCTAAAATAGAACAGTTGGCTTCAAATAGTAAAATAATTAGAAATAAACTTAAAATAAAAGCAAGTATAAATAATTCTAGAGTATTCAAAAAAATTCAAAATGAATATGGATCATTTGGTACTTATTTAAATACTTTTACAAAAGGAAATATAGTATATGAAAATGATAAGACTTTTTCAGAATTGTCTGATAGTATTTCTGATGATTTACAAAAAAGAGGTATGAAATTTGTAGGAACTACAATTATATATTCTTATTTACAAGCTATAGGAGTTATACATTCTCATCAAAACGAATGTTTTATATATGAAATAGAAAAAGCAGCACAGATAATTCAGAATGGTGGAATTGTTGTTTTTCCTACAGAAACTGTTTATGGGATAGGCGGGAATGCTTTTAATGAAAATGCAATTAATAAAATTTATAATATAAAAGAAAGAACTTATAAAAAACCTATTAGTGTACTAGTAAGCAATGTTAAAATGATAGAATCTGTTGCTTGTGATATTTCGGATGAAGAATATACAATTATAAATAAATTTATGCCAGGTCCTTTGACATTGATTTTAAAGAAAAAAGAAAACATTCCAAATATATTAACTTCAAATACAGATACAATAGGTGTTCGTATTCCTGCAAATGAACTAACGTTAAAACTGATAGAGGAAACAGGAGTACCAATTGCAACATCAAGTGCTAATATTTCTGGTGATAAAAGCAATACTGAAATTGACGAAATTATTAAAAATTTTGGAGATAAAGTTGATTATTATATAGATGGTGGAAGAACATCAATAGGAATTGCTTCTACAGTTGTTCAAATAGTAAATAGAAAGCCTATTATATTAAGAGAAGGAAGTATTTCAATAGAGGAAATAGAGGAAGCGCTAAATTGTGGAAATAAATAAGGATAGTGTAAATATTAATATATTTAAATCTAGAGAAGAAGCGGACAGATATATTAGCAAATATAAAAATTGACATAATACTTAAATTATAGTATAATAATTTAGATATTCATAAATATTTGTTGAAAGTATAATTACTTCAATATTACGAAAGGAAAGGATTGTGAAAAAATGGCAAAGAATAAGCCGTTGAAAGTAAAAGGCATATATGCTATCCTTATAGGAGTACTAAGTCTTTGGTGCGTTTCTGTTGGATTTTTTGCTTTCAGAAGTACACACTTTTTACGCAAAACCGAAATTGGTGGTATATCTTGCCAGTATCTAAGCATTGAGGATGCAATTCCAAAAATAAACCAAGCAGAAGAGCGGAAAAATGTAACATTCAGTTTTAAAAGCGGTGAAACATATGATGTATTGTCAAAAGAATTAGGAACACAGGTTACTGAAGATTATATTGTACAAATCTTTGAAAATCAACATTCTAATCCTAAAGAATCAAGAAGATATGAAATAAATGGTTTTACAACTGTAGATGTGGATTTGTTAAAAGATTTTCTTGAACAAATTCCGGAACTTCAAAGTGAAAATATGGTTGAACCTCAAGATGCTTATATTCTTTGGGATGGAATAAAGTTTTTTATTCAAAAAGAAAGATTAGGCAATGTGATTGATTTTGAAAAAGCATTAGAATTTGCTTTAGCAAAAATAAATAGTGGCGAGAAGCACATAGACTTTTCAGAAATTACAATTGAAATGCCAGAAATACTTTCGAAAGACCTAGAAGCACAATGTGACGAATTAAATTCTATTTTGAATAGTTCAATTACTTTCGAATTAGTTGATGGAAGTACTGTAACTCTAGATTCTAATATCATAAAAAACTGGATGGACTGTGATGAAAACGGTGATGTCATGTTTGATATAGAAAAAGGAGTTGCTGATTTCGTTGAAGATCTTGAAGTGAGAATTAATAGTACTAATTCTAAAATGGAATTTAAAGCAACAGGTCTAGAAAAACCAATTATAATTGATGTACCAGTAGAAGTAAGAGCAGTACTTGATAAAGAAAAAGAGATTGCAGAAATTAAATCTTTACTATGCAATGATGAACCAATATTCACAACACCTATTTACAGTCAGAAACACCTTTCAGATATGCTAACAAGCTATGTAGAAGTAGATATTTTTAGACAGCAGGTTTGGTTTTATGTGGATGGAGAGCTTTTCTTAGAAACTCCTTGTGTTACAGGTAATATAAATACTGGAAATGGTACTCCAACAGGTGTGTTTTTCTTACTGAACAAGAATAGGAAAGTAAAACTGGAAGGATTAAACAATGATGGTTCAGAATATTCAACATTAGTAGAATACTGGATGCGATTTTTTAAAGGCTGTGGCTTTCATGATGGTTGGTGGAGAAGCAAATTTGGAGGAGATATTTATCTAAAAAATGGCTCACATGGTTGCATAAATTTGCCGACAGAAAAGGCTGCAGAGATGTATGAAGTCATTGACAGTACAATGCCTATTATAATTTATTTTTCACAGTTATAACTTAAAAGACGGGTTCGATGAACTCGTCTTTTATATATTTATTCAATAACAGGAGGTATAAAGTTCTCAATAGCATTTCGTAATTTTGGATGATGTATTACGAAATGAATAGAAGGACTTTTATTTTTAGAAATCATAATCCAATTTTTTTCTAGAATTAAAATTTGTATATTATTAAAAGTATGATTATTCTTAAAAGTTAACTTATAATTAACATTTGTTTTTGCATATTGTTTTGTTAAATTCAAATGTTCTAAATATTCTTCATAAGTATAATGAATTTCATTCTCTGAGAAACTATCAGCAAGGAAAAGTGAAAGTGAAGACTTTTCAAATTCTTCTTTTGAAAGTTCTGATATTTCATCTTCGAATTGGTTTGCTTCTAATATATCTTCAATAATATCCTTTTGGTTTTGTATTGATAATTTTATATGTTCTATATTTTCATCAGATATTTTATTTCTCTTCAAAATTTTTACAAGCAATTTATCTGATATAGTATGTATTGGTAAAGATGATAAAATTCTTCTACGGTTTCCTTTTATATTAGCACTTGATGTTATAAATGAATCAAATGCATTTTTGTTTTCTATTCTATAAATTTCCATAAGTGGTGTAGCTTTATTCAACAAACATTCTGCTTTTGTTTTATAATATGAAAGCTCTGTTTTATTAGTAGTTAAAGTATATTTTCCTTTATCATGATATCCATTAATACATTCGCCCCAAAGAGCCACAGTTCCAGATACATAGTTAAAATGAGAATATATATTATCTTGTAGACCTTTTAAATAATATGGAGAAACTTGTCCTGTCATATAAATAGGAATCCAACTTTCTAAGCCTAACATCATTTCATTAAATGGTCTATCCAAATTATGAATTATATTTAGGTGAAATCCCTTTTTTAAAGTCATGGCAATCGCAAACATCCATTTTTTGCCGAATTCAATATCTTTTGCCATATCTTCCATAGGCATATCACTACACATGAAAATAGGTTCACTATTTTTTGAAAGAACAGTAGCTTTAAAAAAGTCTAATTCTCCTTTTTTCATTTCTTCTATACCATAATAAGTCCTAGATATAGTCTTGTAAAATGGAACAAATGGTATTTTCATCTCATCAAAATGTATAGCTTTTATATATTGGTTTAAATCAAAATTGTCCAAATTAATTAAAAAATCGTTTATATAGTTATGAGAAACAGTAGCATTTGTAGAAAACCAGTCAAGTAATTTGTTAAAATAGCTAGAGTTATCTTTCAAATCTTCTGTTGTGGAATTAATAAGAAGAGCTACAGCTTTTTTATCATCATCAGATTTATATTTTTTAACGATAAAGTTACATACAACTTCAACAAAATCTTTAGGATTTGATGGGTTTCTAGAACCATTACGAATCTTAGAAAGAAGGGAAGAGTCATAGTTGCTAGAACGAGACAATTCAGACATATTAATATTTAAAATTCTAACAAGTTCATTAAAGTTTTTACTTAATTGTTCAAAATCTATGGCAATATCATTTAAAGTATTAGATAGAGTCATATAAATTTCATCTCTTGTTATATTTATATTTTTATCATTAAAAAGCTTATATAATCCTTCTGTAAGCTGGTCTAATTGTTTACTTTTAATACTAGGACTTCTTTCTCCTTTACGATAACGGCTGATAACAGAACTTGTTAGACCAGAGACTATTACAAGTTCTTTAGAAGAACAGCCAATTTGTTTTATGTATTCATTTAATTGTTCTGCAAAAGTCATAAAAACCTCCATGTAAATAATTTAAAATCTATTATAATATACCATAAATCTATAGGAAAATCAATTGCCGAATTTTCAATGACAATTTGGCAATTATAAAAAAATTTATATTTCTATATGATAAAATGAAAACAAATTTGAGAAAGGAGGAAAATATAAATGAAAAACATGAAAAAAACAATAGCACTATTGATATTACTTATAGTTTGTTTATTAGTTAGTTTAATATTTCCAATAACAACAGTATATGCAGAAAACAAAAATGAAGTGACATTAAATTTTAAAGGTGGAACAATTCATGATGGCTATGTAGAATATAGCAAGAAAGCAAAATTACAATTATTCAAAGGTGAGGAGTTGGTTACTAATATTTCAAATAATATGGTAATTGATTTAAATGAGGCAGAGTACAAGTTTGTAATTGAAGAAATTGAAGATGAAAGCGTTTCTGGAGCTAATACACCTATAAAATTAAATATTAATAATTGGTATTACCCAATAATGACAACAATAGTAGGTGAAGCTAAATCTACCTTCAAATTAGAATCAAGTAAATTTAGTGGAACATTAGATGTTAAACTTGTAAGAACAATAACAGCTATTAATACAAAGGTTGAAAATGTTTATGATGATATGTCATCAAATGGTGTAGTTGATTTGACTAATGGGAAAGAATATGTAATAGATTTTTCTAAAACTGATGCATTAACAGAAGGATTAAAATCATTCGGAGATTTAGATAAAACTCTATATTATAAAAGAGACTATAAAGGTCTATTAGTAACAGATAATGTAAGTGAAGCTGTCATAAAGATAGTGGGAAATAAATCAGAAAATAAAGCAATATTAACTGCAGTAAATGTTGGAACTAAAAAAAGTGAAGTTTTTAAAGGACTTAATACTAAATATACAGGTTCTAAATTGACTTTTACTGGTTCAGATGGTGGCATCTTGAACGAAATAAGAACTGATTATTATACTAGATGTACTTATGAATTTACATTTCAATATGTGAAAGAAGAGGTTATTCCTAAAGAATATAAGTTTACTGAAGGAGCAAATCAAACATATACAATTGATGAATCAAAAAATGCAACTTTTAGAGTAGATGCAGAATATAACCTATTTGAAAATGGTGGAAAAGTGTATGTTGGTGATATTTTAGTAGATAATAATAATTATACTTCTAAATCAGGTAGTACAATAATAACTTTAAAAGATGCTTATTTAAAAACATTATCTGTGGGAGAACATACATTAAAAGTTACTTTTTCAGATAATGGAGAAGCTATAACAAAATTTACAATAAAAGAAAAACAACAAAACACAAATACAGAAGATAATAAAAATACTGGGAATACAGAGAATACTGAAAATACTAAAGATGAAGAAAAACAAGAAAATAACAATTTAAACAATAATGATATAAAAAAAGATAATACAATTACAAACCCTAAAACAGGAGATAATATTATAACAAGTGTAATGTTATTTGTAGTTTCTGCAACAGCTATTGGAATATTAACAATAGTAAATAAGAAAAAATCAAAATAATTTAGCAAAATATAGAGGCTAGCTCATTAATAGCCGGCCTTTAACTTTAAGAAGGGAAATGTAAATAATGAGAAAGAAAAAGAACAAAGGGAAAAATATAAAAATAATTTTTAATCTTATTGTTTATATAATTTTGCTTTTAATATTAACATATTCTGGAATTAAAATCTTTGAATGGCATAGAGATAAAACAAATAATAATGAAATAGTAGAACAAATAAAAGAAGCAGTAATAATTCAAAATCAAGATGATAGTCAAGAAGATGAAGATAATTATACAATAGATTTTAATAAGCTAAAAGAACAAAATAATGACTTAGTTGCATGGATTAACGTCCCTAATACTAATATTGAATACCCTGTTGTTAAAACTAAAAATAATAGTTTCTATTTAAATCATAGTTTTGATAAAAGTAATAATTTAGCAGGATGGATTTTTACCGATTATAAAAATAAATTTGATGGAACTGATAAAAATATTGTTATATATGGTCATAACATGAGAGATGGTTCAATGTTCGGAAATTTGAAAAATATCTTAAATTCAGATTGGTATAATAATGAAGAAAATTTAAATATAACATTTAATACAGAAAATGAAAATTGCATTTATAAAGTTTTTTCTGTTTATAAAATCGAAAGTGAAGATTATTATATAAAAACAAATTTTAAAAATGATAATGAGTTTGAAAAATTTATAAATACAATAAAGGGAAGAAGCATAAAGGATTTTGGAATAGATGTTTCAAAAGATGATACTGTTTTAACATTATCTACTTGTGCTAATAACAATAAGTATAGAGTTGTTTTACATGCCAAGAAAGTGATATGATAAAATAACACTTATCAAAAGATAGGTGTTATTTTTTATGAGCAATCATTATTCAGAAAAATAATTAATAAATCTTAAATTAAAACGTTCTTTTACACACTGATTAACATATGTGCTACATTGGATGTATGAACCTATTATTTATAGTAACTAAAGTTACCAATATATATTATCTTATGAATAAATTACAGTGTTATCTGCAAAAATCAAATGGAATCTTTCCATGAAATATTTAAAAAACTAAATTTCATTTTATTTTAAAGTGACTTTTTGCGACTTTTTTAACAAAATTTTTATAAATATGATATTATTTAGCAAAGATTAGCAAGAAATATTATAATATGCTATAAATTTAATGAATTACATAAATAAAAAAATGATAATATAAGAGTTTGCAATATAGTGGATAATGGAGAAAATGCTATATATGAATTGAATAGTAATTACAATATTGATACTGTTATATTAGATTTGAAAGTACCTAAATATAATGGAAAGGAAATACTTAAAAAAATTGATAATTATAAATTTTAAGTTCAAATTTTGCGTTTATGGTTAATATAACACAAATTCAAAAAGTGGATAATGATTTTTTTTAATAAGACAATGAATGATTATAGAAATTATAATCCAATAAAAGATAAAACATTAAATTGTTATTTTAATAAAAAAGAACAAACTTTAAAATTAAATGAAAGCATAATAACAAATGTAATAAATATTAACACTTGGATGATGTTTCCAGTCCTTAACATACCAACATTAATGTTTATATTAACAAGTTTTATTACAAACAACACTTTGACTATACAAAAAGATAAAGATCTAGAAAGATAAAAGAAAGAGAGCTTATAAGCTCTCTTTAATTTTGTTTTTTAATTCCTCCAAGTCATAAAAATTTTGCACACGTATTCTAATTAATTTGATATTTAAGTCTTCAAAAAGTTTATTTATAAACTGATCTCTTTTAATTCTTTTTTTCTTTTGATGTGTGTAGTCATCTAGTTCAACACATAATTTAATCTTGAGATTTGGTTCAGTAATTACAAAATCTATGCTCTTACTTTGAATTCTGTTAAAATCTTTATAATTTTTATTATTTACAATTTGGTACAATGTTACTTGAGGACAAATAACAAGGTTTAATTCATCAGTTATTTGTTTAAGCAATTTATAAAATTTTAACTCGGTCTGAGTTAATAAATAATCTTTTTTGATGTATTTTTCACTATAATCTATATTCACATTTATGCTTTCCAAAATATCAGGTCTCTGTGAAAAATAGATATCTAAAATTAAAGCTATTAGACATAGTATTATTCCTATAAATAACATAAAAACCTCCTTTTGAACATTTTACCATATTTTCCATAATTTGACAAGATATGCATTACATAAAAGAGAGGGGAGACAAGAATAAATTTAAAAACTATTTTTAATTGTAATAATAAATTTTTATATAAAATTTTAAAAATAAATAAAAGATAAAATATAAAATTTTAGATTAATAGAATTATATAAATCTATAAAAATAAAATTTGAATTAAAATATTAAAATAATTATCTGAAATTTAAAATTAGAAATCAAACCAAAAATATTATAAAATTAGTTTAAGTGTTAAAATATATATTATAAGTAGTAGAAAGCGGGGAGAAACAAATAAAAAAAGTGTTAAAAGAAATATATAACATTGCACAAAATCAAAGTAATACGACCAACTTGGAGTATTGAAAAATGTAAAATTTTAAAATATATCTTGTATAATTTATAATAAAAGTGTTATACTATAGTTGAACGATTGAACGATATTTTGAACGATTGAACGATTTAAAATGGAGGTAAGTAGCATGAATGAGAATGAATCAATAGAATTTAAAGAAAATTATACAGAAAAAATATATAAAGAGAT
>CAKOXV010000019.1 GCA_934130355.1 uncultured Clostridia bacterium
TTTTTTATTTAATTCAATATTTGTATAATTATTAAAAAATTTTAATGAACCTTTAATAAATGGTATTAATTTAATTTTAAATTTTTTTGTTTTTTCATCATTTAAATTATTATATAAATCTTCTAAAATTGGCATATCTTTTGTTGTTTTAAATTTTCCTTTTTTATATAATGTTTTATCATTAAATGTAATATTTTTATTTTTATATGTTTGAATAATTTTTTCTTCTAAGATTGCTTTTTCTTCTTCATTTAATTCTCCAAATATTAAATTAAAAAATCCAATTAATTTTCCTATTTTAGTTGCTAAATAACCATGTTCATTTTCTTCAATACTTTCTTTTCTTATATCAAAAACATTAATATAATTTTGAGATGTTGGTCCTAATTTTATTATTGTTCCATCTAATTTTTCTGCTAGTTTATAATATTCTCTTTCTGGATCTATAATATATTGTTCAATTCCTAATAATGTATTTCTTAAAATTAATAATTTTGTATAAAATGATTTTCCTGCTCCGCTTGTCCCAAATATACACATATTTGCATTTTTATATTTATTAGTATTATATCTGTCAATTAAAATTAGTGAATTATTGTACATATTGTTTCCTATATATATTCCTTTTTCTTCAAATATTGAAGAAGAAATAAATGGATATGTGCTAATTAAACTACTTGTTAATATATTTCTTTTTCCAACTGTTTTTAATATTTCATCATTTTCAAATATGGGTAAACATGATAAAAATATTTGTTCTTGTCTAAAATTTGCTCTTCTTGTTTGCAGTCCACGACTTTGTAAAATTCCTTCTATTTTATCCAAATTATATTCTAATTCTTTTTGCTCTTTAGAAAAAAGTGTTAAATAAATATATAAAAAATAAACTTCTTCATTATTAATTTGAATTTCTTTTCTTATATATTTTGCATCATTATATGTAAATTCTGCAATATCACTATCTACTCTATTTTCTCCAGACTGTTTTAGCTCAACTCCTACATTTCCTATATTATATGCTAATTCTTTTATTATTTTTGAAGTATCACATTTTTCATAAAAAATTGAAATATTCATATTAATATTTGTTTCTATAAGTGACTTTAAAATTAATTCATTATATTCTCTATAATAATTAACTATAATTATTCCTGAATAAAGATATTCATCAATTTCTAAATGTTTTGGATTTTTTAAATTGATATAAGATGGTGAAATAAAATCTTTTTCATTAAATTCACCTTGAGATAATTTTAAATTTTTTGATTTTTTAATTATTTTATTTTTTAACATTAAAAATTTTTGATTTATACATATTCCTCCTTAACTTTCTAAAAATTTTTTCGAATTTAAAAAAGAAAATAAAATATTTTTTGTTTCATCTTTATCACATTCTAAAACAATATTGCCACATCTTGATAAACATTCTTTTATTTTAAAATATTTTTCATTTAAAGATTGGATAATTGTTTCTTCTAAATTATCAGATGTATTTTTTATAATTAAATAAATATTTTTGGATGCTGATTTATTTTTACTATTTTTTTCTTGAATAAAATTAATATATTTTTCTGAATACTTTTTTATCATACTATTTTTTTCTTTTTCGGAAATATTTTTGATATTTTTTATATGTTGAGTTAAATCTTCTTTTTTGCTTTGAATTAAAATTTGCATATCAAATCCAGATGTTTTTAAAAAAATTTTATAAGAATTTAAAATTGTTTCTCTTTCTAATTGAGTTTTTAAATTGAAATTAATTGGAATTACTTTTAATATTTTTACATATTTATTTTTATTTATCTTTATAATTCCTTTGTCCAATATTTTTTCTATTGGAATCCACTTTTGTATAGACTTAATTTTTTTCCTCCTTTCTAATTTAATTTTCTTTTTTAAATTTGCTTCTTATTATAATTTGCTTGAGATGTATTGTCAAGGAAAATCGTTCGACAAATTGTGACAAAGTTGAACTGAAAGTCTCTATATATCAAACTTTAAAAAATTTTTAAAATTTTTTTGATTTTTTGTATATAAAAAATTTTTCTGTACATAATATGATTATAAAGTTAATATCAGTTGAGTTAAGAATATTAATAAATTATAATTAGTTTATTAATATTCGAGCAAAGATGTATATTGGATTATTTTTATGGTTCAATATATGTCGGCGATAAAAATATATTATGTGTATGTAAGCTGTATTTTATTTAAATTTTCAAGGATTATTTTTATATTTTATATATGGTTAAATTATATGTAATGTATTTGAGCTAAGATTATTCTTATATTAGATGGGATTGTTAATAGTCCCTTGAGGATGAATATGGTTTCTAATAGTGTATTTGTAGTCGAGCAACTGATTAATATATGTGGTGTATGTTTTATTTGTATAGTAATATACATTAGAGCAAACCACTATATATATTAGTCTGAGTTAAGATTGGTATTGGCTTTAAGATAATAGCTAGTAGGTTGTTACCTACTAGCTATTAATTATTATATATCAAGATTTTTTACAAATTTTGCATTTTTCTCAATAAATTCTCTTCTTGGATCAACTTCGTCTCCCATTAAAACTGTAAATATTTCATCAGCTTTTATTGCATCATCCATAGTTACTTGTATTAAAGTTCTTCTTGCTGGATCCATTGTTGTTTCCCATAATTGTTCAGGATTCATTTCTCCTAAACCTTTATATCTCTGGATTGAAAGTGAGTCTCTTGCAATTCCTTTTGCTTCTAATTCAGCAAATGCATTATCAAGTCCTTCATCTGTATAACAATAAATATCTTCCATTCCTTTTTTAGATAATTTAAATAGTGGTGGTTGTGCTAAATAAACATTTCCATTTTCAATAAGTGGTCTCATATATCTAAAGAAGAATGTTAACATTAATGTTCTAATATGTGCTCCGTCAACATCCGCATCAGCCATAATTATAACTTTTCCATATCTGATTTTTGTTATATCAAATTCATTTCCAATTCCTGCACCTATTGCTACAATTACTGGATTTAATTTATCATTTCCATATATTTTATCAGCTCTTGCTTTTTCAACATTAAGCATTTTTCCCCATAATGGTAATATTGCTTGAAATTTTCTGTCTCTTCCTTGTTTTGCACTTCCTCCTGCAGAGTCTCCCTCTACGATATATACTTCACATTCTTCTGCAACTTTACTACTGCAGTCTGCAAGTTTTCCTGGAAGTGTTGATGTTTCTAATGCACTTTTTCTACGAACTAATTCTCTAGCTTTTCTTGCAGCTTCTCTTGCTCTTGCTGCACTTACGCATTTTTCCAAAATAGCTTTTGCTACATTTGGATTTTCTTCTAAGAATGTTGATAATGCATCATTTACCATTGTTTGAACAATTCCTGTAACTTCACTATTTCCTAATTTTGTTTTAGTTTGTCCTTCGAATTGTGGTTCTCTAACTTTTACAGAAACTACAGCTGTAATTCCTTCTCTTATATCTTCACCTTGTAAATTTGCATCTTTATCTTTTAATAAATTATGGCTACGCGCATAATCATTAAATACTTTTGTTAGTGCTCTTTTGAAACCTTCAAGATGTGTTCCACCTTCAATTGTATTTATATTATTTACAAATGTATGAATATTTTCTGAGTAACTTGTTGTATATTGAATTGCAATTTCAACAGGAGTGTCTCCACCTTTTTCAATATATATTGGTTCTGGATGTAATTTTTCTTTATTTTTATTTAGATATTCTACAAATGATTTTAATCCACCTTCAAAACAAAATTCAGCTTTTTTGGGAGTTTCTTCTCTTTGATCTTCAACAGTTATTTTTAATCCTTTAGTTAAAAACGCCATTTCTCTAAATCTTGTTTCTAATACTTCATATTCAAATGACTGTGTTTCAAAAATTGTGTCATCTGCTAGGAATCTTACCTTTGTTCCTGTCTTGTTTGAATTTCCAATTTTTTCAAGTTTTCTTACAGTTTTACCTTTTTCGAAATACATTTGATAAATTCCACCATCTCTTTGAATAGTTACTTCTACCCAATTTGATAATGCATTTACAACAGAAGCACCTACACCATGTAGTCCTCCAGATACTTTGTAACCACTATCTCCACCAAATTTTCCTCCAGCATGTAAAACTGTATATACTGTTTCAGCTGTTGAAATTCCTGTCTTTGGGTGTATTTCTACTGGAATTCCTCTTCCATTATCTTCTACACTCATTATATTTCCTGGTTCTATAACAATATTTATTTCTGTACAATATCCAGCTAAAGCTTCATCAACACAGTTATCAACAATTTCATATACCATATGATGTAATCCTCTAACAGATGTACTTCCAATATACATACCTGGTCTTTTTCTAACTGCCTCTAATCCCTCTAATACTTGTATTTGTTCTGCCCCATACTTATGTTCATATTTTTCCATTTTATTCCTCCTTGATATTTCCGTCTATAACATTATATGAAAAATATTTTAAATTTTCAAGTGTTATTTTTTCAGTGCATGTTATTATAACTTGAATATCTTTTATATTATTTAAAAAATTTTTTCTTCTTTTGTCATCTAATTCAGACATAAAATCATCTAATAATAAAATTGGATATTCTCCTATTTCATCATAAATAACATTTAATTCTGAAAGTTTTAAAGAAAGTATCGCTGTTCTATGTTGTCCTTGTGAACCATAAATCTCAACTTCTTTTCCATTTATATATACTACAAAATCATCTCTATGTATTCCCTTTGTTGTAAAACCTTTTATGATATCTAGCTTTCTCCTTGATTTTAACTCATTTATAAAATTTTGTCTAGTATTTGCATCAGAAAAATATTTTATTTCAATTTCTTCTTTATTTTCTGTTATTTCTTTATGAATATTTTGAATTTTATTTTGAATTTTTTCTATAAATTCTTTTCTATATTCATAAATCTTCATACCATATTCAACTAATTTTTCATCCCAAATATCTAATAAGTTTTCATCTTTATTTTCTATTTTTATTTGTTTTAAATAATTATTTCTCTGCTCAAGTGTTTTTAAATATAATGTTAAAACATGCATATAATTAGGTCTTAATTGACTAATCATAATATCTAAAAATTTTCTTCTGTTTTGTGGACCACCTTTTAAAATATTTATATCATCAGGAGTAAAAATAACTATATTAATATTTCCTAATAATTCACTTAATTTTTTTAATTTAATTCCATTTAAATAAATTTGTTTTTGAGTACCTATTTCTATTTTAATATTTCCTTTTCTATCACTTTTTTCAAAATTAATTTCTACTAATGCTTTTTCCTCATTAAATTTAATTAATTCTTTTTCTTTATTTGTTCTAAAAGATTTACCTATACTAGATAAAAATATTGATTCAATTATATTTGTTTTTCCTTGTGCATTTTCTCCATAAAATACATTTATATTTTCATGTAAATGTATTTCTTTATTATCATAATTCCTAAAATTCTTTAATTTAATGTTATTTATCCACATATTTTTCTCCATTTGTGTATAACTTTTTTATTTTTTATATTATTTTTTAAGTATAAAGTTATATCTCTAAAAAATAAAAACGTCTTATTTTTGATTTTCGCGCGTCGTTTTTTTTATTTTTAATTTTTTTTTTATTATTTTTAATATTTAAATTGATTTTTTATTATAAAATTATATTAATTATAAATATTTTTCTTTATTTTTAAGCTATAAAACATTATTTTTTAATTTATTTTATTTTTTTCTAATTATTTTTAACTTTTTCGTATTTATTTTAATTAATTCGAATTAATTTTTATTAATTTATTTTTTTATTGTATTTTAAAAAAATTTATTTTAAATTAAAAATAAATTAATTTTTAATTTATATTTTATTATTATTATGTTACTTCTAAAATTGCTTTTTAAGCTTTATAAAAATATTAGCATCTTTTTTTATCTTTTTTTTTCTAATTTTTTCTATTTTATTCTATTTTATTTGATTTTTATAAAACATTAAAATTATTTTTTATTATTTTTTGTTTTAAATATTATGTAAATTTTTTAGGCTTTTAAAATAAAAATTGGTCAGAGGAAAACTTCTGACCAAACCTCTATTCTTTTAATCTTATTGGTAAAATCATATAAACATATTCATTGTTTTCCACAGATTTTACTAAACATGGGGAAATACTTGTCCCAAATTCAACAAAAACTTCTTCATCATCAATAGCTTTTAAACTATCTAAGAAATATTTTGGATTAAATCCTGCTTCAATATTTTTTCCTTCTGTAGAAACATATAGTTCTTCTTTTGCATCTCCAGTTTGATTTGTGCAAGATATTGTTAATTTTCCAATATCTACAGATACTTTTACTGGATATTTCTTCTCTTTTTCTATAGAAGAAGCTGATATTAAGCTTATTCTTTCAAAACTATTTTGTAAATTATTTTTATTTACTTTTATTCTAGTCTCCCAACTACTTGGAATTACAGATTTATAATTTAAAAATTCTCCATCTAGGATACGTGTTACAATTTTGCAATTTTCCATTTCAAATAATGCTTGATTTCTTGCTATTCCTATGTTTATATGTTCAAATGAATCTTGTAAAATCTTATTTATTTCATTTAATGTTTTACCTGGAATTACAGCTTTAAAGTTATTTACTTTTGTTTGTAAATAAATACTTCTTAATGCTAATCTAAATCCATCAACTGCAACAACATTTAACTTATTGTTTTCCACTTCAAACAAACAACCTGTGAATATTGGTCTGTTTTCTTCTGAGCTAACTGCAAAAATTGTTCTTCTAATCATATTTTTCAACATATTTTGCTCTAAAGAAATTGAATTTTCTATTTCTATTTTTGGTAATTCTGGGAATTCGTCTGGATTCATTGTTGTTAATTTATATAAAGCCCCTTCACATTCAATTTCTAATAAATTATTTTCATTTAAATTAATATAAATTTCTGTATCTGGTAATTTTCTTATGATTTCACTAAACATTATAGCATTTACTACTGTACTACCTTGTTCTTTTACTTCACATTCCATTATATATTCTATACCGATTTCTAAGTCATATGTTGTTAATTTTATTTCTTTATCATTAGTTTGTATAAGAATTCCTTCTAATATAGGCATTGTTGTTTTAGAAGCAACACCTTTTACTACGGAATTTAATGCTTTAAGGATATTATCCCTATAACAAACAAATTTCATTTTGCATCTCTCCTTTATTATTTATTAATATAATATAAATATTATTAGTAGTAATAGTATTAGGTGCTGTGGATAATGTGGAAAACTATGTGGATACTTTGTAGCCCTAAGAAAAAATTGTGTGTATAACTTAGTGGAAAACTTCCCAATTTGTCCACACTTAAATTTTAAAAATGTGGACAAGCGAGTTATTAACACTTTATCAACACAGTTTCAACAAGTGGCTGTGGATATCCAATATAGCTGTTCCGTAAGTAAAGATAACTTAAATGTAACCAAACAATTGTCCTTACAAACAAATATTTTTTTTAGGCAACTAAACTATTTTAAATACTATTGTTCACCATTTATAATTATGTTTTTCACACTTTCCACAATTAGTCTTGTATTATTTTTATCTTTGACTTCTTTTTCGATTTTTTTACAAGCATGCATTACTGTTGAATGATCTCTATTACCAAAATCCTCTCCTATCTTAGGATAAGACATGTTTGCTACTTCTCTACATAAATACATTGCAATTTGTCTTGGGAAAGCAATTTCGTTTGAACGTTTATTGCTTGCTAAGTCATCTTTATTAATATTAAAATATTTAGCAACAGTTTCTTTAACAAAATCTGATGAAAGTACTTTTTCACTTGCAGCTTTAAATTCATTTATGGTATTTTCTGCCAATTCTATTGTTATTGGTGTGTGTGTAAGTGAAGCTGTAGCAATGATTTTATTAAATACTCCTTCTAGTTCTCTAATGTTTGAATCTATTTTATTAGCAATGTTTGCTAATATTGTATCATCAACTAAAATTTTTTCTTCTTGAGCTTTTTTTCTTAAAATAGCTAAACGGGTTTCATAATCTGGACAGGAAATATCTGCCAATAGCCCCCACTCAAATCTTGATTTTAACCTGTCTTCAAGGAATTGTATTTCTCTTGGTGGTTTATCACTTGAAATGATTATTTGCTTTTTGTCTTCATATAAAGCATTAAATGTGTGGAAAAATTCTTCTTGAACTCGTTCTTTTCCAGCAATGAACTGAATATCGTCAATTAATAAAACATCAATTGTCCTATATTTATTTCTAAATACCTCGTTTTTATTATCTTTAATGGCATTAATTAATTGGTTTGTAAATTTTTCAGAAGTTACATACAAGATTTTTGCTGATTTATTATTTTGCAAAATTCTATTTCCAATAGCATGCATTAAGTGAGTTTTTCCTAATCCTACTCCCCCATACAAAAATAATGGATTGTAGGATTCACCAGGTTTATCACCTACTGCAATTGCTGCTGCATGTGCAAAACGGTTATTATTTCCAACTACAAATGTTTCAAAAGTGTATTTTGGATTAAGTGTTCTATTTGAAATTTCAATTTCTTGGTCTTGTGTATCTGTTGATGCACTAGAAACAATAGAACCTTCATCAACCGTTTGGTTGTTTTCCTCATAAATTACAGAAAATGTCCATTCCCTATTTGTAATAAATTTGAAAGTATTAAGAACTAAATCCGCATAACGTGTTTGTAATAATTCTCCAGCATAAGGCGAAGTAGTTTTTAAGACGATGTGATTGTCATTCATTTCAGCGATTTCCAAAGAGCTAAACCAAGTTTGAAATGCAATCTGAGTTACTTCTTCTTTTAGTAATTCTTTTGCTTGATTTAATAGTTCATCTTTGTCAATTTGCATAGTAAAACATCCTTTCAAAATATTAAGAAATCATAAAGTTATCCACAAAGTTTTCCACAGGTGTGGATAACTTTGTAATAATTATGTAATAAATAGTGATTTTTCTACGAACAGATTTTTAAAATCAATTCTAATTTCTATCCCCTATCTTTTCTTTTTCCTGTATAATATCAGAATATCATACCATAAGTCAAGATACTTGTGGATAATTTTTTTAGAATTGTGGATAATTATAAAAAATCTTGTGGAAAACTACCCTTTTATGACAAACATATTACAAAAAAATAAAAAAATTTTAATTTTTATACAGCATTTTTTAACAAAAAACAATAATAAAAACAAAAATCAAAAAATTCGCAAAACCTATTGACAATTGCGGTAAACATAGTGTATAATTTATCTACTTGTTATTTTGTAACAATTTTCCAAAAAGGAATTGATATATAACAAAAAAATAGGAGGTGCAATAATAATGAAAAGAACATTCCAACCAAAAAATAGACAAGAAAAACAAGAACATGGATTTATGAAAAGAATGTCAACAAGATCAGGAAGAAACATATTAAAAGCAAGAAGAGCAAAAGGAAGAAAAAAAATCTGTGCTTAGAAAGAAAAACTAAAGGTCTAGGCCTTTAGTTGTTTTGTTATTCCTTATAAAAGCTCTAAGCTTAGGGAGTTTGAAATGAAAAAAACAATGATGCTAAAAAAGAACTACGAATTTAAAACAGTTTTAACAAAAGGAAAATGTTTTAAAGAAAAAGAAATAGAAGTATTCATATTAAAAAACAATAAAAAAAGGAATTTTTTAGGAATTGCAATAGGCACAAAAAATGGAAAAGCTTTCCAAAGGAACAGAGCAAAAAGAATAATAAGAGAAGCTTATACACGATTAGAAGATTTAGTATCAGAAGGAAATAGTATTGTAATATTAATGAACAAGAACTATCCAATAGACAATATTACATTTTCTGCGGTTTTCGAGGAATTGGACAAGATATTTAAATTTGCAAATATTTCCAAAAAAGAAGAAGAAATATGAAAAAAATATTAATATATTTAATTGAATGGTATCAAAAAAATATATCAAAATTTTTAGTAAGTAAAAATATAAGATGCAAATTTTATCCAACATGTTCAGAATACACAAAACAAGCTATAGAAAAATATGGAGCAATAAAAGGTTGTATTTTGGGAGGTGCAAGGATTTTAAAATGTAATCCTTTTTCTAAAGGGGGATATGATCCATTAAAATAAAATGAGAAAGGAAAGAATGTAGATGATAGCATTTTTTGCAAATATATTTGGGTATTTATTAAATTTTATATATGATATAGTTAAAAATTATGGTTTGGCTATTATAATTTTTTCAATTTTAGTAAAAATAGCAATGCTGCCAATATCAATAAAACAGCAAAAAACAATGAAAAAAACAACAAAGATTCAAAAAAAATTGAAAGAAATACAATTAAAATATAAAAATAACCCAGAAAAATTAAATCAAGAGACAATGGAATTATATAAAGCTGAAAATATGAGTCCATTTAGTGGATGTTTAAGTGCAATAGTACAAATAATATTATTGTTTGCAGTATTTTACTTAGTACGCTCACCATTAACATATATGAAAAAAATAGACACTGAAGTAATAAATAAATATTCAAAAATAGTAAAAGAATATAAATTAAGTGAAAACAGTGCATATTCAGAAATAGATATAATCAGAGAAATAGACAATATTAAAAAATTAAAAAATGATCAGAATGTAGAACAAACAGAAGAAAAAACAAACTTAGAAGAAATAAAAGAAGAAGAATTAGACCAACTAAATATAAATATGGATTTCTTAGGCTTAAATTTGGCACAAGTACCAACAAAAAGCAGAGATTGGAAAGCTTATATAATACCAGTTTTATATGTTTTAGTATCAATTCTATCAATGAAAATAACAAATCCAGTAGCTCCTAAGTCAGAAGTAATAGAAAATAAAGACGAAAAAGCATTAACAAATAAAGAAGATGAATTTGATGCAATGGCACAAATGAATAAAAATATGAATATGATGTTGCCTATAATGTATGTGTCTGTAGCACTTATAGCACCATTAGGATTAGCATTATATTGGTTAATGAATAGTTTATTAATGATTGTAGAAAGATTAGCTTTAAACAAACTACTAAAAGACGAGGAGGAACAATAAATGGCAAAAAGTATAATTTCAGAAGGTAAAACAACTTCAGAAGCAATAGAAAAAGGTCTAAAAGCAATGGGGTTACCAAAAGAATTAGTAGAAATCAAAGTATTAGAAGAAAATAAAAAAAGCTTTTTTGATATATTAGCACCAAAAATCGTAAAAGTTGAATTAAAAGAAAAAGAAGCAAAAAAGCCAGAAGAGTTTGAAATAGAAACAACAGAGCAAGAACTAGAAGAAGCAAAAAATAAAATTGAAAAATTTTTAAATGAATTTGTAGAAAAACTTTCAAATGGAACAACTTATATAGTTGAAATTAAAGAAAAATGCTTATATATTTCAGTAAATGGCGAAAATGTTGGAAACCTTATAGGATATAGGGGAGAAGCATTATATGCACTAGAAAATATATTAAAAGCAATAGCTAATAAAGATTCTGAAAATAGAGTAGTTGTTAGATTAGATATAGAAAATTACAAAGAAAAAAGAATAAAAACACTTCAAGATGTTGCAGAAAAGAAAGCAAGAGTTGTTGAAAAAACAGGAAAAGCAATAACTTTGGAACCAATGCAAGCATATGAAAGAAAAATAATTCATAGTTATCTACAAGAAAATCCAAATGTAGAGACAAGAAGTATAGGGCAAGAACCTAGAAGAAGAATAGTAATATCAAAAAAATAATATAAAAATCGGAAGTCAAAGTTCAGATTTTAATCAAAAGATTAAACATGAATTTTGGCTTTTTTATTTAATAATAGATTATTTTAGAAATCTTTTTAAAATAAAAATAAATAATGCTAAGAAAAGGAGAAAAAAATGAGTACAATAGCTTCAATATCTACGGCACCTGGGATTGGCGGAATTGGAATAATAAGAATGAGTGGAGAAAATACATTTAAAATCATTGAAAAAATATTTAAACCAAAAACACAACAGAGTATAGAAGAAATAAAAGGATATACAATAAAATATGGAAATATTGTTGAAAATGGAGAAATAATTGATGAAGTTTTAGTTTCATATTTTAAGGCACCCAAAAGCTATACAACAGAAGATATGTGTGAAATAAATTCGCATGGTGGGAATTTAATAGTAAAGAAAATTTTAGAAATATGCTTAAAAAACGGGGCAGAACTTGCAGAACCAGGTGAATTTACTAAAAGAGCATTTTTAAATGGAAGAATAGATCTGGCACAAGCAGAATCAGTAATTGATATAATAAATGCAAAATCATCACAAGAAGCTAAAAGTGGAATGAAACAATTAGAAGGCTTTTTGTCAAAAGAAATAAAAGAAATTAAACAAGAAATACTAGATGTTCTTGTAAATATTGAAGTAACAATAGATTATCCAGAATATGATACACCTGAAGTTCAAGAAGATGAAATGAAAAATATGCTAGAAAGTGTAAAAAATAAACTGGATAAACTAGAGAAATCTTTTGATAATGGTAAAATTATAAAAGATGGAATAAAAACAGCTATTATAGGAAAACCAAATGCAGGAAAATCCTCTCTTTTAAATGCAATCTTAAAAGAGGATAGGGCAATTGTTACAGATATAGCAGGAACAACAAGAGATACAATTGAAGAATATGTTACAGTAAATGGTATTCCACTAAAATTAGTAGATACAGCAGGTATAAGAGAAGCTAGTGATGAGGTAGAAAAGATAGGTGTAGAAAAATCAATAAAACAAGCAGAAGAAGCAGATTTAATTATTGCAATTTTTGACAGTTCTAAAGATTTAAGTGAAGAAGATTTAGAAATTTTAAGACTAATAAAAAATAAAAAAGTAATAATTTTACTAAATAAATCTGATTTAAATTCATGTGTATCAGAAAATGATCCTAGACTTAATGAGGTTTCTAAAAATATTTTGAAAATTTCTGCTTTAAACAAAACAGGAATAGAAGAGTTATATGAAAAAATAGCACTTATGTTTAAATTAAATGAGATTAATCTTGATAATGACATATTAATAACAAATATTCGCCATAAAAATATAATTTCTAAAGCTCTAGAAAACGTTAAAAAAGCAAATGAGGCATTAAATATTAATATGCCAATTGATATTATAACTATTTATATTAAAGACATTTTAGAGGATTTAGGAGAGATTACAGGAGAAGTTGTAACAGAAGATGTTATTAACGAAATTTTTTCTAAATTTTGTTTAGGAAAATAATAACGCTTAAAATCAAAAATAAACAAATTTTAGCATTTAAACATATAACTTGTTAAATAAACAATAAAAATACAAATATATCGAAAATAAAAAGAAATAGACCGAAATAAAAATCTATTATAAAATAAAAAATGGAGGTAATAAAAAATGAGCTATTATGCAGGAGAATATGATGTAATAGTAATAGGAGCAGGACATGCTGGATGTGAGGCAGGGCTTGCAGCTGCAAGACTAGGAATGAAAACAGCAATATTTTCAATCAGTCTAGAAGCTGTTGCAAACATGCCATGTAATCCACATATTGGAGGAAGCTCCAAGGGACATCTAGTAAGAGAAATAGATGCACTAGGAGGAGAAATGGCAAAAAACATAGACAAAACTATGCTTCAAATAAAAATGTTAAATACTTCAAAAGGCCCAGCAGTACACTCTTTGAGAGCACAAGCTGATAGAAAAAGATATCAAATGGAAATGAAACACACATTAGAAAAACAAGAAAATTTAGATATTAAGCAAGCTGAAATAGTAGACATAACGTTAAAGGATAACAAAGTAAGATCAGTAGAAACTGATGTTGGAGCAATATATAATACAAAGACAATAATTGTTGCAACAGGAACGTATTTAAAAGGAAAAATCTTCATAGGAGATTATACTAAAGAAAGTGGGCCAGATGGTGTATTTCCAGCTAATAGACTATCAGAATGTTTAAAAAAATTAGGTGTGGAGTTAAAAAGATTTAAAACAGGTACACCAGCAAGAATAAACAAAAAAAGTATAGATTTTTCAAAGATGGAAGTTCAAAAAGGAGATGTAGGCATAATACCATTTTCTTTTGAGGACAAAGCTAAAAATTTTGACCAAGTAGATTGTTGGTTAACTTATACAAATGCAGAAACACATAAAATAATAAGAGAAAATTTACATAGGTCACCATTATATGCAGGAGTAATAGAGGGAACAGGTCCAAGATATTGCCCATCGATAGAAGATAAAGTTGTAAGATTTGCAGATAAAGAAAGACATCAAGTATTTGTGGAACCTGTAGGAGCTGATACTGATGAAATGTATATACAAGGAATGAGTTCATCTCTTCCAGAAGATGTACAAATAGCAATGTATAGAACATTACCAGGGCTAGAACATTGTGAATTTACAAGACCAGCTTATGCAATAGAATATGATTGTATAGATCCTGCAGATTTAAAGTTATCATTAGAATATAAAAATATAGATGGATTATTTTTTGCAGGACAAACAAATGGAACATCTGGATATGAAGAAGCAGCTTGTCAAGGATTAATAGCAGGAATAAATGCTTCACAAAAAGTAAAAGGAAAAGAACCTTTAATTTTAGATAGAACAGAGGCTTATATAGGAGTTTTAATTGATGATATTGTAACAAAAGGAACAAATGAACCATATAGAATGATGACATCAAGAGCAGAATATAGACTGCTTTTAAGACAAGATAATGCAGATTTAAGACTAACAGAAAAAGGACATGAAGTAGGATTGATTTCTGATGAAAGATATGCAAAATTTATTGATAAAAAACAAAAAATTGAGAAAGAAAAGAAAAGATTAGAAGAAACTATAGTAAAACCAACAGAAGAAGTTAATGAATTTTTAGTTTCACAGGGAACAGCACCATTAACAACAGGCTCAAAACTTTCAGAACTTTTAAAAAGAGTTGAAATTACTTATGCTGCACTTGGAGCAATTGATAAAGAAAGACCAGAATTGGGTGAACAAGTAAAAGAAGAAGTAGAAATTCAAGTAAAATATGATGGATATATAAAACTTCAAGAAGCTCAAGTTGAAAAATTCAAAAAAATGGAGAAAAAGTTATTACCAGAAGATTTAGATTATAATGAAGTAAAAGGAATTTGTCTAGAAGCTAGACAAAAGCTTAACAAACATAAGCCACATTCAATAGGACAAGCTTCAAGAATTTCTGGAGTTTCACCAGCAGATATTTCAGTGTTATTAGTATTTTTACAAACATGGAAAAAAGAAAAGAAAGAAACAAATTAGAATAGGAGAAATTGATATGGATAAAGAGATGTTTTTCAAAAAAATGCAGGAAAAAGCAGGTGTTTTGGGTGTTCGTTTTTCTATGGAGCAAACAGAACAGTTTTTCGAATACATGGAATTATTAATTGAATGGAATGAAAAAATTAATTTAACAACAATAATAGAACCAGAAGAAATAATTTTAAAACACTTTATAGATTCAATTACTATATTAAAAGAAATTGAAAAAGATTCTAAGTTAGTAGATGTTGGAACTGGAGCAGGATTTCCAGGAATACCATTAAGCATAATGGAGCCATCTTTAAAAATAACACTTGTAGACTCATTGAATAAAAGATTAATTTTTTTAGAAGAAGTAATAAATAAATTAAATTTGAAAAATGTGGAGCTAGTACATGCAAGAGCAGAAGAATTTGGACAAAATAAACAGTACAGAGAAAAATTTGATATTGCTACATCAAGAGCAGTCGCAAATTTATCTACATTATCAGAATATTTAATACCATTAGTAAAAATAAATGGAAAAGTTTTAAGTATGAAAGCATCTGATGCACAAGAAGAAATTAATGATGCAAAAAAAGCAATTGAAATATTAGGAGGTAAAATTGAAAATGTTGAAGAATTCAATTTACCACAAAGCGATATTGGAAGAACGATTATAACAATAAGAAAAGAAAAACAAACACCAAGTAAGTATCCAAGAAAACCAGGTACGCCAAGCAAAGAACCAATCAAATAAAAAAATGCTCCACAAAATAAATTGTGGAGCATTTTTAATATTAATGTAAATTTTTTTAAAATCTATTGACTAATTATTTATTTTTTTATATTATTATTCTGTCAAAACAAAAGAACAAAACAGCAACAATATTACTAGAAAGGAAGGAAACAAACATGGGAAAAGTAATATCAGTAGCAAACCAAAAAGGTGGAGTAGGAAAGACTACAACAACAGTAAATTTAGCCACATTATTAGCTAAAAAAGGAAAAAAAGTATTATTAATAGATACTGATCCACAAGGAAATGCAACAAGTGGATTGGGAATTACAAAAGAATTAGAATTATCAGTTTATGACATATTAATAGGAGAAACAACTTTTAACGAAGTAATTCAAGAAACAACAATTAAAAATTTAAAAGTTTGTCCGTCAAACATTAGTTTGGCAGGAGCTGAAGTTGAGCTTGTATCAATGATGTCAAGAGAACAAAGATTAAAAACAAAGTTAGATGAGATAAAAGATCAATATGATTACATATTAATAGATTGCCCACCATCATTAGGGCTAATAACTTTGAATGCATTTACTGCATCTGATAGTGTATTAATACCTGTACAATGTGAATACTTTGCACTTGAAGGATTAGGACAATTATTAAACACAGTAAATTTGGTAAAGAAACATTTGAATAAAAGCTTAGAAGTAGAAGGTGCATTATTAACAATGTATGATGCAAGAACAAATTTATCAAATCAAGTAGTAAAAGAAGTAAAAAAATATTTTGAAGATAAAGTATATAAAACTGTAATACCAAGAAACGTAAGACTAAGTGAAGCACCAAGCTATGGAATGCCAATTTCAATATATGATCCAAGATCAAAAGGTGCAAAAGCTTATGAGAAATTCACAAAAGAACTACTAAAAAATAATTCATAAAAATAAAAGGGGGTAAAACTGATGCCTAAAATGACAGGACTAGGAAAAGGACTAGATGCATTATTTGGAGGTTCACCATTAGAAGAACCAAAAGAAGCAGTAGAAAATATAGAAAGTAATGAAAAATTAAAAACTTTAAAAATAACAGAAGTAGAACCAAATAGAGAACAACCAAGAAAAACATTTAACCAAGAATCATTAGAAGAATTAGCAGAATCAATAAAAACTTATGGTATAATTCAACCAATAGTAGTAACAAAAAAGGATGGATATTATGCAATTGTAGCAGGAGAAAGAAGATGGAGAGCTGCTAAAATTGCTGAATTAGATGAAATACCTGCTATAATAAGAGATGATGATGAACAAACTAATAAAGAAATTGCCTTAATAGAAAATATACAAAGAGAAGACTTAAACCCTTATGAAAAAGCATTAGGAATACGACAATTAATGGATAAATATGGATTAACACAAGAACAAGTATCAAAAAAAATTGGAAAAAGTAGAAGTAGTGTTTCTAATACAGTAAGAATTTTATATTTAGCTCCAGATGTATTAGAATTAGTAAAACAAGGAAAACTAACAGAAGGGCACTGCAAAGCATTAGCAGGAATAGAAGATCCACAAAGACAATATGAAGTAGCAATAAGAATGATTGAAAGAGGAGAAACAGTAAGACAAGCAGAAAGCAAAAACAGAACAACAAAAAAAGAGAAAAAACTAGATCCTAAATATAAATACTTATATGAAGATATAGAAGATAGGTTCCAAGGATTTTTTGGAACAAAAGTAAAATTAGACCAAGGCAAAAGAAAGGGAAGAATTATTATAGAATATCATAACAATGATGACTTAGAAAGAATGCTAAATTTAATAAAATAATTTCACAAAAACTATTGACAAGCGACAGGAAAATGTGCTAATATTATTACTGTCGCGAGACACGGAGAGGTGGTCGAGTTGGTTTATGGCACCAGTCTTGAAAATTGGCGTGCGTTTATAGCGTACCGTGGGTTCGAATCCCACCCTCTCCGCCAAAAGAAAAAGTTAGATAGATGTAAAATATCTAACTTTTCTTAATATAAATGGAGATGTACCCAAGTGGTGAAGGGGACTGTTTGCTAAACAGTTAGGTCGGTAACACGGCGCGGAGGTTCGAACCCTCTCATCTCCGCCAAGAAAAATACAGGATTATAAAAATTCTGTATTTTTTATTTTTTTATATTGTAATAATAAAAAAACTTTGGTAAAATGCAATTACATTATGAAAGGAAAGTGAAAAATATGGAAGAAGAAAACTTCGAAAAACTTTACAATGAGATGAATAACACAAACAAAAAAAGAAGTGATAAAACAATCACAGGAACAGTTATACAAATATCAAGAAAAGGAGAAATATTTGTTGACTTTAAATACAAAGCAGATGGAATTATACCAAGAAATGAATATTCTGATGATGAAAACCAAAATCCTAGAGATGAATTTAAACCAGGAGATACAATAACAGCAGATGTATTAAAATGGAATGATGGTCTAGGAAATGTACTTTTATCATATAAGAAATATAAAATAAGAGAACAAAATAAAAAAGAAAAAGAAGCAAAAATTAAATTAGCACGAGAAAGAGAAAAACAAAAACAAGAAAGAATGAGAAGTGTTGAAGATTTTTGGAACAATATTAAAATTGGAAAAATATATACAGGAACAATAACAAAAATAGCTGATTATGGAGTTTTTGTTGATTTAGGTGTTGTAACAGGTCTTGCACATAGATCAGAATTACTATGGAATAAAGAAGAAAAAATTGAAAGCAAGTTTCATATAAATGATAAAATTGAAGTTAAAATAAAAGATTTTAACAAAGAAGAAAGAAAAATTAGTTTAGAATATCCTTTAAAAGAGGAAAATCCATGGCTTGCTTTAGCTGATAAATATAAGATTGGTGATGTTGTAACTTGCAAAGTTGTAAGATTTATGCCTTTTGGAGCATTTGTAGAGATAGAAAAAGGCCTAGAAGGACTTGTACATAATTCAGAAATAACAGGATTAAAAAAAGTTGTAAAACCAGAAGATGAATTAAAATTAGGACAAATTATTAATGCAAAAATTATTAATATAGATAAAGAAAAGCTAAAAATAGGATTATCTATTAAAGAAATAGAAGGTACTTCTGCTGAATATGGATATGAAGAATATATTAGGAAAAATGATATAAATGCGTAAAAAAATCAAAAATAGGCGAAATTTGTAAAAAATTCTTGCAATAAAAAAATAAATGATATATAATTAATTTAAATATAGTATAAAGGGGTTGAGAAAAATGAAAAAAACTAGAATTCTTATTAGAATTATTTCCCTTTTAATAATAATAATGGCTATATGTAATTGTATGTGTTATGCAGTTTCTATGGATGAAGCTATCTCTGAAAAAGAGAATACTTTTGAAATCGAAGCTTTGCAAATAATTGGAAAGGCGGTTACACAAGTTCCTGATGGTGGGGGTACTTCTAGCAATGATACTATAGCTGGAAGTGAAAGTTCAACTTCTACTGCAACTGGCACTGGAGTAGGTTTACCTTCTTTAGATAGTGTTTCAAAGCCTATTGCACAAGGAGGAACTATAATAGATGTTACAAATATAATATTAAATGCAACAATTGTAATAGGAGTTATATTAATAACAGTATTTATAGCAATAACAGGTTTTGGAATGATATTAGGAAGTGCAGAAGAAAAAGCAGTTACAAAAGAAAAATTTACAGGTTATTTAATTGCTGCTTTTGTATTAACAGGAGGAGCTGCAATTGCAAGAATTATTATATCTGTTGCTGAAAGTTTTTAGGCAACTCTGTTGTAAACGGAAAAACTTGCAAAATGTGAGAAATTGTAGTATAATAGGTTAATAGAAGAATTTATAGAAAATAGAAGGTGAAAATATGAGCATAAAAAATAAAGTATTAATAGTAATTATAATATGTGTTATTTTAATGTTTAATTTACCTACACATTCAAGAGCTGCGTTTTCTGTAGAGGATATATTTTCTGGAGCAAAGAGTTTTATATCTGCTGGAAGCGAAAGTTCAGCTAAAGGTATAACTAGTGGTGAATTAAATGGTATATCTCAAACAGTATCAGGAATATTGTTAACAATAGCAATAGCAGTAACATTCATATCTATAGCAGTAATGGGAATTAATTTTGCAATACAAACTGTAGAAGATAAAGCAAAAATAAAAGAAGCAATGGTTCCATGGGTAATAGGTGTATTTATATCATTTGGAGCTTATGGAATATGGAAGATGGTTATGGGAATCTTTTATAAGATGAATTTATAAAATAGTTATTAAAATTTTAAAATATATAAATAAAAAGGAGGAGAAATTATGAACACAAAAACATTTAAAATTGTTTCAACAATACTTATGGCAATATTTGTATTATGTGCTATCTCACAAGTTGTTTTAGCAGACTCAGCAATGGATGTAGCAAATGGTATAAAAGGAGACTCAGGATCTATTAATGCATCAGGATTACAAACAATAGCTAATAGAGTTATAGGTTTATTACAAGTAGCATCAGCTGTAGCAGCAGTAGTATTAATTGCAGTATTTGGTTTCAAATTTATAATGGGAAGTGCTGGAGAAAAAGTAGAATATCAAAAATCATTTATACCACTAATTGTTGGTGTAGTTGTAGTATTCGCAGCATCTAGTATAGCTAAATTAATATTTAGTACATTTACAGGTCTAGAATAGAACTAAATTAGATAAAAAAACATATTTTATGATAAATTTTTTCATAAAATATGTTTTTTTTTTTTGCCATATGTTATAATAAAATAGAATAGAATAGATATATATAAACGAAAGAAAGGAGAAAAATATGGCAAGAAATTCATACATGATACCAAGAGATACTAGAGGAGAAGGAAGAATTTTGATGATTTTTACAAAAAAATCATTTTTATGGACAATAATATGTGCTGCTGCGGGGTTAGTAATAGTGTATCCAATTTGTGCTATACTTGGAGCATCATTAATAGGATTAATATGTGCCCTAGTATTTGGAATAATAGGATTTATAATAGGAGCACTAAAAATGCCTAATTCACAAAATTTTGAGATTTTAAGAAAAACAGGAGGAGAAAATATAGACGAAATTTTAATAAGATTATTAAAATTCAAAAAACAAGGAAAAAAGATATATTTATATTACACAGGAGGAAAAGAACATGAGTAATCCAGAAAAAATAATGCAAATTTTAACTATAGTAGCTGTAGTACTAATATTCGTTATAATAGGGCTAGCTTTGGCGTATGTTTATATAAAAACTAAAGGTAAGAGAAAAGAAAGACAAAAAGAAAAAGGTATAACAGAAGAAAAAAGTGTAAGACCTGAATATAACATAAAATCAGTATTAGATTTTATGGAATTTGAAAGAGTAGAAGACAACATGATAATTCAAAAAAAGGGTAAATATCTAATGGTTTTAGAGTGCCAAGGTGTTAACTATGATTTGATGTCTGAAATGGAAAGAGCATCTGTAGAACAGGGATTTATACAATTTTTAAACACATTAAGAACAGAAATACAAATATATGTACAAACAAGAACAGTTAACTTGGAAGAAAGTTTAAATTCATACAAAGTGAAATTTGAAGAAATACAAAAAGAATATGAACAAGTAGAAGCTAAATATGAGCAAATGAAAAGATCTGAACGATATTCTGATGAAGAACTTCAAAAAGCATATATGGAAGTATTAAAGCAAAGAAATAAATATGAATATACAGAAGACATAATTGCTAACACAGAAAAGAACAACTTAAACAATTCAGTATTACATAAAAAATATTATATAATAATACCTGCTTATGAAGATGAACTTTTAATTCAAAATTGTTCAAAAGAAGAAATACAAAACATGGTATTTTCTGAATTATATACAAAAGCAAGATCAATAGCAAGAACATTAGCAAGGTGTGAAGTAAATGCGAGAGTATTAGATTCAGAAGGATTAATTGATTTATTATATGTTGCATATAACAGAGATGAATCAGATGTATTCAGTGCGCGAAGAGCATTACAAGCTGGATTTGAAGATTTATATACAACAGCACCAGATGTAATAGATAGAAAAATTAAATTATTAGACAAACAAATTGAAGAAGAAGCAGTTAAAGTTGCAACAGAAGCTATTAATGAAGCAAGAAGTGATAAAGAGATGCTTCTGAGAATAAGAGAACAAAATAGACAAAATTTAATATATGATTTTGCAGATAATCTAATTGACGAAAATGAGTCATATATAGGTGAAGACGTTTCAGCAGATGCAAAAGCAAAAATTAAAATGAAAAAGAAAGAGACAAAAGAAGGAGGTAAACAAGATGTTAAAAATAAAGAAAAAAAATCAAGAACAAGCAAACGAGTTAATGAATAATGATAATAATGAACAGATGGTTTTAAGAAAAAAGAGTATAAAAGAATTAATTGCACCATCTGGAATAGATGCATCTAATATAGATCATTTAGAATTAATTTCTAATGTAAAGAGATATGCTAGAAGTTTTTATGTATCAAGTTTACCAAGATCATGTATATTTCCTGAATTATTTAGATCATTATATATGTTTGGAGATATAAATACTTCTATATACATAAGACCAATAGCAGAGGCAACTTCACAAAGTGAATTAAACAGAACAATAACAGAACTAGAAACAGAAAGAATTATGGCAAGTGACAAAGGAAAAATAAACAGAGAAAGTATAATTGCACAAAAGAGATTTGAGACAGAACAGTTAAGAGATGAAATTGCAGCAGGATTTAACAAATTATATGAAGCTTCAATTGTATCAACATTATTTGCATACAGCAAAGAAGACTTAGACAGATTAACAAAAATGTTATCTTCAGAAATGGCAAAATCATTAGTAGGAATAAGAAGTGCGTGGGCAATACAAGAAGATGGATTTAATTCAGCATTACCATTAATGAATAATAAAATTAAAAAAATGCATACATTTGATAGACCATCAATGGGAACAGTATTCCCATTTGTAACATCAAATATAGGACATGAAACTGGTGTTCCAATAGGAATAAATAAACAAACTGGAGTACCAATATTATTTGATAATTTCCATTCATCACTTACAAATTATAACATGGTTATATTTGCTAAGTCTGGTGCAGGAAAATCTGTAACAATGAAAACTTTAATATCAAGATCATCAGTTTTAATGGGAATTGAAAGTTTGGCATTAGATGCAGAAGGTGAATATTCTATAGTTGCTGATGCATTAGGTGGAATAAATGTTGTTATAAGTCCAAATTCTAAAACAGTTATCAACTTATTTGATATTGAAGTTGAAAAAACTAAAGATGAAATAACAGGAAGAGAAAGAGAAGTACTAAGTGTAGAAAATAAAGTAGAAGACGTAACACAAGCATTAATTACAATGGCAAGAGGTAGTACAAGAACAGATGAAGTAAATGAGCTTACAAAACAGATTATTGCAGAGGCTGTAGCAGAAGAGTATGCAGCAAAAGGAATAAATTCAAATCCTATGAGTTTATATGAATCAGCATCAAATTCGTTAAATGCATTTGAAAGAAGAAAAAAAGAAATGCCTACAATAGGATCATGGTATAAAAGAATACAAAAAAATGCTAGAGAAAATACAAATAGAGATTATGAATTCCATTATAGTTACTTATTAAAAGTTATGAAACAATATATTAGAGAATATGATGGACAGATGGCTTATTTTGATGGACAATCTACATTTGATTTGTTAGAAGGTTCACCATTTATAAATATTGATATATCACAACTTGAGGAACGTTTTGCAAGACCACTTGCTCAACAAATATTAATGTCTTGGATTTGGGAAAAATTCGTAAAGAAAAATAGTGAAGATAGGAGAAAAGCTAGACAAAAAAGAGTTATAGTTGATGAGGCATGGATGTTATTACCATTTGCGGAAGCAGTAGACTTTTTAAATAAGATGGCAAGACGTGCCAGAAAAAGAAATGTTTCACTAGCAATTATTTCTCAAAGATTCCAAGATTTCTATGAAAAACCAGAAGCACAAGCAGTTTTAACCTCTTCTGATACAAAATTATTTTTAGCACAAGATAAATCTGAAATAGAATATCTTAAGGAGGTATTCAAACTTAGTGAAGGTGAAGCTTCTTTCCTTGTTACATGTACTAAAGGTGAAGGGCTATTAAAGGTAGGATCTGATACAACAATTATTCAAATTACACCTACTAAGAAAGAGTTTGAGTTTGTTGAAACAAACTTAAATAAAATAGCAGCAAGAAATAAAGATAGATAATGAGGTGAAATTGTGAAGAAAATTTTTTATAATGCGAAGATAAAAAAGATAGTTGTATCACTGTTATTATCAATTTTATTATTTGATTATGTTATTCCAAACGTTGTTTTTGCAGCTACAACAATTGTTGAGCATACTAATTATGATTTTTCTTATATTGACTGGATTTCTTTGAAAAATAACAGTGAATATTCTGAAATAATAAAAAAATACGGTGAGGAAAAGTTTGAAAATGATATAAAAAAAGCAACAACTGAAGCCGTACGTAAAACGATATATTACAAAGAAAATGCAGAGAGCACTGATAAGGCACAAGAATTAGCAGAATTGCTAATAAAGAACAATCCGGAAGGAATAATGATTAATGGAACATTGGAAGTTGGAAATGGCTTTTGGGGAAATACTATTTGCAACTTTAAAGTATTTAAAGTCGGATTGAGACAGCAAGCACATGAAGATGCAACAGAACAAGATATGACTTATAATAATTTGTTAGAATGGTCTGAAAAATCTGAAGAAGAATTAGATAATGAAATTATAGAAGTAATCATTAATGAATTTTTTAAAGATTCTACTGAAATTGTAGGAGATGTAACTCCAGAAGAGGTATCAAAGAAAATATTAGAACTTAATAAAGAAAAAATCAAGTTACATGTAATAGGAAAAAAGAATGAATATAAAATAACTGGCTTTGAAGTTCCTGAAAAAGACGAATATACACTTAAAGTTGAAGCAGGAGAAGAATTAGGAATTGAAACTGCAGAAGATGCATCAGCTAATTTAGGAGGAATATTGCTATCACCAGTATTTTCTTTAGTAAATTTTGTTGCAGATGCAATTGTAAGTGGTTTAGGAACTGTAATGATGGGAGAAGGTTCTGGGTTTGTTGGATTGGGAGTATTATCTACAAAAAAAGATGAAAATGTTTATACAAATACAACTTCACGAAAAGTTAGTACAAAATCATTTCTAGGAAATGGTATATTAAAATACCAATATCCCCATATAAGTTATACGCCTGAGCAAATATTTGCTGGACAAGTTCCATTACTTAGTATAGACTTTATTTCAGGAAAATATTATGACAAAAATACGGGAGCTACTGCGAATGAGTTAAATAAAGGTTGGACAAGTATAAGAAAAGTAATATCACAATGGTATCAAGTTTTAAGAATGATAGCAATAATAGGCTTTTTGTCAGTTCTAATATATACAGGTATAAAAATTATAATAAGTTCAAATGCAAAAGATAAAGCAAAATATAAAGAATGGATAATAAATTGGCTTGTTGGAATAGCAATATTGTTTTTTATGCATTATATAATGGCATTTATAATCTCAATCAATGGGGAATTTAGTAACTTAATAAGTTCATCATTTACTGGAATAAATGTTACACCATCGGATAATTCTGAAAATGCTTTTGATACAAATTTAATGGGATTAGTAAGATTTATGGTACAATCTCAAAACTTTTATATAAAAGTAGGGTATGAAATAATGTACATAGCATTAATAGTATATACAATAAAATTCACTTTTATATATTTAAAAAGGGTATTAAACATGGCATTTTTAACATTAATAGCACCAATAGTAGCATTGACATATCCAATTGACAAAATGAATGATGGAAAAGCACAAGGATTTGATATGTGGTTAAAAGAATATGTATTTAATGCTTTATTACAACCAATGCATTGTATACTATATTATGTTTTGGTAGGTACCGCAATAGATGTTGCAGTAAGTAATCCAATTTATGCAGTAGTAGTATTAGCATTTATGACAGAAGCAGAAAAAATATTTAAGAAGATATTTGGATTTGATAAAGCAAATCCAGGAACAGTTGGAGGAATGACAAGTGCTTTTGCTGCAGGAACAATAGCTTCAGGTATTGTAAAAGATGTGGCTAAATTTTCGAAGGGAAATAAAGGAAAAGGTGGAAATGCAGGAGGTAATGCTCAAAATAATCTTTTAGATAATGTAAAACCATTAGAAAGTGGATCAATTGAAGATAATTTTAAAGATAATTTGTTAGATGGAGGAAATTCATCAAATGGAAATACAATGGGAGGAACGTCAACAGGTGGAAGTTCATCAAATGGAAATACAACAGGAAGAACATCAACGAGTGGAAATTCGTCAAATGGAAATTCAACAAGTAGAAATAATTCAACAAATAAAGATTCATCAACAGATCGTAAAGAACCTGCAGTTGGAAAAGGCCCATCTATAAAAGAAGGATTAAAAAGTGCGGGCAAAAGATTAGCTAGACCAATATATGATTTTAATAGAAGCAAAGAATATAATGGTAGAAGGTGGAAGAGAAGATTAGGAAACACTGCAAAAAGTGTAGGAAAATTAGCAGTAGGAGCAACATTAGGAACAGCAGCAGCAGCAGTACAAGCAGGAATAAGTATAACAGATGGAAAGTACACATTAAAAGAAGGAATTGCA
>CAKOXV010000020.1 GCA_934130355.1 uncultured Clostridia bacterium
GTTATCTCTTCAACACTTGTATTATCATATCCCTTTTCTGAAAACATTTTGATTGCTGTATTAAAAATTCTTCTTTTTGTTTTATTCATTATAATTACACCTCTTTCATAACAATTTTTATAAAATCAAATATCTTATTATAATATATATCTGGTTCCTTATACCTTGATTCAGTATGTCCTGCGCCATGTATTATAAGTTTATCTTTTTTGCAATTAGCTGATTCATATAATTGTTCACACATATACTCAGGAACAAAATCATCATTATCTCCATGAATAAACAATATTGGAACAGAGGCTTTTTTTACTTGTTCTAATGCAGAGGCTTCTTTTATATCATATTTTGCTCTATAATTTGCTACTACTTCAAACATATTTAATACAGGAAAAGCTGGTAAATTAAATCTTGCTTTTGCTTCAGATGCAAATATATTCCATACAGATGTATAACCACTATCTTCTATTATAGCTTTAATATTATTGGGAAGTGTATCACCAGATGCCATCAATACTGTTGCAGCCCCCATTGATGAACCATGTAATATAATATTAGAATTTCTGTTTTGCTCTATAATTAAATCTATCCAGCACTTTAAATCTTCTTTATCTAGCCATCCCATTCCAATATATTCTCCTTCACTTTCGCCAGTCGCTCTCATATATGGAATTAATACATTATAGCCTTTTTCTGAAAAGTGCATTCCTACTGATATTACTGATTTTGGATTCGAGCGATAACCATGTAAAACAATTACCCAATCATCAATTTGTTTGTCTTTTATATATTCTGTTCCTCTTAAAGTAATTCCATCTTTTGCAGTAACCTCAACTTTTTCATTTTTTATAGTATTGGTCCATTGACTTGCAAGTTGCATTTCTTTTTCTCGATTTTCTTTTATAATTTTTTCTGTTTCATTATTTATACTAGCAACTTCTATTGAACCTTTATTTTTTACTTCTCTATTTCCACCATTTCCTGTTCTTAAGATTGCATAATTAACAAAATAGTTTCCTATTCCTATGGTTACTACTATGCTAATTATAACTATAATTAATATTGCAATTAATATCTTCCTTAAAATATTTGGCTTATTATTTTTTCTTCCATGTATATCTCCTTTTATACTTTTACTCATTATAAAGTCAGTATCTCCTGCAATATAGTATCTAATACCATCTAGTGTAATGATATAACCAAATAGTAAGATATTTGGCTTGATAATATTCCAAACCTAGATAAGTCTTTTACAATTACCATATTTCTAATAACAATAGGTTTCCTCCTATCCAATTTATAACTGAAATTATACACTTAATTATGAAATAATACAACTCATTTCAAAAAGAAAAAACTAGCCCTAATTTGCAAATACATATTAGAACTAGCCTTTACACTATTTATTAACTTTTTCAATTAAAAAATTTATAAATACTTCTATTAGTTTCTCATCTAAAGTTTTTGATTTCTCATCAAATACCTCTTTTACCATTAAGGTTATACCCTTTTATTAGATTTTGCTCATTTAATTCATTGTCCATTATGCAAAACATTGTTTTTTGTCAATAGTCAAAAAATAAATTTCAAAATTTTTTCAAACTCTGAAATTTATATATTTTTTACAAATTCAAATTGTTTTTATCGCACAGACTGTCTACTTTGAAATCTACCTTCTGCATTAGCAATCTCCGCTTCTAATACATATAATGTTGTATTTGCTAAATATAATGTTGCTGTAGTTCCTTGAGTTGTTGGAGCATTTCTTAAATTTGTATTTCTTGCTAAAGTTCTTAGTTCTTGTTTTTGCCCTTTTTCTATTTGATAATTTGCACTATTGTAGTTTCCTATTTTGTTTGGTATTCCCATATATGTGGCAGGATTTAATTTTTTAACCGCTCTTCCATTTTCAAATCTTCTTATTTCTACATGTGTGTGTGGACCTGTTGCATTTCCAGTACTACCCATTTTTCCAACTACTGTTACATAAGATACTTTCTGTCCAACTCTGACATAAATTTTATCTAAATGTGCTAAATAAATTCTATTTTCTGTTCCATCTTCTTTTATTCTTACATAATTTCCAAAACCACCTTTGTCATATCCTGCTCTTTCAACTGTTCCATTACAAATTGAATATACTTTTGTACTTGTTATTCCTACAAGGTCTATTCCAGAATGCATTCCACTAGCCCACAAGTTTCCTTTTTGTCCATATACACATGTTATTTTGAAATTTCCTGTAAAACATATTTTAGTCGCCATTTTCTTCTACTCCTTCCATTTCTAAAATATCATCTATACTTTCATCTGTGTATTCTATTAGTTCTTGATTTTCTTGTAATTCGTTTTCGTCTTCCATAATTAACATCATTCCTTTCTCTATTATTATATTCATTTTTCTGTATTTTGGTTTTATTAAAGCACAAAAATAGTTTAATCATATATCTTAGTTAAAAGAGCCTCATACCACCCTGTGGACTCTACATATATATTAAATAATGAAAAATTTTGTGCATCTAAACTTGAGTATAGAAAATCTTAAGTGCCAAAAGAGGAATGTTCACGTCAAAAATTAATATATTACTATTCCATGGCAAAAACATAGCTAGGGTCTTCGTCGGGGGTCTTTGCCTTATTCCATAGTAACATATTCATTTTTGGACTAAGTGAAAGAGGCGCTTTGGGCACTATTAGATTTTATACGAAAGTTTAGCTTGTCCAAAATTTGAAATGTTTTAATATATATGTAGAGTCCACAGGGTGATATGAAGCTCTTTATGCTAAGTCATATGTTTAAATCTATTGATTATGAATAAAAAAAGAAGGTATTACATAATGTAATATCTTCTTGGATTGCACTATTCATTTACCTCACTTGGAGCCTCAACAGGGCAAACACCTGCACATGTACCACAACTTATACAAGCTGATTCATCTATTACAAAACAGCTATCTCCTTGTGATATGCATCCAACTGGACATTCTGCTGCACAAGCTCCACAGCTTATACATTTTTCACAAGATATTCTATATGCCATTTCTTTCACCGCCTTTCTCATTAATTATTAATTCTATTCTTAGAATCTTCTTTTTCTAATTTTTCTAGTTCTTTTAGCTCGTTTTTATATTCATTTTCTTCATTTGCTTCTTGATCTTTTACTGCATCTTTTATAACTTTAATATCTTTTACTTCATATTTTTTTATTTTAAATATTTCTCCATCTTTAATTTTTACTTTTACAATTTCTTTTAGAGTTTCAATTCCGTCTACTTCACCTTTTCCATCTGGTGTTTCTACAATTGCCCCGACATTAGGCAATCTTTTTAATTTTTCTTCATATACTTCTTGTTCATATTTTAGGCAACACATTAATCTTCCGCAATTTCCTGAAATTTTTGATGGATTAAGTGATATGTTTTGCTCTTTTGCCATTTTTATTGAGACTGTTTCAAAGTCACTTAAAAATGAACAGCAACATAGTTCTCTACCACATACACCATTTCCACCTATTCTCTTTACTTCATCTCTTACTCCTATTTGCCTTAATTCTATTCTTGTTTTATATATTGCAGCTAAGTCTTTTACTAGTTCTCTAAAATCTACTCTTCCATCTGCAGTAAAGTAAAATAGTATTTTGCTATTATCAAATTTGTATTCAACATCTGTTAATGTCATTTCTAATTTGTGTTCTTTTATTTTTTTGTTACATATTTCTAATGCTTCTTTTTCTTTTTGTCTACATTCTTCTGCATGTTTTATGTCTTTAGGTGATGCTAATCTTAATACTTTTTTTAATGGTTCTGTCACTTTTTCTTCTTCTATCATTCTGTTTGGGACTACTACTTCTGCAATTTCTTCTCCTTGAGCTGTATCTACAATTACTTTATCACCTTTTTGAACTTCTAGCCATTTAGGGTCAAAGAAATATATTTTTCCAAGCCTTTTAAATCTAACTCCTACTATTCTTTTCATTTTTATATCTTCCTTCCTAATTGTGTATTATAAATGTCATATTAAATAGTAAATTATCAATGCACATGTCATAATTACTATTTGCTCTAATTCTTTTTTTGGTTTGTTCTACTATGTCAATACATTTTATATATTTAATATTTTGTTTGCTTAATTTCAATAATACTACATTCATATAGTCTAATATTGAGTATATTTCTTCTTTTGCTTTGTATATTTCTTCTGCACTTTGAGTTATTTCTATCAAATTATGATTCTGCATATCTAATAAAATTTTTTCTATATTTCCATATATATTTTTATTTTCATTTAATTTTATTGCTTTTGATATACTTCCTTGTGATTGTTCTAAAATTTGATTGTTTATATCTTGGTCTGGGTATTCTTGTTTTAAATATTTTCTTATTTCTTCTGTGTCTATTGGTTGAAAATACATTCTAGTACATCTTGATTTTATTGTGCTTAACAAATTGTCTTCATTTGTACATATTAATATTATTGTTATATATTCTGGTGGTTCTTCCAAAGTTTTTAATAAACAGTTTTGTGCTTCTGTTGTCATTGTATCACTATTGTCAATTATATAAACTTTTTTACTTGATATTATTGGTTTTTCTGCAATTTTTCTTTGCATAGCCCTGATTTGTTCTATTTTAATTTTTCCATCTTCTGATTCTATTACTTGAAAGTCTGGATTATTGTTAGAATCAAATTCTATACAAGATTTACATTGACAATTTTCCTGATTATTTAGGCATAATATTCTTTTAGCAAATTGTTTTGCTATTAATTTTTTTCCAATTCCTTCAGTTCCCCAAAATATATAGCTATGTGAAGTTTTTCCTGCTATTACTGCTTTTTCTAAAATGCTTTTATTTTTTTCATTTCCTAATATATTCTCAAACAATGTTTATTTTACTCCTCCAAATTCTGAAAGTGGCCAGAATCTAAATGCTACTGTTCCTTCAATTTTTTCTAATGGTATACATCCAAATGCTCTACAATCAGTGCTTCCTGGTCTATTATCTCCCATAGCAAATACGCAATTTTCAGGAACTGTAAAATTTGTGAAAAAGCCTCTGTCTCTACTTCCTTGTACAAAGTCTGTTACAACTCCTGGTTCTAAGTAATCTTCAACTAATTTTTTACCATCAATATATACAGAACCATCTTTTATTTCTATATATTCACCTGGTAATCCTATTACTCTTTTTATATAACTTTTCTTTCCTGTTTCTAATACATAATATGAAAATTTCTCTAATAAACTTTGTGGTTCATTTTTGTATATTGCTACTGGGTTGCTATAATCTATATTTTCTACTGTTGTTACACTTGGTGCTTCAAATGTGATTATATCTCCTCTTTTAGGCATTTTCTTTGTTGTTCTTCCCCATCTGTTTAACCATAATCTTTCGTTTTCTTTTAGTGTTGGAAACATTGATGTCTGTTGTACTATTGTTGGCGTTCCTATATAGTATCTTACTACTAATGCTAATACTACTGCTATTATTATGCATATTAACCATTCTATTGTTTCACGTAATACTGACTTCATTTTTCCTCCTTTTATGAAAAATATTATATATGAACTCTTGTCCATTTTCAAGCTGTTTCACCTATTTTTTGTCATCATTTGCTTTAGTTGGAACTTTAATTACAACTTCTGTACCTTTACCTACTTCACTTTTTATGTCTATACTTCCTCCATTACTGTCAAGTAAATCTTTTGCTATTGATAGTCCTAATCCTGTTCCTCCCATTTCTCTGCTACGTGCTTTATCTACTCTATAAAATCTTTCAAATATTCTATCTAGCTCATTTTCTGGAATTCCTATTCCATTATCAAATACTTTTATGTATGCATCATTATATACAAATCCTACATAAATCTTTATTTCTCCACCATTTTTTGTGTATTTTATGCTATTAGTTAGAATATTTAATATTACTCTTTCTATATCATCTTTATCTGCATAAACCGGTGGAACATCTGCTGTTACAAAGCATTTTACTTCATGTTCTTTTTTCTTTATTTCTATTGCAAGCTTGTCCTGACATCTTTTTACTAATTCACCTAAGTCGAATAGTTCTTTTTTAACAACATTTTTGTTACTGTCATTTTTAGAAAGTGTAAGCAAGTCTGTTACTAATTTAGCCATTCTTCTAGCTTCTGATGCTATTACACTTAAAAATTTGCTTTGTGTTTCTTTGTCATATTCTTCTTCAAGTAATGTGTCTGCATATCCCATTATAGATGTTATTGGTGTTTTTAATTCATGTGATACATCTGCAATAAATTCTTTTCTCATATTGTCTAGTTTTACATGTTCAGTGATATCTTGTAGTACTGCGATAACACCAACTGTTCTATCATTTTCTTTTTTAAATGGTGCAAAATACGCATTAACAAATCTGTCTTCAATTTGAAATCTTTCTTCTGTTTTTGTCCAATTTTCAAGATATATTATTTTTTCCAAATTGATGTTTAAATGCAATTTTCCAAATATATCTTCGAAACTAGTATGTTCAGGTAATACATTAAGCATTTTTTGTGCTGCTGGATTTATTAAAACTACTTTTCCTTCTCTGTCAAAAGCTATAATTCCATCAGTCATGTGCATAAATATACTATTATTTATATCTAAGTCATCATTTGTTACTTCTGAACCTTTTATTAGTCTTGTTTTAGGATAAATCATTTTTTTTGTTAAATGCTTTTTCATTATTATCCAGCTAATTACCAATATAACTACATCTATTGCTATCACTATTGCTAATATTTTATAATTTTCTAACATTTTTTTATCACCTTATTAATTTCTTTATATATTTTTTCTTGTACGTTTTTTACTGATTTTGATAAAGCTTTTTCACCCATTTTTTGAATTTGTTCTGGTTCTTTTATTATTTTTTCTATTTCAGTATTTAAGTTATCTTTTGTTAGTTCGTTATTTAATATTATTTTTGCCGCTCCTATGTTTTCAAGTACTTTTGCATTGTATAATTGATGATTTTGACTTACATTTGGAAGTGGTATTAATATTGATGGCTTTCCTAAATTTGATATTTCTGTTATTGTCATTGCTCCACTTCTTGCTACAATTATATTTGAAACATTCATTATTTCTTCCATGTTATATATGTATGGTAAAATTTTTGCATTTTCAATATCTTCAATTTTCATATTGTGATTTGATAATTCTTCTTTTATTATGTCATATTGTTTTGGTCCTGTTGCCCATATAATTTGGTAATTTTTGTTTAGTTTATTTTCTAATATTCCTATAACTGCTTCGTTAATTTTTTGAGCACCTTGGCTACCGCCAAATATTAATATAATTGGCATTTTTTCATTTAGTCCTACTTTATTTAAAACTGATTTTTTTTCTTCTTCTGTATATTCTTTTTTTTCAATTTTTACAGGTGTTCCCGTAAATACTATATTTTTTGCTCCTGGTATTCTTGTTCGTGCTTCTTCAAAAGATATTAATACAGTATCTGCTTTCTTAGCTAAAAATTTTACTGCTTTTCCCGGAAATGCATTACTTTCATGCAAAACAATTGGGATATTCTCCTTTTTTGCAGCCCATACTACTGGTCCACAAATATATCCACCTGCGCCTACTATTACATCTGGTTTAAATTCTTTTATTATTTTTCTTGCTTTTCCTGTTGCTTTTAGTGTTGTACAAATTTTCTTAAAGTTTTGAATTGAAAGTTGTTTACTCAATCCATAAGCTTCAATTTGTTTTAATTCATATCCAGCTCTTGGTACTAAATCGTTTTCTAATCCTCTAGTTGTTCCTATAAAAATTATTTTTGAGTCTGGTTCTTTTTCTTTTATTTTATTAGCTATTGCTAGACCTGGATTTATATGTCCAGCAGTTCCAGCTGCTGCTATAATTACTCTCATTTTGTTTTCCTTTCATGTTAAACTGAGGGCAACCTTTTTTTGTGATTTTATCACTTTGTTGATGCTCTCGATATACTTAGCAGAACACCTACTTCACACAGTAGAATAAATAAAGCTGTTCCACCATAACTAAAGAATGGTAATTGCATTCCTGTTGCAGGCATTGATGATGTTACTACCGCTACATTTAAGATAGCTTGAATTCCTACTAGTGTTGTTATTCCAACAGCTACTAAGCTTCCAAACATATCTGGTGCTTTCATTGCAATTAAAATTCCTCTCCAAATAAAAATTGCAAATAATATAAATACTACCATACAACCTACAAATCCAAATTCTTCAGCTAAAACTGAAAATATAAAGTCATTGTGAGGTTCAGGTAAATATAAATATTTTTGTTTACTATCTCCTAAACCTGTTCCAAATAATCCTCCTGAGCCTATTGCATATAAACTCTGAATAACTTGCCATCCTTCATCTGTGGCATATTTCCATGGGTCTATAAATGTTACAACTCTTGTTATGGCATATTGGAATTTTTCTTGAAATGTCTCACTTGCAAAATATAATACTGTTGCTATTGACCCTATACCTCCTGCTGCTGCAACTCCTGACAAACAGAATTGCCAGAATTTACATCCAGCAACCAGAATCATTACACAACATGTTATTATTATTACCATTGATGTACTTATATGAGGTTCCAATAGTAGTAATACTATTATTGGAAGTAAGAATAGTATATGTTTTACCAGTCCTTTCCAAAACTTTCCTAATTCATTTCTGTTTTTAACAAGTATTCCTGCGTAAAATATTATCATAAGAAATTTTACTATTTCTGATGGTTGAAATGATATCCTCTTTGTTATATATATCCATCTTTTTGAACCTTTTGCTTCTGTTCCTACAACTAATACTGCAATTAATAGTATAATGGATAATATCCATGCAATTTTATAAAATCTTTGATAAATTCTATAATCTATTTTAGATACAAAATACATTCCTATAAGTCCTAATATTGCAAATAATAGTTGCTTAGAAAAATATGTATAGCTTTTTCCATACTTTTGAAATGAAGTTGGTGAACTTGCTGATAATACCATGACTAAACCTAATGCTAGTAATAACAGTACTGTTATTACTAAAGTAAAATCAACAGAATTATTTAGAAAGTCCGAAAAACCTTTAAAATTCTTTTTCTTTGCCATTTTCATCTCCTATCTTAATTACACTATTTGTAATGATATTATACTTACCATTAGTGTAATAACACTAAATATAATTACAACTTGATTTTCTTTCCATCCACATAATTCAAAATGATGGTGTATTGGTGCCATCTTGAATATTCTTTTTCCAGTTAATTTAAATGATAATACTTGTAAAATAACTGAAATTGTTTCTAATACTGGAATAAATGCTACAACAAGTAATATTAATGGCATTTTTAAGTATAATGCTATACCTGATATTACTCCACCTATAAATAGAGAACCTGTATCTCCCATAATTACTTTTGCAGGATAAATATTAAACATTAAAAATCCTAATATTGCTCCAACTGTAATTGATCCAAATACTCCAATTTCTTCAATATTAAACATTGTTGCAATAATTGTTAAGCATGTTATTATTATTGTACATACACTTGATGATAATCCATCTATTCCATCTGTTAAATTAACTGCATTTGTTGTAGCTAATATAACTAAGATTGCAAATGGTATATAAGCAAAAAGTGGTATATATATATATCTTCTTACTATTGGTATATAAGTATCTGTTCCTATATTTAATACTTTTACTAAATATAGAACAAATATCACTGAAACTAGTAATAATCCCAGCATTTTTAGGCTTGGCTTTAGTCCCTCTGTGTTTTTTAATACTAATTTTTTGAAATCATCTATAAATCCTATAAGTCCAAAACCAATTGTTAATATTAATATAGGTAATAGTCTTGATGCAAATTCTGCCTCTCTTGCACTATAATAAATATAAGCAGATACTGTTACTAATATTATTCCTAATATTATTATTATTCCACCCATTGTTGGTGTTCCTTGTTTTTTTAAATGTGATTCTGGACCATCTTTTCTTTCTATTTGCCCTACTTTTAACTTTCTTAATATTGGTACTATTATCATTCCCAAAACAACTGTAACTGCAAATGATAGTAATAGTAATTTTGTTTGAAATTCCAATTTTATCAACCTTTCTTCTGTTAACTTTTGCCACTTATCTTATTATAATTATCCTATAATTTCTTTTACGATTATTCTTTCATCATAAGGTAATTTTTTTCCGTTGATTTCTTGATAAGGTTCATGCCCTTTTCCTGCGAGTACTATAATATCTAATTTATTTGCCATATTAATTGCTTCTCTTATAGCTTCTGTCCTGTCAACAACTACCTTGTATTTTCCTTTTGTCTTTTTTATTCCTTCTTCGATTTCTTTTACAATTTCTTCTGGATTTTCTGTACGTGGATTATCTGATGTTACAAATGTAAAGTCTGCTATTCTTCCTGAGATTTCTCCCATTATTGGTCTTTTACTCTTATCTCTATCTCCACCACATCCAAATACACTTATAACTCTTCCTCTTGTATAGCTTTTTACTGCTGATAAGATATTTTGTAAACTTTCTGGTGAATGTGCATAATCTATCATTATTGGTAATTCTTTACTATTTGGTACCATTTCAGATCTTCCTGGTACTTTTACCTCAGCTAATGCTTCTATTACTTTTTCTGGTGCTATCCCTATTTTTTTAGCAACACATATTGCTGCTAATGCATTATAAACACTAAATCTTCCTGGGATGTCTACTTTTACTCTTTCATTTCTATTTGAAATTTTAACTCTAAAATCTACATAAGAGTTTGTTATTGTAATGTCTTTTGCTAATACTTCGCAAAAATTATCAATTCCATATGTCATTATATTGCTATTTGGAAATAAATTAGGTATTTTTGATACTTGTAAATCATCTACATTTATTATTCCATTATCACACATACTAAATAATTTTAGTTTAGATTCAAAATAGTCTTTCATATCAGGATGTTCTTTTTCACTAATGTGGTCTTCTGAAAAATTGGTGAATAATACAATATCAAATTTGCATCCATCAACTCTGTGTAGTTTTAAACTTTGTGATGATACTTCCATTACAACATACTCAACACCTTGTTTTGCCATTTCAGCAAATGTTTTTTGTAATTCAATACTTTCAGGTGTAGTTCTTGCACTTTCTGTTATCATTTTTCCATTTATATATGTTGCTATTGTTCCTATTAATCCTACTTTATGTCCTGCTTTTTCTAAAATTTCTTTTATCATAAATGTTGTTGTTGTTTTTCCTTTTGTTCCTGTTACTCCTATTAATTTGAAATTCTTTGAAGGATCTCCATAGAAATTGCAACTACATTTTGCAAGTGCTGTTCTAGTATCTTTAGCCACAATTAGAGTTATATCATCTGTTAGTTCTATCTTTTTTAGGTCATAACCTTGTTCTACCATTATAACTTTTGCACCAGCTTTTATTGCTTCATTTACATAAGCATGCCCATCTGTTGCAAAACCTTTTATTGCAATAAACATATCTCCTTCTTTTATATTTTTTGAATTATTTTCTATATTATTTACATTTATATCTAAGTTGCCTTTTGCTTTAAGCTCTTCTATTCCAGCTAAAATCTTTTTTAATTCCATATATTTCTCTCCTTTTTTACCATGGTATCATTATATAACTAATTTTAATTTTTGTATAGTAATTTTTTAAATTTTTTGCACTATTGTGAAATGAAAAAATCACTTAATAATATTTATTAAGTGATTCTAATATTTATGATCATTTACTCGTCTCATTTAGCATCCATATTTTTTTTGCATAATTTTCAAGATATTTATCCATTAATGCTGATGTAGCATAATCTTGATTTTTTTCTGCTTCTTGCTTTATTTTTAATGCTTTTTGTTTTAATGAATTTAAATCTTGTAATACATTTTTGATAATTGGCATACTTTTAATCTTTTCATTTTTGGCTTCTTGTATTTCAGAATTTTTTATAAAGTCTTCCATAGTTCCTAGTGGTTGTCCACCTATTGTAAGTATATGTTCTGCTATTTCATCAATTTCTTTTCTTGTTTCTTCATAATAATCTTCTAATTTTTCATGTGTTAGAAAAAATCCTTTTCCAGTTACATTCCAATGATAATTTTGCAATTTTACATTCATTGTTTCTAAATTACATAAAAATTCGTTTAATCTTTTTACTATATCTTCCATAACGTTCCTCTCTTTCAAGTACATTATGTGCAAAATTATTTTTTTTATTCACTTATTCAAATCTTGTTCCAACTTCAATATTGTTTCCTCTTAGAAAGTCTTGTATGTTCATTCTCTTAGAATTTTCTCCTTGAATTTCAATTACTTTTATTATTCCATCTTTACATTTTATATATAATCCATCTTTACTGTCAGATTTTATAACTGTTCCGTTCTCTAAATTATTTTCAGTATTTTTTTCAGGTAAAGCTTCCACTTTCCATATTTTAATTTTCTTGCCATTTAAATATGAATATGTTCCCATTATTGGGTCTAAACCTCTTACCAAATTTTTTATTTCATTTGCACTTTTATTTTTCCAATCAATTTTTGACATTTCTTTATCTAGCATTGGAGCAATTGAAAAATTGTTATCTTGTGGAATTCTAGGCGCTGTTCCATCTTCAATTTTCTCTAAAGTTTTTACTAAAAGTTTTGCTCCAATTTTAGCTAGTCTATCCCATAATTCTCCTGTTGTTTCATTTTCTCCAATTTCAGTTTCTTCTTTTAAGATTATATCTCCTGAATCCATTCCAACATCCATATACATAGTTGTAATTCCTGTTGTTTTATCTCCATTTAATACAGCCCATTGAATAGGTGCTGCTCCTCTATATTTAGGAAGTAATGAACCATGAACATTTATACATCCTAGCTTTGGTATTTCTAGTATTTCTTTAGGTAGTATTTTTCCATAAGCAACTACACATATAACGTCTGGCTCTAGATTCTTCATCTCTTCAATAAAATCTATATTATTTTTTATTTTCTCTGGTTGATATATTTTTAAATTTTTTGAAATTGCATATTCTTTTACTGGTGAAGCTACTAGTTTCATCCCTCTTCCCTTTGGTCTGTCAGGATTTGTTACAACACCTAATATTTGATGTCCAGCATTATAAACCGCTTCTAATGTTTCCTTAGCGAAATCTGGTGTTCCCATAAATATTATATTCATTTTTAATTTCATTCCTTTCTCAAGGCAAAATTGGCCTTACTATTAATTTTTATTAGTTTTTTCTAATATAATTTTAGCAATATTTGCAAAGTCTTCAATTGATAAATTTTCTGCTCTAACATTTTCATCTAATCCTAGTTTTTTTAGAATTTGTATTCCTTCTTCTTTACTTATAAAAACTTTTGTATTTGTTAATGCATTTAACAATGTTTTTCTTCTTTGCATATATGCACTTTTTATAATCATAAACATAACTTTTGGATTTTCTATATCAACTGCTAGTTCTTTTCTTAAAGTCATTTTTATAACTTCTGATGTTACTTCAGGCTCTGGTATGAAAGAACTGTTTGGAACTTCCATTACTTTCTCTGAATTACAATAATAGTATACTGAATATGTTATTGCTCCAGTATCTTTTTGACCTGGTGTCTCAATTAGTCTATCTGCAACTTCTTTTTGTATCATCACAGTAATACTTTCTATATCTAGTTGCTCTTCTAACAATTTCATTATTATTGGAGTTGTTATGTAATATGGTAAATTGGCTACAATTTTAACATTCTTAATTTGTTCTTCTTTTTTATTTTGCTTTATAATTTGTTTTAAATCAACTTTTAATACATCAGCATTTATAATTTCAAAATTTTCATACATATTAAATCTATCTTCCAAAATTTTTATCATTCTTGTATCAAGTTCTATGCACAATACCTTTCCAGCTTTTTCTAGTAAATATTTTGTAAGTGTTCCTAATCCTGGTCCTATTTCTATTACCATATCTTCTTTGGTTATTTCACTACTATTCACGATATTTTCTACAACTTCACTATTTATTAAAAAGTTTTGACCTAAGCTTTTATTTGCTCTTATTCCATATTTTTTCATTATAAATTTTGTTTCTTCTAATATATTTTCCATTTAAATCCCTTTCTTGTACTCATATATTATATCTTGTTTTGAGCTTTTTAGCAAGTAATTTTACATAATGTTTTTAAAATGAGTTATTTTGCATTTCCCTTCACATATATATACTTCAACAACATCAAATCTAATATCATATTTGTACATTTTGTTAAGATATAAAAAAATTTTAGATGCTTTTTTTATATGTTGTTTTTTTATAGAGTTTACAGCCATTCCGGGAGTTCCAAATTTTAGATTTGTTCTAGTCTTAACTTCCACAAAAATTATACAATTATTTTTTTGAACAATAATATCTATTTCTCCTTTTTTAGTATAGAAGTTTGTCTCTAAAATTTTATAACCTTTTTTTAATAGATATCCTTGTGCAATTTTCTCGCCAATAATCCCAAATCTCCTTGTATTCACTTATTCCTCCTTTCTAATAAATCTATGTCCTGCAACTTCTCTAACCCTATCTTCTAATTGCAATAATAATATTTTATAATTTACTTCTCCTATTGAAAGTCCTGACTTTCTTGCAATTTCATTAACATCTTGTGGAATATTATTTATCGTTTTATAAACCGTTCTTAATTCTACTGGAATTTCTAATAAAATTTTCTTTTGCTCTACATTTCTTTTTACAAAATTAAAGTCTTTATAATAATTTAAAATATCATTAGCATCTGTTACAAGATTTGAACCAGTTTGAATAAGAATATTTGGCATTATACCTTTTATACTATCTAAATTACTAGGTATACAAAAAACTGGTTTTCCTTCTTCTATTGTACATCTGGCAGTGACACTTGTTCCGCTTCTAGAGCCTCCTTCAACAACTAATGTTCCTTCACTAAGACCTGCCACAATCCTATTTCTTTCTAAAAACTTTTTTGAATCTGCTTTAATATTATTTTCATATTCTGAAATTACAGTTCCTCCATTTTTTATGATTGTTTCAGCCAGTTCTTTATGTTTTGAAGGATATATATTTGACAAACCTGATGGTAATACAGCTATTGTTTTTCCTGAATTTTTTAAACATGTAGTATGTGCAATACTATCAATTCCTAAGGCTAGTCCACTAATTATATTTATATTATATTCAACTAAACCTTTTACAAATTTTTGACACATTTTTTCTCCATATTTAGTATTTGTTCTTGATCCAATTACTGCTATTCCAAAATTACTTAGGTTTTCTATATTTCCTTCAACATATAGTCTAGATGGTGGCTTTTTTATTTTTCTCAATTTTTCTGGATATAAATCACTTGCATATTCTATTATAGTTCTCAATAACCAATGAGCTCCTCTCTATTTTATAAATTTATCTAAATTTCTATACTGTATTGCTTCAGCAATATGCTTAAATTCTATTTCACTTTTTTCTTCCAAATCTGCAATCGTTCTAGCAACTTTCAAAATTCTTTCATAAGCTCTTACACTTAGTTTTAACTTTTTGAAAGCGTTTTGCAATAGTTCTTCACTTTTAATATCTAATTTACAATATTTTTCAAGCATTTTAGAATCAAGCTCAGCATTTGAATAATATCTTTCTTTTTTATATCTTTCTAATTGAATTTTTCTTGCAATATTTACTCTTTTTCTTATTTGCTCAGAAGTTTCTGGCTTTTCTCTTGAAGTTATACTTTCAATTTCTGGTCTTTTTACTTCAATTTGTATATCTATTCTATCAAGCAGTGGACCACTGATTTTGTTTAAATATCTATGTATTTCTTGTGGTGTACATTTGCATTCTTTTTCTTCATCACCATAATATCCGCAAGGACATGGGTTCATACTTGCTATAAACATGAAATTACAAGGAAATATATAATTGCCATTTAATCTATTTATGCAAATCTCTTTATTTTCTAGTGGTTCTCTTAATGATTCTAATATATTTTTATTATATTCAGTTAATTCATCTAAAAATAATACTCCTAAATGTGCCAAACTTATCTCTCCAGGTTTAGGAGTTTTTCCACCTCCAATTATTGTGTTAACTGGAACAGTATGGTGTGGTGTTCTAAATGGTCTATTTGTAATTAATCCATCTTTTTTTAATTCACCTGCAATACTGTAAATCTTTGTTATTTCCATAGATTCATCTATTGTCAATTGTGGTAATATTGTAACTAACCTTTTGGCAAGCATAGTTTTTCCCGAACCAGGACTTCCTATCATTAAGCAATTATGTCCTCCTGCTGCTGTAATTTCTAATGCTCTTTTTACATTTTCTTGTCCTTTGACTTCTGAAAAATCTATATTGTATTTTTCACTAAATATATAGCTATTTTGTCTATTTTCAGTAATTTCTTTTTCTTTATTTATATATTGTAGAACTTCTTTAATATTAGAAACAGGAATTAAGTCTAACTCAGAAATAATAGCTGCTTCATTATAATTAGCTTTTGGCAAAAATACTTTTTTAATTCCGAGTTCTTTTGCTTCAATGCAAATTGGTAGAACTCCATTTGTCCTATTTATTTTTCCATCTAAAGAAAGTTCTCCAATAAAAATAGAATTTACTAGTTGGTCTGCTTCTATTTTACTAATTTTTCCTATTGCTATTAGTATTCCGAACAGCCATTGCCAAGTCAAACCCACTTCCTTCTTTTCTTATATTAGCAGGTGCTAAATTTATCAATATTTTTTTGTTTGGAAATTCTATGTTAGAATTTTTAATTGCCGAGTTTATTCTTTTTTTAGCTTCTCTTACACTTACATCTGGCAAACCCACTATTTCAAATTCTGGGATTCCATTACTAATATCTGTTTGAATTTCTACAAGTTTTCCTTCTAATCCATTTAAAGTTATTGTTTTTACTATTGATAGCATAATTCTCCTTTCAAAATAGTTTTTATTTTTTATTGATTTTTAAATTCATTTATTATAAAATATACTCAAATTTTAACAAAAGAATGGTGATAATATGAATAAAAAGCAAATTACAAAAAACAAAAGTGATATTAATGTTCCAAATAAAATTTCTCGTGTAAAAATAATAATTATTTTAATAGTTATTTTAATATTTATGATTGCATTACTAGGTCGTGTTGCTTATTTACAGTTTGTGGATGGCGACTTCTTAAAAAACCAAGCAACCTCAAGACAAACTTTAGCTCAAACTCTTTCAGCTAAACGTGGTACAATATATGATTCTACTGGTCAGACTTTAGCAATCAGTTATGACACAGATAAAGTATATATTAACCCTTCTGATATTAAAGATGAAAGTAGTAAACAAATTGTTGCTGATGGAGTAGCTTCTATTTTAAATTTATCATCTTCAGATATTCTTGCAAAAATAAATGAATCAACAAAAAGATTTTTAGTTGCATCTGATGTTGAAAAAGAAACAATAGATAAATTGAAAGAATGGAAAAATAGTCTAAAAATTGCTACTGGAATTAGCATTGAATCTTCTACTTCACGTTATTATCCTGGCAAAACATTTGCTTCAACAGTTATTGGATTTGTAGGAGCTGATAATCAAGGATTATATGGAATTGAAAAATCTTGGAATTCTTTTTTAAGTGGTACCGCTGGAAAATCTGTCAGTTTAAAAGATGCTAGCCAATCTGAAATTGCAAATTCTCAACAAACATACATTGCAGCCGAAAATGGCTATGATTTAACATTAACAATTGATTCTAATATACAAAATATTGTGGAAACTCACTTAGCAGAGGCTGTTGAGGAATATAAATGTGAAAGTGGAATAACTATTGCAATGGATCCTTCTACCGGAAAAATTTTAGCTATGGCTGACTATCCAAATTTCGATTGTAATAATAAAGATACACCAAATTCTCGTTTAGCTGAAGTTTGGGATACTCTATCTTCTGAAGAAAAAACTGATTCACTGTTTAAAATGTGGAAACCTAAAGCTGTAACAGATACTTATGAACCTGGTTCTGTTTTTAAAATAATAACATCTTCTATTGCAATTGAAGAAAATATTATGCAACCAGATGTTGCAAATTCTTTTGATTGTACTGGTTCAATTATTGTTGAAGGTGAAAAACGTCCTATAAATTGTTGGAAGTCTGGTGGACATGGTAAACAAACTTTAACTAATGCCTTAGAAAATTCTTGTAACCCTGCTTTTGTAAAGTTAGGACTAATGATTGGCAAAGAACGTTCTTATAAATATTATGATGCTTTTGGTTTCTTTGGTAAAACTGGCATTTCTCTTTCTGGAGAACCTAAAAGTGGTATATTTTATCCTTTAGATGAAATTAATAATCACGAATTGGGAACTGCTTCTTTTGGTCAACGTTTTACTATTACACCTCTTCAAATGATTACGGCAGCTGCTGCAATAGCTAATGATGGTGTATTAGTTCAACCTCAAATAGTTTCAAGTATGACTAATACAGATACTGGTGAAGTTACAACATTTCAAACTCAAGAAGTTCGTCAAGTAATTTCTAAAGCAACTGCTGATACAGTTGCTTCTATGATGGAGTCAGTTGTATTACATGGTACTGGTCAAAGAGTTATTAAAGGTATTGAAGGTATGTCACAATATTCTATTGGTGGTAAAACAGGAACTTCTGAACCTATAAATGGCTCAACAGATGATGGATATATTGCCTCATTTCTAGCAATTTCACCTGTAGAAAATACCAAAATTGTTTTATTAGTAATATTAGATACTCCTGGTGAAGGTGTAAATCATAATGGTGGCCAAATTGCCGCACCAACAGCAGGAAAAATGCTTAGTGAAATTCTACCTTATTTAGGTGTAGAAACTGGAAATAGTGATGATAAAATTCAATTTAATAGATCTGATACAGATTTATATTAATATTTAATTAAAAAAATCTAGGAAATTGCATTTCCTAGATTTTTTAATGCAATTATTTATTTTTTTTATATTCCTCAAGAGCTTTTGCTACTTGATCTGGGCAAGATGTTCCTCTCATACCACATGGTATTCCTTTTAACATTTCTATTACTTCATCTACTGTTTTTCCTACTACTAATCTAGATACTCCAACTGTGTTTCCAGGACATCCTCCCACAATTTTTAGACTTTTTATTATTTCGCCATCAATTTCAAATATCATTTGCATTGAACAAACTCCTTGTGGTGTATATCTATATTCCATTTTATTCACACTCCTCTACATAACCTCCTATAATTATACAAGATTTTGTGTTTAAAATCAATATTTTTATTTTTGCATTCTGTTCATTTTAATTCCTACTAACAATGCATAATCATCTTGATCTTCAAAATAGTTAAATAGTTTTTCATATTGATTTTTTTCATTTCTGTTTTCTTTAATATAGTCTGCTATTTCTATGAAATTTACTTCTGTCCCTGTTTCTAATATTGAAGTTTTGTTATCTTCTATTGTTAAAAAGATTCTTTTTTGATATTTGGTATCATCTAATTCTGATATTAAGACTTTGTTTATAAATATTTCTGCGTTTTCTAGTTCTTTTGCTTTCATTAATTCTTCTTCATATATTGAACACCAATAGCAAAATATAGATTCTTTTATTCGTGTGTTTTTAATCATTTTTAAATACATTTCTACTTCTTCATCTTTTTCGAGTATAGCCTTAACTTTTATTAGTTCAAATTCATATTCTGATATATTGTTTAGTTGCACATTTTTATCATATTGAATTTCTTTAATTTCTAATTCTAATATGTTATTAAGAACATCTTTAAGTATTGTTCTATCTTCACTTTCTGTTAGTTTTTTTAAATTTATTACTGCTTTTTCTATAATGATTCCTCCTTTTGAATTTAACAAATAAAATAATAAGAATTTATTATTTTGATTGAATTTTGATTTTAATTAATAAGATTTAAAGTTATAACTTTTTTTGAATATAATGTAACTGATACAAATTTTAAGAAAAAAATTTATGTTACGTAAATTATATAATTTACTAGAAGTATAATTTCTTTTTATTTTTTTGTCAATAGTTTTCATAAAATTTGCCAAACTTTTCTTCGACAAACTTCGACCTTGCATCAGCAATTATTATTAAGCTTTTCACTTAAATAAAAGAATTAGGAGACTAATCCTAATTCTTTCTATTTGTTTGGAATATAATATCCTACTCCTCTTTTTGTTATTAATATTTGTGGGTTTGAAGTATCTTTTTCTATTCTTTCTCTTATTCTTCTAACTGTTACATCAACTGTTCTAATGTCTCCATAATATTCATAACCCCATACCCTTTCAAGTAGAGATTCTCTTGTTACTACTTGACCTGGTTGTTGTGCTAAAAATTTTAATACTTCAAATTCTCTTAATGTTAAATTTATTACTTTTCCATCTATATGTACTTCGTATTTTTCTAAGTCTAATACTAATGAACCTACTTTAATTGTGCTTTCTTTCTTTTCTTCTTTTTTATTTTCATTTTTCTTTGCTGCAACTTGTTCTTCAATATTTGCTTCTACTTTTCTTAAATTTGCTTTTACTCTTGCTACTACTTCTCTTACACTGAATGGTTTTGTTATATAATCATCAGCACCTAATTCTAACCCCACTATTTTATCAAGTTCATCATCTTTTGCTGATATCATTAATATTGGCACATTATAAACATTTTTGATTTTTTTGCATACTGATAGCCCATCAACTCTCGGAAGCATTACATCTAATAATATTAGATTTGGTCTTTGTTCTAATGCAACTTCAATAGCAGTTTGTCCATCATTTGCTTCTATTGTGTCATATCCTTCTTTTCTTAGATTATGAACCAATAAGTCTACTATTTTCTGCTCGTCATCTACAATCAAAATTGTCTTTTTTTCATATTCATAATTTTCTTCCATATTCTGACCTCCAGTACTTTTATTGTTTTATTTATATCACAAATTTTCCCAATATACAAGGCTTTTGCTTAAAATTATCTAAATAATGTGGTCGAAAATATACCCTAACCCCAATGGTATAATGCTACACCTGACAACATACGTATATATTGAATAATGGAAAATTTTGTGCATCTAAACTTGAGTATAGAAAATCTTAGAGTGCCAAAAGAGACTAACTATATGTTGTCAATAGAAAAAATGAAAAAAGTTAAAAAAATTTATAATATATAAAATT
>CAKOXV010000021.1 GCA_934130355.1 uncultured Clostridia bacterium
AGAAAAAAACGTGTAATCCACGAGGATGAAGAATTTATAATTGATTTCTCGTGGATTTTATTTATAGGACATTGCTTGCTAGGGTTTAGCGAAAAAGAAGTAGGAAGAATGACTCTGGTTAAGTTTTCTAAGTTATACAAACATTATAAAAACAATTATGATTTTAAATTAAAGAAAATAACATATGCAGAATTAGAAGAAAAAATTAATCATCAAGGAGAAATGTTTAGTGATGAATAAAATGGAAAAGGTAAAATGCCCTCAATGTGGACAAACTCTGATTTTTATTAATCACATTGATGGAGAAATAAAATGCACAAGATGCAAAAATAGGATACGAATACAAAAAGAAAAGAGTGAGGAACACGCACATACAGAGTTAGTGGAGTAGTTACCCAAGACCTTTCTTTATTATATAGATTTTAAAATAAAGAAGGTGTAAGAATGGCAACTAGCTTTGGAGGAACAGTAAAGTTAACAGGTGAAAGTGAATATAGAAAAGCATTAAGAGATATTACTTCAAATTTAAAAGAAGTTTCTAGTGAACTTAAATTGACAACTACACAATTTACAGCAGGAGACAAAACTATCAAAGAAACAAGAACTTCATATTCGAATATGAATAATACTATTCAACAGCAAAAAGCAAATGTAACAGAACTAAAGACAATTATATCTCAGATGTCTAAAGAATATAAAGAGCATCAAAACAAATTGGTACAGGTAGAACAACAATATGGGAAAAATAGTGAAAAAGCATCTGAGTATCGAATCAAATTAGGAAATACAGAAAATCAATTAAGAACTTTTAAAGCACAACTTAATAATACTGAGACTCAATTAATACAAATGGAAAATGCAACGGGCAAAAGCAATAAAGAACTCAAAGATATGAAAAATGGTTTAGATGATGCTGGACAAGGTGCAATAAAATTTGGTGATCTATTAAAAGCAAATATATTGAGCGAAGCTATAGTTGGTGGTGTTAAAGCGTTAGGAAGTGCAGTAAAAGAAGTTGGTTCTGCTTTACTTGGAGTTGGAAAAGATGCATTAGATAGTTATGCTGATTATGAACAACTTGTTGGTGGGGTTGAAACATTATTTAAAGATAATTCTGGAATCGTTGAAAATTATGCTAACAATGCATACAAAACAGCGGGGTTATCTGCAAATGATTATATGGAAACAATAACAGGATTTAGTGCAAGTTTATTACAATCATTGAATGGAGATACGGCAAAAGCAGCAGAAGTTGGAAATATGGCTGTAACAGATATGGCTGATAATGCTAACAAAATGGGTACAGACATGACAAGTATTCAAAATGCTTATCAAGGTTTTGCAAAACAAAATTACACAATGCTTGACAATTTAAAACTTGGATATGGTGGAACAAAATCAGAAATGGAGAGACTTCTTTCAGACGCTCAAAAAGTTACAGGTGTAAAATACGATATTAGTAATTTAAATGATGTTTATCAAGCAATTCATGTTATACAAGGCGAGCTTGGTATAACTGGTACCACGGCACTTGAAGCAAGTACTACAATTCAAGGTTCACTCGCTTCTATGAAATCTTCATGGCAAAATATGTTAACAGGAATTGCGACAGGTGATGTTGGAAATATCGGAAATCTAGTAAACAATTTAATAGATAGTGTAATGACAGCAAGTCAAAATATATTACCAAGGGCACAAGAAATTGCAAATGGAATTACAGCTGTTTTGCCGGAAATTATTTCAAAAATAAATGAGAATTTACCAACTATATTGGAGTCTGGAGTTCAGATATTAAATACATTAATGCAAGGAATTATAACAAACTTACCAGCGGTCATGGAAAGCGCAAATCAAATAATAAGTACATTAGCAAGCACTTTAATTGAAATGTTACCACAAATTATTGAAGGTGGAATACAGATAATTGTTGCGTTAACACAAGGACTTGCAGAACAATTACCTGAATTAGTGCCTCAAATTGTCGAAACAGTTATTACAATAGCTGATTCATTATTGGATAATATTGACATGATAATTGATGCAGGAATCCAACTTTTAATAGGCTTAGCTGGTGGGTTAATGAATGCTTTGCCAAAGCTAATAGAAAAAGCACCAGAAATAATAGAAAAATTGGTAATGGCAATAACGAATAATGTGCCTAAAATTATTCAAGCTGGTATTACTTTAATTATAAAAATGGGGGAAGGACTAATTAAAGCTGTACCTCAGTTGATTAGTAAGATACCTGAGATTGTAGGAGCATTATTAAAAGGATTTGCAAATTTCAACTCGAACATGAAAGATATTGGAAAAAATCTCGTTTCAGGAATTTGGGAAGGAATAAAAAATGCAAAAGACTGGTTATTAGGAAAAGTAAAAGATTGGTGTAGAAATGTTCTAAGTGGAATTAAAGGCTTTTTTGGAATACATTCACCTTCTAAAGTTTTTAGAGATGAAATAGGAACAAATTTAGCACTAGGAGTTGGAGAAGGTTTTTCAAATACTATGAAAGATGTGTCTGCAGAAATGAAAACAGCAATTCCTACTGAACTTGATGTAACTTCAACAATAAACAAAGCTGATACATCAAATAATTTGACATTAGAAAATATGACAAATGCTTTTGTAACAGCTATTAAGAAAATGAATGCACAAATAATAATAGATAAAGATATTGCAGGCAGGTTTGTAATAACCACAGTAAATAATGAGCTAGGAGAAGCAATGTAAGGAGATGAAAAAATGAGAGTTAGAAGATTCTTAATAGAAAATGAAAAAGGACAACAATTCAGATTGGACAGCTTAAGAGAAGGATGTTTTCTCACATCTCCTGCTGATTTAGGGTATTCATACAATGTTGATTTTGTACAGTTGGGACATGATTTTATTGAAAACAACAGAAAGGTTGAACAGAAAAAACCAAGTGGAACATTATATTTCGAATCATATGACAAAGTAAAAGAGTTTTGCGATTTTGTAGAAAGTTCCCAAAAATTAAAATGGATTTATATTATTCCATTCAAAAATGAAGAAAAAGCTTACTACAGAGATGTATGTCTTATTAATTTAGATAAAACCGAAAAGGTAGGAAAATGGTTGGCGTGTCCGGTAAGATTTGCTGGGCTTTCTTTATGGTACGAGCAAAATGAAACAATATTCAAAATAGAAACATATGAAGAAGAAATGAGATATAATTATAGATGGAATAGTAGATATATAGATTATAATACAAGAGCAATACAATTTAACAATAAAGGACACGTCGAAGCACCATTTCAAGTGGAAATAGATGGTTTTGTTCAAAATCCAACTATTTCTGTTTTTGTTGATAATGAAGAATATGCTAGTATAAAAATTCCAATCACAATAAATGAATATGAAAAATTGTTGTATTCTAGTAAAGCAGGTGAAATATATATACAAAAACAAAATACAGACGGAACAAAGGTTAGCTTGTGGGAAAATCAATATATAAATATAAAAAATCAGAATATATTTAAATTACCGCTCGGAGTGTCAGAGATTAGATTAATTGCAGATGATGATGTATTACATGCAAAATTAACTATATTTCCGCAATATAAGGTGGTGTAAACATGAGTGTAAAAGTAAGCTTTAATAATAATGAATATGAATTAGTTTACAATGAACAGAGCAAATTATACGAAATAGAATTAGAAGCACCGAGTGTTGGCGGAATATATAATGCAGAAATAACGTTTAAAGATTCAATCGAAAATATTGAAACATCAATAAAAAAAATTCAAATATGGGCAAAAGAAAAGAATACTAATGTCTCACAAGAAACTTTAGTATATTTTTTAGATAAGACAGACTTAGAAATAAAAGATGTCGTTGAGTTTGAAGACTATGAGTATGTAATAGATGAAGAAACAAACAAGAACACAATATTTAATATAGTAAAAAAAGTAAATGCAGAAAATGACGATATTGTTATCCTGCAAAGAAATGGAAAGATAGATTTTTTAGGAGTGGTCGAAGATGTATCTAATGTCGATGGAAATTTAGAAAGAAAAGTAACATTAAAATATATTTCTAATAAATTTGATAGAACAATAATTTTAGCAAATGAAAATTTAATTAGTGAAAAAGGCATAGAAGATTTTATTGCAAAAGAAATATACGATAATTTTACAAATTCAGATGATGAACTTCTAAATTACAAGTGGTTGGATGTAGAAGTGAAAACACATACAAAAATACAAAAATCTGTAGATACTGAAAATGGTATTTATAATTTTCATACATTTGTAACTAATTGTACTCAAAATTATAATATTATTCTTGATTTTACTTATGATCAAGGAAGAATAAAATTATCAATATATAAGCAAAATGCGGAAATGCAATTAATAGATACAACAATACCGGACATAAGCAACTATGTAGAAAAGTTTGAAACTAGTGTTACAGCTAAAGTTGTAGTAAAAACAGATACAGATGTACAAATTTGGTACTTATTAAGTGATAGAACTACAACACAAAATAAAAGTGATGTTAATAGAGCAATAGGAAAAATTAAAACAGTTTATACAGAAAAATCTGAGGATGCAAGACAGACAGCATTAAACGAGTTCAAGTCTAACACTTACAATCATTATATTTCATTTAAAATAAATAGAAATAGTAGGTTATTTGATGTTGAAAAAATGAAGATAGGAACACCGTTAAGTGTACGAACTAACAACAATATAATATTAGATACTTATATTTCAGCTATAAAAGATGATGGAAGTAACTTTATCGAAATAACATGTGGAAATATGAGAATTAATTTTATAGATAAAATATTGAAAGAGAGGAACAAATAAAATGATAAAAGGTTTTAGATTTACAAATCAACTTGCAAATGCAGAAGTAGATGCAAGAATACATCAAGAGTTTTTGAATAAAAACGATGGGATTTTTTATGGAATGGAATTAAGTCATACAAACAATTCAATAACTGTTACGGAAGGTCTTTGCGAAATTGCAGGAAGACCAGTTGCGGTTATAGATAGCGAAACTGTTGCAATAGGAACAGATAGTTTATATTGTTTGTTAATATTAGAAATAGATCTATCAAAAGATTCAACAAAAGACGTATTTAATCAAGTTTCTTTTAAATTATTAACATCAAGTATAAGTTATCCGGCTGTAACACAACAAGATATTAATATGTACAATGGTTCTAATAACTTATATCAGTTAGAGTTTGCAAGATTCAAGACTGGAAGTAATGGGGTAACTGATTATAAAGATACTAGAAAATTTCTAAGTTTTACAGGCATATATGCTCAAATAAAAGCAGATTGTGATGCTGTAATAAATGAAATAAAGCAAGAATTAAAAAATGTTCAAGACGGAAGTGATTATTTATTAAAAAGCACAGGTGGAACGGTAAAAGGAAAAACAATTTTTGAGGGAGGAATAGAAGGAAATGTCAAGGGAAATGTTACTGGAAATTGTAGTGGTTCTTCTAGTAGTTGTACTGGTAATGCTGCTACTGCTACAACTGCAAATAGTGCAAAAAGTTGCACACGGAAATAGTAGTACAGCATCAAAATTACAAACAGCAAGAAGTATTGCAATAAACGGAGCAGTCAAAGGAAGTGCTAATTTTGATGGAAGCGGAAATGTTACAATTAATACAACACAAGCTAATATAGCAATAATTTCTGGAAATGCTACATTAAATGCTAACACAAATGATAATGCTTTAGAAAACAGATGTACAATGACAGACGTGTCTTTAAAATATCCAGCCGGATTTTCTATGAATAATTGCGTAGTAATATCTGTCGGTATAAATTATAGTTCAAAGGGATATTATGATTTTGGATGGACGAATTATTTAAATACGCTACAATTTGCAAGAGGTTTACTTCCATATGAAGTAGCACTAAAAGATACAGGAATAAATTTATCAATCGGAAATTTGATGACAAGTGAAAATACAGTGAATTACAAAATAATTCTTATGAAGATATCATAATGAAGGGAGACATGAAATGTCTAAAATATACGAAATAATAGTAGAGCCAAACAAGATTGAAGCAAAATCTACTTTTAAATTGAAAGTAAGAGTAGTAGATAGTTATATAAAAAAACAAAAGATTATTTCAGAGAATAAGAAAATTATAGTGACTGAAAGTGGAGAAAAAATAAGGACGGAATGGGGTAAATGAGGATGGATGAAGAAATTAAAATTAGTCAATTAGAAGAAGCAACAGAAATAAATGAGAATGATTTAACTATGATTGTTCAAAATGGAGTAAATAAAAAAGTAAAAGTTAAACAAATAGTAGAAGCATCAAATACAGTAGTAGTTAGTTCAACAGAACCAACAGGAAAAGATAGAGAAAAAGTTTGGATACGAAGAGGAAAAAATAGATTCAATAAAAATGAAACAAAATATTTAAATAATACATACTTAACAAGTAATAAAAGTATCGGAGAGACATTAACAGTTAAAACATATTATATTGAATGTAAACCAAATACAACATATACAATTTCAAAAAAAGCTGGAAAATATTTTAGATTTGCATCTTCTACAAATGCTCCAAGCGAAAATGGTACGGTTACAGCAATAGTAACAAGTGACATAGGCAAAGTATTGACGATAACAACAGGACCAAATGATAAATATATTTTATTTAATATTCATAATAGTTCTTCAGACACAGAAACTGAACAAGAAATACTGAATAGTGTTCAAATAGAACAAAATTCGACAGCAACAGAATATGAAGATTATATAGAAAATAAAATATATGTCAAAAATGATAATGATGTATATGAAGAATTTTCAAATATTGATGAAATAAATACACTAATACAAGATATAATTTCGAGGGAATTTAAACTTGTAGACAGAAATGAAAGTACAAATTATAATGATTATACAAAAAACGGGTTTTATCAATGCAATTTTCAGAACGGGACAAACGCACCAAACGTATATGCAACAGGAATGTTACTAGTATTAGCAAGTTACTATATAACACAACTTCTTATTTCACAAGTAAACAATGAAATGCATGTATATGTCAGAATGTCGATTGATAAAGGCAAAACATGGCTTGCTTGGAAAGAACTTTAATATATATGCTTAATAAGCAAAGAAAAAGATAGCAAATATAGTTAAAGAAGGAGAAATTACGGAGGAATAAAATATGTGGGAATTTATACTAAAGTATTGGTTGCAAGAACTATTCGCTATAATCTGTATGTTGATAGGATATTTATTTAAAAAGATAGCAAGATTGTGGAAAAGGCAACAAGCTATCGAAAATGGTGTACAAGCTCTTTTAAGAAACGAGCTAATAAGAAGATATAGAGAATACGAGAGCAAAGGCGAGATTTCCATTTTAGACCAAGAAAATATAACTCATATGTACGAAGAATATAAAAACTTAGGTGGAAATGGAACTGTAAAGAAATTATATGATGAAATGTTAGAATTACATATAAAAATAGTAAAGTAGAGGAGTGAAATATTATGGAAAAAGTTAAGAAAATAGCTAAATATACAATAAATATATTAGCAATAATAAGCGCACTAGTTGCAGGAATAAATACTGTAGACGGAATAACAATACCGTTTGCAGTTCAAATAGTACAAATTATAGCTGTTGTAAATGGTGTAATTAGTACTTATCTATTAGGACAAAAAGCAGTAAGTAATAAGGGGGAATAAGTATGTTTGGAATAGATGTAAGTCAACATCAAAGCAATATAAATTGGGATAAGGCAAAGCATCAAATTGATTTTGCAATATTGAGATTGGGATGGATAGGAAATAAAGAAAATCATACTTTAGATACTCAATTTGAAAGAAATTATAATGAATGTAAAAGACTAGGAATACCAGTTGGAGTGTATGTTTATTGTTATTCTAATTGTGAAGAAACAGCAAGATCAGGAGCAAATTGGGTAATAGAAAAATTACAAGGAAAGTCTTTAGAATTACCGATTTATATTGACATGGAAGACAATTCTATTGCTGGGCAAGGAAAAGATATCTTAACAAATATTTGCATTGCTTTTAATAGTATTATAGAAGCAAGTGGAAGATGGGCAGGAGTATATGCAAATAGAAGTTGGTATGACAATTTCTTGAATAAAGATGAAATAAAAAGAAGGTATACAACGTGGATCGCAACATATGTTGATGCAGTAGATAAATATAAAGGGGAATATGATGTTTGGCAAAATTCTTCGAAAGGAAGAGTTGACGGAATTACCGGCTGTGTAGATACAAATTATATGTATCGTGATTTAATAAAAGAAATAAAAGGAAAAGTCGAAGAAAAAACAGAAAATGGAAGTGATGAACCAGTGAAAAGATATAAAAACGGAAGTACAACTGAAAATGTTTATGCAGATACAGCTTGTACTAAAAAGATAGGAAGTTTAGATTCTCGAGAAGAATGTGACTGCTTTGGAATATTCAACAACAGAGCTATGGTAAGATACAATGTAAACGGAACAAATAACTACAAAATTGGATTTTGCAAATGGCTTGGGGGAGTAAAATAATATAGCAAAAGAGGCAGACTAGGTAATACTAATCTGCCTTATATTTCTCTAAAATTAGTTTAAAGTATTTTTCTTCTGCAGCTTTACGAGCTTTGATAGCATCTTGAAGATTATCAAAATATCCAACGTGCTTAGGCTTATGATTTACTTGTATTCTAACTCTGTATTTATTGTTTATGCAAGAAATACCTGTATAACCAGTGTTATTGTTTTTTTGAGTTTTATTTTTATAAAATTCTATATGTTTTTTTCTAACATCATCTAATATTAAATTAGAGTTCTTTCCTTTATTTTGACAACTGCAACTTGTAACTTCTCCATTTAAAACTTGTGTAAAGACCAATTCTTTTACATTTCCGCAATCACATTTAAAAAGAGCTAATTTTGAGTTACGTTTGTCAAGTTTATTCAAATTTTTTATTAAAGTAAGATGATTAAATCTTTTTCCGATATAATCATCTATATTATAGCCTCTCATAATTTATCCTTATTCGTTTATATATCTATCAGACATATAATAACATTTTACATATTCTTCAAAGCTTACATCTTTGAAATCTTCTTTAAAATCACTTTCATTTTTGTCATAATCATATTTTGCTTTTAAATCTTCTTCTGTAACTCCGTATTCATTCATTTCTTTTAACATTTCTTCAATACTTAATTCTTTCATAACTTTTCTCCTATAGAGTGCTAGTCGATTATGATCTAGTCTTATCTCAATTTCTAAATATATTATACTACGTGTACACGTAAAAGTCAATACTTTTTTTAAATTTTTTCTAAAAATTTTTTAATATTTTCTTTTACCCATTCTGAATAGTTTTTTCCTTCTGATTCTAATCTTTTTAAAAACTTTTCTGCGATATCTTTATCGACATCAACTACTAATCTTTTGTATTTAGTTTTTCTCCATTCAGTTTCTTTTTTTAAATCTCTCATATAAGACACCTCTCTTGATTTTTTTATATTTATAATATATAATATATATGCAAGAGAGATAAACTCTCTTACAATTAATCTTTGAAGTTATAATAGAAATCATTTGCAAATCTTATAGCTTCATGTGATTGTGCTTTCTTATGTACCAGATGAGAAAGCACTTTTTTTATTAATTCTATCATGTCACCACCTCCTTAACTATATTTATTATACTACGTGTACACGTAAAAGTCAACACTTTTTTGAAAAAAAGTTAAAAAATTTTTAAATGCTTGAAAATAGGCAAAAAATGAGGTATAAAACTATACTAATCAAAAATAAAAATGGCTTAAAAACGATTTTGAAAGGCTGTTTTTTCAGCAAAATTGTGAATAATTATTGATAAATATACATACACTATAACACGAATATGTGTTCTAAAATGGTTGACAGAATTAAATAAGTATGATAAAATATTACAGAAATATTACGAATTATTACATTTATATTAAGTTTTATTATAATTTATTGACATTACTAATAATTTGTAATAAGTATATAAATAGGGGGAGGTAGTCTTATGTTTAGTGCTAAAGATATTGCTATCTGGTTTTTAATAAAAAACAATGCTGAAGTGCGTGAACATGAAGCAACTAATGATGACTATGAGGTATACGAAGGAATAACACATTTAAAACTACAAAAGTTATTGTATTATGCACAAGGGGTATTCTTAGCGATTACAGGAAAAATGTTATTTGAAGAGCCAATAGAAGCTTGGCAACACGGACCAGTTGTAGCTAAAGTATATGATGAATATAAAAAATTTGGGAGAGATAATATTTCAATAGAAGTAGATTCAAACGTTGAAGATGTAATAAGAAACATAGAAGGCAACGTAGAAGTTTCAAATATTTTAAATATGGTATATGATAATTTTGCTATATATACAGCATGGCAATTAAGGGAAATGTCACATGTAAAAAATGGACCTTGGGATAAAGCTATGAGTAAAAAAGAAAAAATAATTGATTTAAACGAAATCAAAAATTTTTTTGAAAGTGAAATTCTTGCTGATGGCTAATAACAAAAAGATAAAGAAAAGTGAATGGAAAATAGTAAAGCCATGTACTAATTGTTTTCAACCACAATATATTAAATTTAATTTTTCATTTATAACTTACGAAGATGATTTAAGTGATAAAGATAAAATTCAAATATATAATAGACTTAAAGAATTATCATCTGAACCATATTTAATTGTAAGTTCGTGGGATAGAAGAAAAGGCTTTGAAAACGTTAATGTTAATATAAAGAAACAAATAAAGTCAGAATTTTATGGAGGACATAGATATTTTGATGGAAATTATACTATAATTAGATTATATCCTAATAACAATCCTACGCCAGGGAGAATTATTGGAAAGATGATAAATAAAATATTTTATATTTTTTTTATTGATTCAAAAGGAAAGTTATATTCACATGATTGACAAAGGAACTAGTTTATGCTAGTTCTTTTTACATGTCAAACTTCGACAAACAATTTAAAACAAATATGTTATAATAAAAATAGAAAAAAATTCGGACATGAGAAAAGGGGAAGTCTTTGTACTTCTCTTTTATTAATTTCATAAAGTTGCCCAAATGCAACAAGATACATGATATACAGATAATTGGACAAACTAATCCAGGTGATTTTATGAAAGTAGAGATATTATTAAGACAAGTAAGAAATGAAAAAGGAATGACACTTGAAACACTTGCACAATTGTCAGGAATAAGTAAAGGACATTTAAGCAAGATAGAGAGACAAGAAAGAGATCCGAAAGTAAGTACATTAGTATTAATTGCTGATGCGTTGAAAGTGAATGTAAATGATTTATATAAAATTAGAAGATAAAATTTCATATATAAAATAAGCTCTTTCGTAAAATGTTGCCCGAATGCAACTTAATTTACTATATTACTACATCATATTGAAAGGAGAGGTAATATGAATGTAATAGAAAATATAGTTTTAGAAAGAGTAGAAAAAAATAAAAATATCTTTACTAAAGAAGAGATGAATGTTATATTAAATAATGTAAAGTTAATTGAAAAAATTTATTTTTTAGGAGCATTAGATATACAATAACTTTTTTAAAAGTGGTCAAAAAGTGGTCAATAATTATGAAAAATGCAACACAATACTTGAAATCACTAAGATATATAAAAGACAACATTTTCTTTGGTAAGGCTGAGGTCACGGGTTCAATTCCCGTTGGAAGCTCCATACTAAATAATGAAAAAACAGTAAAAAATTTGATTCAAATATTTACTGTTTTTTTATCGTTTTTTTGTATAAAAAACTTGTCAAAAAATATTAACACATGATATAATGTAAAATAAGTAAGGAGACATGACAAATATGACAAAAGAAATGACATATTGTGTGGAAAATATCACAGGTAATGTTATTCCTGCAATAGATCAAATAATTAACAATTTAGAAAATGCTAGTGCAAGTTTGAATGTAGAAAATGCAGAGAGTTTAGAACTAACACTAAACATAAAAACTGTAAAAAGCAACATTGCAAATGACGCCGATTCATGTAAAAATTTAAAAAATAATTTGCAACTTATAGCAATAGAGCTGAGAAGAACAGAGAAAAACATTGATGAAATAATAGAGTTATTATTTGGAGATAAAGAATTAACTGAAATATTAGATGGACTTGATGAGATAGAAATAGAACCAGTAGATGTAGATGAGATAGAAATAGAGCCAGTAGATGTAATAGATTCTAATATTAAGCCCAAAAATAATAGTGATATAGCACATAGAGGAAATAGAAAAAACGGCATGAGAGACAATTCTATAGAGGCATTCATTAATGCTGGTGAAAATGGATTTTGGGGTTGTGAGACAGATGTGAGATTTGATGCAAATGGAAATCTTATTTGTAGTCATAATGCACCAAAAAAAGGTGAAAAACCACCAACTTTTGAAGAATATTTAGATATTTGTAGTGAATATGGCATGACAGCTATCATTGATTTAAAATATGCGAATGGTTCAGGATACCCAGATTATGTTCTTTCACCGGCTGTAATTGATACTATTCAAAAAAAAGGTATGACTGATAGTTGCATTATACAAACTAATAATCATAATGATGTGCCTTATATTAGGCAAAATTCTAGTGATGCTAGAATTTGGTATCTTGTTGATTCTTTGGATAGTGGAACTATGAACTTAATAACAGAAAATGATGTAGAATGTGTTAATACAAAATCAAGTACTGGTATATGGGATAGAATAGATAGACTTAATGAACAAGGAATTGATGTCTGTGTATGGGGAGTTAAATCAGTTGAACGCAAAGAACAACTCAAGGAAAGACGGAGCTAAATATATTATGTCAGATTATGTTCTTGGAATTGGACCATATAAAGATGGCGATGAAGACTTTAATGCAATTTCATAAATAGACTGCATGATGATTAAAATAAAAACTAATGATGAAGATAAATAGAGATATAAGTATAGGAGGAAAAAATATGTCAAGAATTAGAAAAGTAAATTATGGAGAAATGGCTGTACAAGCCAAAAAAATTAGAGAAGATGGAAAACAATTAAATGATCAAATTGTAAAAGCATATGCATATTTGTCAGAGATGCATGAATTTTGGTATGGTAAAAGATACAACAAATTAGTAATGGCATTTAATAATATGGTGCCACAACTAAATGAGATGTTATCATTAGTTGTTTATAAATTACCATATTCATTAGAATTAATTTCAAATAATTACTCTATGGTAGATAGAAAACAAAAAGAAACAGTAGAAATTGATGAAGAACCAAACAGAATAAAAGAAATAGAAATTACTAATGATCCAGGGTTGAGATTTTTGTCAGACCAAGTAATAAGCATTCAACAAAAAATATCAAAATGTTTTGAAATAGCAAAAGACCAAATGAATGAAATTGAAATTGAGTATAAAAGAATATTATGGGAAAGTGAATCAGCAGACATTTTTGAAGAAAAATTTAGTGAAATAAAAGAAAAAATAACAGCCTTTTTTGCAAACATTAATACTGAATTTAAGGACTTAATGCAACAAACAGAAGATGACTTAGAAAAAGCTGAAAAAATCAATAATGTAGGATAATTGAGGTAAGAAATAAGAAGGGAGAAATATAATTATGAAAGTAAGTTCATTAGCAGGAAAATCAAGCAAAGCAAAAACGACAATGTCAAAAGTAGGATCAGCGTTGTCAAAAATTGGAAACTTATCAAAGAAAAATAATAAGCCAACACAACCAACACAGCCAACACAGCCAACTCAACAAACACAACCAGATAATACAGAACAAATTAGAAGGTTGGAACAACATGTGAGTGAACTAAAGGGACAAATAGCAGATTTAGAAAAAAAGAAAGGAATATGCAAAACAATAATAGCAAGATTAAATACTGCTATTGGTCAGCTTAATGCTGCTAAAGGAAGTGCTTCAGATATTCAAACTAGCTTAATGGATGCACTAGGAGGCGAAATGGCTAAAAATAGTTTTAATACATTGGATAATATGTCAAGTGAGATTGGTCAAAATGTAGGCTTATTAAACGCGGATGTGGCTACAGTTCAAGGAAAGGAAAAAGAAATAGATGCAGAATTAGTAACTGTAAAAGAAAACTTATCAGGCATAGAATCATATCTTTCAAACCTTAAAGCTTAATTATGAGAGGGGTAAATTAAAATGTCTGGAGAAATTAAATGTGCTGAAGAAGAAGTAAAAACTGCATTATCTGAGCTTGAAACACTTATCCAAAAATTATCAAGTGCAAAAGATGCTTTAAATGGAATAGATACAAGTGGTTTGGAACTAGCAACTTTGAATGTATCTACAGTATGTACTAACATACAAAACAGTATTAATAGCATCAATGCTATAACTGGAAGCATAATACAAATAATAGCAGAAATGAATGCTGCAGAAAATGATAATGTTAATATAATAAAAGGAATATTACTAGGAGCAATAAAAGGAGTAAAGTATATAGCTGATAATGCTACAACTTTAAGTTTTATGTTGCAAAATGATATTTCATTACAAGGAATTAATGCAAAATTCACCGGAAATGGAGTGGAACTATGGAAAGAAAATGTAAAATATACTGTTAAATTTGAAAAGGTTTACGTAGAAGGTAATGGATATTTTAGATGTTTTATAATGGAACCAGAAAATCCTGAAGCTAATATTCCAACGGCTTTTATACTTGACGGACATGGACCAAATGCTGTACAAAGCACTGATAATGACTATTGGGTAGACGTAATTGGAACAAGGAGAGATCAAAAAATTATGCTAACAGCTATAAATAATGGAGGATTAGAGAGACCTAATGCACGTTTTGTATATTTACCTAATAATGGTACATATTGGGATAGCAGAGAGGCAATAACTTTTGATAAGATAGTGGAAAATCTTACACAAAATTATAATATAGATGTTAATAATATGTCTTTGATTGGACATAGTTCACGGAGGAAAAGCAGTTGCAGAATTTGCAATGAAATCAAAATATACAATTAAAAGCGTAGTAATGGTAAGCCCTTTTTGGGAGCAAAAACAAGCTGTAGTAGATTTTATAGAAGATGCACGAGAAAAAAAAGGAACAAAATTTTATGCTAGCTATAGCTGGAGACCTGGCTTTGGAGATGTTGAAGCAACAAAAAAATTCGTGGATGAAACATTAGAAGGACATTTAGATTCAGAACCATTTCATTTGTCAGCGGTTTATAATCATGATACAGCCGTGTGGGATCTTGCTACAACTGATGAAGATGGAGATGGAAGAGCAGATATATGGGATATTTTATTTTCTGAAACACCTACAACAAGTGATGACAAATCAAATTAGCAATAGCTAAAGAAAACTTTGGCAGGCTTAAAATTCATATTTTAAAAACTTTTAATTAGGAAGAGGTGAAAATTAAAATGTCTGGAGAAATTAAGTGTGATGAAGATAAAATAGCAGACGCATTATCAAAACTTGGAACACTTGGTGAAAAACTGTCAAGTGCAAAAGACGTTTTAAATGGAATAGATACAAGTGGTATAGAATTACCAGCTTTGAATATAGCTACAGTATGTGGCAACATACAAAATGATATTGATGGTATTAATGCTGTAATTGGGGAAATAATGCAAATAATAGCAGGAATGAATATTGCAGAAAACAATAATCTTGATATAATAAAAGGAATATTATTAGGAGCAGTAAATGGGACAAAATATTTGATTGATAATGCTACTACTCTAAGTTTTCTATTGCAAAATGATATTTCATCACAAGGAATTGATGCGAAATTTACAGGCAATGGAGTGGAATTGTGGAAAGGAAATATAAAATATAATGTCAAATATGAGAGCGTTTTCATAGAAGGAAGTGGAACATTTAGATGTTTTATAATGGAGCCAGAAAATCCTGATGATAATATTCCGACAGCTTTTTTACTAGATGGACATGGAGCAAGTGCTGTATCTGGTATATCAGCTGACAATGTAATAAAATCAATAGAATCAATTGGAGGCGCAGCATCTGTTTTTGGACCAGCAGGAGATGGATATCAACAACTTATGTTGACAGCTATAAATAATTGTGGATTAGAAAAGCCAAATGCGCGCTTTATATATATGCCTAATAATGGGCCATTTTGGGATGCTAGGAAAGCTGATACTTTTGATGCAATAGTAAAAAAACTTGCAAATAGTTACAATATAGATACTAGTAATATGACTTTAATTGGACATAGTTCACGGAGGAAAAGCTGTTGCAGAATTTGCGGATAAATCTGAATATACATTTAAAAGTGTATTAATGGTAAGTCCTTTTTGGGAGCAAAAAGACAAAGTAGTAGAGTATGTAGAGGGAGCAAGAGAAAAAGGTACAAAGTTTTATGCTTCTTATTCTTATAGTAAAAAACCAGGTATGGGAGATGTGGAGGCAACCGAAAAATTTGTAGATGAAACATTAGATGGGCACTTAGATTCAGACCCATTTCATTTATTAGCTATAGCAGGACATGCTCAAACAGTATGGGATGTTGCAACATATGATGCTCCTGGTAAGGATGGTCATGGTGATGGAAAAGCAGATATATGGGATATTTTATTTGCTGAAACACCTACAACAAGTGATGACAAATCAAATTAGCAACAACTAAAAAAAACTTAGCAGGCTTAAATTCATATTTTAAAAACTTTTAATTAGGAAGAGGTGAAAATTAAAATGTCTGGAGAAATTAAGTATAATGAAGATAAAATAGCAGACGCATTATCAAAACTTGGAACACTTGGTAAAAAATTGTCAAGTGCAAAAGACGTTTTAAATGGAATAGATACAAGTTGTATAGAATTACCAGCTTTGAATATATCTACAGTATGTAGCAACATACAAAGCGATATTGATAGTATTAATGCTGTAATTAGAGAAATAATGCAAATAATAGCAGGAATGAATATTGCAGAAAACAATAATCTTGATATAATAAAAGGAATATTATTAGGAGCAGTAAATGGGGTCAAGTACCTGAATGAGGATACAACTTTAAACTTTTTATTTAAACAAAAGGACGGAGTGGGTATTGGAGCAATTGCAGGAGCGACAAATGGAATATTAGGCCTATTTAATGACGTGAAAAAATCACAAAGTAATCAAAATGATGAATGGGATTTCACTAAAATTGAGTATCCGGACGATTATAGAGTAACAGAGGACGGTATCTTATTAAAAGATAGATATCAAAGTAATCCAGGTTATTCTTGGGAACCCGGTTGGTATAAAAGATATATGGACACTCTTTGGTATAAAGGTGGATATGGACATATTATGTATTGGCAGAGCCAATATGGAGATAGAAATAATGGCAGTACTATACAATCTGGAGGATGTGGAATTACTTGTGCTACATTAATGGCAAGTGAGTTAAAACACAAAATTGTAGAACCTAATGAGTATGTAAAATATTTAGCTGTAAATGGACAATCTGGAGCTGGAGATACATCTATACAGGCTATATTAGATGATGAATCAATAAAATATACACGAACAAGTGGAACTGATGGTTTGAAAAGAACTTTACAAAATTTGGATACAGATGCATATATAGTAAATCTTGAAATAACTAAAATACATGGACATTGGACATTATTTTACTATGACCATGAAAAAGATATTCTTGTTCAGTATGATCCTGATCCAGCAACAGTATTAAGTGGTAAAGTTCCAAATCAAAACGAAAGAATTGATAATGGATACCTTTCTGTTGGTGAAATACCTGATTCGACAGTAGGATTTGTTGTAAAAAAAGATGATTGGCAACAATGATAATAAAATTTGTAAAATACATAATGTAAAAGGATACAATAAAAATGTATCCTTTTTTGTTTAATTTTAACCCTTAAAATATATAGTTTGCCTTAACGTACCTGCTACTCCCCTTGGACCTATACATATATATTAAAATCATTTCAGATTTTGGACAAGCTAAACTTTCGTATAAAATCTAAAAGTACAACACGAGCCTCTTTCACTTAGTCCAAAAATGAATATATTACTATGAAATAAGGCAAAGACCCCCGACGAAGACCCCAGCTATGTTTTTGCCATGGAATAGTAATATATTCATTTTTGACGTGAACATCCCTCGCTTTGTACTTTAAGATTTTCTATACTCAAGTTTAGATGCACAAAATCTTCCATTATTTAATATATATGTATAGGTCCAAGGGGAGTAGCAGGTACGTTAAGGCAAACTATACATTTAAAGGACTAATAATTGAAAGCCAATATTTTACATAAATACTTGATTTTTCAGGAAAAATACATTATAATAAGTCTATGATTTTATAAATAAAGAGGAGAGAATAATATGCAAGAAAATAACAATCAAAATTCAGAAATAGAAATAGACGAAAATCATTTAATACAAATAAGAAAAGATAAATTAAAAGAATTACAAGAACAAGGAAAAAATCCATTTGAAATAACTAAATATGATAGAACAAATTCAGCAGGAGAAATAAAAGCAAACTATGATGCATTTGATCAAAAAGATGTAAAAGTAGCAGGAAGAATTATAGCAAAAAGAATAATGGGAAAAGCATCATTTTGCACAATATTAGACAGTGATGAAAAAATTCAAAGTTATGTAAGCATAAATGACTTAGGAGAAGAAAGTTATAAAGCCTTCAAAACTTATGACATTGGAGATATTATAGGAATATCAGGATTTGTATTTAAGACAAAAACAGAAGAAATATCTGTACATTCAAAAGAAGTAGTATTACTTTCAAAATCACTAAGACCATTACCAGAAAAATTCCATGGATTAAAAGATGTAGACTTAAGATATAGACAAAGATATGTTGATTTAATAATGAATCCAGAAGTAAAAGAAACATTTAGAAAAAGAAGCCAAATTATATCAGAAATCAGAAGAATATTAGATGAAAAAGGATATCTAGAAGTTGAAACACCAATATTAAATACAATATCAGGTGGAGCAACAGCAAGACCATTCATAACACATCATAACACA
>CAKOXV010000022.1 GCA_934130355.1 uncultured Clostridia bacterium
TAAAAAAGCATTTTTCGGAATGTTTATTTGTCATGCAATTTTATATATTATAAATTTTTTTAACTTTTTTCATTTTTCCTATTGACAACATATAGTTAGTCTCACTTTGTACTTTAAGATTTTCTATACTCAAGTTTAGATGCACAAAATTTTCCATTATTTAATATATATGTATAAGTCTAAGAGGGATTTTCAGGTCATTTGAGCTAAGCTATATGTTTAAACTATTTACTAATAAAATCTATTGACATATACTCTATTTAGTTGTATACTCTTATTGTATTTTTTCATTTATTTTTTTATCATTTTAATTTTATTCTTGTTTCTTATTTATATTTTCAGTAATAGGAGGTGATACCATGGTAAAAAATAAAAACTCATCAATTGATGAAAAGTTAGATTTAATTTTACAGGAAGTAAAAAATTGTAGTGAAATATTAGCTCAACATGACAATAAGTTAAAAAGTCTAAGTGCCGATATTATTAATCTTAATAAAAAAGTTACAAATTTAGAGAATTACTATTCTAGTCTTGATAAAAAAGTTTCTAGCTTAGAAAATTCTTATTCTAATATTAATGAAAAAGTTGCTGGTTTAGAAAATTCTTATTCTAATATTAATGAAAAAGTCTCTGGCCTAGAAAATTCTTACTCTAGCATTAATGAAAAAGTTTCTGGCTTAGAAAACTGCTACTCTAGCATTAATGAAAAAGTTTCTGGCTTAGAAAATTCTTACTCTAACATTAATGAAAAAGTTTCTGGCTTAGAAAATTGTTACTCTAGCATTAATGAAAAAGTTTCTGGTTTAGAAAACTGCTACTCTAGCATTAATGAAAAAGTTTCTGGCTTAGGAAATTGTTACTCTAGCATTAATGAAAAAGTTGCTGGTTTAGAGAACTGCTACTCTAGCATTAATGAAAAAGTTTCTAGCTTAGAAAATTCTTACTCTAATCTTGATAGAAGACTTATTTCTTTGAAATCAGATAATCTAAGCGAACATGCTAAAATAATAAAATTGCTTACTTCTTTGAATTCAGCTTTTTTGAGATATGAAACAGAAGGTTTAGACAAAATAAAAATTCTTTTTGACGCAGATAATGATCGTAGAAATCACCAAGATATTTATGGTCATGAATTTCAAAGATTAAATGATTTAGTTGCCAAAAATTCTTTTCGTATCTCAAATTTAGAAAATCATTAATTTATTCATCCAAAAAACAAAACCCTATACTTTGGTTCATTACCTTGTATAGGGTTTATTTATTATTCTGGTATTGTAATTTCAGTTGTTTTATTCAAATCCATATTTATAGTTTTATATAAAGTATCATCAATATATACTTTTATTTCAACTGTTCCTTTTCCTGAAATATTAGTAATTTTTTCAGCTGTTGCATTTTCTTTTACTTTAGATTTTTTAACTTGTTCTCCATCAACAGTAACTCTTAAAGTTACATCCTTAGGTTCATTCTTCTTTTCAACAACAACATCTTTGCCATTTTCATCTTTTATTGTTTCTTTGTAAGTATCTTGGAAACCTATTAAAGATTTTACATCAATTGTAAGTGTTCCAGTTTTCAATTCTGCCAATTTATTAACAGTTATAACAACTGTACTTCCTTCATCAACTGTTTCTCCTGATGCTATACTTTGTTTTAAAACAACACCATTTCCTCTTGTTTTATCTTCATCATATTCAACTTCAGCTACCAATCCTAAGCCCTCTAAAGTTTGTTTTGCTGTTGCTTCATCTTTATATAGTACAGAAATTACAACAACTTGTTTTATTCCTGTTCCAATACTTACATATATTTTTACAGTATCACCTGCATTAACTTCTGTTTCAGGATCTGTTTCTTGTTTAATTACAATTCCTGCAGCAACTGTTTTGCTAACTTCTTCAACTATTTCAAGTTTGATTTTTGCTTCTTTTGCCGCTTTTTCAGCTTCATCTTTTGTTATACCTTTTAAGACTGGTACTTTTGTTTTCTCAGTTCCTAAACTTACAACAACTTTAACTTCAACATTTTCTTTGATTTTTCTACCATCAACAAATTTTGGATCTTGTGAAATTATTTGTCCTTCTTTGTATTCTGTATTATATTCACTACCATTTTCAACATAAATTAATTTATTGTCTTTTAAGATTTGCTTAGCTTCATCAACTGTTTTTCCAACTAAATTTGGTATTGCAACCTCTTTAGCTCTTGTAAGTCCTGCAATTCCAATTGTTCCACCTAAGCTTATAACAAATAAGAAAATTAATCCAATAATTGAAACTAAAACCTTGTGATTTTTTACAAATTCTCCAAATTTATTTTTCTTTTTATTTGTTCCTTTGGGTTGCTTTTCTTCTAACTCAATTGTTGAAATTCTTTGTGTTGGTGAATCTCCTCTATATTCTCCATTATCTACAAAATCTCCATTTGGATCTTTTAGAGCTCTTCTTAAATCAATTAACATTTCTGTTGCATTTTGATATCTTAATGTTGCATCTTTTTTCAAAGATTTCATTATTACATCATTTACTGCTTTAGGAATGTTTGGATTAACTTCAATAGCAGGCTTTGGTTCTTCTTGTATATGTTTTAATGCAATTGAAACAGGTGTATCTGCATCAAAAGGAACTCTTCCTGTCAACATTTCATACATAACTACGCCTAAAGAATATAAATCAGATTTTGCATCTGTGTATCCTCCACGTGCATGTTCTGGTGAGAAATAATGAACAGAACCAATTGTTGTTCCAAATGCTGTAATTGTTGAATTTGATACAGCTTTTGCAATTCCAAAATCTGTTACTTTTGCAACTCCATCTTCTGTAATAATAATATTATGGGGTTTAATATCTCTGTGTATTATATGATTTCTGTGTGCTGTTTCCAATGCTGATGCAATTTGAATTGCTATATTTACTGACCATTTCCATGGAAGTGCACCTTTTTCCTCTATAATTATTTCTTTTAAAGTTTTTCCTTTTATTAGTTCCATAACAATATAATATAGATTTCCGTCAACACCTACATCATAAACTGATACTATATTAGGATGTGTTATACTAGCTGCTGATTGAGCTTCTACTTCAAATCTTTTTATAAATTCTTCATCTGTTGTGAATTCATCTCTTAAAATTTTGATTGCTACATATCTATTCAAAACATGGCATTTAGCTTTATATACTGTAGCCATTCCGCCACTTCCAATTTTCTCTATGATTTCATATCTATTTCCTAACAATCTACCTTTTAAATCCATTTTTATCTCTCCTTATAGGTTATATGTTTTTTATTACTACAACTGTTATATTATCTAACCCACCATTTTCATTTGCTAAGTCTACAAGCCTGATAGGTGCTTTTTCTATATTTCCTTTTGCTATCTTAAATATATCTTCTTGCTTTACCATATTTGTTAAGCCATCTGAAGATATTAAAAGTATATCATCTCTCAAGAAGCCTTTAACAGATACATCAGGTTCAACAAATGCATTACATCCAAGTGCTTTCATTAGCATATTTTTTTTAGGATGTTTTTCAGCTTCTTCTTTTGTTATTGTTCCATCTTTTACTAGTTTTTCAACATAGCTATGGTCTTGTGTTAATTTTCTAATAAAATCTTTTCTGATTCTATAAATTCTACTATCACCAATGTGACCAATATACGCCTTATTATTATATATTAAACAAACTTCTAAAGTAGTACCCATTCCTTCAAGTTCTTTGTCTTCTTTTGACTTTTCATATACTACCATATTTGCATATTCCATACTACTAGCAATTAGTTGAATTAAGCTTTCTTTGTCTTTTAAAGTTTCTTTAAAATTGTTTTCTATATAACTTTTTGCACATTTTACTGCCAAATTACTTGCTATTTCTCCACCTTTATATCCACCCATTCCGTCTGCTAATATATATAGTTTCAGTTCACTTGATGAATCAGATATATAATATGCATCTTGGTTCATTTCTCTAGCTTTTCCTATATCTGTTTTTCCATAAGCTATTATCATTTTTTCACCTCGTATCTTTTTTTACGTTATATCATAATTTAATTTATTTGTCAACGCTAAAATGGGGACGGTCCTTTTTAGCTAGCTCAAGTTTTTTCTTCTTAATTGGCCACAAGCAGCATCAATATCTGAGCCTAATTCTCTTCTTATTGTTGCAACAATTCCATGGTCATTTAAATAATCTCTAAATTTCATTATATTTTCATTTGAACTTTTAGTATATGCTCCATTTTCAATTTTATTAATTGGAATCAAATTTACATGGCACAACATCCCTTTTAATAGATGTACTAATTCTTTAGCATCTTCTAAATTATCATTATTGTCTTTTGCTAAAGCATATTCAAATGAAATTCTTCTGTTTGTTTTTGCTATATAATCTTTACAAGCTTGTAATAATTCTTCTATTGGGAATGCATTATTTACAGGCATCATACTACTTCTTTTTTCATTTGTAGTAGCATGCAAAGATATTGATAATGTACATTGAATATTTTCATCTGCTAATCTATAAATTGCCGGAACTAATCCACTTGTTGAAACACTTATATGCCTTGCTCCTATGTTTATTCCTTTTGGATTGTTTATTATTCTAATAGCATTTACAACATTATTATAATTATTCAGTGGTTCTCCAATTCCCATAAATACTACATTTGATATTCTTATATTGTTATCTTGTTCTACTGCTAATATTTGTTCTACAATTTCACCAGATGTTAAATTTCTTACAAATGGAATTCCTGTTGATGCACAGAATTTACATCCCATTTTGCATCCAACTTGTGATGATACACATATACTATACCCATGATGATAACTCATTAGTACTGTTTCTATTGCATTTCCGTCTAACAAATCAAATAAATATTTTTTTGTTCCATCACTTGATTCTAATTTTCTTAAAATCTTGAAATTGCACATTGTATAATTTTCTTTTAATTTCTCTCTTAGCTGTAAAGATAAATTTGTCATTTCATCAAATTCTTTGACTTTTTCTTCATATAACCATTTAAATACTTGTTCAGCTCTAAATGGCTTTTCTCCCATTTGAACAAACTCTTCTTTTAGACTATCTAAATTATAATCTTTTATATTTTTCATTATTACTTTTTTCTCCTAATAATCCAATTTTTCTCACATTTTATTGGAAGAAGTATTTTTACTTGTTGACCTTTTACTCCTGGATTTATAAACTCAATTTCTTTATCTGTTTCTATATCCCACATTTTTTCAATATTAAACACAACTGGCTCTATTTGATGTGGTACTAAAATTTCCATTGTATCTCCAACTTGTAATCTATTTCTTACTTCCATAATTGATTTTTCTTCATTATATTCCACAACTTTTCCACCAAATTGATACAACTCATTATATTGGTGTCCATCATATTCTTGAATATCTTGATTTTTTCTATCATTAAAATAAAATGTTGTTAATTCTCTTGTTTTTATTTTTTCAATTTCTTTTAAATATTTATCTACATCATAATGTGATGGATCTTTTTTATAATCATCAATAGCATTTCTATAAACATTTACTATGCTTGCAACATAATATTCTGTTTTTAAACGTCCTTCAATTTTTAAACTATCAACTCCCATATCTATTATTTCTGGAAGTTCTTTTATTAAACATAAATCTTTTGATGAAAATATACTTGTCCCATGTTCATCCATTTCTATTGGCATATATTGTCCTGGGTTATTCCTTTCTTCTGCATATAGATTATATGACCATCTACAGCTTTGTGCACAATCTCCTAAATTAGCACTTCTACAAGCTAAAAAATCGCTTAAGAAACATCTCCCTGAATATGCAAAACATATTGCACCATGTACAAATATTTCAATTTCCATTCCTTCTGGTTTATTTGCCATTATATATTTTAATTGTTCTTTATTTAATTCTCTTGCCATTATCATTCTTTTAGCACCATTTTTGTACCAGAAATTGCATGAATGTAGACTTACAATATTTGCTTGTGTACTAACATTTATTGGAACACTTGGTGCGTATTGTTTTAATGTTTCTATCACTCCACCATCTGCTGCAATTATTCCATCTGGCTTTATTTCTTCTAATTTTTTCGCCATTTCTATTATTTCTGGATATGTTTCATCCCATGCATATATATTTAATGCTACATATACTTTTTTTCCAATACTATGTGCATATTTTATTGTTTGTATTAAATCATCATCTTGTATCTCTGCTCTTGACCTTAATGATAATGATGCAGTTCCACAATATACTGCATCTGCTCCGTATAAAAATGCTATTTTTGCTTTTTCAAATGATCCCGCTGGGGCTAATAATTCTACTTCTTTCATTATCTATATCCTTTCTGATTTTTCTCTTATTTAAGCATCTATATTTTATAACTTTTTTAATGATTTTGCAAGCATTTTATCTAATTATGTAAATAATATTGTACTTTATGCCCAAATTCAACAAAAAAGCATTAACTTAGCGACATTTATTTAATATAACTTTCCAATAACACTATACTTTTTCATTTATTTATGTTATAATGTAGCATGAAAAATTTTTTTAGAAAGGATTTAATAGCTCATGACACAAAAAACTTTAGACTTTATTCACCAGAGCTATCAAGAGGCTCTGGAAAAATCAAGGAACATTATTCAAATCGTTGAAAACCTGTATAGTATCTTAGAAGATGCAGAAGTTGAAGAAGAAGATTCCAAAACTTATGACGCATTTGTTGATGGTCTGCGGAACTGTTTAAGAACTCGTAAAATGACCTCTGAAATTACTGACATCATAACATATATCACTATTACGATAATGCATATCATTAAGTGGTTAAACATCACTAATAATATTGATATTGATATCATTCTTCATGGTCGCCGTAAATCTTTGGAAAGTGATTTAACGAAAATTCTTCGTAAATCGAATGAAACACTTTCTGCCAAGATTCGAGATCGTTTTGGTTTAAGAGGTATTATTCTAAACAGTGACGAAGAAACTGCTATTGAATATGTTTATATGATTCATGATGCAGTGGTTGGCATTCTCGCAGCCAAAAACAGAAAAATCAGAAAAGATTTTTTTGATTGGGTAGAAAATACCAACTATGTTAACAAAGTCAATAAAATGGTCATTCGAGAAATCTTAACAATTCCTTTTGACATTGATGATGATTCTGATAAGGACTATATCAAGAATCAAAAATCAAATGGTTACCAATCACTTCATTTTACATTAGTGATTCAGCCATATTCCTATGTGATTCCTGGGTTGCAACTTGAGATTCAGCTTAGAACTAGAAAAATGGATGAAGAAGCCACAACAGGTTCTGCATCTCATTCAAAATATAAGCAATATATCTCAAAAGACGAAAATTCTGAAAATGGTGTTTCTGAAGAAAGCAATCCAATTACGAAAGTATTTGTTGTTGATGATTTTTCCAAATTGCACATTCCAGGGTTTAAATCTTATGATTCCAAAGAGGATGACTCTGATGGCATACATTTTTCAAAAGATTATGCTAATCGTAGGATTTCTTATACTCTGGCACCAAGCATAACTCTGTCATAAACTTTCAATCCCCCAGAACTAATTTCTGGGGGATATTTATTATTATTTAATTCTACTAATTGCTAATCCATCTCCAACTTCTAAAATTTCAGTTTCAATGTTTGGGTTTTCAGTGGCTTCTTTAATATATTCACGCAAATTTCTTACTGCTGTACGTTGTTTATGTTTATTATAATCACTCATAACATAACCTTTATATAAGATGTTATCTGCAAATATAATTCCGTTAGGTTTTATCATACGCAAAGCTTCATTTAAGAAAAATGGATATTTTCCTTTTGCTGCATCAATAAAAACAACATCATATTTTTCATTCAAAGTTGGTAAAATCTCAACAGCATCACCTTCATAAATATTTATTTTATCTTCTAGTCCTACATTTTTTATATTTATTTTGGCTTGTGAAATTCTTTCTTCATCTCTTTCAATTGTATCTATTTTTCCACCTTCTGCAAGATACTTTGAAAAACGTATTGCAGAATATCCTACAGCTGTTCCAATCTCTAAAATTCTTGTTGGTTTAACATCTGTTAATATGTTATCAATAACTTCTAATGTATCATCCATAATTATAGGAATATGCTCTTTGATAGCTTCTTCTTTTATATTATCTATCAGGCTCGTCATCTTTCTTTTCCACCTTTTTCTACTATTTGTTAGCACTTCTAGCAGCACGTTCTCTTTCTTTATTGTCAAGTATTTTCTTTCTTAATCTGATTGATTTTGGTGTTACTTCCACTAACTCATCATCTTGAATAAATTCGATAGCTTTTTCAAGAGACATTTGAATTGGTGGCACTAATCTTAATGCATCATCAGAACCTGAAGCTCTAGTATTTGTTAAATGTTTTTCTTTACATACATTTATAGCTAAATCTTCTCCTCTAGAATTTAGACCAACTATCATTCCTTCATAAACATCAACACCTGGTCCTATAAATAAATCACCTTTATCTTGTGCATTATATAATCCATAAGTTATTGATGTTCCCGCTTCAAATGCAACAATAGTTCCTCTAACTCTTGCTACAACTTCACCTTTAAATGGTTCATAGCAATCAAATATGCTGTTCATAACTCCCTCACCTTTTGTATCTGTAAGGAATTCTGTTCTATATCCAATTAACCCTCTTGCAGGAATTTTGAATTCTATTTTTGTATGTCCTGCTTCAGCTGGTTCCATATTAACCATTTCAGCTTTTCTTCTACCTAATTTTTCAATTACTGTTCCAACACTGTCATCTGGAATGTTTACAACTAATCTTTCAATTGGTTCACATTTTACACCATCAATTTCTTTCATAATTACTTTTGGTCTAGATACTAATAATTCATATCCTTCTCTTCTCATTGTTTCTATTAATACTGATAAGTGTAATTCTCCTCTTCCTGATACTATAAATGAATCAGGTGATGCTGTTTCTTCAACTCTTAAACTTACATTTCTATCTAATTCTTTGAATAATCTATCTCTTAGATGTCTTGAAGTAATAAATTGTCCTTCTCTTCCTGCAAATGGTCCATTATTTACACTAAATGTCATAGATACTGTTGGTTCATCAATATCTACAAATGGTATTTTTTCAGGAGTATTGAAATCACAAATTGTATCACCAATATGAATGTTTGAAAGTCCTGATATTTCAATTATATCTCCTGCTTTTGCTTCTTCAACTTCTACTTTTTTAAGTCCCATGTGTGTATATACTTTTGCAATTTTGCCTTGTGAAATTTTGTCATCTTTTTCACATATACTTACAGGCATACCAACTTTTATAACACCTCTTTCAAGTCTTCCAACTGCAATTCTTCCAACATAATCATCATAATCAATGTTTGAAACTAACATTTGAGCTGGTCCTTCTTCATCACAATTTGGTGCTTTTATTGTTTTTATAATTGTTTCAAATAAACAAGTTAAATCTCCATCAGGATCATTTAAATCTAATTTTCCTACTCCATTTTTTGCAGATGCAAAAACAACTGGAAAATCTAATTGATCATCATTTGCATCAAGTTCTATAAATAATTCCATTACTTGATCTAAAACTTTTAATGGCTCTGCACCAGGTCTGTCAATTTTATTTATTACAACAATTGGTTTTAAGTTCATTGCTAAAGATTTCTTTAATACTTCTCTTGTTTGAGGCATTGCTCCTTCAAAAGCATCAACTAATAAAAGAACACCATCAACTGTTTTTAAAACTCTTTCAACTTCTCCACCAAAATCAGCATGTCCAGGTGTATCAACTATATTTATTTTTACATCATTAAACATAACAGCTGTATTTTTAGCTAAAATTGTTATTCCTCTTTCTTTTTCTTGATCATTTGAATCCATTACTCTTTCTTGTACTTGTTCATTATCTCTAAATACATGGCTTTGTCTTAATAAAGCATCTACTAATGTAGTTTTTCCGTGGTCTACGTGTGCAATTATTGCTATATTTCTAATTTTTTGGTTAATCATTTTTTATTTCCTTCCTTTATCATGAATTACTATTTTGTTAGTTCTATTATTTTTTCCATAATTTCATCTGTTATTTCATCTAATTCTTCTTTGCTTCTTCCACTAAAATCAAGTGGTGCTCCGTATCTAATAGTCATCTTCTTAAATGGTTTTTCTCCTCCGCTTATTCCAACAGGAATAACTTTTGCTCCTGTCTTAACTGCGAAAAATGCTGCACCATCTTTTGCCTTTTGACCTTTTTCCATTCCGTTTCTTGTTCCTTCTGGAAATAACGCTACACTCTCTCCGTTTTTTAATGCTTTCAATGTGGTTTTTAATGCTGTTACATCTTTTGAATCTCTCTTTACATAAATTCCATCAAATACCACACCTAGAAAAGCAAAAAAAGGATTTTTTCTAAGTTCCTCTTTTGCTAAAAATCTTACATGTCTTTTAGCAGTAACAACTATTAGTGGTGGATCTTTATATGTTCTATGATTTCCACAATAAATTAATGGTTGTGTTTTATCTTTTGGTATATTCTCTGTTCCTTCAACTTTTACTCTATAAACTACTACAAAATATAGACGTATAGCAGTTCTTACTATTACTCTACCTATTTTCTTTAAAAACTTCATTTATTTTCCTCCTCTGGTATATAAATATTTTTTGCAACAACTTCTAAAGAAACAATATTCATAGCTGTCAAATTTTCAATTTCTTTTCTAGCTTTATCCTTGAATTCTCTTAAACATTCTTGCATATTATATCCATACATTACAGTAACTTCCATATATATACTTGGTCCAACTTCAGTACTATTTACTCTTGTTCTAATAACTTTATATATTCCAGTCATTTTAGTTGCTAAATATTCCATTATTTGTCTAAATACTGTATCAGAAATTGTAAACTTTCCCAAATAACTAAAAGTTGGTCTTATTATTGTCTTCTCTGATATATATGGTTTTTGCCCTGCTCCTTTTGATTTAAATATTTGAAGTGGGTCTAAAAGGTAACCTGAAAAATCTTTTTTTAATTCAAATGTTGGTACTGGTATAACATGTTTTCCTTCTGTTACACGTATATGTCTTGCAGTTTGCATTTCTTCTTCTGTAGCAACTTCATTTATATATGTTATTTCAGATACTTCTGGTAAAGATAAATTTGCTGCAATTTTTTGCACCATTCCATCAGATGTACCAAGTATCAAAATTTTTGAAGGCTTGTATTTTTTTATAGCATCTCTTACAGGCTTTTTTTCTTCTTCATTATAAAATAATGCATGTTTTACTGTTTCTATCTTTGTTGGCGCCTTTTTTGCTGATAGCCCTGCAATTATTTCATTATCTTTTATTAACAATCCATCATCAATTATAAAATTTATTCCTTTTTCACTTGCAACCATCTGTGCTCTGTAACTTTTTCCTGTTCCAGACGGTCCAACAAATCCATATACTTTTATTTTTTCAAATAGCATATTTTACTCCTTATTTTTTAACCAATTACAAAACAGAACCGGTGCCACTTGCCGTGTGGCAAAGTAGAACCGGTATTAAATGCTTAATTAAATCTTTTCTGGTGCTTCTTTAACTTCTGCAATTTTTATACTTCTTACATGATCAATTTTTTCCCATGTTGTTTCTCTTTTAAATAAACATTTTACATTTATAATTACCCAAGTTCCCATAAATGCAGGATAGCATAGTAATCCTTTGATCATTGGTTTTATTGGTTTTTTATCTAAGAACATTGCAAGCAACGCTGTTCCTATTGGCAAGAATAGTGTTGGGACTAAATATCTTACTACATTAAATATTAAATCCCCTATTGTCATTGCTTGAGAAACATACATTACACAATTTATTAACAATAGTACCATTGTTATTACTAACATTGGTGCTGTTCCAATCATATATAAAAGTCCATCAAAATTCATTAATGTTTTGTGTTCTTTTACTGCTCTAAACAATTCACCTGTATATTTTTTCATACATTGAATATGTCCAACTGTCCATCTACTTCTTTGTGACCATGATTGTTTAAATGATGTTGGTTGTTCATCATAAACTATTGCGTCTGTTGCCCATCCAAGTTTTCTTCCTTGTATAATATTCTTTAGTGAAAATTCAATATCTTCTGTTAATGTTTCTGTTTCCCATCCATTTGGTTTTAATAAATCAAATTTTATCATGAATCCAGTTCCATTTAATAATGGTGATAATCCAATATTATACCTAGCTAAATGATACATTCTATGCATTGTCCAGTAAAATAATGCATATCCTGCTGTTATCCAGTTGTCTGTTGGATTTTTGATATCTCTATATCCTTGAACAACTTCTTCTCCTTGGCATAATTTTTTGTTCATATTTACTATAAAGTTTTGGTCTGCAATATTATCTGCGTCAAATATCAACACTGCATCATAATCTGCATTTTCTTCAATCTTTTGTTTCAAAAACCATTGTAATGCATATCCTTTTGTTTTGTGTGCTTGATCAAATCTTTCATATACAATTGCACCTGCTTCTCTTGCTATTTGAGCTGTTTTATCTGTACAATTGTCTGCAATTACATAAATGTCATATAATTCTTTATTGTAATTCTGATTTTTCAAACTTTCAATTAAATTTGCAACTACCATTTCTTCATTATGAGCTGGTATAATCGCCATGAATTTGTGTTCTTTGTTTGTTAAATAAGGTTTATCTTTTAATTTTACCAATGCACATAAACTTATAACTGTTTGATAGCACCAATATGCAGTTAAAACATAAACCAAAGCTTGCTTTAGTATGTGTAAATATTCCATTTTTTCCTTCTCTTTCTTTTTTAATATTATAACCTTTTTTCTATATATTATTTTCGTGCCTTTTATATTATACTATTAAATGGTTTTTTTTGCAATACTTTTTGGTAAAAAACAGCAGTAAAAGTTGCTAATTCAGCTCTAAATTAATATATTACTATGGAATAAGGCAAAGATCCCCGACGAAGACCCTAGCTATGTTTTTGCCATGGAATAAGTAATATATTCATTTTTGACGTGAGTATTCCTTGTTCTGTACTTTAAGATTTTCTATACTCAAGTTTAGATGCACAAAATTTTCCATTATTCAATATATATCTAGGTGGCAAAGTGGAGTGCTATGCTTATTGTACTGAGTTATACTTTCAAAGGCAACAAAAAAAGGGACATAGTCCCTTTTTTACTAGATTGTTAATACTCCTGCAACAACTTTTTTCTCATATTTTTTATCAATGCAATTTTTAGCTCCACCTGAAAGAACTACTACATCTCCTGATTCAAGTGTTCCATTAGCTTTCAATACTTCTATTCCTTTTTCAATTGTTGATTCTGGTGTATTTTCACCTTTTACTAATACTGGTAATACATTCCATACAATTGATAATTGGTTAAATGTTTTTTCATCATCAGTTACAGCTATGATTGGGCATCCAGGTCCCATTCCAGCTAATTTTTTAGCTGTATTTCCTGAATGTGTATATGTTAATATTGCATCAGCTTCAATGTGTTCAGCCATTGCGCATGTTGTATAAGCAATATTCTTTTCCATATCTTCTGACTTTTCTGCAAAAGAACCTTTTTTGATAAATCTCTTCCAGTAATTTACTGAGTTTTCAATTGAATTTGATATTTTAACCATTGTTTCAACACATTCTACTGGATATTTACCCATTGCACATTCTCCAGATAGCATTATACAGCTTGTTCTGTCATATACTGCATTTGCAACGTCACTAACTTCTGCTCTTGTTGGACGTGGGTTAGAAATCATTGATTCTAACATTTGTGTTGCTGTTATAACTGGTTTTCCAACAGCATTACATCTTTTAATCATGTGTTTTTGAACAACTGGTACTTGTTCCATAGGAATTTCAACTCCCATGTCTCCTCTAGCAACCATTATTCCATCTGATAATGCAAGTATTTCTTCGAAATTATCAATTCCTTCTTGGCTTTCTATTTTAGAGATAATTCCAACTCTTTCTCCACCATTTTCATTTAATAATTTTCTTATTTGGTTAACATCATCAGCTCTTCTTACAAATGATGCTGCTATATAGTCAAATCCTGCTTTAACACCTTTTGTTATATCATCTATATCTTTTGGTGATAATGCTGGTAAATTAAGTTTTAATCCTGGTACATTAACTGTTTTTCTGCTTCCTAATCTTCCTGTATTTAAAGCTTTACATACAACATCTTTTCCTTCTATTCTTACAACTTCAAATTCAATTGCACCATCATCAACTAATATTTTAGCTCCTGGTACAACATCTTGGTAAAGATTTTTATATCCTATTGATGTTTTTGTATTATTTCCAATTACTTCATCATAAAGGAATGTAAATGTTTGTCCTTCTTCTATAACAACTTTTTCATCTCCTGATTCAAGTTTTCCTGTTCTTATTTCAGGTCCCTTTGTATCTAATACTAATGCAACTGGTCTGTTTAATGCACTTCTTACTTTTTTAATTGTATCAATCTTTTCTGCGTTTTCTTCATATCCTCCATGTGAAAAGTTGATTCTTGTAACATTTAATCCTGCATTCATTAATTCTGTTAATTTTTCTTCACTTTGACTTGCTGGTCCGATTGTTCCTACAATATTAGTTCTTCTTAATTTTTTCACTTTAAATTCCTCCCTTAATTTTACAACTATTGACTATTATATCACTTTTTCATTTATTTATTCAATAGTTTAAATAAACATTTTTTGTTTTATTGAATACACGGCAAAAAACGCCTTCCGGCGTTCCTGCTTATTATTCTTCAGTTTTTTTTGCAACTACTTCTTTTCCATCATAATATCCACAGTTTGAGCAAACTCTGTGTGGCATTACTGGTTCATGACAATGTGGACATGTAGCAAATTTTGGTGCTTCTACTTTCCATGTTGATCTTTTTAAGTGTGTTCTAGCTTTTGACCATCTTCTTTTTGGTTGTGCCATCGTAATCCCTCCTTGCATCAGATATATCTATATATCTATTCATTTTTTCACATTTTTAATAGCAAATAAAATTATACTAGTATTTTTATGTTTTGTCAACATTTTTTTTAAAATTTCCTAAAAAAGCGTGTTACTAGCCTCTCTCATTTAGTCAAAAAATTAATATATTACTATGGAATAAGGCAAAGGCCCCCAACGAAGACCACAGCTATGTTTTTGCCATGAAATAGTAATATATTAATTTTTGGCGTGAGCATTTCTCGTTTTGTACTTTAAGATTTTCTATACTTAAATATTATTTTATTTCAATATTTTTGTATTTTATGTATACTGTTCTTCCTATTATAGAAATTATTAATGCTATAGATAATATTAATGCATTTTTACCCGCATAAGGTATTTCCCCTGGTGCAAGTGTGTCATCAGCATCTTTTTTTCCATCCACATATTTTTCTATATTAATATTTTCGCTATTTAATAATAGTGCTTTTGTTACTTTTTCAGATTCCATATCATTTTTAATAGCAACTTCTTTTACATATAGATATATTTCATCTGCATCTGCAAGCTCATCGTAGTTTGCAAGATTCAAAGTGTTTACTTCAAGTGAAAAATCCTCAAGCTTTATCCAATTTGTTATATTTTTTTCATTTGGATTTTTAGAAATGTAATAATAATATTCCATACTTTCATTTCCTGTTTGTTTAGTAAATCCATAAATTTTCATATTAAGTATTACATAATCTTTTTTACTATCATTTGTAAAATAATATGCTCTAATATTTTTTAGATCTATTTTGACATCATCTAAATTAGAATTTATAGGTCTTTCTAGCTCTTTTATCTCGATATCAAACTGAACCTTTTTCTCTTTATATGTTAATGTTATTGTTTGTTTTCCTACTTTTGTATTATCAAAGCCATCTACTTTGATTTCAGTTAATGTCATATCTATTTCTTCATTTGTTCCATCATTATACACAATCTTTACAGTTCCACCTGTTAAATCCAATTGTTCTCTTTTTTCAATATATTGAATTTTAGCTGGTAATTTATTTATTGTAATTTCATCAATTACTTTTTCTGGTTCAATTACTTGCTTTTGTTTAACTGTTATTTGTTGTGTTGTTTTTTGTCCTTTGTACGTTATTGTTATTAAACTTTGTCCTTCTTCTAAATCAATTCCATTTTCAATTTCATAATTTTCTATATTCTCTGTTGTCCCATCTTCGTAAGTAGCTTCTATAACTAATCCTTCTGGATTAAAATCTTCTCCAACAAAATATTCTGTTTTTGTTGGTGGTGTTACAACTCTAATACTTTCTACCTCTTTTTCAACAATTTCAACTTTTGATGTTGTAAAAGCTTTAATTGTTGTATCAAAATTTGGTAATTTTCCATTTGTAGTTTCATATAATTTTGTAGCATCTGCCCATGTATCATTTTGAACATCTTCTTCTGTCGCTAAGAAACATTTACTATCAGATATTGTAACAGTATCATATGCGTGATTTGGTGCATTTGCATATTTAGGATCTGTAAAAAATTCTCCAAAATTAACTTCAACCAAAACTGAAACTGTATTTTCTCGTGTTCCTTCAATTTCCATTACTACGACAAAATTGTCTCCGATTTTTATTGGTTCTGCAAATTCTAAAGTATGATATCCTGCACTAATTTTTTGTGTTTCTCCAGTTTTTAACATAACTGGTTGTAAATCCTCCATCTTCTTACTTGTTCCATTAGGATTTACATACACCTTGCAAATATAAGTTTCTGGTGAACGAATTGAAACTTGTGTTAAATATTCTTTATCATTTGTTTTTTTGTCAAATTCAGTTGCTAAAAATATTTTTGAAACTTCTTTTTCTGTATATTTTAAATATCCACCCAATTCATCATATTGGTATATATTTTCATAATCAGGTTCTGTTTGTGCATTTGTAATTCCTGTTAATTCACTATATACATAGATGTCTTCGTAAGATATATAGCAAAATCCTTTGTCTCCACTCTGTTCTCCATAAGAATTTTTCGCTATAAATGCCCCTGGGTTTTGAGGTCTATTACTTTCTGGAAAATTTTCTACAGAATATTCGTCATCCCATCCGATTATTGCCACAGAATGATTGACTTGGCCTTGAAGAGTACTACTACAATAAATTGTTCCATTTCCATTCATGTTTCCACAAATATTTGCTTTTATAGCTCCGTAATTCATTACATGTTCTTTTATTTGTCTTCTAATTTCAGTTGTATCATCTTGTGATGAATATGTTGGAAGTGTCACAATATCTTTTACCTGTGTTGCTATTTTTTTGTTTTGAATTTCACTTATGTCTATTAAATCTGTATTTTGTTCAAATTCCATATCTTCTTCTAATACTGCTCCTAAACCATTTGTAAGATATGATATTGGCAATCCATTTACTGTTGCAGACCCTGCTTTTCTATTAAATCCAAAAGGATTTATTTTGTCATCTAAAAATACTCTAGTTGTTGCATAATCCAAATGTCTTTCAGAAAAATCATATACCACTGCTTGTTTTCCTGCTTTATAATCTTGTAATGCCAAATTGCTTTCTAATGATGCTAAAATTGCAAATGCCCAACATATTTGTTGTGGTGCCTGATTTTTTACTATCATATTTTCAGGTATAATGTCTTTTAGTGAATATCTGCTTTCTAATGTACTTTTTAACATTCTGATTCTTCTAAGTGGATTTGTTACTTTTTGAGAATTTTTTGGTATATCATAAGTTTCAGGAGGTATAGTGTTTTCTCTCTCCTCTTCGCTCAAATTTAAATAATCTAAATACCTCTGTGATATTTCTATTTCTCCACTTGTTGATGCAAATACATTATAACTCGTTAGTATAATGCTAAAAAACAATATTATTGTTCCAAAAATTTTAATATTTTTCTTCATAAGTTCACCTTTTTTTATATTCCTTCAACTTAAATTATAACAATAATAATTTTCTTAGTCAATGTATTTCATAAGGAAATTTTTACTAATTTATAGTTTATATATATTCCTTGGTACTAGCGGTTTTACACCTTATTCAGTCCCATACATATATATTAAAATAATGAAAAATTTTGTGCATCTAAACTTGAGTATAGAAAATCTTAAGTACCAAAAGAGGAATGTTCACGTCAAAAATTAATATATTACTATTCCATGGCAAAAACATAGCTGGGGTCTTCGTCGGG
>CAKOXV010000023.1 GCA_934130355.1 uncultured Clostridia bacterium
TATTTTTATATTTTTTGTCTGTTGCTTGGTACATTTATTATCTTAACACTCTTGTCGTTTTTTGTCAATACATTTTTTAAACTTTTTTATATTTTTGTCGTAATATTTTTTACAATTCAACAAGTATCAAATCTTCTCCTATGCATTTTATTTTATCCCATGAAATTATTATATCATTATTATTAGAAAACAAACTCATAAATTTGTTTGTTCCTCCTGGTACAATTATAGAAGTTATTCGTCCTGTTCCTAAATCAGCACATACATCTTGAACATATCCTAATCTTTTTCCATCTGTTATATTTATTACTTCTTTATGTTTAAAATCTAACCCTTTATCTCCCATTAGAACCTCCTACTATTTATTATATGTAGGAAATATAAATTTGGTTACTAGATTTTTATATTTATATAGATAAAAAAACTTTAGTAATAAGCTAAAGTTTTTTGTTATAATCTATTTCCTATTTATAATATCTTTTTATGTGTTCTAATGCACTTTTTTCTAGCCTTGAAACCTGTGCTTGTGATATTCCTATTTCTTCTGCCACTTCCATTTGTGTTCTTCCATCAAAATATCTTTTCTGAATAATTCTTTTTTCTTTATCACTCAGTTTTTTAAGAGCTTCTGCTATTGTCATGTTTTCTGCCCAATTTTCATCACTGTTCTTAGAGTCTTTTACTTGATCCATTATATATATACTTTCTGATCCATCATTATAGATTGGTTCTTGTAATGAGACTGGATCTTGAATCGCATCTAAACTAAATGATATTTCTTCTTTTTCTACTCCTAATTCTTTTGCTATTTCTTCTATTGTAGGTTCTCTTCCTTTTTCTTTGTTAAATTTATCTTTAAACTGAATTGTTTTATATGCTAGATCTCTTACAGATCGACTTACTCTTATACTATTATTATCTCTTAAGTATCTTCTTATTTCTCCAATTATCATTGGAACTGCATAAGTTGAAAATTGCACACCTAAATTTAAATCAAAATTGTCTATTGATTTTATTAATCCTATACAGCCGATTTGAAATAAATCATCTGCATTTTCGCCTCTACCATAAAATCTTTGTATTACACTTAACACTAATCTTAAGTTACCTCTTATAAACTCTGTTCTTGCTTTTTCATCTCCCTGTTTTATCTTAATAAATAGTTCATCTTTTTCTTTATTTGTTAGTACTGGTAGTTTCGAGGTATTAACTCCACATATCTCTACCTTATTAATCAAATAAAAAACCTCCCTTTGGTTTAAATTATTTCCAAAAGGAAGTTTTTTATTCTTTTACTTATTTATTTTATAATTTTGTTCCATCTTCAAATGGTATAAATTTATTTACAATATTTTCTGTAGATACTTCTAAATTTGTATCTGTTTTGAACATTGTAAATGATGTATTTATTTTTGTATCAACTAATGTTTCTACTTCATCTTGTGTTGCATGTTCTGCTAAGACTAGTTCACTTACAAGTATTTGTTTTGCATTATGTAGCATTTTCTTTTCACCTGTTGATAATCCTTTTTCTTTTTGTTTGAAACTTAAGTTTCTTACCACATCCGCTATCTCATAAATGTTTCCACTTTTCATTTTATCCATATTGTCTCTATAACGTTTGTTCCAATTTTTTTCCATCTCTGTTTCATCTTGTTCAAGTACATTTATTACTTTTTCTGCTTCTGCTTTATCTATTACATTTCTAATACCATGTTGTTCTGCTGTTGATGTTGGAACCATTACTTTTACTTCACCAGGCATTTTCAATATATAATATGATTGTTTTTCCCCTAATACTTCTTTTTCTTCTATTGAATCTATAACCCCTGCGCCATGCATTGGATATACTACTTTATCTCCTACATTATACATGCAAGTCACTCCTTTCAGTCTTTGATATTTGGTATTCAATCATAATCTCTTATTGTCTCAACCATTTCTATTATACTACAAAAAATGGCAAAAGTCAAAGCTTTTACCATTTTTTTTATTTTTTTCCATATTAAGTGCTACTTATTAGTTGACCCAAATCCACCTGTTCTTTCTCCTTTAGCCTCATCATTGTCTGCTACTAAAAAAGGCATAAATATTGCTTGTCCTATGCAGTCACCTTTTTTTATTTCAACATCTTCATCTTTTATATTATAGAATGCAAACATTACATGTCCATCATTATCTGGATTTTCATAATAATCTTTGTCTATAATTCCTACACTATTTGCAAGAATTAATCCTTTTTTTCCTGGATTAGAACTTCTATTTGCTAACATTAAATATTCATTTTCTTGCATATATGTCTTTAATCCTGTTTTTACCAATGTTGGTTTCATTCCTGGTTTAAATGCTGGAACAATTGTGTCTTCAGCAGCTTCTATATCATAACCTGCTGAATATCTTGTTTTTCTTTCTGGTAAATTGATTTTTTTATCTTCAAAACCTTTTGCTATTTCAAATCCTCTTATTTTTTTCATATTTCTTCATCCTTTCTTTGCTTTTTCTATTTTTTCATATTCTTCTACAAAAGTCAACAAGTTTTTTCAAAAACTGTTTTCCATTTCTACTACAAAGAATTAACCCTTATTATTAGTTTTGTTCTAATAATAAGGGTTGAATTTATGAATTATATTCTTGTTATTTACTTCCAGTTACAGTAACCATTCCTGAGCTACTTGCGCTTATTGCATATTCTCCAGCATTTGAATAACTAAATAGTGAGCTTTTTAATGTTTGTGCAGCTGTGCTGTTTTCATTTCTTACACTTACATATATTAAATCTCCTTCTTTTAAATACATTGTGTCTGCTGTTGTTGAAACTGGTGTTGATCCTACTTTAACTCCAATTTGATTTAAAATTTGTGTTGTGTATTCAACATAGTATACATTTTCACCTATTTTTGTATAATTAGCTTGTGCTGTTTTCTTTCCTGGGTTTTCATCTAAATGATCAATTTCTAATTCAATTTCATAAGTATTACCTGTTGCAGCTAATCTATTTTCTAAATTCTGATATGCTGCTTGTGTTAATTTTCCTGTATTTTTTACTTCTGTTACAAATTCTTCAACTATTAATTTTACATTTTCAGATGCAACATTATCATTTCTTCCTGTTAGTGTCATAAGTGGTACAACAAATATTAATGTTGCTGCTACGAATATTGCTATAATTGTAGATGTTGTGTTTTGCATAATTTTCACTCCTTTTCAATATTTATTACTATTTAATGTATTTAGTCTTTTGCAATTGTTAATATTCCAATGTTATTTCTTTGGCATCCTTCTTGAATTAGAATTCTTGCACATTCATTTACAGTATTACCTGTTGTGTAAATATCGTCTATTATTAATATCTTCTTATTATGTATCTGATTAGCATTGCAAACTTTATACGCACCTTTTGCATTTTCTTTTCTCTGTTCCTTGTTTAATGAACTTTGAGGCACTGTGTTTTTGGTTTTAAATAATATATTTTTTGATATTGGTACATCAATAATTTTTGATATTTCTTTTCCAATAAGGACACTTTGATTGTAACCTCTATCCTTTTTTCTTTGCTTACTTATCGGTATTATAATTATTATATCATACTTTTTTAAATTTACAAAACTTTTTTGCATATTTTTTAGAAAATATGTAATCGTTTTGTATATATATGGTTTTTCTTTAAATTTTAATGCTAAAATTTGTTCTCTTATTAAAGTTTCATATTTAAAAAAGTAACTATGCTCTATAAAGTTTTTGTTTAAATCTTCTTTATAATCATCTATTTGATAATTATATTCTTTTTCTAATTTACATTTACACTTGTTACATAAAGGTTTAGAGTCTAGTTTTCCACAAATTCCACACACTGGTGGATATATTAAGTCTATGATTTTTTCAAGTATGTTTATCACTCCTTCTTGCCTTTTCCTTTTGCCTTTAACTATCCCCATATATTTATACCACAAAATAACAATAATTGCAAATATTTATATTTTTTTATTTTTTCTATTGACAAACCTTAATAAAGATATTATAATAGTCATTGTCGTAAGACATTGCCAGACTTATACATGCAGATGTGGCGGAACTGGCAGACGCACAGGACTTAAAATCCTGCGGTTGAATAAACCGTGCCGGTTCGATTCCGGCCATCTGCACCAAAATACAGGTTAGAAATTTAATTTCTAATCTGTATTTTTTTGCATATATTTATCTTCACTTTTTAATTGCTTAATGTAAAGAAACAATTTTAAAGAAATTAAATTGACTTTTACAATCAATAATGTTATAAAGAATATAGAATAATACACTTATGATAAGGAGTAAATATGAAAACTAAAGAACAGCGATATAATGAATTATATAGTAGTGGATTAGTAGATGGGATTAAAAAATTATTTGCTAATAGAAATGACATTAGTGAAGATTACTATGTTTTAATGGCTGATTATATAGATTCTATGAATGAAATAAAAAATGAAATGTTAATAAATCCTACAGAAATAGCAAGAAAGATGCCTAGACTTGTAAAAAGCATACAAGAATCAAATTTAGGTGGAATTTATGGAAGAACTGATGATAACAGAATACAAATGGAACAATCTCTTAGTTACGAAGATAAAAAGCTATATTTTTTTCATGAATTAACACATGCCTTACAAACTTCTCATGAAAATGGTAGAGAGCAATGTGGATTCTATAATGGACATGATGGAATGTTTCTTACAGAAGGAGCAACTCAATATACTGCTGAAATATTATATAATATTTCTAATGGCACAAGTTTAGAATATAGAAATCAACCTAGAACAGTACGAGGTGCAAACAATAGGACTCCATATAGTCCATTAAGTGAATATCAGTATAATGGAAATATCTTAGATTTATTAGCTAAAAGTATGGATTTACCTTTAATTCAAGTTTTATCTTTAGCATACAAAAAAGATGGTAGAGAAACTTTAAAAAACATATACGAAAGTATGGAAGGTAATCAAGGTAAATTTGATGAATTAATGCAAAACTTAGAGCAAATCTATTCAATAGACAAATTAGTTATTTATGGATATAGTGAACATCTACAAAGTCCAACCCCACAATTATTTAATATGGCAAATGATACTCATACACCTTTTATGGCAAATTTTGATACATATTATGAACTTATGAATAAAACTGAAAGAGAACTAGTTGCAACATATATGGAAAATCATGATACAGAGTATGTTTTACAAAACTATAATGAAATTGCTCAATTTTTAACTACTCCTGAATTGAAAAATAACTTCTTAGCAGCTATTCAAGCGCTAAGTCAAGATGTAGAACAAGGTAACAGAAATAGAATTAACACATTTCAAACTGCAGAAGCACCACAATTTGAAATGCCAGAAGGTTGTTATATTAATGAATTTGGTGAAATAATTAGGCCTGCAAGAGAAGAAAAGCAAGAACAAGTTCAAGCAGATAATGATATACATCCACAGCCAAATGAAAATAAATTAACCTTAAAGCAAAAAGTAGCACAATTTTTACAAAAAAATAATTTATTTATGAATCTATCATTTGTTGACAAATTTGTTCATAAACAATTAGATATATTACCATCACCAGTGGAAACACCAAGAGAAACAAATACAGTAACATCAAACAGAACAAGAGAGAATTTTATAAACCAATTAACAAATTTGGGAGCATATAGAAATCTACCTCCAGTTCGAAGAATGTCTGATCCAGAAAGAATGGAACAAATGAGAAGAAAAATAGAACAAAATCAACATTCAAATGAAGAAAGTCTTAGGTAGTATTAACTACCTAAGACTTTTTAATTAGCACATAGTCATGGTCTATTATATTACGTTCAAGTACAAAAACATTACTTCATAAATATCAGTAAATTCAAGACCGCTAATACTATATACATCAATAGTTCTGAGTCCTTCAGATATACAAAGCTGTTTCTGTCCCACTCTAAATTCTGCAATTTTTCCCCAGTCTTTTCGAATTGGATATAGTTCTTCTATAAATTCTTCCAGCTTGGAAATCACTTCAAGATTTCCCAAAATAATTTCATTGGTAACATCCCAACTACCATATCGGAAAATTCTTTCTTTAATTCTTCTTACTTGTCCAAGTGTTCGAATTTCTTCAATTTCACTTATATCCATACCTACTGGAATTTGGCTTTTAGGAATTGTAATTCCAAATCCTTTTTTAATTAAAAGTGCATCCTTAAAATCAAGCTTATCAACTATTTTACATATTAATTTGATATTTATGCTTTCATCTGGAAGATCCTTCAATTGATTATATGCATTTTGTAATATTGCATATTTATCAAAAGCGTATTCAGGATTTACATCTACAACAGCCATATTATCTTTTTCGAAAAACATTTTAGGACCATTTTGAAAAATAACTAAGAAAAACAGTAAATACCTTATGATTTCAATATCATCAATATTCACATCCCTTTTGTCAACCTTCTTGAGTAAGTTTGAAACCGTTTTCTTAAAATCTTTATCATACATATGACCTAATCTTAAGAATCTTCTTATTACTGTAGTAATATTTATTCCTCCATTCGTTCTTGAGCCTCCAATTTGTGCTAAGTTTTCTGCTAAATATTCCAAATTTTCTGGAATACAAGCATGGGTCTGTTTTTTACCCAATTTTTTCATCCTTTCTGCTATTTAGCATTAGTACCTATATATTATAGCATATATTTACATAAAATTAAAGAGTTTTAAAAAAATAAAGACACTTTTGTATAAGTTTGTCATCATATATTATACAAAAAAAGTCTTAGATAGTATTAACTACCTAAGACTTTTTAATTAGCACATAATCATGTACCTATAATATTGCGTTCCAAATATAAGAACATTACTTCATAAATGTCAGTAAATTCAAAGCCACCAATATTATATACATCAAGAGTTCTAATGCCATCTGTTGTACAAAGCTGTTTCTGTCCGACTTTAAACTCGGCAATTCTCCCCCAGTCTTTTCGAATTTTATCCAGTTCTTCTGCAAATTCTCCTAGGCTGGAAATTACTTCAGAATTTCCCAAAATGATTTCATTGGTAAACCCCCAACTACCATATTGAAAAATCCTTTCTTTAATTTTTCTTACTTGTCCAAGTGTCCTGATTTCTTCAACTTCGCTTATGTTTACACCTTCTGGAATCTGACTTTTAGGAATTGTAATTCCAAATCCTTTTTTGATTGAAAGTACATCCATAATATCAAACATATCAACTAAATGACAGACTAATTTGATATTTATGCTTCCATCCGGAAGATCTTTCAATTCATTATATGCATTTTGCAATATTGCATATTCGTCAAAAGTGTATTCAGGATTCGCTTCTGCATCAACAGTCATATCGTCTTTTTCAAAAGCCATCTTAGGACCATTTTGAAAAACGACCAAGAAAAACAGTAAATACTTTATGATTTCAATATCATCAATATTTACATCTCTTTTGTCGATTTTCTTGAGTAAACTCCAAATTGTTTTCTTAAGATCTACATTATACATGTACATATAATCTAATCTTAAGAGTCTTCTTATTACTACAAGAACCTCGTCAAACATCCTTTTAAATGCTATGTCTTTGCTCGTAGAAATTCCCAGTTTTTTGCTGTGATTTATTCCTCCATTCAATCCATAAAATTTTTCGATTTTTTCTTTGTCTTTCCGTTGCAGTTGACATATGGCTGCTCGTAGCCCATCACAACTCACAGCAGAAGTCCCTCCATTCATTCTTGAAACTCTGATTTGTGCTAAGTTTTTCGCTAAATATTCCAAATTTTCTGGAATATAAGCCTGGGTTTGTTTTTTACCCAATTTTTTCATCCTTTCTGCTTTTAGCATTAGTGCTTATATATTATAGCACATATTTACATAAAATAAAAGGCTTTTTAAAAAAATAGAGACATTTTCTTGTCTCTATGCTTTTTCTAATGTGATTCTTCCTAGCTTTCCGCTTCTAAAATCTTCTAATATAATTTTCGAAGTTTTTTCATCATCTATATTTCCTCCTGAAATAATAGCTCCTCTCTTTTTACCAATAAGTTGCATAATTTCATAAATATTTTGATTTTCTTCTTGATCTTGATTTAATATTTGATTCACTCTTTCTTCTTCTAAAGAATATCTTTCTAATAAATTACTTTTATAATTTTTTAATAGAAATTTAGTTAAATTATATGCAATCTCAGTAATTGCTAAAATATCATCTTTGATTGTTCCTGTAAATGCTAAATTCATTGCTATATCTTCATTTTCAAATTTAGGCCATAATACTCCTGGCGTATCCATTAATTCTATGTTCTCATTAACGCGTATCCACTGTTTTTGTTTTGTAACTCCTGGTTTATTTCCAACTTCTGCTGAAGTCTTTTTAGAAATTCTATTTATGAAAGAAGATTTCCCTACATTTGGAATTCCTACAACCATTACTCTAATTTTTCTTCCAATTCTTCCTTTGTCTGCATGTTTCTGTAAATCATCATTCATTATTTCTTGAATTTGTTTTATAACTTCATTAATTCCAGCTCCGTTAGTAGAATCTACTAGTACAACTTTACAGCTTTGTTTTATAAAATATTCCATCCACTTTTTATTGTCTTTTTCATCAGCTAAATCACGTTTGTTTAATACTATTATTTTTTTCTTGTTTTGTGTTATTTGTCTTATGTCTGGATTTTGACTTGCTTTTGGAATTCTTGCATCTAATATTTCTATTACTACATCTATTAGTTTTAAGTCTTCTGTAATTTGCCTTCTGGTTTTTGCCATGTGACCTGGAAACCAGTTAATTGAAGTCTTAGAAGAACTTTTTTCTTCTTTCATATTGTTTCTCCTTTCATTATTCATTAGGTTCTAAATAATTAACTTTTTTGTTTGTTGATAATGCATATTCTATTTCAGATCTTGTACTCTCACCTATGTAACCACCAACGTTTATAACAAATATCTCATCTGACATATCAATTTTTCTTTTATGTATATCATCTAACATTTCTTTAGTCTTTATCAATGTTTCTTTATCCATGTTCTTCCAGACATCAGAATCATCAGAATGTCCAAATACTCCAACAGAAATTACAATATTGCCTTGTAAAGTTAATTCTTTTTGGACTTTTAAAAATTCATCTTTAAACCTAGTTGACCCACACAAAGTTATTACTTTATATTTTTTCATTACTAACCAACTCCTTAAATCCACCTACAGTTTAATTTTTTATTTACTTTTCTTATTTTATTTTCTATCTAAGCTATATTTTAATAAAATTTATAGTGATTATTATCATCTCTTCCATCTCTTGACTTCAATTCTTCATCATATTTTTCATTTTTGAAATACCAATCTGTTTTTTTGTCTATTGGATGTTCTTGCTGTTTTTTATCAAGTAACATGTCTAATAATGCGAAAAATGCAAGTATAATTGCAATAAAATCTACAAATACATTCATCAAATTTGCTCTTGACAAAAATGTTCCTAATAATATGCTTGTAACTAAGTGCTGTCCAAAATATCCAACATATAAAACTAGATATATTATTGAACCTATAAGTTTTCTTTTACATACTAACACTATACACAATAATGTTGCAAAAGAAAGTGTTACTTCTAAACCAAAATTATATGCTGTTATTCCTAGTAAATCTATTGAAAATTGTGTACATAATGCTACCACAGCTCTAAATAACCAAAACATCCCCATAAAAATTGTAATTAACATTGTTGAAAAACTCATTATAAATCATCCCTTTCATATCAAAATAAAAAGACTAGGGTTGTAGAAAATCTAACTTCTACCCCCTAGCATTTTTTAGTCTTCATCTACAAAATTAAATTCATCTTTATATTTTTCTTTAAATATTGCAAATACTTTATTTAATGTTTCTTCATTGTCAACACCAACATAGGATTCTGTTTCTCCTTCTTCATCTTCGTCTGTGTCTTCTAATTTTAATATTACTACTTCACCTTCGTCTTCTTCTCCTTCTTCCGTTACTGGTAATAATACTACATATTCTTCTTCATCTAATTCTACTAAATCTAAGAATTCAAACTTTACCTCATTTCCATCTTCATCATTTAATATTATTATATTATCTGTTTCTTCGTTTTCCATTGTTTACTCCTTTCAAATTTAATTTTTTATATAATATACTATTTTTTATTTTTTTGCAACTAATTTTTTATTTTATTTAGATATGTTTCTAAAATATATACTGCAGATATAGTATCTACTATATTCTTCTTTTTATTCTTATTTATATCTAAGAAATTCATTGTTTTATGAGCTGCAACTGTTGTAAGTCTTTCGTCTACTGTTTCTATTTTTAATTTATTATATTTACATTTTAATTTGTGTATAAATTTTTCTGTCTTTTCTGTTCTTTCAGATGATGTCCCATTCATATTTATTGGTTTTCCAATAACTATTGTGTCAATATCATACTGTTCTAGAATTTCATCTAATCGTCTTAATATTACTTTATCAGAGCCATCATTATGAATTGTTTCTAAACCTTGTGCTGTTATATTTAATGCATCTGTTAATGCTATTCCTGTTCTTGCATCTCCATAATCAATTCCTAATATGCGCATATTTTTCTATCCTTCTAATCCTATATAATTTCTAACCATTTTTTCTAAAAGCTCGTCTCTTTCTATTTGTCTTATTTTATTTCTTGCATCATTATGATTTGTTATATATGTTGGATCCCCAGATAATATATATCCAACTATTTGATTAATTGGATTATATCCTTTTTCTACCAAAGCTTCATATACTTCTTTTAGAATTTCTTTTGTTCTTGCATTTTTTTCTTTTTCAAAATTGAAACTCATTGTTTTATCAAAATTCATAATATACTTACCTCCTTTTGTATTTTGCTAAATACATGTAATATCATTTTCACTTTTATCAGCGTTATCTACATATTGCTCTAATTTTTTTAGTACTTCTTCCATTCCTGTTCCTTTATAATATGTTGTTAATACAAAATTAAGTTTAGCTTTTACTTTTGCTTGTTCTTTTTCTTGTTTTTTCTTTTTTCTGTCAATTTTTTCGACTTCGATTTCTTCAATATCTTTATTTATTGGTAATGATATTTCAATTTCTTCTGCTTGTGTTTTTATGTCTGTTACAAATGTAGTTACAGAATCTACATCAACTCCTGAAAATACAATAACAAATTTTGGTCCCATATATCTGATAAATAAGTAATCATTTGATATATTATTTCCAATAAATTCGCTTATATCCATTACTACTTGATTTCCTAGTTTTCTTGAATATGTATCATTGATTTCTTCTAAGTTTGTTATTCTAAACATACAAACAGCTGATGTTGTATATCTGTCTATAATCTTTTTGCCTTCTCCATATAAGTATTCTTCAGAATATAAACCTGTAAATAAGTCTTTTCTTACTATTGCTTCTAGTGTTTTTTGATGAACTATTGTTTTTAATACAGAAACTATATTGTCTTTTACAACTTCAAATATAGTTGTATCTATATTATCAAAGTCATGTGCTACTCCACTTTCAATTATCCAGTATCCAATATATATATTGTCTATATATATTGGATAAAAGATTGCTGATTTTGCTCTTCCAAATTCCATTTCTTGATATGGTAATCTTTCATTATCATTATTAACAGTAACATATTTGGGAGTTGCTGTTGCTATACTGTCTTTAAAGATTGGAACTTCTTGTAATTTGCTAAGTGTTTTCCAATGCTTTTTGTCTACATTAGATGCTTTTACTTCATATTCTGCTCCATTAAATACTACTATAGTTGAGTATTTTATTTCATATTTTTCTATTAAAATATCATTTATTTTTTGTATTTTTTCATCTACTGATGAACATTCACCAATTGTACTTAAAAAATCTTGAATAACTCTTAAGTTATTAGCTTGTCTATTTAAATTATTAAATTGTTGTATTTTTTTATTTATATTTATATTATAAATTAACAATATAATTATTATTGTAACTAATATTCCTATTATAATTGGCAACTTTATCCCTCCAATATTAATAATTTTTTCTCATTTGATCTAATGTACTGTTTATTCTTGGTGAAAATCCACCGTTGTCATTATTTCTTACAGATGGTGGCATGTATTTATCAGCTTTTTTTGCACCTTGTATTGGATATACCATGTTAGCTAATTTCTTTAATGCTAAAATAAATTCCTTATCATATCCTTTTAATGATACATCACATGTAACTAATCCGTCTAAATATCTTAAATATGTTTTTAAATCAAATGGTATTGTAACATATTGAACTGTTCTTCTGTCAAATAGTTCTTTTCTAACCGTCATTTCTGGATCATTATATATTGACATTCCACCTATAAGTATTTTTTCATTTATTTCTCTTGTCTTTATAAATTTGTTTAATACTACTCTTGTTTTAGATGAATTATACATTTCTTGTCCTAATAATTTTCTTACAAAAGCTGTAAGTGGTTGAATTGTTAATGTATCCATTGATTGTACTAAAAAGATTTCTTGAGCATATTTAAAATATCTTGCTGGTGTATTAAAGTCACAATCCATTATTACTACTGCATGTTGCTTTACTAATGTTTCTACTATTGGTTCAACATCTTCTAGATTTTCATCATTTTCTAATGGTGATGTGTATATTGTTAAATTTTTATGTTCTTGAATTCCTCTAGCTATTCCATTTTTTAAATTACTGGTTATTTGATTTGATTGTCTTCTTAATTGTTCATCATTTTTTGTATATATGTAATATGCATTTCTGTTTCTTGTTAAATCTAGTATTGCAGTATCTATTCCATTTGTTGATAGCAATTCTGCAACATTGTTTACTAAAAATGATGTTCCATTTTTACTTGTTCCTACAAATGCTACTAATTTTTGTTCTGGATTCATTATTGTTTCAAGTTTTAGCTCTTGATATTCTTCTTTTTTTGGTATTGCAGGCATAAATGGTGCAAATACTGTTTCTCCATCTTCTTGTTCAGTTCCAGGTAATTCTTCTGCTTCTTCCTCAGAATTTTCTGTTTGCTCTTCTTCATCAAATCCTGGTAATACTGTTTCTTCTTCGTCAAATCCTGGTAATGTAGTTTCATCTTCTTCATCTTCAAATCCAGGTAGTGTTAAATCTTTTTCCTCTTCTGTTTCTTCTACTTCTGCTATTTTTTTAGGTCTTCCTCTTCCTCGTTTTGTTTGTTGATTTGCTGGCTCTGGTGTATTTTTTCTTGGTCTTCCTCTTCCTCGTTTTAATGGTTGTATATCTTCTTCCATTTCAGGTAAAGTTGTCTCAGGCATATATTCTTCTTGAGGAATTTCTTCTATTTCAGGTAATTCATCTAATTCTATATCTTCTAATTCGTCTTCATCTTGACTTTTTCTACTTTGAGAAATTGCATCAGTAGTAGATGCTTTTTTTATTAAGACTTTTTTCTTTTTGCTAGCATCTATTGCAGATGGTATTACAACTGGTTTGTCTAGATTTTTTTCTTTTTCATTTTTTAGTAATACCTCACTGGTTCCCTTTTTCTCTTCTTTTTTCTCATATCTTACATTGTCTGAGATTTTATTATTAAATGAATTTACTTGTTGATATTTTTCTGATTTTTCTTCTAATACTGCTCTTACATTTAAAGGTAAACATTTGCTTATTACTCTTAGTTGTTTATCATTATATTGTTCTGCTATACTATCGAAACTTGTTACATATTTATCTTCTTCGTTTGCAATTTTTTTATAATGTGCTAATATGTTCTGAATTTCTATTTCACTTACATCATTTTCGTCTTCTTTACCATAAGTAACATCTTCTGAGTCTATTTTATAATAAGCTTTTGCTTCTTTTTTCAAACGTGGTCTATTTATTAATTTACATACTTCTGCTGCGCTTCTATCATTTCCAATTATAGCATTATAAATTCCAATTCCAAATAGTTTTACAAGTAATGGTTCTGATTTTGTTCTTCTTTCTGAACAAATTAAAATTATAGGTATGTCTTCTCCTTTTGCATTAGAAGCTTCATCACTAATACTATCTAATTTGTCAAACAAAAACTTATCCATTTGTTCATAATCATTATTAACATATTGTTCCAAATCTTCACTTATTACTACTCTATCATACGTTTTGTCTCTTTGTAATTCTTTCAATATTGCATTAAAGTAATAAACATTTTTATATGAAATTATTTGTTTATACTCCGCTTGATATTTTTTTATTATAGCTTGTGAAGTATTTTCATTACCTACTGCAAATAATACTTTCATTTGTTACCCCCTCCCAAATTTAACAACAATTGCAAATGCAAGTGGTAAAATTTGGCATATTACTAATATTGTTATAAATGAAATCATCATATATAACCCTTTTTCTTGTGTGTCAAGTTTCCTTATGCCTATTACATATTGATATATAGCACTAAATGCTATTCCTAAGAAGCAAAATGGAATACTATATATTCTAATTAAATTCAATATATATGCTGTTGTTCCATAAGCATCTGAGCCATATTTTTGTATATACTCTTCACGTGTCTTAGCTGCATTTTCCTTTATTTGAATCAACTTACTTTCATTTTGTTCGTCTATTATATTTGTTGTTGCATATACTTGGCTAGAGCCTACCATTATCACTGCTAATAGTAATATTATTGTTAGTACTACTTTTCTCATATTTTATTTCATTCCTTTCACTTTGTTCGTATATTTTCTACCTATATATCATACACTAGATTCCAAAAAATAGCAAGGAAAATCTTGCTATTTTTTTATTTTTTCTTTATTTTATTTAATTTAATAAAAGACAGACCTATTTGATCTGTCTTTTTATTGTTCGTCTCTATTCCTCTCTTTCTTTTGCAAACCTTATAATGCCTATCAAATAGGCAATACCGAGTAACAGTGAAATTACTAAAAACACCTTTGTTGATGTATTTAATACTCCACCAAGAGAAATGTAGCTAACCAAAGGAATTAGCAACATGACCTCGATTACTACCATAGCAAAAGGAATACGAATCCTCCTGCCGCTGTGATGACTTCTTCTCCGTCTTCTTCTAGTCATATTTTCTTCCTCCTAATAAATGTTTTCGCTAAACTGCGAATATTACATTTATTATACAACTTTTTCTTCATTTTTGCAAATTTCCCATTTTATAGTTTTTCTTTAAAAGGTAGTCTCAAAAATTTCAGCAGGTTTCATATCCCCACAATCACTAATAGATTGAAAAGCTATTTTATGGGCTACTATAATTACTGTATCATATTTTTCTTTATATTTATTAATAACAGACATAACTCTATTTTTTAATTGTTCTTTTGTTTCCCATTTTCTTTTTTCTTTATTAGGATAAATTCCATCATTTTCAATATAATCTCTATAATATTCTTTCATTTCTTCGCTATTCTCATATTGAAATGTAAGATCTGGTTGCCACTCTCTTATGTCTGGCTCAACCATAATTTCAAGTCCTGTTTCTTTGGATATTATACTAGCTGTTTGCAATGCTCTTGTGTATGGCGAAGACACAATAATTTGTGCGTTTTTTAATCTAGCGTCTTTTGATGTTTCTATAACATCTTTTATTCTATCTTGTTTCAATGGTGCAAAGTCATGCCCTTGTCCTATAAAACCATGGGTATCGCCATAAGTATAATCTGGTTTACCATGTCTAATTAAATAAAATGTTGCCATATTTATTCCTCCAATTAATATAAATAAAATTTATCATATTATTTTCTTAATTCCAAGTATTTTTTCAAAATTTGCATTTTATGTATATTAGTAGTATAATAAAAAAAGATATAGGCTAAGTCCTATGTCATTTTATCCCTTTTCACTAATTAGTGAGAGAGATAACCTCTAACTTTTTAGCTTAGGCACGAAGAAACACTAATCAACAATAAAATTTAAGGAGGAAAAATCATGATTAGTATTAACGGCAGAATATTTTCAGAAGGCAATGTAACAATCGTCAATGGACGGGTCATAAACGGTGGTGGCATCGGCAAGACCCAGAAATTTGATGAAAGGAAAGTGGAAGATTGTAGCAATTTCGAAAAAATAACAATCGATTCGATATTTTGCGATGTCAATGTTTCTGTTTCTAATTCTTCCAAAGTTGAAGCACATTTCTATGGTGAGGCAAATATTGACGGAGATGTCAACTTTGATGTTCAAGTAGTAAATCGTGAACTCAGAATTACATTAAAGTCTACTGGAAGCTGTTTCAATGGAAATTTGAAACTCGATGTTAGCGTACCGAAAAAGACATTCAAAGTTATTTTGGCAAAGAGTTCATCAGCGAACATCACCTTAAATGAAGGTGTATCCACCGACTATCTCACAGTGAAGACACAGTCTGGCGATTTGGAGACTAATGCAACAGTCAACAATATTTCTGTTTGTACAATGAGCGGAGATGTCGAACTTTGTATTGATGCAACCCAAGACATTAATGTCGAAGTTTCCACAATGAGTGGAGATGTGTCAGTAGAATTTAATAACATTGGGCACATCAATCTTTCAACTAGTTCTATGAGTGGGGATGTTAGAAATCGCCACAAAGAAAGCAGAGGTTACAATGCAGACGTGGATATCTCTACAATGAGTGGAGATATAAGGATCAGATAATAATAGCATTTCATGATTTTGCAAGCTGTGTTATTGAATAATAGCACAGCTTGTTTTTATAGTGAATGAATATTTTATACTTGTTGCAACAAAAAAATACCATCCTTTTCAGAATGATATTTGTATCTCTCTGTATAAAAAAAATAGCAATAAAAAAGACAATATCTACATTCATAGATTTGTCTTCATTTCTGGTGCCTCGAACGGGAATCGAACCAGTGACACGGGGATTTTCAGTCCCCTGCTCTACCGACTGAGCTATCGAGGCTTATATTTTGTTTTTAGATAAAAAAATGGCGACCTGGAACGGGCTCGAACCGTCGACCTCTAGCGTGACAGGCTAGCGTTCTAACCA
>CAKOXV010000024.1 GCA_934130355.1 uncultured Clostridia bacterium
AAGGAGAAAATCTCAAAGGGCTAGCGATTGTAGCTTTTATATACTAGGAAGTCCAGAGGACTTTCCTAGTATATAAATACAGGGATTACAAATGTGTAATCCCTGTCAATTATCGAAGGTTATTTAATTTTCTTTACAAAAAATACTTGGTACAACGGCTGTACTTGCAGTGTATTAAGTGCAGCAAGGTCACTGAAGCCCCCATGCTCTTCATCCCAAGCAAAAGGGTACGGAGCATTTAATTTTTCCACATCATCTCCATAGAAGATCAATGTTTCAAAATTCCAAATGCGAATATTGTCACTCTGCTCGGGGTTGAGCTTTTTCAGCTCTTGGACAAAATCATGGATTGTTGCATCTGTCATTTTTTTTGCCTCCTAATAATTATTTAATAATAGCTTGAGCTATCTAATACATTATAGCATTATTTATGTAAATAGTCAATTTTTTGTATATTATCCAATATTTCTTCTTTGCTCTTCTTGTCTATATAGTTATAATTATTTTTACATCCTCCCATATTAAATGAACATATACTTTTATAGTCACAATACTTACACGGTGTTTTTTTTGCTTTATAATATGGTTTTAATTCAATATCTCCACTAAAAATTTCTTTAGAAATTTGTTTTATAACTGTATATATATATTTCTGCAAATCTGCAAACTGTTCGGCTGTAACACCACTTGTCTTCTTATCACTTAAATTTCCTTCTTTATCTATATAGGCAGGAACCAAGTTTGAAGTACCTTTTTCTAAATTTTTATCATGAAGTTTCACAACTTTTACATCTGCTAAAATTAAACCCTTCATTCTAAAATTTGCACGAATTTTTTCTTCAATTTCTTCTTGTTCCATTCTTCTATCTGCTTTGATTATTTGCTCTAACATACTGAAATATAAAATTCCGGCTGGCATTAAATCTTCCTCTTTACATGCTGCATCTAAATAAGTTAATAATTGTATTTGAAGTCCTGCATATACTTCATTTAAATCTATGTTTTTTACTGAAGATTTGTAGTCTATTATTCTCAAGTATTTTCCATCTTCATTTTGAGCTGTATCAATTCTGTCTATTTTTCCTATTATTTCAACTTTTTTTCCATTATCTAATGTCAGTCTAATTGGTTTGTATTTTCCATTGTCTCCAAATTCTAATTCTGTTCCAAGAACCTCAAATCTACTTTGGACAATAGTTTGTATTATGTATTTTAGTGCTTTTTTTATTATCTTTTTTAGTCTTATGACTAAAGCTCTATATTTCGCCGTTGATTTAAATATATAGTTTTTATTTTGAGCTAATTTTTGATCTACGATTTTATTTATTATTTCTGACAATTGTTCTTCTGTAATATCTTCTAATTTAATTTCCGCTTCTTTTATATATGTAAAAAACTCATCAATAATTTCATGTATAAATGTTCCTGTATTTAAAGTTTGAATTTTTAACTCTTCTTGTGGCTTTATTTTTAAACCATATTGCAAATAATACGAAAATGGACAATTTCTATATCTTTCTAGTTTTGATATACTTGTTATTAATGTGTTTCCATATAATTTATCAATATTTTTCGGTTCTATCTTTTCAGGAATATTTGTATAACTCAAACCTCTTAAATCTTGCTGTAATTTTTCGTTCCATATTTGTTGCTTATTATAATAATCAAATATGTAATACCATATTTGCTCTATATTATCTTGTTCTCTTAATTTACTAATATTATTTATTAATTCTTCATAAGTTGATTTTTTGTTTAATATTTCATCCTCATTTCGAGTAAATGCACTTTGTTCTTGAAGTTGTGGATACATCTTTTTTATTTTATTAATTAAAATTGATGGTCTCAATGCTTTTCCTTGCATATCTGAAGATGAATATGATAAATATAATTTTTCTTCAGCTGTTGTAAATGCTTTGTATATGTTAAAATTATTTTCATATAATTTTTCTAATGTTCCTTTTGCAAGTTCTATTCCGTTTTCTTTTAAGATTTCCCTATCTTTATCATCAAAAAATCCCTCATTTTTATTTACACTTGGAAATTGCCCATCATTTAACCCTATTATAAATATTACTTTTACTTTATGACTTCTTGTTCTATCTACATCCCCCATAATCACTTGGTCTTGTGTTCCCGGAATTTTTGTTAAACTACTATTCTTAAATCCCATTTTTAGAATTTGTGCATATTTTTCTATTGTCATTTTGTCATCTCTAAAAATAAGTACTATTTCATCTAATAAGTCATTTATTATTTGTAAACTACTCTTATATTCATTTGCCAAATCGACTTTTCCTATTTGCTCTAATTGTTCTATTTTTTGTTCCACTTTTTCAAATATTTTTTGTTCTTCTAAAAATTTATAAACTAATTTTGACATTTCTTCTGCTGTTTTATTTTCATTCATTTCTTTTTTTAATTTTATTAGTGGTTCAATTATTTCTTTTCTAATTTGTTCTAATCTTTGTGTTTCTTCATTATCTTCATATTTAAATTCAGTTTTCCATTTGTTTTGTTTTATTCCCCATTTTAAACAATATTTTTGTAATTTAAATATCTCATCTTCTTCTATATCTGAAAAGCCTGTTTTTATATAATTAAAAACTGATTCGTATGACCAACTTTTTGTGAATATTTCCAATGTATTTAATATATATTGTACGACTATGTTTTGGTCTAGTTCTCTGTTTTCATCAATAAATATCGGAATATCATATTTATCAAAAATTACTCTTGCTAAACTCGAATATGTTTTTATATCTTTTGTAATTATTGATATATCCTTGTATCTAAGCCCTTCAAATTTTACTAATTTAAATATATTTTTGGCTACTTCTTCTATTTCAGAATATTGATTTTTAGCTAAAAATAATTTTAAATTTGTGGGTTGTTTTTCATATTTTCGTTCTTTATTTTCATACAAATATTGTTCTAAATGTTTTAATTCATCTGTCTTAAATCTATATGTTTTTTCTAATTTAACTTCTTCTACTTTTGCTTTAATTTGTTTTGCCGCTTCTAACAATTTTTCTACTGTTACTTGATTTGAATAAAAAATATCTGTGTCTGGATTTTTTATTTCATGTAATTCATCTGTGCAAATAGTTATAGTTACTTGTTTTGCTATTTTTATTAATTTTTTTATTACTTCATATTCTTGACTTGTAAAACCTGCAAATTCATCTATATATACAGTAGAATCGTAAAACTGTTTAGTGTTTTCCACATTTTCTGCAAGTATTGTTAATAAGTCTGTTTCATCTATATATTTACCAGATAATTGCTCTTCAAATTCTTCATATATAGTACAAATATCTTGTAATTTATTTTTTAAATATATATCTTCTTGCTTGTCCTTTTCTTGTTGAATTTGCTCTACACTTATTCCATGTTTTTTGAATTCTGTTATTGCTTTTTCCGCAACTTCAATATTCTCATCTGTTTTACCTAAAAATTTTAAGTCTTTTTTGTTGTTACTTAATATTGAATATATTAACATGGCTTTTCCACATTTGCTTAAATTGGTTTCTGTTCTTCCACCTATTTCATTTATTACTCTATATGCCATTCTACTTAATGTTACTACTTCAGCATTTAAAACAGCCTTTTTTCCTATCGCATCCATTAGTTTTTTCTCTGCTGTAAATGAAAACTGTTCTGGTGTGATAATTAATATATTTTTTTCTGTTTTTATTAAATCTGCTATTTCTTTATAGCAGTACTCACTTTTGCCTGTTCCTGCTCTTCCATATATTATTCGTAGTCCCATTATTATTCCTCCAACATTTATTCTTAAAGTCTATTCTTTCAAAAAATTATATATTATTTTTTTCCCTTTGTCAACGTTTTTCAAATTTTTGTTCGTATTTGAACTAAAGTATAACTCGAGCCTCTCTCTCTTAATCCAAAAATGAATATATTACTATGAAATAAGGCAAAGACCCACTATGGGGACGACCCTAGCTATGTTTTTGCTATGGAATAGTAATATATTCATTTTTGACGTGAGCAATTGCACACTATTAAGTCTAAAGATATTTTGTATATTTATTACATATTTGTAAATAATATGTAAAAATCATTTTATTTCTTAAGAGAAAGGATTTCAAATGGAAAGTACAAAAATCGGAAACAAAGAAGCAATAGCCTTAATAGTAACTATTGTTTTTAATAACATAATAATGAATGTAACTAAAGCTTTAATAGATGTTTCTTCATCTGCATCTCTTATTAATGTTTTATATATTGGAATAATATCCATAATTTTCACTTGTATTATATGTTATTTTCTTAACAAGTTTCCTACTTTAGATATTGTTGATATATCAGAATATCTAGGTGGAAAAATATTAAAGTGGATTATTGGTATTTTATTTGTAGCATATTTTATATTTTTTGCTGGAATTCTATTACAGATGTTTGTTTCATGTTTAGAAATCATGTATTTTCAGCTAGTGAAAGTTAATTATATGGTTGCTCTATTTATAATTTGTGCTGTTATTTCATGCAATATGAAGCATAATGCAGTTTATAGAGCAAATTTAATAATTTTTCCTCTTCTAGTTATCAGTACTCTATTTTTATTTGTTGCAGATTTTCGATACATGGTAGTTGAAAAAATGTATCCTATCTTAGGGAATGGTTGGTATGCTACATTTATTGCAGGTTTAAGCAATTTATTTGCATTTCAAGGATTAGCTTATATATATTTTATACCACCCAAATTAAAGGAACCTACACAATTAAAGAAAATTGCTATAACTTCAATAGTTTTATCATGTATTCTTTTATTAATCTGTGTTGCAATTATTTTATTTATGTTTAATGGATTTGTTGAAACAGATGAATTACTTCCTTTATATTCAGCTGTTAAATATATTGAATTTGGCTCATTTTTTCAAAAGTCTGATTCTGCATTTGTATTAATATGGATTATTTGTTTTGCAAGTTATTTAAGTATTACATTAAAATTCTCTAGCAATATTCTTATAAAACTAACTAAATTTGAAAATGAAAATTTTTTTAATTTATTATTATGTATCTCACTTTTCTTTATTGGTATATGGCAGAAAAAATACGCTTTAACTATTTTCTTTACAGACACAATCTATAAATATTCATTTTTTATATTAGTTGTTGGTATTAGTTTTTGTATATTATTATTTGCTACTATGAAACAAAAAGCAAGGAAGTGGTTTAAATGAGTAAAAATACTATTATTATAATTACATTCTTAATATTGCTTGTTATTTTTATAAATGCTTTTTCTGCCTCTTATACTTCTCGACAATTAGGAAATCTAGCTTATGTATTAGCTATGGGAATTGATGTAGGAGAAAAAGCAAATATAAAGGTATCTGTACAATTTGCAAAAAATTCTTCATTCTCATCATCTCAAGATTCCTCAGGAGGAGATGATAATATAATACTAGTGTCCGGAGAATCAAGTTCGATTTTTGGTGCTATAAATCTATTAAATAGTTATATCGGAAAAGAAATTAATTTATCGCATTGCAATTTATATGTTTTTTCAGAGGATTTTGCTAAACAGCGGTATTGCTACTGAAGTTTATAGCTTAATAAATAATGAAGAAGTTAGGCCAACTGCAAATTTAGTTGTTAGTAAATGTGATGCTTATGATTATCTAGAACAATCAAAACCTAATCTCGAAAAGATGACAACCCAATATTATGAAACATTTTCAATTACTGGCAGATTCACAGGCTATTTTTCACATATAACAATTGGCGATTTCTTTAATAATCTATCTTCAAAATTTTGTGAACCAACTGCAACTTTGGGCGGTCTAAATAAATCTAGTCCAACTAGTAATTCTAGCCAAAGTTCTAGTGAAAGTTCTAATGAAGGTTCTAATGAAAGCTTAAATAAAAATTCTAGTGAAAGTTCAGGTGAAAGTTCAAATAAAGGTTCTACTGAAAGTTCAGGTGAAAGTTCTAAAGAAGAAAATAATGAATCATCAGAAGAGAAAAACTTTGTTACTAATCCCGAAGAATTAACAGCTGGAAGTAGTTCTGTTACTGGAAATCGAGGTACAGAAAATTTTGGAATAGCCGTTTTTGATAATGATGTTTTATGTGGTGAACTAACTGCAGTTGAAGCAATGTGTCATTTGTTAATTATAAATAAATTAGATTCTTGCATTATATCAGTGGACAATCCAATTTCTAAAGAAGAATCTGAAAAGACTGAGCTTCTGATTTTTCCTCTAAAGGATACAAAAGTGTCTGTATCTATTAAAGATGATACTCCTCATATTTCTCTTGAACTTTTTTTAGAAGCTGATATTATGACTCTTGATAAAGGAATAAACTACGAAACTGCAGAAGTTGTTGAAAAATTTTCAAATTCTACAAAACAATATTTAGAAGAACAAATAAATAATTATCTAAATAAGATTTCAAAAGAATATGATGCTGATATTGCTCATTTTAGCAACAAAGCAACTGCATATTTTTCAACTATGTCAGAATGGGAAAATTTTAACTGGAAAGAAAAATTCAAAGATGCGATATTTGATGTAAAAATAAATACTGAAGTTTTATCTACATTACTTATCACAAAGACCTAATGAGGGTGTCTAAAACAGACTCCCTCATTCTTCTTTAAATCCTTTTCCTAAAGCTTCTCTTGCATTAGCAACAATAATAAAACTTTTTTTATCTATTTTCATCGCTAATTCTTTAATTCTATATACATCTCTTCTCTGAACTGCACATAGTAAAACTAATTTTTCACCATTAGTGTACATTCCTTTTCCATAAAGTCCTGTAACTCCTCTTTTAATTTCACTTTTTATAGCATCAGATATTTCCTCACTTTTATCTGAAATTATAAATAATAATTTTGTAAAATATATTCCTTCAAAAATTATATCTACCATTTTACCATATAAATATATTGCAATAGCAGAATATAATCCTATTTCTATTTGATTAAAAAAAATTACATTTAGTAAAACTATTGTTACATCAATGATTGTTAAATACTGACTTATCGAAAGATGTCTATTATATGTTTTTATTATATTTGCAGCCAATTCTGTCCCACCTGTTGATGATCCGAATTTTAAAATTATTGCTGTTCCAATTCCTATAATCGCCCCACCATATATAGATGCTAAAAGTCTATCAGTAGTAACTGGTGGATATTTATCTAATATATCAATAAACAATGATAAACTAACTGTTCCAATTACTGAGTTTAAAAAAAATTCTTTTCCTATTCTATAACCAGCTAATATGAAAAGAGGTATATTTATAATTATAATCATTGTTCCCATTGGTATTTTTAATAAGTAATATGTTATTGTAGCAATTCCAGAAACTCCTCCTGATGACAGGTGGTTTGGTAATAAAAATTCACCTATTCCAAATGCCATAATTGCTGACCCTATAATCGTTCCTGCAATTTCTAAAATTATTTTTTTTGCTTTTTCTTGCATAACAAAAATCCCCCATATTACAATTATTTGTAATATAAGAGATTTTTATACTCTATATGCTAAATTACTACTTTTTCGCCTGTTTGTGGATTATAATATTCCTGAATTTTTTGTGGTTCAATTTTTAATAATTCACTAAAATCATATATATATTGAACAACATCAACAACTTCTAATCTATTAGTTTTTCTTACTTCAGGTTCTACATTTTCTTCAAAATCATGTACTGACATAGAATATGTATTTCCTGTTTCATTATATTGTATTAATGGAGTTTGTTCTACTGAATCTTCATTATATATATAAGAAGAATATACACTAATAGCATAATTCAATACATAGAATTCATTTGACTCTTGCTGTGCCGTTTCCTTTACTTTTTGAATTTCTTTTTCGATTTCTTTTATTTTGTTATTTACCAATTCTTTTTCAAATGATGTCGCAATATCTTCTTGAAAATCAATTGATATATCTATAAGATAATTTTTCTCATTTTCATACTTTTCATAATAAAAAATGTCAGTATATCTTTCTGATAATGTATATAAATTCTTTAACCCTATATTGTTATTTTCATACAAATTCTCATTACTTAAATATTTGTTGTATATTGTTATATATTTATAATATTCCTGAAAATCAACACTTATTATATTTGTATCATAAATAATATATAATTGTCTTGGACTATAATAAAAACTGTCTATTTTTCCTTTTTTATAACTATATATAAGTTCTGCAATGTCATCTTCAATAGTTCCGTAATTTGAAACAATCAAATCTCCATTTAAGTTTTCTTCAAGATGTTCTCCTAATAATGAGTAATATGCTGATTTTCTTAAAATATTTTCTATTGGAGCATCATCTGTAAATACTTGTTCTATTGAGATTTTTTCACCTGTATTTAAATCATAATTTACTCCAAATATTCCTTGATAAAAATCATCTTCATCATTATCTATTTTTGAATAATAATCTATTTCAAAAGAAACAGTATCTGCAAAATTTGCCATTTGAATCATACTAACTTGAACATTTACAACTTCATCTAAACTTTTTACTTTTTCTTTATAGCAATTTAATGCTAATGTTTCTATTTCTTTGTTTATCTTATTTTCTATAGTTTTATTTTTTAATCCTTTTATTTGTAAATATCTAATTTCTATTTTTTCTCTTGAAACTGCTTTTTCTTCAAATTCTAAATCATTTTGATTATACTTTCCATTTAAATCAATTCCTGATACTTTTTTTACAGTATTATCTTTATCTGTTGTTTCTTCTATAGCTTGTTCTTCATCTTGAGCTATATCTATTTTATGGTATATTATTAATATTGATGTTACAGTAATACAAATAAGTGAGAATATTGCTACAAATATTAATTTTGCTTTAGTAGTTTTGAACATATCCGGCCTCCTTTGCCACATTTTGTCCTCTCTCAGAAATCATAGCATTTAAAAGCTTACGGGTATCGCTGTTCTCAGGTTCGTCTTTTCTTATTACTGCATAATATGCTGTTTGTATATCATATAATCCTGTTTGTATATTTTCATAAGTTGGTTTTATTCCATTTACTGATAATAATTTCATTGTATCTTTTGTATACATTGTTGTTGCATAATAATAGTAAGAGTATCCTATTGCTGATTTTCCATTATCATAATCAGAAATTACATTAATTATATCTTGCATAGTTTGAGCGACAGTTTCTGTTGTTGGATCCATTATTTTCTTGCCTTTCATAACAAGTTCCAACATTCCAGATTGACTACCTGAATTTTTAGGTCTTTGATATGCTATTATTTTACTTGAATTTCCTCCAAGTTCACTCCAATCTTTATATTTGCCTGAATAAATATCTTGTATTTGACTTAATGTTAAATTTTCTATTGGATTTTCTTTATTAACAAAAAATACAAATGCTTCTTTAACTACTGGCACAATTTCTAATTCAACATTACTATCTTTTGCTAATTTTTGCTCTTCTTCTGAAGGATATGTTACTAAAATTAAGTCTGTGTCTCCTTTTATTAAATTCACATAAGCATTATGTGTTTTAGAATGTTTTACATCAACATCTTTTAAGTCTGTCCCTGTAAAATTAGCTTTAAATGCTTCTGCTAGTGGTAAAGTTGCTGTTGAGCCATCTATTTTAGGATAATTATCTTTAGTGAATAATACTGTATCTTCTTTTGGTTCAATTATTTTCACATCATTTGTAGCACATAGATATACTACAACACATCCTACAACAACTAAAAGCATTATGATTATTAATAATACATTTGTTAATTTAGAATTTTCCTTCATATTAATTCATTCCTTTACTTATAATCTTCTAAGAACTCTGGATACTTTTCTATAACTTCAAGTTCCAATTTTCCTTGTTTTATTTTTTCGTCTTGTTTAACAACTAAATCTAATGTATACATATCTTTTAATTTTTCAATGTTTTCTCTTTTATGTCCAATCACATTATTAGCATCTTGTGGATTCACTGTAACCTGAACTTTTTTTACTTTAACATTTAATTGTTTAATTTTAGAAACAATTGTATCATACCACAATCCAGATTCTACAAGTTGTCTAAATGCTGGATGATATGGTCCTGCTACAACTTCGCTTCCTTCTGTTCCTGGTTCTGATATTTCATCAGTATTTTGAAGTCCAACTCTTATTACTTCAATTCCTTTTTTATTAAACATTGAAACTAATTCTTTACAAGTCTCTACAGCCTGAACAACCGTTAATGGCGTATATTGTCCTTCCAAAAATTCTTTTTCAAGTTTAGTGTTTTTTATTACTAATACTGGATAGATTCTTACCATCTTAGGTTTTAACTTTATTAATTCTTTAGCTGTATTTATTTCATCTATTCTTGTACTTTCAGGTAATCCTACCATCATTTGATGTCCTAACTTAAATCCATGCCATCTTATCATTTTTGATGCTTTTTCTACATCTTTAAATGAATGTCCTCTATTGCATCTCTTTAAAATATAGTCATTTGCTGATTGTACACCTAATTCAATTGTTTCTACTTTATATTTTTTCAACCTTTTTAAAACTTTTTTATCAATATAATCTGGTCTTGTTGATACTCTAATACTTTGTATTTTTCCTTGTTGAATATATTTATATGCAACTTGTAAGAATTCCTCTTGTTTCTGTTCATCTATTCCTGTGAAACTTCCTCCGAAAAATGCTACTTCTATTTGTGAATTTTTATCTCTTATATTTTCTAAATAAAATTCTATAGTTTTTTCAATATCTTCTTTTGTTATCATTTTTTGTTGTCCACTTATTGATCTTTGATTGCAAAATATGCAATCATTTGGGCATCCTAAATGTGGTACAAATATTGGAATAATATAATGTTTTTTCATGGTTTCACCTCTTTATTTTAAAACTTCTAATGCCTTCCTTGCTGCCTCCATTTCTGCTTGTTTTTTTGATTTTCCTATTCCTATTGCTAATTTTTTATGATTACACTCTACTTGTGCTTCAAATGTTTTATCATGATCTGGTCCAATTTCTCTTAATATTGTATATCTTATTTCTACTTCTCCATGTTCTTGCAATTTTTCTTGTAATACTGTTTTATAATCTTTTTGTCCTACATTTTTGCTTGCAATTTCTATTTCATCTTTAAGATTTTCTATTATAAATCTTTTGGCTTCTTCTATTCCTCCGTCTAAATATATTGCTGCAATAACTGCTTCTACACTATCAGCAAGAATTGCTGGTCTATCTTCTCCTCCTGATTGTCTTTCTGATTTTCCAAGATATAAAAAATCACTAAAATTATGCATTTTTGCAATTTTGTATAAACTTTTTTCACATACTACTGTTGCTCTAACTTTAGTCATTTCTCCTTCTTTTAAATTAAAATAATTTTTAAATAAATATGTGCTTGATATAAATTCTAGTATACTATCACCCAAAAACTCTAATTTTTCATTACTTTCAACTCCATGTTCATAAGCATAAGATGTATGTGTTAGCGCTTTTTTTAATAGTTCTTTATCAGAAAATGTATATCCTATGTTTTGTTCTAGTTTTTCCATTTTTTTCTTCCTTTCCTGAATATATTATATACTATTTTGTATTTTTTTCAAGTTGTTTGACAAAAAAAGAACGAAGTTATTTTCTTCGTCCTCCCCTTTTAAACATTTTCTTTTATGTAGTCAACTACATCTCCTACTGTAACTACTTTTTCTGCATCTGCATCTGGAATTTCTATATCAAATTCTTCTTCTAAAGCCATAACTAATTCTACTATATCTAAAGAATCTGCTCCTAAATCATCTATAAATGATGCCTCCATAGTAACTGCTGTATCAGCAACACCTAATTGTTCAACAATTATACCTTTTACCTTTTCAAAAACTTCTTCTGAACTCATTACAAGTTCACCTCCTCTCTAGTGTTAAATGATATTTTTCATTTAATTATCTATCTTTTCTTTAACATTTATATTATATGTTATGATTTTTGTCAAGCATATTTATAATATTTTTATTTTTTGACCAACCATTCTAAATTTAAACAATATATTAGCTCTGATGTTCAAATTCTTCAATCATTCTATCTACTGTTTTATTTTCCACAAATTTTTCTGCTTGTTTTAAAGTATATTCAAATAATTTTTCATCACTACTTCCATGTGCTTTTACTACGGGTTTCTTTACTCCTAAAAATAAAGCTCCTCCGTAAGACTTGTAATCCATTGTTTTCTTAAATTTATTTATTGCAGGTAAACATGGAATTGCACATATTTTAGTTAATAAATTGTGCATTAAACTTTCTGATAATGTTCTTTTTACGAACTTTCCAAGTCCTTCTGTTGTTTTTAAAAATACATTTCCTGTAAAACCGTCTGTTACAATTGCATCAACTTTTCCTGAAAATGCATCTCTTCCTTCAACATTTCCTACAAAGTTGATATCTAATTCTTTTGATTTTTCTTTTAGTAAATTATAGCTTTCTCTTACAAGTTCATTTCCTTTTGTTTCTTCTGTTCCTATATTTAATAGCCCTATCGCTGGTTTTTCTATTCCATAAGTATTTCTTAAATATATTGTTGACATCTGTGCAAATTGTAATAAGTTTATTGGCTTGCAGTTAGTGTTTGATCCTGCATCTATTAATAGAAGTTGGCTTTTATAAGCTGGTAATATTCCTGCTAATGCTGGTCTATCTATTCCTCTTATTCTCCCTATTAATAATGTTGCTCCTGCTAATAATGCTCCTGAATTTCCTGCAGATATGAATACATCTCCTTCACCTTGTTTTAACATTTTAAAACCTACAACCATTGATGAATCTTTTTTATGTTTTATTGCTACTGTTGGTTGGTCTTCCATTTCTATTGTTTCTGTTGCATTTTTTATTTTTAATCTTGGAGATATTTCTTCTAATTCTTTTCCATAAATTTCTTTTACTCTATTTCTTATTATTTCTTCTTTACCTATTAATGTTACTTCTGCTTTTATTTGGTCTATTGCCTTTATTGCACCTTTAATGTTTGCATCTGGTGCATTATCTCCACCCATAGCATCTAGTAATATATTCATTTTAAAGCCTCCTAATTATCATTATTCAAGATGTTACTATTTTATTATTGTTTTATTAAAATTGCAATAGTTTTATAAAAAATTATAAGTTAAGAAAAAACCTATAGATTATTCTATAGGTTTTTATATATCATATATTTTATTAACGTTCGTCTCCTGTCTTTTCATTAGCTCTTTCTTCACTTCTAGAAACTTTTGGAGTTCCTAATACTATTTTTGCTTCCATACTTTTTCTAAAAGATTCAGCTTTACTTCCTGAAGCCTCTTCTTCTACTTTTTCATATTCTCCATCCTCTATGTTTTCTTCTGGCTCTTTTAATAACAATTTTGTCTTTGTATTTTCTAATACATCAGCTAATTTGTATTTTATTTTATCAAAGAAATTTAAATTATCTATTGTTACATTTGGATTGTGTCTCATTTCAAAAGCATTAGCTTTCATATTCTTTATTTCATCTTCATATAGAAAATCTTTTGGTTTAAAGAATCCTGAAAATGGTTGAACTTTTTTCATATCATAAATAATTCTCATTTTGCTTTTTTCTTGGCTTCTTGGAGAAGACCAAACTTTATAGTACTCTCTTATTCCCTCTATTGCTTTTTCGTTAACTTCAATTTTTCCATCTGTAACATCTTTTGCTAAATCACTGTCTATAATTGATAAATACAAAAATCTATCAGCATTGCCTATAAAATCTTGTGCATTTTCTTCTCCTATTGCTTTTTTAACAATTAGATATATATCAACATCATATTTTCCATTTTCATATTTTTTTAATAAACTTCTTGGATTAATATCTCTGCCATCATATTCTATACCTTCTGCTGAAAATTTATAAGTTATAAATTCATTTGATTTTTCAGAATTCGTCTTTTTTATCTTTAAAGTTTCAGGTTCTGGTGTTGCTTCAGGCTCTGGTTTTGTTACTTCGGGTTCTTCAGGTTTTTGTTCTGGTTCAGGTTCTTCATTATTTGCTTCTGGTTCTTCAGGTGTTGGTTCTGATTCAGGCTCTTCATTATTTGCTTCTAGTTCTTCAGGTGTTGGTTCTGATTCAGGCTCTTCATTATTTGCTTCTAGTTCTTCAGGTGTTGGTTCTGATTCAGGCTCTGATTTTCTTTCTACTTTTTTTAATCCTTCATCAAAAAGCACTTGATAAATTTCATCTATACTTTTTTCTGATAATCTAGTTTGTGTTATAAATTCTCCTACTTTTTGTTTTTGAGCTTCTAATTTTTCTACATTTTGCAATTGCTCAAGCAATTCTTGTTCAATTTGACCTTTTTGGAATTTTAATGTATCAATATCTTGCTGTATTGCTGCTATTCTTAGATTTGCCTCTTCATTAGTGAATTCACGATTTTTCATAACTAAATGTGTTCTCTCAGCATCTAAATCAGCAATTTTTTGTTCAATTTCCTTTATCAAAGGTGTTTTTTCACTCTTAAATTTCTCATATTCATTTCTTGTATTTACTGATTTTAAAATCAAATTCACATAATAATGGTTTACTTCAGAAGTAATTTTAGAATAATTTGCTTCTCTAGCTCTTATTCCTTCTATTCTAGCTTCACTAAGTTTTTGTGACAATTCTTCATTCTGACTAACGTACTTTTCTCTAATTAAAGCTACTTCTTTATCAATTATTCTTTGCATATATCCATCAGTATGATTGTTATATAGACCATTTCCTATATCTTCTCTCATACCATTTTCAAATCTTTCTACTTCATCTTGTTCTCTGATTTTAAGTCTATCTACTTGTGCATTAAGTTCATCAATTCCTTGTCTTCTCACATCTTCTTGTTCTTTTATACTGCTTAATAAATCTCTTAATTCTTCTTCCATTAATTTTCTCCTTTTAAAATTAATCTAAACATACATTATAATTTTAACATAACTAAAAATGAAAATCAACATTTTATGTGAATTTTGTCTAAAAATGTATTAATAATTAACAATTTAAATATATAGCTTGCTACAAAGCACTTACAACCCAACCATGCCCATATGTATATATTAAAAACATTCCAAATTTTGGACAAGCTAAACTTTCGTATATAATCTAAAAGTACAACCCGAGCCTCTCTCACTCAGGCTCAACTTTATCAATATGTATAATTTGAATAAATTACGAATGTGACTGAAATAGTGTTACAAATTCTTAAACAAAAGTCATAAAGGGTCCTGTCTTCGGGTATAGTTGTGGCTTTTGTTTTAGAATTTGTTAACGTTATGCAAGGTAGCCGAGTAATTTATTCAAATTATACATATTGATAAAGTTGCCCGTGAGCATTCCTCGTATATGTACTTTAAGATTTTCTATACTCAAGTTTAGATGCACAAAATTTTCCATTATTTTAATATATACATATGGGCATGGTTAGGTTGTAAGGCCTTCGTAGCAAGCTATATGTTTGAATTATCAATTATTAGTCGATATGAGAAACAAAAAGAAGCCATTTAATGGCTTCTTTAAATTCGTTCATTAATTATGCAATTATATCAGCAACAACACCTGAACCTACTGTTCTACCACCTTCACGAATAGCAAATCTTAATCCTTTTTCGATAGCGATAGGTGTAATTAATTCAATTGTCATTGATACGTTATCACCTGGCATAACCATTTCTGTTCCAGCAGGTAATTCGATAACACCTGTTACGTCTGTTGTTCTGAAATAGAATTGTGGTCTATATCCATTGAAGAATGGTGTATGACGTCCACCTTCTTCTTTTGTTAGAACGTATACTTCTGATGTGAATTTTGTATGTGGATGAATTGTTCCTGGTTTACATAGTACTTGACCTCTTTC
>CAKOXV010000025.1 GCA_934130355.1 uncultured Clostridia bacterium
AAAAAAAACGTATAATGAATATATATCCATTATACGAGGAATGTTCACGTCAAAAATTAATATATTACTATTCCATGGCAAAAACATAGCTGGGGTCTTCGTCGTGGGTCTTTGCCTTATTTCATAGTAATATATTAATTTTTGGACTAAGTGAAAGAGGCGCTTTTGGCACTATTAGATTTTATGCGAAAGTTTAGCTTGTCCAAAATTTGGAATGTTTTCAATATATACGTATGTGGTCAGGTTCAGTATTGAATTTATTGTAGAGCAGATAAAGCTTTTAAAATCCCTAACTTTCCATATTCGTAAGTTAGTCCACCTTGCATATATGCAATATAAGGTTCACGAATAGGTCCGTCACAGCTAAGTTCTATTGTAGAGCCTTGAGTGAATGTTCCGGCTGCCATTATTACTTTATCATCATATCCAGCCATGTTGCTTGGTTCAGGAATTACGTTACTATCAATTGGTGAACCCATTTGAATTCCTTGACAGAATCTTATTAATTTATCTGCAGTACCTAGTTCAATTGTTTGAACTATATCTGCTCTTTTTTCATCATATTTAGGTTCTACATTGTATCCTAATTTTTCTAGAATTCTACTCGTAAATACTGCTGTTTTCACACTACTAGCTACAACACTTGGTGCAAAAAATAGTCCTTTTATAAATGCTGTATTTTGATTTAATGATGGTCCAATTTCTTTTCCAACACCTGGTGCTGTCAATCTTTCCGCACATAGCTCTATTAATTCTTTTTTTCCTGCAATATATGCACCACTTGTTGCAATACCAGCTCCTAAATTTTTCATTAAAGAACCAACAATAACATCTGCTCCAACATCTGTTGGTTCTTTTTCTTCCACAAATTCTCCATAACAATTATCTACCATAATTATTACATTTGAATCTACTTCTCTTATCTCTTTTATGACTTTTTCTATTTTGTCAATTGTTAAGCTTTTCCTTGTTGAATATCCTCTTGACCTTTGAATCTCTATTAATTTTATTTTTTGTGTAGTTAATGCTTGTTTTATTTTTTCAATATCAAAATCATTATCTATTAAATCAATTTGTTGATACTCTATTCCATATTCTTTTAATGAACTTTTACTTTTCTCATTGCTAATTCCTATAATTGTTTGTAATGTATCATAAGGAGCTCCTGTAATACTTAGCATTGTGTCACCTGGTCTTAATAGTCCAAATAATGTTACTGCTAATGCATGTGTTCCAGAGATTAACTGACATCTTACTAATGCATCTTCTGTATTAAAAATATTAGCATATATTTCTTCTATTTTATTTCTTCCTGGTTCATCTATTCCATATCCAGTTGCAGATTGTAAGTGCATTTCTGATAATCCACACTCTTGAAAAGCTGTTAAAACTTTTAAACTTGTTGCTTCTTTTATTTTTTCTATTTCTTCAAATCGCTCTTTACATTCTTTTTCTACTTCTTTTGATAGCTCAAGTATTTCATTTTTTATTCCAAATCTTTTATACATATATTTTTTCTCCTTATTTCATTTTACTGTTATATTATACTACTTTTTTTGTTAAAAATCTATAATTTTATCCTGTTTTGCTCATAATATCTTTCTTCATCTTGTTTATAATTTTTTTTTCTAATCTAGAAATATAGCTTTGCGAAATTCCTAATTCATCTGCAACTTCTTTTTGAGTTTTTTCTTTTCCACTGATAAATCCAAATCTCATTTCCATTATGTGTTTTTCTCTATTGTTTAACTTTTTTATTGCTTCTCTCAATAGTCTCATATCAACTTCATCTTCTAATTTTCTATATGTAATATCTGGATCTGTTCCTAATATATCTGATAATAATAATTCATTTCCATCACTGTCTTTATTTAATGGTTCATCTATAGACACTTCTGATTTGATTTTATTATTTCTTCTTAAATACATTAAAATTTCATTTTCTATACATCTCGAAGCATAAGTAGCAAGCTTGATTTTTTTATCTGAGTTAAATGTATTTACTCCTTTCATTAATCCGATCGTTCCTATAGATATTAAATCTTCTATCCCAATTCCTGTATTCTCAAATTTTTTAGCTATATATACTACTAATCTTAAATTTTTTTCTACTAATATTTTTCTAGCTTCTACATTTTCTTCTGTATCTAATTTACTAATTACTTCTGCTTCTTCTTCTGGCGACAATGGTGGTGGTAATGTTTGGCTTCCTGCAACGTAAAATATCGGAAATAATTCATCTTCATCTTCAATATTTCCTTGTATATATTTATTGCAAATATTACTTATACTTTTTCTTATTAATTCAATTATATTCATTATACATTCCTCCTCTTTGGATTTTTATTGTACAACTTTTTGATTGAAAATACTGTCTTTTCTTATTGTAGAAAAAAAGAAATAATCGATATTTTACGATTATTTCTTACACATTTTATTATATTAATTCTATTCCTATTAGTGCTCTATATTCTCCTTTTTTAGTCAATGATTTATCATATATTCCTACAATTACATTATTAGAAACCTTTTTTTCATATTCTGTTTCTACTTCAATTTCATCTGCCCTTATCCCTAGAAGCATACCATTTTGTTTGCCAAGTGATGAAAAAGGTATACATCTCAATTTTGAAATATATTTTTCTTGTATTTCTTCTGAAATTTGACTCAAATCGCCACATAATATTTTTTCTAAATTATTTAAAATTTGCCTTGGTAACACATTTTCTAACAATGTACTTTCTACAATCACAACTGGTGTGTTTGTTATAGGCTCTTTAGCTTTATTTCCTGTATCAATTATTGCCTTTGTTTCTATACTTTTCCCATCTATTTCAAGTTTTATTTTGCAGTACATATCTTTAGGTTCTATTTTTGTTTTTATTATTTTTAATGATATTTTTATTATTATAAATGCTGCTATTGCTCCAAGCATTATAACTTTTAATATGTATTCACCAACATATATTCCATTTTTTATAAGTATTTCCTGTGGTTTTATGTAATAAATTAAATATAATGTTACTCCTCCAAATATAAATGATGTTAAATAAAATATTGCTACTTGTTTCCACATTTTTTTAACGTTCTGTGGTTTAAATGCTACATATACCATAATTACAGCTAATACAACTTTTAATATTACTGATGTATATATATGAATTTCTGTTATATATCCTAATATTGCATATATACTACCTATTATACTTGATATTATAACTCTTATTGTGCTTGGTTTTATTTTCAGTATTATTGCTGTAGCATATAATATTATAGAATTCATTATTAAATTCTCTAAAAAAATAACATCTATATATATAGTAATTATAATCACCTTGCCTTTTGCAAGATATTATATCTTATTTATTTTGCAAAAAAACGCGAAAAAAGTACACTCTCTTAAATTTGCACAAAATAAAACAGGCACTTTATATTAAGTGTCTGTTTTTAATAATTACATATTCTTATTTTTATTTTTACGTAAGAATGCTGGTATATCTAAATCCCCTTGTGATGAATTTACATCAGATGCTGGGATAGAACTTGTTTTCTTTTCCCAAGATTTGTTGATATAATTATCAACTGTTGATGATATACGTGCTTCTGGTTTTTCAAATCCTGTAGCGATGACTGTAATTTGAATTTCATCTTTCATGTCTGGATCTGTAACTGTACCAAATATGATATTAGCTTCAGGATCTACACTGCGTTGAACAAGTTCTGCTGCAGTGTTTACTTCATGTAATCCTAAGTCTTCTCCACCTGTGATATTTATTATAACTCCTCTTGCTCCTTCTATTGATGTTTCTAGTAATGGGCTTTGTACTGCTTGTTTTGCTGCATCTTCTGCTCTATTTTCTCCAGAAGCTCTACCAACACCCATGTGAGCCATACCTGTATTTAACATTATTGTTTTAACATCTGCAAAGTCTAAGTTTACTGTTCCTGTTACTGCAATTAAGTCAGATATTCCTTGAACACCTTGTCTTAAAACATCATCAGCCATTCTAAATGCTTCATTTATAGATGTTTTTCTATCTATTATTTGTAGTAATTTATCGTTTGGTATTACTACTAATGAGTCTACTTTACCTTTTAAGCTTTCGATTCCTCTTTCAGCTTGTGAAAGTCTTTTCTTTCCTTCAAATGTAAATGGTTTTGTAACAACACCTATTGTTAATATTCCCATTTCTTTAGCTGCTTGTGCTACAATTGGTGCAGCTCCTGTACCTGTTCCTCCACCCATTCCGGCTGTAACAAATACCATATCTGCTCCTCTTAGTGTTTCAGCTATTTCAGATTTATTTTCTTCTGCTGATTGTGCTCCAATATCTGGATTAGCTCCTGCTCCAAGTCCTCTTGTTACTTTTTCTCCTATTTGAATTTTTGTTCCTGCTTTTGATTTTTGTAATGCTTGTCTATCTGTATTAACAGCAATAAATTCAACACCTTTTATTCCTGTTTCAATCATTCTATTTACTGCATTATTTCCTGCTCCACCTACACCTATTACTTTTATTGTAGCTGTTCCGTCCATCATTGTAACGTCTTCACATTCCATCATAAAGATTTCCTCCCCCAAAAACTATATTTTAATATTATTGATTTCTTTTAACAATTTTTGTTAATTGCTTTTATTTATTAAGAATAAAAGAATTCTTTTATCCTCTCCATTACTACCTTAAACACATTTTCGTTTGACTGATAGTCAATACTACTTGATACTGTTTTTGCATAAGGTCTTGCTGCAATATATCTTACAAGTGCATAACTTGTTCTAAATTCTGGTCTTATTGTACTTACTGCTCGTCCTGTTGACATTTTTACAGGAATATTTAGGTTTATTTTGCCTGCAACATCACTCTTATTTATATTTGTGATTCCTCTTCCTGTTAGTATTACTGTATTAATGTTTGATTTTACATTTTGATTTGTTATGTCTTTGTTTACTATTGTAAATATTTCTTCTATTCTTGCTTCTATAATTTCGATTAGTTCAGAACTTTTTATAACTTTATTTCTGCTTTCATCTCTACAGGTATTTAACATTATTTCATTATCATTATCTATAAATGATCTTAATGCTAGTCCATATTGTTTTTTTAATTTTTCGGCTTCTTCTTCAGAAATATTTAACACTAATGATATATCATTAGTAATGTTGTCACCACCTAGAGGAATTGTATTTGTGTATATGAATTTGCTTCCTTCAAATACACCAATTTCTGTATTTCCTGCTCCTATATCTAGTAACATTACATCATCATATAATTCATTAGTATCTAGCATTAGATTTCTTTCTGCTAATGCTGTTGGTACTATTCCATCTATTTCTATTCCAACTCTTTTAAAAATAGTTGTTAATTGTCTAACATAATCTTTGTCAGCCAAAATTATTTGTGCTTTTAATGTAAAGTTTGAACTTAAGTTTCCTACTGGATCTGTTACAACTTTTCCATTATCAAGCACTACTTCTGATGGTACTATATCTATTATTGTTTTCCCTTCTGGTATTTCTATGTCTTTAGCTTGCATTATTGCATTTTGAACATCTTTTAATGCTATTCCTGCAAATTTGTCTCTTAGTTCTTTTACTACACTATTTTGAACTATTGTTACATATTTTCCTGGAATTGTTACATAAGCTGAATTTATTTTAAAATTTGCTTCTTCTTCAGCATCTTTTATTGTTTTTGCAATACTTAAACTAATTTCTTCTTCATTGATTATTTTGCCTTTTTTTAGTCCTTTACACTTTTCACAAGTGTTGCAAATTGTTTCAATTTGTCCGAAATTGTTTACTTCCCCAACAACAGTGCAAACTTTAGATGTACCTATATCAATACCAACTATGATATCACCTATTGCCAAGATAATTCCTCCATTTATTTTTGTGTTTTCTTAAGTGTATATATATTACATTTTGTCAAAAAAGTCAATACAATTTGAAATATTTTTGAAATAATTTTGTAATATTTGACAACGTGTTGTAATAATTTTGTAATATATTTTACTTGTTTCTTACTGTGACAAGCCTTTTCTCTTTTCTTGGATTTTGGCTGTCCATTTTTCTATATAATATCTTCTTATTATTGTTAAATTTGTAAACATTCTTCCTACAAATACAACTAATGCAGCTAAATATATGTCCAAATTTAATTTTTGTCCAAGATATGTTAATGCAATTGAAAGTATGCTATTACAGAAAAATCCTGATATAAAAATTACTAAGTCAAAATTTTTCTTTAATACTGATGTTATACCTCCAAAAACAGAATCTAATGCTGCCACTACAGCAATTGCTAAAAATATTGAGTATGTATATGGAATAACCGGAGCATTTATTCCTATTAAAGCTCCTATTATGCAACCTATTAATATTGCTATAACTATCATTTAACTCTTCCTCCTTAATTAATATATTTGGTTTTAATTTCTCCATCATATTTTTCTACTGTTACGTTTTTGCTACTTTTAACACTTGTTTCATGTCCAAGTTCTTTTAATTCGTCTACATGTCCACCTTTTCCTAAAACTGCACTTCTTAAATAATCAGGATTTCCAATTGCATTTATTATATATGTATCATCTGCAATTCTTTTGCCATTGATTTTTATAAATTCTGTATTTCCAATATCCACAATAGATGTTGGCGTTATAATTCTGTTTCCATTTATTGATATCGCTTCAGCTCCTGCTGCAAATAATTGATTTACAATTATTAATAAATTTTCTGCACTAATTGCATCAACATAAGCATCATCACCTAATGGCTCACCTTTTTTGTCAATTAATTGTATTATAATTCCTTCTCCTGAAAGTGTTGTTTTTCCTAATGCCTTATTTAATTGTTCTAACTCATTTTGTAACAATTCTGCCGTTTTTGCATCAGATACTCTTTCATTTTTGTATTCTTGAATTTTTGTACTTACTTCTTCATATTTTTCATTTAATTGATTATATTTTTCTCTCCAATTTGCAAGCTCTAGCTTTAGCTCTGATTCCTTCATTGTTTCTATTGCTGTTATGTCTGTTTGATTAACTACTTTAAACTGCATAAACATTACTAGCATCAATGCAAAACATGAAATTCCAATTGTAATTGACATTACTAATTTTTCTTTACTAACATTGATTTTCATTTTCATTAATTTTCATTCCCTTCAGTATTTATTTACTTACTTTTGGCATATTCAAATTTTATTACTCCTGTATATTTAGGTATTGTTATTTTTTCTTTTAGTGAATCTGATGTTTCAACTTTTACATCTAAAAATCTATCTTCTTTTAAATAATCTATGTATCCCGCAAATCTGCATACTGCCATTAATGCTTCTGGAAATCCTATTGCTTTAATAACAAAAGGTGCTGCTATCTTTTCTCCATTAACCATAACAACATTTCCTTCACACTCTATTGAGGATGTTGATATTATTCTTTGACCATTAATTGATATTGCTTCTGCTCCTACATTTTTCAATTCATTTACTATTCTCATTAAATCTGTATCATGAACTATTAGTTCATTAGGATCTGTTAACAAATTACTTAATGAAACTTTTTGATTATCATTTACAGTAATAACAATTCCACTTCCTGTTACTTCTGAAAGTCCTAATACCTTATTTTCTTCTTTAATACTGTTTTCTAATTGTTCTAATTCTGTATTGTTTTGTGTTGAATTTGTTCTCTCTGTCTCTAATTGTTTTTCCATCTGTTCAAGTTCATTATATAGATTATCATACTTTTCTTTTGCCTTAAGAACCGCATCTCTTAATTCATTTTCCTTAGCATTTGTGCTAAGTGCTGTTCCTGTTTTATTTACTGTCTTTATTTGTATAACAATACCTAATGTCAAAGCAAAACACATTAGTCCTAAAACTAAACTTATTGTTTTTTTGTTCATTTTGTATATCTCCTTATTTTATAATTTTATTCTGCACTAAAATATGGTGAGAATCCTTCATTAAAATTTCCATTAACATACATTGTTCCTTTGTTTCCTGTTTCTTGCTTTAAAATTGCATTCACATAATACATTCTATTTTTTAAGTCTGAAGCATCTCCCAAGTTTATTATTATTCCCTCATTTTCTAGACCTACTATATATTCACCTTCTACTTGTATTTGAGTTATTTTATCTGCAATTTCTATTTTTTTGAATTGTTCTCTTATTTGTAGTACATTTTCCATTTTATCTAAGTCTTTTTCACTTAACCTATGTGATTTTTCCGCTTCTTCTTTTGTTATGCTCATTCCAATTATTACAGGTACTTCTATTTTATCTGTTGCATATTCTAAAATGTAACCTTGTTCATCTATGTAAATATATCCTTCTGTTTCTAATTTAATTTGAAATTGCTTTTGACGTTCTTTCACATCTATCTCTATTTTGTTAGGATATGCTTTTTTTATTTGAGCATCTTCTATATATCCATTTTGTTTCAATCTTACTTTTATGACTATTCCTAGTTTTGAAAATATGTTGTCCCCTTTTTTTATTTCTGCCAATTGTCGTATTTGTTCAGTTGTTAATTGTTTATTTCCTTTGATAGTTATTTCTTGTATAGCAAAGTTTGGAGCATTTAATAAATATGCACTAATTCCCCCAAGCACTAATAATATCACTATTAATGTTAATGTTGCTTTTCTTTTTCTTCTTTTTTTGTGTTCAATTTCTCTCTGTTTGTTGATTTTTCCAGAATTTTTTGCCTTTTTAGTTGCCATATTTATAATCACTTCCTCTCTTGTATAATAGTCCTTTTGTATTTTATCATATTTGATACATTTTTTTCCATAGTTTTAAGAAAAAATTTTAAAATAAAAATTACTTACTTAGTCCAAAATTTGAAAATACATCTTGTTATAATATGCTTATGAGCACTGCTAGTACTATACATATATATTGAATAATGGAAAATTTTGTGCATCTAAACTTGAGTATAGAAAATCTTAAAGTACAATACGAGGAATGCTCACGTCAAAAATGAATATATTACTATGGAATAAGGCAAAGACCCCCGACGAAGACCCCAGCTATGTTTTTGCCATGGAATAGTAATATATTCATTTTTGGACTAAATGAGAGAGGCTCGGGTTGTACTTTTAGATTTTATATGAAAGTTTAGCTTGTCCAAAATTTGAAATGTTTTCAATATATATGTATAGTACCGGCAGTGCTCATAATCCTATTACACTAGGATGTATTTTCAAATCACTAATTAGTAACAATAAAATAAACATGTAGAAGAAAATAATGTTAACATCTATTTTCTATCTACATGTTTTTTAATAAATTTTAGCACCAAGTTTTCTTAATTTATCCTCAATTTTCTCATATCCCCTTAGTATATAATGTATATTATCAATTTGAGTAGTTCCTTTTGCAACTAGTGCCTCTAGTATAATTGCAGCTCCGCCCCTTAAATCATTTGCTACAACATTTGCTCCTTGAATTCTCTTAGTTCCTTTAATTATTGCAGTTCTTCCTTCAACTTTAATTTTGGCTCCCATTCTATTTAATTCTTGTGTATATTTGTATCTACTTTCAAATATGTTTTCTGTAATAATTGATGTTCCTTTTGCAGTACTTAATAATGCTCCAAAAATTGATTGCATATCTGTTGGAAATCCTGGATATGGCATTGTTTTTATATCAACAGCTTTTATTCTTTTTGGTGCATCTATTTGTATAGAATTTTTTTCTATTGTTAATTTACAATTTGCTTCTTCTAACTTATTTAATACTGGTTCTATATGTTGTGGATTTGCATTTGTGATTTTTACTTTTCCACCTGTTATAGCGCCAGCTACTAAATATGTCCCTGCTTCTATTCTATCTGGCATTATATTATAACTTACTTCAGAAAGTTTTTTTACTCCTGTTACTTCTACTCTTCCTGTTCCTGCTCCCTTTATTTTAGCTCCTGCTTTATTTAAATATTTTATTAAATCTTCTATTTCCGGTTCTCTTGCCGCATTTGTAATAATTGTCGTTCCTTCTCCTAGACATGCACCAAGTATAATGTTTTCTGTCGCTCCTACACTTGGAAAATCCAAGTTTATTTGTGTTCCAATTATTTTTTCTACATCACAAACTATTTCTCCATATTCTTCTTTTATATTTACTCCTAATTTTTCAAATCCTTTTAAATGTAGATCTATTGGTCTTGAGCCAATATCACATCCTCCAGGACATGAGAATCTTGCTTTATGATATTTTCCAATTAAAGCTCCTGCTAAAATCACTGATGAACGCATTTGTCTCATAAGATTATCAGGTATCTCATATATATGTACTTTGCTTGTATCAATTATTATTTTGTTACGTTTTTTAGTAACTTTTCCTCCAATCTCTTTTATTATTTCAAACATTGTTTGAACATCTTGTATTTCCGGAACATTATATAGTGTTGTTTTTCCTGCATTTAATACTGTTGCTGCTATTATTGGTAATGCTGCGTTTTTAGAACCTGAAATTCTTACTTCTCCTTCTAACCTTTTTCCCCCTTCAATTATAAATTTTGACATTTTCTCACCTCTTTTTTTCATTATGCTATATTTTATGTAATTTGTGCATTAAGTGTGAGTTTTTAAAATTTTCTGTTAATTATATAATTGATATTTTCCATTTTGATATAATATTTGACTTCCTTCTTTAAGCTTATCTAATATCTCTAGTGGAAATTTAGTTTCTTCAAAACATTCTCCATCATTTTTAGTAGAATTTATTAGCCATAATGTGTTTTCAGTTCTTTCAACAAATTCATATAAATTTCCTTCTATTCTATTTTTTTGCATTTCATCTTCTTGCTCTTTTAATATTTTTTGATACAAATTAGAAATTTCCATCTGTACTTTTTGAGTTGTATCTTTATCTAATATGTACTTGTTTTGAACTTTTCTCAAGACACTATTTATTTCTACTTCTTCTGAGATTTCGTTCTTATTAACTTCTATTATCTCATGATTTAAATTTTTTCCTATAACACATAAATTGTAGAAATTTTCTTTTTGAGAATTTTCTGAATATACAAAATACATCATTCCTTTTTCTTCTGTCAATCTTGCATAATCATTTAATATCTTTTCTCTTTCAATAAGCATTTTATCTCTATAACTTGTAATTAGTTCAATTTTTTCATTGATATTATCCAATATTTTTTCTCCTTATCATATTGTTATTTTTCTAAACTATTTTCTCCTGTTTTATAATCTATATGAATATTAGGTTGAACATTATATACATACACATTAAATTCTACACCATTTCCACCGTCTTCTACAGAATATGCTTCCATTTGAACTCCGGCTTGCAACAAGGTTATTTCCTTCAAAATTTGGTGTGACTCTGTACAAAACATGATTGTTTTGATTGTTTTTTTGTTTTAAATATTCTGCTACTTGATTTTCAAATGGTAACATTCCTTCCACATTCATATACCTTGTACCTGTGATTAAATTTAATTTATTATCATTTTCTCCGGCTAATTGCCATCCTATCAAATGACAACGATTATATATATAATCCCCATCAATTAATCCAGCATATTTTTTCTGCTTCCATCCTGTTGGTTTTACAGATGTAATTCCTTCTCTTTTTTCATCACTTGCTGGCATAATTTCTTTACATATATTAGCATAAGCTACTCCACATCTTCCTAATATATCTAATTCAGAATATTTTTCGAATGCTTTTGTTGTATAATCTTTTTCATCAAAATATGGAATATTATTATTGATAATTACATAAGGTTCACCTGTATATTCTGGAATATCACTTAAATTGTAATAAGATGTTGCTGTATTTTCAATTTTTGCGGTAGTTTGTTTATTTAAATTTTGAGCAAATTCCGGAAAGAAATAGCTTATTCCTAAAATTATTATTAATAATATTATTTTAACAATTTGTTCTTTTGAACTTTTAATTTTTTTATTTGTTTTCCTAGACATATCTTCTCCCCTTCTCGTTTTATCGATATGCCTAGTATATCATATAAATTAATTTTTTTGTAGAATTAAGTAATATTTATTTGCATTTTGAAAAAAGTTATAGTAAAATTATTGTATTAAAAGTGAGGTTTATATATGGTTGAACAAGCAACATATAAAGAAAAGAAAAAACTTAAAGTATTAGGAATTAATTTGTGGGAACTTTTGTCATATTTTATAATTTACAGCATTGCTGGTTATTTTATAGAAACATTTTTTGCTTTAATCAGATATGGTGTTCTTGAAAGTAGACAAAGTTTTTTATATGGCCCTTTTTGTAGTATATACGGATTAGGTGCTGTTATAATGGTTGTATTTTTACAATATTTTAATAAAAATTGGGCAACTCTATTTGCTGGCGGTTTTATAATTGGTTCAATAACAGAATATCTAGCAAGTTTAATTGGTGAATTGTTTTTACATGTAAAATGGTGGGATTATTCAAATATGCCTTTTAATATTAATGGTAGAATTTGTTTTTCTTATTCTATGTTTTGGGGAATTTTAGCAATATTATTAATGAAAGTTGTTCACCCACATATAAGAAAATTTATGGCATATCTTTTGAAAAAAACTTCTACCCAATTCATAAAACAACTAATATTATTAGTTACAATTTTTCTAATTATTGACTGTGCAATTACTGCATATGCTATTAATTTATTTACAATACGTATTGTTGCTGAAAATAATTTAGATGTTAAAAATAAAGATTTTATGATATATCTTAATAATCAACTTAGTAAAAATACTTCTTCTAAAAAAGCTAGAGATTTTTTATTTAATGATACTATAATGTTAAAAACTTATCCTAATTTAAAAGTTCAAGAAGTTGATGGTACTATCATATATTTTAAAGATTTATTGCCAGACATTAAACCATATTACTTAAAGTTTGGTGATAAAGATTCTTATAAATAAATAAAAAATTAATATATAGCTAATCAATAACTATATATTAATTTTTTTATTTTAAATGATTTCTTCAACTTTAGAAATAATGTTTTCTACATTTAATCCATATTTTTCTTTTACTTCTGTTGCAGAACCTGACTCTGTAAATACATCTTCTACTCCAATATATCTTATTGGTGCATGATTTGGCTTTTGAGCAAGTATTTCTGCAATTGCTCCACCTAATCCACCTATAATAGAATGGTTTTCTATTGTTACAATTCCTTTTACTTGATAAGCAAGTTTATTTATCAAATCAATATCTAAAGGTTTTACAGAAAAAATATTTATAAGTTTTCCATTATATCCTTTTTGCTTTAAAGCTTCAAAACTTTTATATGCAATATTTGCTGATGTTCCTTCATATATTAGAGCGAAATCATCTCCATTATCTTCTATGACATTTGCTTTTCCAATTTGAGCTGTTGTTTCAAATTCTACATCTGGAACATTATCTCTTGCAACTCTTATATAAACAGGTCCATTATAATCTATTGCGATTTTTATAGCTTCTTTCATTTCTTTTTCATTTGATGGAACAAGAACTTTAACATTTGGAATTGATCTAACTAATGTCAAATCTTCATTTGCATGATGTGATGCGCCATCTTTTCCATTATCCATTCCAGCATAAGTTCCAATCATTTTTACATTAAGATTAGCATAAGCAGCCTGACGCAATTGTGTCCATGCAGTTCCTGCTACAAAAATTGCAAAATTTACGTAAAAAGGTATTTGCCCCTCTTCAGCAAGCCCTGCAGCAATTGACATTGCACTTCCTTCTGCTATTCCTGTTTCTACAAATCTTTTGGGAAATGTCTTTTCAAATTCTATCGTTTTTGTTGATTTTGCTAGGTCACTATCTATAACATATATCCTATTGTCTTTTTCAGCAAATTCGCATAAAAATTCACCTATTTTGTCTCTTAAACAAATCATTTTTTGCTCCATTTATTTCACCTCTGCTTTCTCTAAGTCTTGCATAGCTATTTTGTATTCTTCATCACTTATTAGACCTGTATGCCATTTAGGATTATTTTCCATATAAGATATTCCTTTTCCTTTTACAGTATTGCTTATAATTGCAACAGGCTTATCTTTTACTTGTTTTGCCTCATCTAGTGCTTTTATAACTTGTTCCATATCATTTCCATCTATTACTATTGTGTGGAAATTAAAAGCCTTAATTTTGTCTTCTAATGGTTCTAGGTTCATACTTTCATTGACATCACTATAAGATGATAGTTTATTATAATCTATTACTAAGATTAAATTGTTTAATTTATAATGTGCAGCTTGTAAAAGAGATTCCCAAATTTGGCCTTCTTGCATTTCTCCATCTCCAACAATTGCATACACATGATGCTCGTCTCCTTTATTTTTCTTTGCTATAGCCATCCCAACAGCCATTGATAATCCTTGTCCTAATAATCCTGTCGTTGCATCTACTTCAGGAATTGTTCCTGTATATGGATGTCCTTGAAGTCGTGAGTTTATTTTTCTAAATGTTTGCATTTCTTCATCTTTTACAATTCCTTTAGAATTTAAAACAGCATATTGAGCTGCAACTGCATGCCCTTTTGATAATACAACTCTACTCCTTTGTTCTGAATTAAAGTCTACATCTGTTTCATATATTGCTGTAAGCATATCTATTACTGATAGTGCTCCTCCCGGATGTCCAGCTTTTGCAAAATATATTAAGTCAATTATTCTTTTTCTGTTTTCTAATGCTAGTTTTTTTAATTTTTCTATGTCTGCCATTTATATCTGCTCCTTTCATTTTCTATGCCTTAATTTTTTCTTTTCATTATATAAATTTTCTACATTATATCACTTCACTATAAAATATATCAAGTTTTAATTTTAATCTTTTAGGCTAATACAAAAATGATAGATAATTTCTTATCTATCATTCACATATTTTTACCATTTTTTCACATCCTTTATAAAAATTATACTATACTCATAATGAAAAGAATAGCGAACATATTGTGAAATTTTTATAAAAAAAAATAGAAACCTTTAATCAGTTTCTATTTATGGCTCCCCGTGTTGGACTTGAACCAACGACCTATCGGTTACTGCACTACACTAATTTTCATTAGCATTATAATAATATAATTTGTAGTCTGGACTTTATCTTTACCATGTCTTACGATTTAGGTAGGTGGTGTAAAGTCTCTACACATAGCTTTTGCCTTGCTCGGTATTATCGTGTATTTTTACTTACGAACTTCACCGACTTAGCCACCTTTTTCATCTATAAGTTTCCTTATAAAGCTGCTAACATTTTGATTTTGAAATCTGCTTTACAGCCGAGCGCTCTACCAACTGAGCTAACGGGGAATATATAAAATCTAGCAACAACCTATTTTCCCAGCAGGGTAACCCACAAGTATTTTTGGCACATTAGAGCTTGACTTCTGTGTTCGGTATGGGAACAGGTATTTCCTCCATGTAATCGTCACTAGAAAATTAATATCTACTTAATACGAATGTAATTATACTATACCTTTTGAAAAAATGCAATAAAATTATAAATATTTTTTGTATTTTTTCAAAATTTATACATAAGCACACTCAAAAATACATAGATGAAATTCTTATTAGGATTTTTTTTCTAAAATAAATTATAGTTAAGCCCTCGATTTATTAGTATTGGTCAGCTCAATATATCACTATACTTACAC
>CAKOXV010000026.1 GCA_934130355.1 uncultured Clostridia bacterium
TAATTTCATTCTTTTTTTCGTCCATAAGAACACATCCTTTATTATATAAAATTTAATTCTTAGTATATTTGTTGGTACTTATATATTACAACTTTTAGTATTTTTGAACTATTGTAAGTATTTTATAATAGGAACAAATATTTGTCTATAGTTTAAAATAAAATTATTAATTATTTTAGAAAAAGTTCCGGGCATCAAAGTTTTGCGTAATAAGAGATAGAAGCAAAATAATAGAACCCTTTTCAGAGTCCTATCCACAAGTTCTTGTAGCTACTAGCTTTTAATCCTCTATCCAAGAACAAACCACTTTTTATACCTTCAAAATAACCATCAAATGCTTTTGATACTCCACTGTGAGTTATTACTAGAACATTTTTATAGTCTTTTATTTTTAATTCATCTAAAAAGTTATATATTCTGTTAAAGAATTATTGTAATAGTTTTTCTAAGATTCTATCAATATTAGGAAAAACAATATTTTTCATCCCATGGTTATATAAATTTAAAACTTTATTAGATTTATATATTATTTCTGTTTGTAATTGATTAGATACTTTTATAGGAACTTTGTTTTTTATATATTGACTTTCTATGTAATCCAATGTTACTGGGAACATATTTTGTATTAAAAATGCACTGTATGTATTCGCAATATCTCCAAAAACAATAGTATCAACAGATGGATTTTTACCTATTCTTTATTTTTCATCAATTCTGGATCATCCATAATATCAAAAAATGAATCTTTTATAAAATAAAAATATCCTACATCTATTTGCACAACTATTTCTCCTTATATTATCAAAGGCCTACCATCTCTGGTAAGCCTCGAAAATTTATACACTCTCTAATTTGTTAGTCGCTCAAAGAGGCGGCGACAAACACATTTATTAAAAACAACGATGTTCTTAATTATTATATTCATAATAGCATGAAATATGTCATTTTGTCAATAATTTTAATAAATTTTCCTCAACTTAATAAAATTTTATATATTTATTGACATATACTTTTTCTTTTGTTATTTTATTATAAATATTGGAGGTATTGATATGAAAAAGTATATAAAATTAATAGAAGAAACAATATACAACTTTTTGATAGGTTTTTGGACTCCCTTTAACTTTTTATTAGCAATAGCTTTTATGATAGATGATGATGATGGTATAGGTATATTTTTAACAATTCTAACATTTAGTGTTTATATGTTTTTATTGATCCCTAATAACATTAAATTTTTTAAACAAGCAAAAAGCAAAAAAGAAAAGATAATCTTAATTTGTAGTTTTATAATTGGAATATTAATTTCAATATTTTTATATAAAGGAAATGGAACTATTAATGTAACTTTAACAGGAATATTAATCATAGGTAATATATTCTTTTTGATTTTAAATAAAAAGTCAGATAATATATATAGTGTTTTACTATTTATTTTAAACTTAATCTTTATATATCTTAATATAGATTGTTTTAATATATTTTAAAAATTAAAAGAAGGTGATTTAATCACCTTCTTTTCTTTAGCTTTACTCGTATGGAATTGTTGGAATGTTCATATTTATGCTACTTGAATTTTCATAGAATTTTTCTGCAACAGCATCAAATTCAGCTAAACAATCTTGTTTTAGCACTCCATCATAAACACGTTTTCCATTAACATATATCAGCCTACCTGGCCGCAAAGTTTTGTTATATGATATATAATTTTCCAAATCTTCATCTCTAACAACATTATATTTGTAAGACTTGTTTGAATAGATGCCTAAAGCTAAATGATTTTTCATAAGTGTTTGTCCTCCTTAACAAATTAGTTTACGAGTTGCTTTATGAGGTTGAGTTTTTATTATTCATATCTTTTTATATAATAGCATATTTCTTACTATTAGTCAATTTTTTTAAACTTCCTCTTTTTCTTTTTTATACTTTTTATAAACTTCTATTAAATCTAAATCATTTTGATTTTCAGGTAAGTTATCTAAAGCAAAAAATTTTAAATCTTTAGATTCTTCGTCCCATTTTAATTCTCCAGTATAATGTTTTATGCAATATAAAACTGTATTATTTATTACTATATCACCATTAGGATAGCTATTTTTTCTGGTTTTTCCTGATACAATATCTATTAATTCCAAATCGTTTTCTTCTACATCTAAATTAGTTTCTTCTTTAATTTCTCTAATTATAGTATCCTTAAAACTTTCGCCTAATTCTTGACATCCTCCAGGCAATCCCCATAGATTTCTATCAGCTCTGTTTTGAAGTAATATTTTTCCTTCTTCGTTAATTATTATTGCTGCGGCACCATCTTGTAACAAGACAAATTTGTGTTGCAATGTGCCCATACATAGTCTAGTAAAAATAGGATATCCTATTATATTACTTAATTCAATTATTTCATCTGGTGTCATATGCTCCATTATTTTCTTTAAATCATCTTGATTGATATTCCTTTTTTGCTTGTTAGAAAGTTCTTTTATTTTTGCCAGTATTTCTTTACTATTCATTTTATTTTTCCTTCTTATGTTGTGATTTCTATTATTATCAATAACACAAACTTTGTCATATATCTGTTCTTTTGATATTACTTGATTTGCATTATTCATTAAGTATTCCAATAATAAAAACTCTTTGCAAACTATTTCAATAGAATCATTTGTTTCAGTACAATAAAGTGTAGTTGTTTTTATGTTTAAATTTTAAATCTCCGACTTCTATGTAGTCTTTTATTATTTGGATATTATTTATTCTTAGTTGTGCATTTACTCTTGCTACAAGTTCATCTATATGAAATGGTTTTGTTAAATAGTCATTTGCCCCATAATTAAATCCTGTTAATTTGTCTTCTAATATAGATTTTGCTGTGAGCATAATAACTTTTGCTTCTATTTTTTCTTTTCTAATTTCTTCTAATATTTTAAATCCATTTACTTTTGGTAGCATTACATCTAGAATAATTAAATCATAAATATTTGTTAATGCATTGTCTAGCCCTTCTTCCCCATCTTGAAAAATATCCACTACATATTGTTCTTTTCTTAGTCTATTACATCTGCAATTTTGTATTCGTCTTCTATTATTAAGATTCTCATTTTAATCACCTTTTTAATTATATAAAAAAAACCACCTTTTTGCAAGGTAGTCAAAAATTTTTTATTCAACATCATTATCATTTTTGTCTTTTTGAGATTCTTTTTTCCCTATTTTGGTGATAATCACTCCAATTATGATTAATATAATTCCCAATACAATAATTCTTATTATACCAACTCCTCCGAAATATGGTAAATCAATATTTGATGGGTTTTCTGGCATAATCTCAGAGTCTTTTATTTTTATGTTTTTTACAGAAATTACACGTACGCCATTTTCATTATCTATTGATATTGCTTTAGTACTATTTTGTGCATCATATGTAACTTCTCCTGAAGCTTTTATAGAAAATTCATGTTTTGTTTTATTATCTAGTAAAAATCCTTCTGGTGCAGCGGTTTCTATAAAATAATAGTCGCCAAATGGTAAATTATTTATAACTATTTGCCCATTTGTATTTGTTATAAAATCTGTCAATATTGCTTGTGTATCATCTTGTTTGTACAAATCAAATTTTGCACCTGGTAATAATGTGTTATTTTCATCTATTTTATTCAAAACTACTGAACCATATATTTTTTGGTTTTTAGGGTATACAGATATATCATAAACCCATTTTGTTCCCTCTTTATTTGTCATTGGAATATCAACCAAAAAATTTGCTATTTTACTTGATACATCTGCTGAAGTATTCTCTTCTACAACTAAATATCTTCCAAAGTTAGCATTGTCGATTTCAAATGTCACTTTTCCATTTTCATCTGTTATTCCTGATGCTGTTTCTAGTTCTGATGGAGTTTCTAATGATATACAATCATCTGCAACTTTATATATTAAAAATTTAATATCAGATACAGGTTCTGTTTCACTTTCTTCAAATTTATATATATTCAGTTTTGCTTTATCTGCCATAAATTCATTAAAAGCAAAGCAATTGACCTTAAATAAAGATATTATTACTAATATGATTAAAATATTTGTTAATAATATTTTGAATGTTCTCACTGTTTCTCCTCCATAACTATTTTAATTTCTTTCACAAACTACGATTAATCTATGAGAATTTACTCTATATGGGTAGCACGTTATTAATGTAACAAGATCTCTGTTTTCTTGTATCATGATTTTTGATAAATCACTTGGATTAATTATCATTTTTTCACAAACTTTATAGTTCATTGTTTCCCATAAATTTGTAATTTCTATTTCATCACCAATGTTTAGTTTATTAAGATCACTAAACATCTTATTTTTTATCATTCCACTATGTGCAGCTATAACTGCATTAGTATTTATTCCACCAATTGGTAATGATGTTTGTCCTAAATTTATTGCACCCTTTTTCATATTATCTTTTGTTGCACCTAAATATATAGGTAACTTTACTTTAATTTTTTCTATACTTATATATCCAATTACATTTTGTTCATAACCATATTCAAGTAAATTAATAGGAACATCTTCATAAGAAAATGCATCTACAATTTTTTGACCAGATTCATAAAGTTCATTATTATAATCTTGAATTTTTTTATATATTAAATCGCTTTCATCTTCAGAAGTTTGAGAACTTTCTTTATCAAAGTTATTGATCACATCTGCCATCTCAAAATTTGATACTGTATTCATAATAGTCGGGAAAAATATTATTAAAATGCCAGCTAGTATAAATACTTCTCCAATTCTTACAATTATTTTATTTTTCATGTTTTCCCCTAACTTTAAAACTTGCAAAAAGTTTAGTAATTAATATAATAATTATTAATAAAATGATTCCTATTATTATAAAAATTATTATATTACTTTTTTCTGAATTTTTATTTGTTATATTTTCTGAATTCTCTAAGTTATTATCTTCTATTTTATCATTTTTTTGAATTAAATTATCATCTGTTTCATCTAATTCGTTTTCAATTCTTGTTCCTCTAACTAAAATTCTATGAGTATTTATTCCATAAGGAGTACATGTAACTAATGTTACATAATCTTCACCATCAACTATTTGAATATATTTTTCATCATCTGGTTCTACTATTTTTATTTGATCAACTTGATATGTTAATTTGTCATTTAATACATATATGTAGAATTTATCTCCCTCTTCCAGTTCTTCTAAATGATCAAACATTTCTTGTCTAACCATTCCAGAATGAGCTGTTAAAACTGCATGTGTACTTTTTCCTCCAACTGGTAATGAAGTATTTTCCATGTGTCCAACACCTGTCTCTAAAACATTTGCATTAGTAGAATGGTAGATTGGTAAGTTTACATTTATTTTAGGAATTTTAATGTATCCAATCATATTATTCAAATTAATTGTTTTTAGATAATCAATTTCATTTTTTGTATTACTTTCATTAGCTTTTATTTTGTCAGCTTCAACTAATTTATCATTATATTCTTTTGCTAATTGTTTTTGTTTTTCTATTTCATCTTGTGATAACTCTTCTACTTTTTCTTGATAGTTTAATATTGCTGTTGTTTGAGTTTTCGAATTTACAATTCTTCCTATAAGAGGATATAAAGTAAGAAGCATTCCAATAATTATAAATATAATTCCAATCCTATTTTTGCCCAACTTAATAATCTCCTAGATAATTTTTAGGCAGATATATTACGTGAGTAATATATCTGCACTATATAATTAGATTTGTTTAACTATTTTCTGTTTTTTCTTGTTGCAACTATACCTATTAGAATTAATGCAAGTCCCATTAATGCTATTATTGAGAAACCTGTTCCTCCTGTAAATGGAAGTTCAAGTCCTTGACTATTTTCAACATTTCCTTCTGATGTAGTTGATGCTCCTGAAACTGTAAATTGTTTTGGTGATTTTAATAGGTTGTAACCTTCTGGAGCTTTTGTTTCAACTAAATAATATGTTCCATAAGCAATACCTTCTATTTTTACTAAACCATCTGCACCTGAAGTAAATTCTGTTACTTCAGCATCATTTGCATCATGTAATGTTATGTAATTTCCTGCTTTTGCATCTGCTTCAGTAGCAGCTATTTTAAATGTTGCACCTGCAAGACCTGTTGTTGTTCCTTTTTCAACTTTAGTAAACCAATATGATCCTACATGTACTGTTGAGATATTAGTAACTGTTGCTGTATGTATATTATAATTACCATCTGTTTTATCTGTTTCAAGTGTATATTCTAATGTTGCTCCTGCTCCTAATTCAGTTCCTAATAAGTTAAATACATTTTCATCTAATTTTGTTGTGTATTCTACTGTTAATGTTCCAGCTTTTACATTTGCTACTGTTAGAGTTAATTCAATTGTAATGTCTGTTCCGTTTACTGAAACTGTGTAATCTGTTCCCTTAGTTAATTCTTGATTACCTATTTTTACAACTAGATCATCATTATAAGCTAATCCTGTAGCTAATTTGTCTTTAATTGTATATGAATGATATGTTGTTTTTATATCTGATGGAACATCTGTTGTTATTGTCCATTTTACATTTTCCATTGCATTTTGAGTATTTTTATCAACTGTTTTATTGATTGTTAATGTTTTTGAGTTTTTTACAGTGATAACACGTACACCGTTTTCATCATCAACTGATATTGCTTTTGTAGGATCTTCTGTATCATAAGCAACTTCTCCAGAAACTTTTATTGAAAATTCATATTTTGTTTGATTATCTAACAAATAATCTTCTGGTGCAGCTGTTTCTACAAAGTAATAATCACCAAATGGTAAATTATTTACAACTATTTGTCCATTTGCATTTGTTGTTAAATCTGTTACTCTAGCTTGAGCAACGTCTTTTTTGTATAAATCAAATTTTGCACCTGATAATGGTGTATTATTTTCATCTACTTTATTTAGAACTACTGAGCCATATACAGTTTGGTTCTTTGGATATACTGATACATCATAAATCCATTTTGTTCCGTCAACATTTGTCATTGGCACATCAACTAAAAAGTTAGCTGATTTTTCTTTTACATTTTCTGGTGCACTTGTTTCTACAACTAAGTATCTACCAAAATCTGCTTTATTAATTTCAAATGTTACTTTTCCATTTTCGTCTGTTGTTCCTGTTTGTGTTGCTTCTCCTATTGGAGCTACTAATGAAGTACTATCATCTGCAACTTTATATATTGAGAATTCAACATCCTTTAATGGTTTTGTTGTATCTTTTTCAGGAGTTACTGTTGAAGTTTCTCCTGTTCCTGGTGTTTTATAATCATTTAAATCTGCAACCTCATATTTATATATTGTTAAACTTCCTTTATCTTTGGTTGTATCAACTATTGAATCATTTGCTGCATTACTTATAACATTAAATAATGAAACTATAATTAACATTAATGTTACAACACTTGCAATCATTGCTTTAGTATTTTTTTTCATTTTTTATCTCCTTCTTTTATTTATTTGGTGTTTAGGCACTTTTTTATGTTTGTTTACTGATAGAAACTTTATCCCCCCTCCTATTAAAACAATTTGTAATATTATCATATATATTGTATCAAATTTACCTGTATTTGGTAATATTGTTTTTAAACTATGTTTAATTGTTGCTATATAGTCTATATTATCTTCATCTATCACAATTGATAAATTAGATTTTTGTAAACTATATCCTTGAGGTACTGCTGTTTCTGTTAATATATATTCACCATGTTTTAATGATGAATATGTTATAATTCCTGAGCTACTTGTAACTAATGTCTCAACAATTTCGTCATTGGAATTTTTTAAGACAAATGTTGCTCCTTCTAATCTATTTCCATCATTATCTTCTGCGATAATTTGTATCTGACCTAACTTATAATTAATAATAGTAAATGTATCTTCATTTTTAGTCAAACTATATTGATAATAATCAACTGGTACATCTTGAGTTACTACATATTCTATTTCTGTTCCATCATCAGAATATTTTGCTAAATTATTCCATGTATATGTATAGTCATTTGAACTATCTAGAACTATGCTTTCTATATTGTTTAAGTTTCCTAAAGCATCTTTTTGACTTAGATATACTTTTACATCAGGTCTTAACTCTGGATGTTTTTCATTTACTTCAATTACTTTTATTTTTGTTGCGAAAACTACACCTGCATTAATATTTTCTTCATTTAACACAGCATCATTTAAATAATTTAATCTAGTTATAGTATTTGATGTATTATTTGTAGTATTAAATTTACTATTAATTGAATTGTTTGTTCCTACTTCTTTCAACGTTAGCTCATACTCATCATTTAAAGTAATTACTACAATATATTCACCTTTAGATAGTTTTTCAAAACTATAACATCCTTTTTCATCTGTATATGTATCTAGTACTTCATTTCCATATGCATCAACAGCTTTTTCATTTGAACTTTTCAATAAAGAAAGTTTTACATTTGGCATTCTTTCTTCATCACTATCCATAATTCCATTACTATTTTTGTCAAACCAAACAACACCAGATATTTTTCTATATACAACAACGGATGTAGCACTTGAACTAGTTAAATTTTCTACTGATGTTTTGGCTATATTTACATATTTATCTCCAGACTCATTTCCTGCTGGTGTAATGTAAACATCAACTAGAATATCACTATTAGCATCTATACCACCATCAACCATAATTGCTGTTCCATTACTATTTACATTATAAGTTCCATTTGTTTCAGAAGTTAATTTACTCCAGCCACTTCCAGTCAGGTCTTCCCCACTTATTGATTCAATATTTCGGGCATTTTCGTCATTTGAAACATATATGTTAATGTTTTGAATACTACTAGTTGTAACAGATATTTTGTCAACTGTATAAGAGCCACTAAAGTTAGATCCTCTATTATCTCCATTATATGGTAAAATATCTAAAATTCTGAAATCATTAACATCCTCACTAGTATTGTTTTTATAACTTAATATGTAATGTATTTGTGAATTTCTTTCAACTACAGAAGTATCTGTCTCTTTATAAAATATATGTGCTTCTAAATTAACTATACTTATTGTTGTAGAATATTCTCTTTCATTTTTAATTATATTTCCTATAATATTACTATCTCCACTTATAGATGATTCAACAGTATATTTTTTATTATTTGCCGTCTTGTTTGAAATTCTCGCTTCATAAGTTATTTCATCTAATGATTGATTTACTTTAGCTTCATATATATTCCAAGTTAATTTTGTATAAGCGCTTCCATTTCTTGTTACATTTTCAACTTTTACATTCTCATAATTAGTACTTCCTTCAACATATTCAAGTCCTTCCGGTAAATAACTTGTTATTGTTAAAGTTGTAGTTCCAATCTCTTCAGTTTTTGTATTAGTAATACTTGGAGTTATTTTAAATTTAACTATATTTTCATTTTTTCCGAGATTGTATACTGTTTTTATATTTCCTGCTTCGTCTTCTTTTACCGATATTGGTGCTGATTGATTTGCACCAATAATTAAAAGTGTTTGTCCTACATAAGATCCTGTTCCTTCTGTCAAATTACCCTCTTCATCATAACTTCCTGGTATAAAAGTTTCATTAGCTTGTTGATATGTGGCTTCTGGATAATTTTCAGTAGGTGATGTTCTTGTGTATATTGTTCTATCTAATTTGTCTTTATACATATATAAGTCTTTAGTAATTACATATGTTTTACCAATTGTTGCTTGTGTAGATGTTTTGAATCCGAATTTTAATATACTATCGCCTTGTTTTAGATGTCCATCATAAGATTCTACATAAATGGCTACACATACCTCATTACTTGGAATTTTATCTATGCTATCATAATAATTTAAATCATCAAAATTTGAATTAATCATTTCTGTTTGATTATTCCAGTTTGTTCCATCTTTTTTTGTTGCATAATAAAGTTTAAATTTCATGTCAGAAGTATTACTGGTACTTGTATAATTCATTGTTCCTGTTGGAATAATAGCATCTGCATCAAATTTTAATAAGCCATCAGCAGAATTTATATTTGCTTCATCATCATTTGTTTCATTTAGTTTTATGAACCAGCTAACAGCAAATTCCTCATCACGCAAACTATATCCACCTTGCATTGCAGCATTTGGAGTCAAAACTCCATCTGTACCTTTTTTAGTCAAAGCTAACCAGTTTGAATAATCTCCAGGTTTCAAATAATAATATCTTGTCTTAATTTCATCATCATCTGTATTTGCCTGAACAGTTATACTTTTATCAGACAAAGAAGTGAATTTTACATTTTGAGCTTGTAAGGTTAAGTAATACACTGAATTTTCATCAGTCAATTCATCATCATCTTTCACAAATATTTGAATATATCCTGCACTAAAGCATCCCACATTCTTTGGATATAAATGTGTTCCACTGAAATATCCTGATTTTGGAAAAATATTTTTTATTATATAATCTGAAATTGTTACACCTAGTTTATTTTCAGCTTGAGTTATATTTATATCTCCTGAATTATATACACTTTCTTCTGGTTGTATATCGCCATATTCACCTAATGGTGCTGATGTATATCCAAAATCTGTATATTCTATTCCATTGATCCTCATACTTCTATCTGCAATTTTTCCTGTTCCTGTTATTGTATTAATCTTGTAATTCCATAAAACCGGTGTGATTATATCTGTTATATCTGTTTCAGTGCTGTCTTTAATTTTTGACATTAACATATTAATATTAAATGTAACATCACCTTTTGGAATTTCAATTCCTTTTAATCCTTTTGCTTCATCATTATTGTATAATTGTAAAATTAATGAATACCCATACATTCTTCCACTTTGTTGTTTTCCATCCAATTCCACTGTTGTCTTAGCAGATAATACAGGATTTTGAGTTAAAGCAAGATTATATGCTGGTTTACTACTTACTAAAACATTTTCACTCGGTGTCATTTCACACACATTGTAATCAGGATTAGTAGGATCTGTCTGATTTCCATTAAGCCAGAACTTAAAACTTGGCTTAAATTCTGTTCCATTTTTAGCTCCTAATACTTCTATAATAAATGTCAAATTTTGAATACCTTGAGTATTTTGCTTGCTTTCCGTTTCATATATTGCATCTAAAATTCTGCCATCTTCTGAAAGTGTTGCATTTGATGAAGTTATCCATGCAGTTTCTTCAATATCCCATCTCGCAACATTAGTACAATCTTTTGGTAATTCAGCATGAATATAAATATTTCCATCATCAAAATTTTGATCATCATTTACTGAAAACTCAAGTTTTACAGAATATTCTATTTTGTCAAATGATCTTATAATTCTATTATCTGCTGATGAATCATTTCCAGCTCTATTGTCAACGTCAAATGGTGCTGTACCTGTTATTCGCTTACTTACAGATGCATTTTTTATATATTTTTCAGCCATTACAACAGTAATTTGATAAGAAGTTTCTTTTGTAATTCTGTTTTCCGTATATAATAATTTTATTTCTGTAACATCTTTTGATATTACAGCATTTTCTACTTCAATTTTGTCTGTTACATCCTCTGTTGACCCATCCTCATATGTTGCTATTACTTTTAAACCTGTTAAATCAAGTTTATCGCCTGAAAAATATTTTGTTTTAGTAGGCAATGTTGAAATTTCAATTTTTGATAATTTAGAATTAGAAAGTGATGTATATTCTTCCATTAATGTTGTTATTTCTTCAGTGCTTAGTG
>CAKOXV010000027.1 GCA_934130355.1 uncultured Clostridia bacterium
CATGTATAGAAATGCCATCTTGTTGCATCTGCTCCTACTTGATCTAACAATACCATTGGATCTACACCATTTCCTTTAGATTTTGACATTTTTTGTCCTTTTTCATCTAAAACATGTCCTAATACTATACAATTTTCATAAGGTGTTTTATCAAATAAACATGTTGATACTGCAAGTAATGTGTAGAACCATCCTCTTGTTTGGTCAATTGCTTCTGAAATAAATTGTGCTGGGAAGTGTTTTTCAAATTCTTCTTTATTTTCAAACGGATAATGTAATTGTGCAAATGGCATTGATCCTGAATCAAACCAACAGTCTATTACTTCTTTAAATCTTGTCATTTCTTTTCCACATTCTGGACATTTTAAATGTACATTATCTATATATGGTTTGTGTAGTTCAATTTCATCTGGACAATCTATTGCTTTTTCTTTTAGTTCAGCTATTGAACCTATACATTCTTCATGTCCACATTCACATTTCCATACTGGTAATGGTGTTCCCCAATATCTGTCTCTTGAAATCCCCCAATCTATTACATTTTCAAGGAATTTTCCAAATCTTCCTGTTCTAATTGTATCTGGATACCAATTTATTTTATTGTTGTTTGCAACTAATTCATCTCTTAGTTTTGCCATTGCAACAAACCAACTTTCTTTTGGATAATATAAAAGTGGTGTATCACATCTCCAGCAATGTGGATATGAGTGTAAATGTTTTTCTTTTGAAAATAGTTTTCCATGTTCTGCAAGCCACTTACATATATCTTCATTACAATCTCTAACAAATCTTCCTGCCCATGGTTCAACTTCTGATACAAATTTTCCTGATTTATCTACTAAGTTTACAAATGCTATTCCATTTTGTTTTGCAACTAAGCTATCATCTTCGCCATAAGCTGGTGCTATATGTACAATTCCAGTACCATCTTCTATTGTTACATAATCTCCATGTATTACTTCAAAAGCTTTTCCATCTACTTTAGCAAATGGCATTAATTGCTCATATTTTGTTCCTAATAACTCTGTTCCTTTGAATTCTTTTACTATTTCATATGGTGTTTCTTTTAATACATTTGTTAATAAATCTTTTGCTAATATATAATTTTCATATTTTGGTTCATCATCTGTTCCAATATTTGCTTTTACTTCAACATAAGTATATGCTTTGTTTACACATAGTGCTAAGTTTGATGGTAATGTCCATGGGGTTGTTGTCCATGCCAATATATATTTTTCTTCTCCAACTACTTTGAATTTTGCTATACATGTTAAATCTTTTACATCTTTATATCCTTGTGCAACTTCATGTGATGAAAGTGCTGTTCCACATCTTGGACAATATGGCATTACTTTATGTCCTTCATATAATAGACCTTTTTTCCACATTTCTTTTAATGCCCACCATACTGATTCAATATAATCATTATGATATGTTACATAAGGATGTTCCATATCTACCCAAAATCCAACTTTGTTTGTCATTTCTTCCCACATCTTAACATAGGTAAATACACTTTCTTTGCATTGTTTTACAAATGCTTCTACACCATATTCTTCTATTTGCTCTTTTCCTGATATTCCAAGTTTTTTCTCTATTTCAAGTTCTACTGGCAATCCATGTGTATCCCATCCAGCTTTTCTATCAACATGATATCCTTTCATTACTTTATATCTTGGAACAATGTCTTTCATTACTCTTGTTTCAATGTGTCCAACATGTGGTTTTCCATTGGCTGTTGGTGGTCCATCATAAAATGTAAAATATCTTTGACCTTTATTCATATCAAAGTTTTTCTTTATGATATTTTTCTGTTTCCACATCTCTGCTACTTCTCTTTCCATTCCTACAAATCCATTTTTTAATTCTACTTTTTTGTACATAATTTTTCCTTCCTTTCCTTTTATTTATTAAAATTTGATTTTACACTTTTAATATCTTGTAACTCGAATCTATACTTTTGCTTTACTTCTGGATATTTATCATGATCTACTTCTGACAAAAACATTTCTTTTGTTCTTAACCATAAGCCACAGTCTTCATATAACTTTCTATAAATAACCATTTCTTCTTGTGTTTCAGAATCTTTTGCAATTCCTTCAACTAAGTAATAATCTCCTTTAAAGTGTTTGTAGATTCCATTAATTTTTAGTTCTTGCATTTTATCTCCTCCTTTACAAGAAAAGTAATTTCTTTTGGTATTTAAACAACAAATAAGCTATTTCATCATAATATGTTTTAATTCATATTAGGACGAAATAGCTTTATTCCGCGGTACCACCTATTTTAGTACTTATTTATACTCTCTTTAATATCTTTAACGCAGATTTACGTCAATACTTACTTTGGTTCAGTTTTGCAACTTAACTAAGGTGATAGCAAATAATTTTTACTTTCAAACTCACAGCTCCTTGTTTGATTCTCTCTTAAGATATTTTATTATTTGTCGTGTCCTTGTTATTGTTTTTATTTATGTTTTATATTATACCACGTTTTTTTTATTTTTCAAGTGTTTTTTGAGTTTTGTTTGGTGTATTTTTATTATTTTATATGCTTTTTAACATTTTTCTTGCATTAGCATCTCCTATTTTTTCGGAAATTGCCATATCATAGTTGAATAATATTTCTAATATTTCTTTCTTGTCTTGTTTTCTGTTTCTTTCGTATATTTCCCATTTCTTTTTGTTTTCTAACCAACATTTTTCGTTTTTTCCTTTTTCGGTTTCAAATTCTTGTCTTAATTCTTTCATTTCTACTTTTAAATCTTTTACTTCTTGTTTTAAAACACTTACTTCTTGTTTTAAAATGCTTACATCTTGTTTTAAAACTCTTACATCTTCTTTCAATTCTTTTACTTCTTGCTTTAAAACTCTTACATCTTCTTTTAATTCTTTTACTTCTTGTTTTAAATTACTTATATCTTCTCTTATATAATTTAATGATTTCTGTATTGCATTACTAAAATCATTAAATGAATATAAAATTTTTTCTAATGTTATATTATTGTTTGTTTCGTCCATATTTGACCTCCTTAAAATGTTTTTTGATTATTTTAGAATAAAATTTTCTGTTTTATTTGAATTTAAATTGTTTGAAAAAAATTTAAAAATACACCAAAGATTCAATATGATAATATTATACTATTGCTATCTGAGTATGTCAACAAAAATCGTTCGACAAATTTCTACATTGAAAGATACAAAAAAGCCACGTTTTAATTCGTGGCTCTTTTAATTTTCTATGCTTTTTCTTCTACTGGGTAAACACTTACTTGTTTTTTGTCTTTACCTTTTCTTTCAAATTTAACTGTACCATCTACTAATGCAAATAATGTATCATCTTTACCTTTTCCTACATTAGTTCCAGGATGTACGTTAGTTCCTCTTTGTCTAACTAGAATGTTTCCAGCTAGTACAAATTGTCCATCAGCTCTTTTGACACCAAGTCTTTTTGATTCACTGTCTCTTCCGTTTTTAATACTACCTTGACCTTTTTTATGTGCCATGCTTCTCACTCCTTTCGGTTTTTAGTTTAGCCTATTTTAGATAGACTTTGTGTTTGAATTTCTTTATTTATATTTTCTCTATAAAAATCTAATTTTTGCTGAATTAAGCTTCAACTTTTTCTGTTTCTTCAGCTTTAGCTACTTTTCTTGCAGTTGTCTTTATTCCTGTAATTTCAACCTTTGTATATGGTTGTCTGTGTCCTTGTTTTGTTCTCTCATTTTTCTTAGCTTTCATTTTGAAAACTATGATTTTTTTACCTTTTCCGTGAGAAACGACTTTTCCTTCAACTTTAACACCTTTTACATAAGGAGCTCCAACTTGTACTTTTTCATCATCTGATACTAAAACTACTTTGTCAAAAGAAACTTTTTTTCCTATTTCAGTATCTAATTTTTCGAAAAATACTACATCTCCTTCTGCTACTTTGTATTGTTTTCCACAACTTTCAATTACTGCGTACATTAAAAATGCACCTCCCTTATTTGTATACTCGCTAATCCTTAAATTCAGGCAGTTATATATTAATAACATTTAGTTGCCTTGACTAAGCGGATTACAGTTATCTATTTTAGCATATTTGGCAACTATTGTCAAGTTTTAGTTTGACTTTTTTGAAAATAAACTTTAAAAGTATATCATGAACCTCTCTCACTTAGTTACCTCAATTAATATATTACTATGGAATAAGGCAAAGACCCACTATGGGGATGACCCCAGCTATGTTTTTGCCATGGAATAGTAATATATTAATTGAGGTAACTAAGTGAGAAGTGCTCAAGTATAAAAAAACAAGGCCTTAAAACCTTGTTTTTTCAAATTAATTTTGTTCTTCTTTTATTGAATTATAGAAATTTGCTATTGTTGCATTTCTGTAAGGAACAACATATATTAATGCAATACCAAAAGTAATTGAACCTAATAAAGCCCATCCTATAAATGATAAATCTAGTACAAATAAATCAAATTTATGTCCATTCATAATTCTTTGACTTTTTGCTAAAGCTTCACTTGCTGTAAGTTCAGGTTCATCTGCAAGTATATAAGGTGCCATTGCATATGCAAATGATTTTACTATTCCTGGTACAATTAATAACAATGTCCATAAGAATGTATAAACAGCTGTAATAATAGATAACCATATAGCTTTACCTGTTACATTAAATCCTTTAAAAATATCTCCTACTGAAATTTCTTCTCCTTTTGTTAAACTTAAATACATCATGCACAATGATATTTGAAATGCTGGTGATACAATTATTGATGCAAACCATCCAACTACTGGTACTGCACTACATGCTGCTGTTATTGCAGCAACTATTATAAATACTATAAATAATAATCCTATTTTTCCTTTTATTTGTTCTTTTGCGGCTGATTTTAATTCAACTCTTGTCATATTTATCTCTCCTTTTATTTCTTATTTTATTTAATTTTTTTAATTATCAAAATATGTACTGATTTCTTGCAAATCTTCAAAATCATGTTGTCTTAATATTTCATAAGTAATTATAGCAACAGAATTTGATAAATTTAATGATCTTAATGTAGGAAGCATTGGAATTCTTATTGTTTTCTCATCTAAATACTTTTGCAATAATTCTTCTGGTAATCCTTTTGTTTCTTTTCCATATAAAACAAAAACTTCTTCCATTTTTGAATAATCAATATCTGTATATTTTGTTTTACCTTTTGTAGTAGCAAAAAACATATTATGCTCTTCTGGTTTATATTTATTTAAGAATTTTTCTAAAGAATCATGTTCTTCAATTTCTAATTTATCCCAATAATCTAATCCTGCTCTTTTTAATGTTTTTTCATCTATCTTGAACCCCAAAGGATGCACTAAATGTAATTTTGCTCCTGTTATTGCACATGTTCTTGCTATATTCCCTGTATTTTGAGGAATTTCTGGTTCAACCATTACTATATTTATTTTCATATTGTTTTCACTCTCTATCTGAATTTATTTAAAAGTTCTTATTCTTTATTAGTAATTTCTTCTAAGTCAAGAAGTTCCTGCCATCTTGCATCTACTTCTTTTTGGAATTCTTCAATCATCCATTCATTGCCTTGTTTAAACATATGTTTAAAACGTTTTTGTGGACGTAAAAATTCTTCAATAGGAAGTTTTTTAGCTGGTTTATATGTTATTTTATATTTTCCATCTACAACTTCATATAGTGGCCAATAACATGTATCTGCTGCCAACTTATTAATTTTCATTAGATCTTCAGTTGCATATCCCCATCCTCTTGGGCATGGAGCCATAACATTTAAAAATGCTGGTCCTTCTGTATAAATCGCTTTTTCTGCCTTTTCATACAAATCTTTAAAATTGGTCATAGCTAATGTTTGTGCAACATATGGTATATGGTGGCCAACCATAACTTTTGTTAAGTCTTTTCTTACTTGCATTTTTCCTGGTAATACTTTTCCAGCTGGTGAAGTTGTTGTATCAGCAAATCTTGGAGTTGCAGATGAACGTTGTATACCAGTATTCATGTATGCACCATTATCATAGCATACATATACCATGTCATGTCCTCTTTCCATAGCCCCTGACAAGCTTTGTAGACCTATATCATAAGTTCCGCCATCTCCGCCAAATGCTATGAATTTTGTATTTTTATCTTCTGGTAGTTTTCCCTGTTTTTTCATTGATTTATATGCTGCTTCTACACCAGAACATGTTGCACCAGCACATTCAAATGCTGTATGTATGAAAGAATCTGTCCATGCTGTGTATGGATATATAAATGTTGATACTTCCATACATCCTGTTGCATTTGTTACAACTGCATGATCTTCAGGTTTCAATGCTCTCATTATCATTCTCCCAACAACTGGAGCACCACATCCTGCACACATTCTATGTCCTTCAGTAAATCTAGAAGGTTTATTTGCAATTACTTCTTTTAAATTGTAAGCCATTTTTTAATTTTCCTCCTCTCTTAAACCTAAATATTTATATGGATTTTCTAGATTTCCACTTTCAACAATTTGGGCTAAATCTGTATATACAGATTCTAATTGTTTTTCTGTTGTATCTCTTCCACCGATTCCATATATGTAATTAACCATTGGAACATGTTTTTCATTTACATACATTGCTGATGTTACATCCTCAAACAATGCTCCACCTGCTGCATTTAAAGAATCTGCTTTGTCTAATATTGCAACTGCTTTTAAGTTTGATAATGCTTCGGCTATTTCTTCTGCTGGAAATGGTCTAAACATTCTTACTTTTAATAGCCCCGCTTTTACACCTTTTTCTCTTAATTTATCAACAACTGCTTTTGTTGTTCCTGCTGTTGAATTCATACAAACTATTGCAATTTCAGCATCATCTAATTTGTATTTTTCAAAAAATTCATATTTTCTTCCTGTCCATTTTTCAAAATCTTCTGCTACTTCTTTAATTACTTTTTTAGCATTTTTCATAGCATCAGCTTGTTGTGCTTTATGTTCAAATAAATATGCTTGTAAATCTAAAGGACCTATTGCCATTGGTTCTTTATCATTTAACAAATAATGTTCAGGTTCATATTTTCCTACAAACTTTTTAACATCATCATCATTTTCTAATTGAATATTTTCAATTGAATGTGATGTTATAAATCCGTCTTGGCAAACCATTACAGGTAATAACACATCTTTATGTTCTGCTATTCTATGTGCCATTAACATATTGTCATAAGCTTCTTGGTTATTTTCTGAAAATAGCATTATCCAACCAGCATCTCTTACTCCCATTGCATCTGAATGGTCATTATGAATATTTAATGGTCCTGATACAGCTCTATTTACTAATGCCATAACTATTGGTAAACGTAAACTTGATGCAATATATATCATCTCCCACATCAATGATAATCCATTTGCTGATGTTGCTGTCATTGCTCTTGCACCTGCTGCTTCTGCTCCTATTGTTGCAGACATAGCACTGTGTTCACTTTCTACTGCTACAAATTCTGTATCAACTTCTCCATTTGCAACAAATGTTGAAAAGTATTGTGGTATTTCTGTTGATGGTGTTATTGGAAATGCTGCTACAACATCTGGGTTTATTTGTTTCATTGCAATTGCTGTTGCTTCATTTCCACTTAATCTTTCTCTTATACTCATTATTTTATCTCCTTCCTATTTTTCTAATTTAGACGATAATAGTTATATTGCTATGCGTGGCAAGATGACTATTATTATTTAAATTAAACTCCTTCTTCTTTCATCTCTATAGCTTGAAATGGGCAAACTTTGGCACAAACGCCACATCCTTTGCAATAATCATAATTAAAATCTTTTCTCTTTAAATCTTTTTCTACTGGAATTGAATTGTCTGGACAAACTGGAAAACATAACCCACATTGACTACATTTTTCTTCTATCCATATTGGTTTCATGCTTCTCCAATCCCCTGTTTTAAATTCTCTAGCATTTCCTGCACAATATATATTTCCACCTATTGTTAACTCACTTTTAGGTGTTTTAGCATTTATTTCTGTCATATTTTTCTTACCTCCTTTAATGCTAATTCTAATGCTTTCATATTTCCTTCAATTACTTCTGGTTTTTTAGCAAATTTATGTTTAAATGAATTTTGCATATCTGCTAATAATTCTTCATCAGTCATTATTCCTGTTACTTTAACTATTGCTGCAAGCATTGGTGTATTAGGGAAATATCTTCCTAATGTTTCTTCTGATACCTTTCTTGCATCTATTGTATATATTGAACCTTCATATCCTTTTAGTAATTCTTTTAATTGTTCTGGTGATTTTGTTGTATTTATTACTATTGCTCCTTCTTTTTTTAATCCAGCTGTTACTGGAACTGATGTTAATAATGTGTCATCTACAACTACTACATAGTCTGGTTCATATATATTACTATGTATTGTTATTGGTTTATTGCTTATTCTGTTATATGCTGTTATTGGTGCACCCATTCTCTCTGGTCCATATTCTGGAAAGCCTTGTATATATTTTCCTGTGTTAAATGCTGCATCTGCTAATAATAATGAAGCTGTTTTTGCTCCTTGGCCTCCTCTACCATGCCATCTAATTTCAATCAAATTTTCCATTGAATTTAGCCTCCTTTTCGTTTTGGATTTTTATTCCAAATTTGATTTTAGTATATTATTATTTTAAACTATTGTCAAGTAGAATTCTTAATCAAAAATTTTTATTTTAATTAGATTTTATACAAAAGTTTGACTTGTAACTAATTTCTCTTTTTTTGAGTAAAAAACTCTTGTATTTTCTATAAAAATTTTGTATTATATATTAGATGCCACTATAGCTCAGTTGGTAGAGCGATGGATTCGTAACCCATAGGCCAGCAGTTCGATTCTGCTTAGTGGCTCCATTTGAAATCAACTTACGGACCGAAAAGTTCGTGAGTTTTTATTTTATATAAATACTATAAAAAAAGAGAAAAAAATATCAAAATAATTTCATCCTCTTTTTATACATTTTTAAATTTGGGATTAAAATTTGTGTCTAGCCAGCACTGAATTTATACTCCCGCATAAATTCTACTATGGGAATTCCCATACCCTTTACTTTTTTCTAAC
>CAKOXV010000028.1 GCA_934130355.1 uncultured Clostridia bacterium
TTATACACAACTTTAAGATTAAAAAAAACGTATAATGAATATATATCCATTATACGAGGAATGTTCACGTCAAAAATATTTAAATTATCTAGACGTCTGGACAATCTCAATCCGCAATTAATATATTACTATGGAATAAGGCAAAGACCCACTATGGGGATGACCCCAGCTATGTTTTTGCCATGGAATAGTAATATATTAATTTGCGGACTAAGTGAAAGAGACCAGGGTTGTACTATATGCTTAAACCATTAACTAGTAATAATATGATGGAAAAAATATTGTAATTTAGATAAGAATGTGATATAAATATATTGGAAAGAAGGACAAATGCAAGGGATAATAATAGGAAATATAGCAAATAAATATAAAATAAAAATGCAAGACAATATCTATGAAGCTTATGCAAGAGGAAAATTTAGAAATGAAGAAAAGACACCATTAGTGGGTGATAATGTTGAAATAGAAGTAACAGAACCAGAAAACAAAATAGCAGTAATAGAAAAAATTTTGCCAAGAAAAAATGAAATAAAAAGGCCTAAAATTGCAAATATTGATCAGATAATATTTATCATTTCAACAAAAGACCCAAAGCCAGATTTATTAATGTTAGATAAGCAATTAGTCTATGCAGAGAAATTAAATATAGAACCAATTATAATTATAAACAAAATTGATTTACAAGACACGTACAAACAAATTCAAGAATTATATACAAATATAGGTTATAAAACAATAGTAACAAGTGCAAAACAGGAATTAGGAATACAAGAAGTAAAAGACATTTTAAAAGGAAAAATAAGTGTATTTTCTGGCAATTCTGGAGTAGGAAAATCAAGTATAATAAATGCTATATATGGCTTTGATAAAACAGAAGAGGGAGAGATTAGCAAGAAAAACAAAAAAGGAAAGAACACTACAACAGATACAAAATTGTATGAGATAGGAAAAGACACATATATTGCAGATACTCCTGGATTTTCAAGTTTTGAAATAACTGAAATAGAAACAACAGAATTAGAAAAATGTTTTAGAGAATTTTTATCAGAACTTCATAATTGCGAATTTGTGGGATGTACTCATATAAAAGAAAAAGATTGTGGAATAAAAAGAGCAATTCAAGAAGGAAAAATTCCACAAGAAAGATATGAAAGGTATTGCAAAATATATGAGGAGTTAAAAGAAAAGGAAAAATATAAATGGTAGGAGGAATAAAAATGATAGAAATATCAACTTCAATTTTAAATGTTGAAAAAGGCACAGAATCTGAAACATTTTTTGCGTTAGAAAAGGCCAAAACTGATTATTTTCATATTGATGTTATGGATGGAAAATTTGTTGAAAAAGACACTTATCAAAAAATGCTAGAATATAGTAGTTATATAAAAAGAATAACTAATTTGCCAATTGATGTGCATTTAATGGTACAAGATGTAAAACAAGGAATAGAGGACTTTTCAGCTGTTGAACCTAATATTATAACATTTCATTTAGAAGCTTGTAAAAATAAAGAAGAAGTTATGGAAAATATTAAAGCTATTAAAGAAATAGGAGCAAGAGTGGGAATTTCTATAAAGCCAAATACTCCAATAGAAGAAATATATGAATATTTACCATATATACATATATGTTTAGTAATGACTGTTGAGCCAGGAAAAGGTGGTCAGACATTAATTACAGACATGATTGAAAAGATTTCTAAATTGAAAAAATATGTAGAGGAAAACGGCTTAGATACTTATATAGAGGTAGATGGCGGAGTAAATTTAAAGACAGCACCAAGAGTTAAAGAAGCAGGAGCAGATATTTTAGTGGCAGGAACAGCAATACTAGTAGCAGATGATTATAATATTATAATTAATGAATTAAAAAAATAAATAGGAGGTTACAAATGCTAAATTTAAAGTTAAATTTAAAATATTCAGGAATAGAACAGAAAGCAATTTTACAATATAAAGAAAGAGTTGAAGAAATTCACCAAGAATTACACAAAAGAGCAAATAATGAAAATGATTTTGTTGGATGGTTAAACTTACCAACAAATTATGATAAAAGTGAATTTGAAAGAATAAAAAAAGCGGCTAAGAGAATTCAAGAAGATTCAGAAGTGCTTGTAGTTATTGGAATAGGAGGCTCATATTTAGGAGCTAGAGCTGTAATTGAAAGTTTGACAAGTACTTTTGACAATATGCTTCCAGAAGATAAGAGAAAACATCCACAAATCATGTATGTAGGAAATAATTTAAGCCCTAATTATATAAATGATTTAATAGAAGTTCTTGGAACTAAAGATTTTTCTGTTAATGTAATCTCAAAGTCAGGAACAACAACAGAGCCAGCGATTGCTTTTAGAATTTTTAGAGAGATGCTAGAAAATAGATATGGAATTGAAGAAGCACGTAGCAGAATTTATGTTACTACAGATAAAGAAAGAGGTGCACTAAAAACACTTGCAAAATCAGAAGGATATGAAAGTTTTATTATTCCAGATAATGTCGGAGGCAGATATTCTGTATTAACAGCTGTTGGATTATTACCTATTGCAGTAGCAGGGATAGATATTGATAGATTAATGGAGGGTGCAAGAACTGCTCAATTAAAATATGAAGATTCAAATTTGAAATACAATGCATGTTATCAATATGCAGTTGTTAGAAATATATTATATAAATTATACAAAAATACTGAGATATTGGTTAATTATGAGCCTAAAATGCACTATTTTACAGAATGGTGGAAACAATTATATGGAGAAAGCGAAGGAAAAGACCAATTAGGAATTTTTCCAGCAGGCGTAGATTTTACAACAGATTTACATTCAATGGGACAATATATTCAAGAAGGCAGAAGATGCTTATTTGAAACAGTTATTAGAATAGAAAATAGTCAAACAGATATAGAAATAAAAGAGGAAGAAGATAATTTAGATGGTTTAAATTACTTAACAGGAAAAGGCTTAGACTATGTAAATAAAAAAGCTATGGAAGGAACAATTGACGCACATGTTTCTGGTGATGTTCCTAATATAGTGATTCAACTTCCAAATTTATCTGAAGAAACATTAGGACATTTAATTTATTTCTTTGAAAAAGCTTGTGCAATGTCTGGAATGTTATTGGGTGTTGACCCATTTAATCAACCAGGTGTTGAGAAATACAAGAAAAATATGTTTAAATTATTAGAAAAGCCGGGGTATTAAAACAAGAAAATGATTGTAGAGAATGAATATACAGTAAAATTATCAGAGATTGGAATTGGGAATAAAGCCACAAATAAAGCAATATTGAGTTATTTAGAAGATACAGGTGGAATACATTCTAATAAAGCAGGTTATGGTATTTATGATATACCAAAAACGCATTTATCATGGGTTTTGTTAGAGTGGAAGTTAAAAGTTATAAGAAGACCTAATTATACAGAAAAAGTAAAAGTATTGACATGGTCAAAAGATGCAGTGAAATTTTATACTTTCCGTGATTTTGAAGTTTATGATGAAAATGGAGAACTTATTATATTAGCATCATCTAAATGGGTTTTATTAGATGTGACAAAAGGAAAAATTGTAAGGATAGAGCCAGAAATAATTTCAAAATATGAACCAGAGTTAAATAGAAAAGCATTTGAAGATGAAGAATTTGAAAAAATTAAAGAACCTGAAAATGAACAATTTGAAGCAGAATATACTGCAAGAAGAGCTGATATTGATATTAATCAACATATTCATAATTTAAACTATATTGAGATAGCAAATGAAGTTTTGCCAGAAGAGGTATATAGAAATCAACATTTAGATAATGTTAGAATCACATATAAAAAAGAAATCAAATTTGGAGAAACAGTTAAATGTAAATATGCTTTTGAAGATGGAAAACATATTGTCTCAATAAAGAGTTTAGATGATAAAATTTTACATGCTATAATAGAAATGCACTAATAGTACAAGGAGGAAATTAAAATTCCTCCTTATTTTTTTCTATGTTTTTAAGGATTTTTAATAATTTTAAACCACTTAAAGTAAAATCAATAACTTCACTAATAAAAATAGAAATAATATATCCACTAAATCCTAATATTGGTACAAAAAAATATATAAATCCAATACTAATAATGCAATCAAATACATTAATAGCCATAACACTGACCTGAGCATCTAATCCTTTTAAAATACTGTCAATTACAATATCTAGATACATAATAACTACTAAAGGAGATAAGATGTGTAAATATTTTGCGATTTCAGATTTATGATAAATAGCTTCACTTAGTTTGTTTGAAAATATAAAAATAAATATGCAAACAAATATTGAGAATATAAGTGTAAAAGATAGTAAGGTTAATGTTCCAAACTTAATTTTTTTGTATTTTTTTTGAGCATAAAATCTAGAAAATTCTGGCACTAATAAACTACTAAAACTTGTGACTAATATTACAGGGAACATGATAATAGGCATTGCCATACCATTTACTATTCCATAAGCAATCAAAGAGTTTGAAGAGTTCATACCACTATGTTGTAGACTAGATGGGATTATAAGTTGTTTTAAAGTATTTAATCCTGAACGTAAATAAGAAGTTAATGCAACAGGAATAGTAATTCTAAGGATACGTTTTGTATAGCTTTCTAAATCTTTATAACGGCTTTCAATAAGACTTTTTCTTTTATCAAATAAATATAATATGTATAAATGGAAAAATGATGTTATTTCTGAAATTACATCTGCCAAAATTAAAGAGTAGCATGCGTAATTAATTCCATCTGGCATAAGAGTTTTTAAGAAAATCGCAGTAAAAGCAATTTTTACAAACTCTTCTCCAAATTTTGCAAAAGCATTTTTATATACACGTCTAACAGCTGTAAAATATCCATTTATTGATGCTGACATTGATATAAATGGTAAAGCAATACATATTAAATAAATTACTTTTTTATCTATACGTCCATGCAAACATTTTATTGTGATAAAGTCAGCTAACACAAAGAAAATTATGCTCGCACAAGAACCAAAAATTAGACTAAGTGATATACATTTCTTTGCTGCTTTTTTTGCACCAATTTCATTGTTACAAGCTAACTCTTCAGCAACAACTCTAGTTGTTGCTATATTCATCCCTGCAGAGGCAAGCGTTATTCCAAACATATATACAGACATTACGAGTGAAAATACTCCAACAGCTTCTGCTCCGATTGTGTTTGATATATAAATGCTAAAAAAAGACATTATTATTTGAAGTATTATTGAACTTATCAATAATATAAATGTGTTTAATATAAATATTTTCAAAGTTTTCATTATTTTAATAATATTAAAATAATACAAAAATATGATAACTTTGGGAGCTTTGATATTGAAAATAGCGATTATATTTGATATAATTTTAACTACAATAAAAGAGAATAAAAAAGGAATGAAACTAAATATGGAAGAGAATTTTAATATAAGACCAGAGCTAGAAAATGGACAAGAAGAAAGATTAGAAAATTCATTAAGACCACAAAGATTAGATGAATATATTGGTCAAACAAAAGTAAAAGAAAATATGAAAATCTATATAGAAGCGGCTAAAAAAAGAGGAGAAGCACTAGACCACTGCCTATTTTACGGACCACCTGGACTTGGAAAAACTACAATTGCAAATATAATTGCAAATGAGATGAATGCAAATATAAAAATAACATCTGGGCCAGCAATTGAAAAGCCAGGAGATTTAGCAGCTATACTTACTACATTGTCTGAAAATGATGTATTATTTATTGATGAAATCCACAGATTAAGCAAAAATGTGGAAGAAATTTTATATCCTGCTTTAGAAGATTATACTCTAGACATTGTAATAGGAACAGGACCAAGTGCAAAGTCAATTAGAATAGATTTGCCAAAATTCACATTAATAGGTGCAACCACAAAAGCAGGTTCACTTACAACACCTTTAAGAGATAGGTTTGGAATAATTCATAAATTAGAATTATATTCACCAGAAGATTTGAGTGTTATAGTAAAAAGGTCTGCTAGAATTTTGGGAGTATCAATAGATGAAGATTCAGCAATGGAAATTGCCAGAAGATCAAGAGGAACTCCAAGAATAGCTAATAGGTTATTAAAAAGAGTTAGAGATTATGCAGCTGTTCTTGGTGATGGAGAAATTACTTTAAAAATAACAAAACATGCATTAAATCAATTAGAAATAGATGAGCTTGGCTTAGATGAAACTGATAGAAAGATTCTAGATGTAATGATAAATCAATATCAAGGAAGACCAGTTGGTTTAGAAACAATAGCAACAACATTGGGAGATGAAGTAGATACTATAGAAGATGTATATGAACCATATTTGTTACAAATAGGTTTTATTTCAAGAACACCAAGAGGAAGAATGGTAATGCCAGCTGCTTATGAGCATCTAGGCTATCAGTACCTAGGCTAATTTGGTAACATTTAGTATTAAGATTTGAAACTTGAAGTGGAGGAAAAGATGAAATTATTATTACATACATGTTGTGCACCATGTAGTGTTTATTGTATTAAAACTTTAAGAAAAGAAGGGATTAAACCAACAGTATATTGGTTTAATCCTAATATTCATCCTTATATAGAATATAAGACAAGAAGAGATACTTTAAAAGAATATACAAAATCAATAGGAGTACAAGCTATATTTGAAGAAAATTATGGATTAAGAGAATTTTGCAAAAATGTAGTTGATGATTTGGAAAATAGATGTGTTAAATATTGCTATAGAGTAAGATTAGAGCAAACTGCTAAATATGCAAAAGAAAATGGATATGATACTTTTTCTACAACCTTGTTAATTAGTCCATATCAAAATCATGAGGCTTTAAAACAAATTGGTGAAGAAATGGCACAAAAGTATGGTCTTACATTTTTATATAGAGATTTTAGACCAGGTTTTAGAGAGGGACAAAATGAGGCAAGAGAATTGGGTTTGTATATGCAAAAGTATTGTGGTTGTGTGTTTTCGGAATGGATTCCAAACGATGACCACAATAAAGTTGAACTAAAATTACCAGAGAACTTTGAATTCTTGCCTGTTGAACGAAGCATTGTTATAAAAAAAGAAAGAGAAAATAAAGAGCAATATATGAGTTTATTGCTTGAGGCAGACCCAAGTGAAAAGTTAGTTAGACAGTATTTAGTAGGTGGTGATTTATTTGTTTTAACTTATAAAAATGAAGTTGCTTGTGTTGCCGTTGTAACTAAAGTAGATGATGATACGTGTGAATTAAAAAATATTGCGACAAAAGAAAAGTACAGAGGCAAAGGCTATGCTAAGAAAATGTTAAAATATTTATGTGATAATTATAAACAAAAATATAATAAGATGATAGTTGGAACAACAGAGAATAATATTCCTTTCTATGTAAAACAAGGTTTTGATAAATATGAAAAAACAATAAAAAATTTCTTTATTGATAATTATGAAGAAGAAATAAAGGATGGAGAATTAATTTGTACTGATATGATATATTATTCAAAAGATTTAAAGATGAATAACAGTAAGAAATAGTAAGTTGTTGAGAGGTTTTATATATGAGAAAAGATAATATAAAAAAACACATTATTATTGCAATGGTAGGGATTGCGATAATAAATGTATTTATAGGAATATCACTTATTTTCAAAGAAAGTATTAGATTAAAAGTTACTTCCAATAATGAGGCAGATGTAGCAAGAATATTAAAACAAGAAATTGATAATGTAGAAGATATTAACAAAATAGAGCTTGGAATGGGATTTCATTCAGGACAACTTAATATTTATTATGGTAACGGGAGAAAATCAACATTGTATATATCAGAAGGAATGTTCAGCAATGAAAGCATGGAAACATATATAAGAGAAAACGGAAAAAAATTAGATGATGTTGCAAAAATATATTTCTTAATTTCACTCATATTTATTATATTAAGTATCATCACAAAAAATATCAAAATGAAAGAATAATTATATACAAATTACAAGTTATATAGAAATAATAGGAGGATGAATGTATAAATATGAATCCAATAGAAAATTTAAAAGATTTAATCATATACCAAAGTCAAAATAATGAGAATATATCTGTAGAAGTTTTATATGATAATGAAGATTTTTGGCTAACTCAAAAATCAATGTCAAAATTATTTGATGTAGAAGTAAATACAATAAATTATCATTTAAAAGAGATTTTTGAAACACATGAATTAGAAGAAAATCGAACTATTCAAAAAATTCGAACAGTTCAGAAAGAAGGGAACAGAGAGGTTTCGAGAGAAATATCATTTTATAATTTAGATGCAATTATAGCAGTTGGATATAGAGTAAATTCAAAACAAGCAACGGATTTTAGAATATGGGCAACTAATACATTAAAAGAATACATAAAAAAAGGATTTGTTTTAAATGATGAATTATTAAAAAACGGACCAAAATTTGGAAAAGACTATTTCAAAGAATTATTAGAGAGAATTCGTTCAATTAGGACAAGCGAACGAAGAATATGGCAACAGATAACAGATATATTTGCAGAATGTAGTATTGATTATGATAAAGATTCAGAGATAACCCATCAATTTTATGCAATGATACAAAATAAATTTCACTATGCAAT
>CAKOXV010000029.1 GCA_934130355.1 uncultured Clostridia bacterium
TTAGAAACACACTTGCTAATTGACATAGTCAATTGGCGTATGGTAAGTAAATATTTATTTACATATATTCAAACGATATCTAAAATATAGTATATAAAATGGAAATGGAGGAAAAGTTGTGGATTTAGAACTAAAACAACTTATTAATATTGATAATGATATATTAAACACAATTACAACTTGGATGTATAATTGGTGGGGGATTAAAGATGGTTATAGCTTTGAAGCAGTAAAATGTTTTATGCAACATAGTTTACAAAAAGATAGATTACCTAAAACTTATGGATTATTTTTAAATGATACTATCATTGGAATGTTTCAACTGACATATGAGGATTTAGCTGTAAGACCAGATATATATCCTTGGTTGGCAAATGTTTATATAGATGAAAAATATAGAAAAATGGGATATAGTAAAAATCTATTAGAAGGTGTTAAAAATATAGCACAAAGCTCTCTTGAATTTAATGAACTATTTTTATACACTAAGCATGTAGGGTTATATGAAAAATTTGGGTGGAAATATATTTCTCAAATAAATACTTATAAAGATGAATCGAGAATGGAAAGATTATATAAATTAGATTTATAATAGAATTTGCATTAAATTTATTTTCTTATAAAATTCAATTATAAATAATTTGATGTTGAAAATACGAGATAAAATGAGATGAGACAAGCCGTTAAATTATTTGCAATGGGATTTAGACTTTGCTAGAAATATTAGATGGAACTAGTTATTACTAACTGTTTTTTCTTAAAGAGTTGTTTTACTTCTTCCTTTTGGGCACAAAATTGATAGAAAACTCGGACAATCCATGAGTTTAAGTAATAGAAAACTAACTAGAAATAGTTAGTTTTCTTCTGTTTAAAACGAAATGATGAGTGATAATTATGTTTGAGATAGAAACTAAAGATTTGAAAATAAGTGATGAACTTAATAGAAAGATAGATATGATATGTCGGTTTGCTTGTGTTAAATATGAATTTATACCAGGTAATATTAAATCAATTAAAAACACTAATAGTGCCTATGCAAAACCTCACATTTTAAAAGTTAAAGGAAATGATTACTTAATACTAGAAGAAAGTGAAGAAGTCTTTATAAATGGCTATAATGAGAAAATAAAACTAAAAGATTCTTATAACAAGCAACATAAGAAAATAACTGAAATAAATAAAAATGTAGATAAGATAAATGATAAATCAAATGAGGTTAAAGAAATATTAGAAAACTTAAAACAACAACCTTTATCAAAAAATAATTTGATAATATCCTCTGATAAAAAAGATTTAGATGATAATTATAAGATTATTAGAAATTTAGTCAACGATAATGAAGATTTAAAAATAAAATTAGAAGGAAAAGAAAGTTTGTTAATAGTAGCAAAAAATACAATAAAAGATTTAAATAAAAAAGTAATTGTGCTTGAAGCAAAAGTAGAATCATGGAAACGAAGAGTTAATGAAATTGTAGACTTTATATCTGAAAGAGTTAAAGGGTTCTTTGGTAATATATTAAAAAGTAAATATAAAGATGTTGCAAATGATTTAAGAGAAAATAATATAATAACTGAAAAAGAATATAAGAAAATATATGATTTGCCTATTATAAAAGATTATAAAGAAGATAAAAATAAAGGTGATTTTGAATTGTAAATTCATAAAAAAATAACTAGGAAGTGGAAATACTTCTTCTTTTGTGATAAAATGTTTGTAGAAAATAATAATAATTATAATAAATTTTGGTGTTAATAAATTATATATACATATATTAAAAAAATTAAGATAATAAAAGTATTAAAATAAATATGAATGTAGGTAGAAAATATGAACTATAAAAAAGAATATAAAAAAGAATATAAAAAAGAATATAAAAAATATTTAACAGCTTCTGTATTAGATAATGCAAACAATAAAATTGCAAGTACATCATTTATATCAGCATTTGCAGTATATTTAGGATTATCAGATTTAGCAATTGGAATTTATGCCGTTTTAGATACAATGACTAATGTGGTTCAAGTTTTTGCGGCACCATTATTTTCTAAAATTGGTCAATCAAAAAAAATTGTATTAATTAATTACTCAATTTATAGAATTTCTTCAATTTCTATGGCATTTATCCCTTTTTTATCAAATGACATAGGAGTAAGAACTATATTGTTTTTTATATTAGCAATAATCTATGCAATTACTGGTGAATTGGGATATATAACTTTTGTTAATTGGAGAATGAGTCTATTAAAAAAAGAAGATAGAACTAAATTTGCTGCAACTAAAAATATGTATAAAAATACAGTAGTTTTAGCATTTAGTTTAATTATGGGAGTAATACTAGATAAATTTACGCAATTTGGTGCTGAATTGTATGGTTTTATAATTTTATTTGTTATAATATCAATAATTGCAATTTTTGACATAGCAATAAGAATAAATACATATAAACCAAAATTAAAAGAAGAAAAAATAACTATAAAAGATACTATAAAAATTCCAGCAACAGATAAAAGTTTCAGGAAAATACTCATAATATGTGGATTAAATAGATTCGCAAATGGTATTGGAATAATGTATTTAAATGTATTTTTACTTAGATATTTAAAAATAAGTTATATTTATTATAGTATATTAAATATTATAATAAATTTAGCTGAAGCAATGTCTTGTAAATTTTGGGCTAAACAAGCAAAAAATAGAAACTGGGAAAAAGTTATTATACCCATGTGTTTAGTATTTATATTTGCTTTTTCTGGTTTATTTATTATCAAAAATGAAATTTTAAATTATGTATTACCGCTAATTTATATATTAATTGGAGTTGGGAATGGAGCATATGAAATATTTGATAATGTTGCAATATATGAAGCTTCAAAAGAAAAATTACAAACATCATATGTTACTTTTGAAAGATTTATAGAAGGAATAGTAATATCATTATTACCTATATTGTCATATACAATTTTAGCAGAGAGTGATAATATAATAAAAATTACATTTGGAATAGCAACAATAGCATATTTAATATTAGGAGTTTATTATGGAAGAAAAAGAATTAAAGAATAACATAAACTATATTTAAAAATTTAATTACCATACGCATACTAAAAGATGTGGGCATGCGGATAATGAGAAGATACTTAAATATGCAGAATATATAAAAACAGCAATAGAAAAGAAAATACCGGATATAAACATATTGGCAAAGATATAATAAATAAATTAAATTTTTGTAATGATAAATTAGATATAGTTTAAGTATAAAATATAATAATGGAATAAATTAAAAACAAATATAATTGAAATAGTATATACAAAAAATACTATTATAAAACTCTTTATTTTAATAAAAAAATAATATATACTAATTTTAGATAGTAAGTTTATTACTTACTATCATCTTTTTGCCTAGGAGTTGTTAGACCTGCTCCTCACTGGCACCAATAACGAATCTGCTCGAACTAATAGAACAGATTGATACAAATATCATTCAGAAGGAGTACTTTCAATAAGGACATTTATTGATTAAGTACTCCTTTAGGTTATATCAGTATAGTTTAAAGGCTATGCTGTTTTTATATTTTTTATACTTTGCTGAAAGGCATTTTCTAATTCATATTCATTTAGTGGAGTACCTATTATTCCAACTCCTACATAGTAAATATCTATTTGTTGATATTATTGGAGCATTAACTGATAGTAATATTCCAAGAAACTATTGGAGTGACCTAAAAAGAAAGTTAAAACAAGAAGGAAGTCAGTTGCACGAAAATATCGTGCAACTGAAAATGAAGTCGCAAAAAGATGGAAAAAGGTATTTAACAGATACATTAGATACACATGGAATATTAAGATTAATTGAGTCAATACCAAGTCCAAAAGCAGAGCCATTTAAACTTTGGCTAGCTCAGATGGGAAAAGAAAGAATTGATGAAGTTTTTGACCCAGAACTTGCTGTTAATCGTGCTGTTGATTATTATAGAGCTAAAGGATATGATGACAAATGGATTAAAGCAAGATTAACAGGAGTTGTAGATAGACGAAAATTAACAGATGTATGGAAAGAAAATGGAATAACAAAAGATTATGAATATGGAATACTCACAAATGAAATATACCAAGAATGGTCTGGAATGAAAGTTTCTCAATATAAAGAATATAAAGGTCTTAGAAAAGAATCTTTAAGAGATAATATGACAGATATAGAAGTAGCATTAACAGATTTAGGAGAAATTGCAACAAGAGAACTTGTGAAAGAACATAAACCTTATGGATTAAAAGAAAATAGAGAAATGGCAAAACGTGGTGGAAGAATTGCAAAAAATACGCGTGATGATTTGGAAAAAGAGTTAGGAAGAACAGTAATTACAAAACAAAATGCACTAAATTATAAGTATATAGATGATAATAAATTAGACAAAGAGAAAAAATTAGATGATAAATCTAAAAAGGAATTAAAAGATGGTAATAACAAGGAGGAAACTTATGAATAAACCAATTATTGGAATTGTATCAAAGCATTATGCTACTTACAAATTAAATAAAATAGATACTTTTACGAGGGATGAAGTAAAACAAGCTATATTTGATAATGGAGGAGTAGCTATTGGAATATTACCTGTAGAAGCTGATGTAAATTACTGTGGAGATAACTGGAAAGATAATTTATCTATAGAAGAAAAAGAAAATTTAATTACTCAATTAAAATTATGTGATGGTATTATTTTACAAGGTGGTGCAGAAACAGATAATTATGAAAGCATAATTGCTAAATACTGTTATGAAAATAATATTCCAATACTTGGTATCTGTGCTGGGCAAAATAGTATCGCGAGAGCTTTAGGAGGTACTACTTATAAAATCTCAAATCCAGATAAGCATAATAAATCATTTGATGAATATGTACATAACATTAGTAAAAAATATTTTAATATAAATTTTACTAGGGCAAAACTTATGGAAATGGAACAAATTGATAGAAATAAAGTAGTATTATATTTATTTAATAATATAAAAATTCTATAAAAAGTAATTGACTTTTACAAACAGTTGTTTTATAATAGTGCTTGGATAATTAAAAATAAAATATTACGAAATGGAGATGATATTATTGAATAATATAGATAAGACTAATAAATCATTTGAGAATATTAAACATATTGATGAAAATGGTGTTGAATTTTGGTATGCTAGGGAATTACAAGTTATTTTAAACTATAAAGAATGGAGAAAATTTGAAAATGTAATAAACAAAGCAAAAGAAGCTTGCGAAAACAGTGAGGTTAGTGTATTTGACCATTTTGTCGACGTCGACAAAATGGTACAAATAGGTTCGGGAGCAGAAAGAAAGCAAAAAGATTATAAATTAACTCGTTATGCCTGTTATTTAATAGCTCAAAATGGAGATAGCAGAAAAAAAGTAATAGCACTTGCTCAAACATATTTTGCAGTCCAAACTAGAAAACAAGAAATTACTGAAAAAGAATATAGTTCATTAACAGAAGATGAAAAGAGATTTTATCAAAGAAATTTAACAAGAAAAGGAAATTATTCGCTTAATCAAACAGCAAAAAAAGCAGGAGTTAAAAATTTTGACAAATTTCATAATGCTGGATATAAAGGTTTATACAATGGAGAAACTGCTGATGATATTGCTAAAAGAAAAGGTCTAAGGTATAGAGAAGATATTTTAGATAATATGGGAAGTGATGAACTTATTGCGAATTTATTTAGAATTTCTCAAACTGAACAAAAATTAAAAAGAGATAACATACAAACTGAAAAAGATGCGAATAAAGCTCATTATGAAGTTGGTTCTAAAATAAGAAAAACAATAAAAGAACTTGGAGGAACTATGCCAGAAGATTTACCAACACCTAAAAAGAGTTTAAAACAATTAGAAAAAGAAAATAAGAAGACCTTAAAACGCAATAGTATTTAAGCATGGAGAAAAAATTAGTGCATACGACGAACAGAGTGGATAAAAACATGAGCAGACCTATTGTCTGCTTTATTATAAATTTCTTAAATATCCTTGTAATCTATCAAAAATATGATATACTTTAATAAATTGATTGATATTTGTATCAATCGTTAAAGGCGTGAAAAAAGTTATAGATATCTACGCTGTTCGCACCATAAAAATAGCGAAGGCTATTTTTTTTTAAAACTAAAAAGGTGGGACGCGAAAAGGAACGTAGGTAAAAGAGGTATATATGAAAATAAAATATTATGGAGATAAAATTGAAAAAAGTAAAAAAGCAATATCATTATGTGGACCAACTCCTAGAAACAATAAAGTAAGTAGTTGGAGAAAAGATGCTTTAAATATATTAAAAAATATTGGTTATGATGGGATTGTATATGTTCCTGAACTAAAAAATAAAATGCCAGTATTTAAAACAAAAGATGAACAAATGTCTTGGGAAAGAGATTGTTATATCAATTCAAATGTAATACTATTTTGGGTACCAAGAAAATTTCCATCAATGCTAGGATTAACTACAAATGTAGAATTTGGTTATTGGTTAAAAAGTAAAAAATGTATATATGGTAGGCCAGATGGCGCTTATAGGACACAATATTTAGATTGGTTATATAATTTAGAATATAATAAAAAGCCAATAAACTCATTAGAAGAATTATTAAAACAAGCAGTAAAAATGAGTAAAGGAGACCAATTATGAAAAATATAATGATACTTGGAATTTGTAGAACTGGAAAGACTACTTTTTCAAAAATGATACAAAAAGAATTTAGTAATTATCAAATTATAGAAGTTGACACAATTATTTCTGCGTTACAAAGAACTGTACCAAATGTTCCAATTGGGTTTATTCACGATAATTTAAAAGAAAATAGATTGCCTGAATTTTTGAATTTGCTTATACAAAAAAATATTAATAAAAACGGAAAAGAACTAGGTTTTATTATAAACGGGGATTCTATTTTGCCCGAAGATTTAACTAAATATTTTGATTTAAAAGATATGATTGTTTATTATTTTGTAACTGAAAAGTTATCTCCTGAACAAATTTTAGAAAATTGTAGAAAATTTGATTCAAAAGAAGAATGGACTACTAGAAGGTCAGATGATGAATTATTAAATCATTTTAAATTTTATAAAGATATAGAGAAGAAGATTATAAACGATAGTAAGAAATATAATATAAAATGCATTGATACATCTGAAAATAGACAAATAATATTTAATCAATTATTAGATGAAATAAAGGATGAATTGAATATAACAAATTTTATGCAATAGAATAAAGTGATTATGATCTATTGAAATTTATAAAATGTGTGATATATGTTAGTGC
>CAKOXV010000030.1 GCA_934130355.1 uncultured Clostridia bacterium
CAGCAGCAGTATGGCAACAAGTAAATAAATAAGAGAATTATAGTGTGAATTTTATGAATTAGATGCTATATGAAAAACTATAGTGTCTAATTAAAAAATTTACAGTGTAAACAAAAAGAAAAGAGGTGGAGCTTTGGAACAAATAATAATAAAGAATGGAATAATTAAAAAGTTATTAATAGTAATTGTTATAAGTACAATGCTATTTAATTATATTCTTCCTTTAAAAGTTGTTTATGCAGATGGTGAGCAAACAATTAGTTTTGAAGAATGGGTAATAAAAGTAACTAATGCTTTAGGAGAACTAAAATGGACGGATGGAGCTGGAGAAGAACATATTGATGACTTTTCTAATTATGACATTATTGATTTTTGGCTTACAGTTAATTATCAAGGCTTAGCAGGAGCAAGAAAAGATGATACAGGAAGAAATGCATTGTTAGAAATATTAGATAGAGCTGTAAATAAAATAAAGTCAGAAAATCCAAATTTAAATGTAATAAGTGCTCAAGATAGTTTATATGAAAAAATATGTGGGATGTTAGAAGATAATGGAAAAAACATTCAGATTACCTGCAAAAGTGATTATAGTATAACAAAAGTGGATATTTCTAAAATTGATGTAAGCAAGTTTGGAATGAAAAATGAAGAACCAAAAGATGATGGCTCAAAACCAGAAGAAGATGATGTGGAAAAAATAAGTGATGGAATATATAAAGAAAAAAATGGCAGATATTATTGTACAGCAAACATAGCAGGAGAAGTTTGGGATAAAGACTATATATATGGACAGATACAAGAGTATTTTGTATTAAATGTAAGGCTAGATAGAAAAATAAATTGGCCGGAATTATTTGAAAAATATGGTGATGATATAAATAAAATTAAAGTATATTTTGATGAATTGGGACAAAATGGTAAACCAAAAGACGAAAAAAAGCCTACACGTAAAGATTTGAAAATAGGTATAACACTGGATGAATTAAGAGAACATGAATTGCAAAGTGGAGAAGAAATTTGGTATAGTGATATTTATAAAGAAAAAACAAAAAAAGAAACACCAGACTTAGGAGGAGCATTGTTAGCTCCAATACTTTCTATAGTAAATTTTGTGGCAGATGCAATTGTTGGTGGTTTGGGAAGTGTAATGATGGGAGATGGTTCAGGTTTCCTTGGACTTGGAATACTAAAAAATTCTAAACCAAAGTCGAACTATGAAGATACAGTTGACCATAATGTGGATGTAGACTCATTCTTACCATTTAACATTGTGAGTGGAGGTTTAGGATATTCATTTAAATACAAGTATCCACATATAAATTATACAACAGAAGAAATATTTGCTGGAAAAGTAGAATTACTTAGTATAGATTTTATAACTGGAAAAAATGCAGATGGGCAACCAATAAAAAATACAAGTTGGAACAGTATAAGAAAAGTTATATCACAATGGTATCAAGTTTTAAGAATGATAGCAATAATAGGATTTTTATCAGTTTTAATATATACAGGTATAAGAATTATAATAAGTTCAAATGCAAAGGATAAGGCGAGATACAGAGAGTGGATAATGAACTGGCTGATGGGAATAGCAATTTTATTCTCTATGCATTATATAATGGCTTTTATAGTATCAATTAATGGCGAATTAAGTAATGTATTAGGTACATCACTTAGTGGAATACATGTTATACCATCTGATAATCCGGGAAATGCTTTTAATACAAACTTGATGGGATTAGTGAGATTTATGGTACAATCTGAAAATCTTTATATAGAAGTAGGATATGAAGTAATGTATATAGCATTAATAGTATTTACAATAAAATTTACTGTTACATACATAAAAAGGGTGTTAAATATGGCATTTTTAACATTAATAGCACCAATAGTAGCACTAACATATCCAATAGATAAGATGGATGATGGAAGAGCACAAGGATTTGACATGTGGCTAAAAGAATATACATTTAATGCTTTATTACAACCAATGCATTGTATATTATATTATGTTTTAGTAGGTTCAGCAGCAAATATTGTAGCAGATAATCCAATATATGGAATTGCAGTATTATTATTTATGACAGAGGCAGAAAGAATACTTAAAAAGATTTTCAGATTTGATAAAGCAAATCCTAAGACTGTTGGAGGATTAACAAATGCTTTTGCTGCAGGAGCAATAGCTTCAAATGTTGTGCAAAGTGTAGCTAAACTTCAAAAAGGAAATGTAGGAAAAGGTGGAAAAACAGGGTCAGATAATACGCAAAATAATCTTTTAGAAAATCTAAAACCATTAAAAGATGGACCTGTAGAATTAAACTTTAATGAAAATTTATTAGATAGTAACAATCTAATTGAAGGAACTACTGCAAATGGAAGTCAAGCAGGTGGAAGTTCAACAAATGCAAACTCATCAAGCAGAAGTTTATCAAATAGACCAATAATAACCGGAAATTCAACACGTGAGAATATGGATACTGAGGAAATGCCAAGTGAAAATTTACCAATACATGCTCTAAAAGCTGCCAAAGAAAGAAAGGCTATTGGAAGAGGATTACAGCAAGTAGGAAAAAAATTAATTAGACCAATATATGATTTTGATAGAAGTAAAGAATATAATGGTAGAAGATTAGTAAGAAGACTAGGAAGCACTGCAAAAAGTGTAGGAAAATTAGCAGTAGGAGCAACATTAGGAACAGCGGCAGCAGCAGTACAAGCAGGAATAAGTATAACAGATGGAAAATACACTCTAAAAGAAGGAATTGCATCTTTTGCAGCAGGATATGCAGGTGGAAGCAAGATGGTTGATGGAGTAGGAAGAGCTGCATCAAGTGTAGCAGGATCATTTAAGGAAGGATATTATGAAGGTGACCAAGAAGCTTTAAGAAAGAAACAAAAAAGGCAATTTATAGATAATGATGAAGTTTATAAAAAATATAAAAATAAATATGGAGACAAAGCAAAAGATATGCAACAATTAGCAGCAGATAATATGGTTCCATATGGATATACAGATGTAAAAGAACAATTTAAGATACAAAAAATGGCTGATGAAATTGTTAAGAAAAATGATAAATATGATAGTTATAAGGATGAGAAAAAGAAAGAGTATATGAAAAGGGCGATAAAACAAGCAAGAAATACGAAAGAATTTATAGATAGTCCTGGAATAAAAGAAATAGTGCATGACCCAAGTAAGCAAGAAGATTATATAAAAGCAGAGATAAAATCAAGAGGAATAAATGATGAAAACTCTGCAGAAGCACAAAAAATTAAAAAAGGTTATGAAAATGCATTTAATTCAGCTGCTGTATGGGAACGAATAAACAAATAACGCATCTATAGTGTGAATTTTATGAATTAGATGCTATATAAAAAATATAGTGTCTAATTAAAAAATTTACAGTGTAAATAAAAGAAAAGAGGTGGAATTTTGAAAAGAATTTTTAATAATATGCTAGTAAATAAAATGTTTCTAGTACTAATTATAATTGTATTATTGTTTGAATATTTTTTACCTATTAAGATTTATGCAAGCACAAGTGTAGCAGAGGATTTACAAAATTTTTTACAAAATAATGATTTCGGAACACCAACAATAAGTGTTACAAAATGTCAAGAGATAATTAATGAAATAGAAAAAGCTGATAGTAGAAATAAAGTAACTAGTGGAAAAGATGAAAACGGCGATATTGTTATTTACATAAATGTAACAGAAAAATATATAGTAAAAAATGCATTTAATAAAGTAGTAAAAGAAAATATGGGAGATTATATTGAAGCAAATTTTTATGATTATTTTGTTGTAAATGTAAATCCAATAAAAGATGAAACAGACAATAAAACAAATGAAAATAATAGTGTTGCACAAGCTTTGCAAACCATATTAAATGACAATGCTTCAACTCTTGGAAAATACAATACTACATTAAGTCAATGTGAAAAAATTATTAGTAGAATAGAAAACTCAGATAGTCGAAACAAGGTAACTGTTAGTAATGGAGTTATTAAAATAGCTTCAATATCAACAAAGACAGTAGAGGATGCTTTTCAGTATGCAGGAGGATATGAACAAAGTATAGCAGAACTTATTGCATCAAATAATTATTCATTTTTTACTGTAGATATTATTGATGCTAATAGTATCCCAGATGGAAAAGAAGATACTAGAACAGATGAACAAAAAATTATAGATGCTATTGTTTCAAAATATCCATCAATTTCACCAGAAAGTGCAAGAATTATTGTAGAAAATGATAAATATGAAGTAACAAAAGATGAAGAAGGAAATATTACAGATATAAAACTAAATTTGACTCAAGATGAAATGAATGCATATGGAATTTCAGATAAAGCCCAAGGAGAAGTTTATAAAGAGCAAAAAGAAGATAGTGTAGACATAGGAGGAATACTATTATCCCCAGTCTTTGCTTTAGTAAACTTTGTAGCAGATGCTGTGGTAAGTGGTATTGGAAGTGTAATGATAGGAAAAGGCTCTGGTGTTTTGGGAACAGGAGTTTTGTCAGACACTAAACCAACTGAATTAAATTACGAAAACACAGATACACATGAGATAGATATGAGTTCATTTAAGAACTTGAAAAAAATCCAATATCCACATATAACGTATACACCAGAAGAAATATTTTCTGGAAACGTAGATATACTTAGTATAGATTTTATTTCAGGAAAAGTTTATGACAAAGATACTAATGCATTAAGAGATAATAAAAATGATGGTTGGAAAAATATAAGAAAAGTAATATCACAATGGTATCAAATTTTAAGAATGATAGCTATAATTGGATTTTTATCAGTCTTAATATATACAGGTATAAAAATTATAATAAGTTCAAATGCAAAAGACAAAGCAAAATATAAAGAATGGATAATAAATTGGCTTATTGGAGTCACAATATTGTTTTTTATGCATTATATAATGGCATTTACAGTATCATTTAATAGAGAATTTAGTAATTTGGTAAGTAAGGCATCTAATGGAATACATGTTGTACCAATAAGTAATGAAGGAAGTTCTTTTGATACAAACTTGATGGGATTAGTAAGATTTATGATACAATCTCAAAACTTTTTTATAAAAATAGCATATGAAACAATGTATATAGCACTAATAGTATATACAATAAAATTTACTGTTACATACATAAGAAGAGTATTGTATATGGCATTTTTAACATTAATAGCACCAATAGTAGCATTAACATATCCAATTGATAAAATGAATGATGGCTCAGCACAAGGATTCAACATGTGGTTAAAAGAATATGTATTTAATGCTTTGTTACAACCGATGCACTGCATATTATATTATGTATTAGTAGGTTCAGCAATAGACGTTGCAGCTAATAATCCGATTTATGGAATTGTTGTATTAGCATTTATGTCACAAGCAGAAAAAATATTTAAGAAAATATTTGGATTTGATAAAGCAAATCCAGGAACAGTTGGAGGAATGACAGATGCTTTTGCTGCTGGAGCAATAGCAGCAAATATTGCAAAAATGGCTAAATTTTCAAAGAGTGCTTTAAAAGGTGGAAATGCAGGAGGTAATGCTCAAAATAATCTTTTAGATAATGTAAAACCATTAGAAAGTGGATCAATTG
>CAKOXV010000031.1 GCA_934130355.1 uncultured Clostridia bacterium
ATCTACTATCTTTTCAGCAGACTGATCTAAAACTACATGGTCATAAGCTTTTAGTCTTATTCTAATTTTTTCACTTGCTACAATTGAATTTGCCATTGTAATTTTTCCCTCCTTAAAAATATTATAATAAAATTAAAATTACGCGTTGGCAAGTTATAACACGTCCGGGTGTTTTGTTTTTACCCATTTTAAAATCCCAAAATTGCATGGTTGTTCTGGGATAAGTGTCTTATTATGTAGTTATCCGCTTTATACGGACTAACTTATATAAACTTACCGCCTGGTCTAGCCAAGACATACTCCACTGAAGTTCCCTCCACAATGCTATTATGCTGTTGTGTAGCCACATTCAGCTTCAACGCTAAAATTCATGCTTAATTATTATACATCCCTTCAAGCAATATGTCAATACTTTTGGTAAATTTTTTCAGTTATTGTACTGATTTCCTTAAAAGTGAGTAATACATTGACAAATTTATGTAAATATGATATATTAATTTATATTTCTTTTTGAAAGGGGAAATTAAATTGTCAATCAAACGTGAACTTGAGTCTTTGGTACAATCTCATGAAGATTTGCAAAAGACACTATCAGTCAACTCTTCCAAGCTGGATGAGTTGAACAAAAAAAGAATTGTTCTTGCCAAAAAGATTGATCTTTTGGAAAATCGGAGCTCTTCTTTAGCACAAAAACTTTTATCGGAACTTCAAGCAGAACTCGAAGCAATCCTTCGAGAAATCAAGTTATTGGAAGAAAAAAAAGCCAAATTGATTGCAGCCAAAAAAGAAACTTCAAGTAAAATTAATGATTACAAAAGCAATGTAGCACCATACATTGAAGAACAAAGTCTTCTAATGGTTTCAGATTTTCTATATTATCTTTCGGAGAATTTAGAAAATATCGCATTGTCTTGCATTAATTCAAGCACTCCTAATACTCAGAAAGTATATAGAGTTACAGAAATCTCAGGTTCTATCAATGATCTATATGGTGGTTGCTATGTTCCAACTGGTGCAGTGGGAATTTATGATGAAAACTCAGAAATTCTCATCACTGCATCAAGAGATTTCTATTTTTCCAATGAGCTGTATGATTTAAAACGTGGTGTATACAATAATTTACTTTGTATTCGTACTGCATGGTATTTAAAGTATCGTGGCTGTTTCGTCTCAAGACTTCTTGAACTCCTTAATGAAAAGTATCCTTTTGGAGATACCTTTGAATTGACAATTCAAAAATCGGGTTTCACACTTGAATTGTTGTAAAACCAAAATATTAAGACCAGCTATAAATGTGGCTGGTCTTATCCTTTTATTAATTGTTTATTTTTTCTATTCTCTTCATTGCATACCAAATACTTAGCATATATACTAATATTACTAATGATGTTGTGTAAGTTCCTACTGGTATTCTTACTATTGCTATCCAACTTAAAAGAACTAATTCTGATGCAATTGGTATTAGTATTGCATTTAATAATACTTTTAATATTCCTTTTTTATAATATCTGATAACTATATATACTTCTACTAAAACTGCTGAAATTATGAATGGTAAAATATATTTTTTGTACATATCTCTAATTCTTGTTGCAGGTACTGTTGTTATGCTTGTATTTTCTGCTGTTTGAGCAAAATCATAGCTTTCTTTTATTTTGTTAACAATATTGTTTTTTTGTTCTTCTGTTATACTTCTTGCTCTTATTGTAACTGTATCTTTGTATAGTTCTACTGTTTGTACCATATTATGAATTCCTAGTACTTCATTTGCAATTTCTTTTATTTTGTTTTCATCAAATTCTTTTTCTATGTATATATCAATTTTTTGACTTTGTTCATATTTTAATTCTTTGTAAAATCCCCATTGGGTTATTGCTAAAATTCCAGCAATGATTATTAATGCTACAATTACACTAATTATTATAATTTTTTTATTTTCTTGCTTCATCTTGTTTCCTCCTATTTGCTTTCTTTTAACTTTAATAGTGTTTTTGTTACTGTTATGTTGTATAATCCAATTAGTGCTAATCCCCAGAACATTACCATTCCAAAGCTACTTAATTTAATCCATCTTGAAAAACAAAATACTAATGCTACTATTATTACTGGTACTAAATCTAGTATAACTCCTTTAATTTCTAAATCTTCTTCTAGCATTTTTTGTTCAATTATATAATTGATTATTATTACTAATAATATTCCACAAATTCCTTCTACTGATATATTTACATTTGTATATCTTAATAATATTGATAATATTGATATAAATCCTATTGAAGCTATTCCTGCAAGTAGTCCTTTAGTTTTATATTTAATTGTTAAAATTATAGTTACTATTACCATTACGATTGCAACAGCAATTTCAAAATATATTAATTGTTTTTCTGTTATATTTGAGAAAATAAGATTGTTATCTTCCATTTCATATTCAACTGGATATTTTCCAGAGTTTATTAGTAATGCTGCTTCAAGTGCTACATTTATATAATTGTTTACATATGTTGTGTTACTTGTTGCACTTCCTATATTTGCTTTTATTATATTTTTTTCTACTGAACTTATATCATATTCTGAACCTGCTATTGTTAATTTTGCTATTTTTTTTGTTTCTTCTGTTTGAGTTTCCTCTGCTTGAGTTCCTTCTGTGTTTTCGGCATTTTCATCTTTATTCTCTGTATCTGATGTTTTTGCTTCTATTTCTTTTATTTCATCTGCAAAAATTGCATAATTATTTTTTATTTCTTCGATCTTAGCTTGTCCTTCTTTTGTTAAATATAGTTCCATAAATACTTGATATTTTCCATCCGCATCTGTTGTATAAGAATATTTTGCTTTTTCAATCATTGAATCACTTAATAATATGTTTTCTGCATCTTTTTCTTTTATTTGAACTTTTCCATCCGCTATTAAGAAGTGTGCATAAGTATCTGTTAAATTATCTTCTGCTAGTTCTACTATAATTTCTCCATTTTCTTTATTTAATGAAACCGTATAATCTTGTGCTCCTAAATTATCTAATCTTTTTTCTATTGTCTTTTTTACTGTTTCATAACCTGATACTGTTGCACTTTCTTTTGCATTATCTGAAACTTTTAATTCTATTACTCTTTCACCATATAATGCACTTCCTAGAGTATAGTCTTTTACTTTATTTTCCATTCTATTTTGTGTTTTTACATATATTCCTCCAAAGGCTATTAATGTTACTAATACAATGGCTAATATTATTGTTATTATTTTTACTTTTTTCATTTTTGTTACCATTCCTTTCTCTTTTTATAATAGTTTTGTTTCATTTATTATTAGTTCAAACATTATATCTAAATATTTTGCAGCATATTTGCTCATCATAGTTCTATCCATAAATATTTGAAAATAATCTAGTACTGGACATATTTGAGTATCTATTGTTAATCGTAATATTACTTTTCTAGTTTTTTCATCTACTTCTAACTTGGCATCTGTTACAGCATAATTAACTCTATCATGTATATCAAATGTTGACATATTTGTATTTACTACTCTGTCTCTATGAACATCTGACTTGTCTGCTAAAATTAATGCAGCAGATATCTCACTTACAGCTGTTCCTGTTCCTTCATCATGATTTCCTATTGCCATCATGATTTCTGTTCTTTCTTCTGCTGACATTCCCATTTCTTTTAAAATGTTATATGCTAGTATTGCTCCTGTATGTGCATGATCCACCCTATTTACACAGTTTCCTATATCATGCAAGTATCCTGCTATTTTTCCTAATTCTATAGTTCTTTCATCATATCCTAGTTTTTCTAAAATTTCCCCTGTTCTTTTTGAAACTATTGTAATGTGTCTATTTGAGTGCTCTGTATATCCTAATGCTTTTAATTGTTTTTGAGATGCATTTACAAATGCTTGTACCTCATCATTTCGGATTACATCTTCTAATGTTATCATACCTGCCTCCTTTAGTTAGTATTGATTTTACCCTATTTTTCCAAAAATATCAACTATTTTTAGAATTTTTTTAATTAATATGCTACTATTTAATGGCTTTTATGCTTATTCTATCTTTTATTCACTCCTATTATCCCTCCAAACATACCACATATCATTCCTGATACAATTATTATTAATGATTGCACACTTAGAGAAAAGTTTTGATTTATTATTCCAGACATTAAATAAATGCTTAATAAATATATTCCTCCTATTAAAGCTCCATTTATTAATCCGTTTTTTTTCATTTTTATATTTCCTATTGAACTTCCTATAAATATACTTGTTGCTGTTATTATGATTATTACTGGGGTTCTAACTGTCTCACTTATATTTGTATATGTTAATAAAATAGAGAATATTAACAAGAAAATAATTGTACATATTATTGAAATTATTACACCTTTTATTATATTTAATAAATTTTTTGTTCCACTTTCTTCCATACTAAAACCTCCTATCATAATTATATTCATAAATGTGTTTGATTATGATTTGAACAAAAAAATAAAATATATCTATTATTGATATATCTTATTTTATTATATTTGTACTTTATAACATATCTAATCCACCATGTAAGTTATATACATTTGTATATCCCATATTTCGCATTGTTTTCATTGCTTTTTGACTTCTTCCTCCATATTGACAATATAGTACTATTTGCTGATTCTTTTTTGGAATTTCTTTTTGAACTCTTTTTGTTATTTCAAAATCTGGAATGTTTATTGCTCCTTGTAAATGTCCCTCTTTGTATTCTTGTTCACTTCTTACATCAAGTAGTATTGCTCCTTGGGCTACTTTATTTTTTAGTTCTTCTGATGTTATTTCTCCTGCCTGCGTATTTCTATAATTTCTTCTTTTACAGAGCATTTTTACACCTCCCTTTTACATTTTGTAATTTTTGTTTATCATATATCCTTCTCTTCCATCTACTCTTATTTTTACTTTATCCCAGACATATCCATCTGGTTGATATAAAAATAGACTGTTATGATTTTTATTTTTGACTAATTTAATATTAAATTAGCCTTATATTTTTTCTTTTTTTAAGTTATCTAATTGTTTAAAATTAAAATATAAATCCACCTTTTTATCTTGATGAATTTCAATTCTATTGATAA
>CAKOXV010000032.1 GCA_934130355.1 uncultured Clostridia bacterium
GAAAATACACAAAAAATAGCTGTTGCAGTATCTGGAGCAACAGACCCAACATCTAAATAAACTTCCTAAAAAGGAGTGAAAATAATGAAAGTAAGTGAAATTACTGTAGAAAATATTATAACTCATTTAAGATTAACAGAAGTAGATGACTCTTTAGATGAAGAGTTATCTACTTTTTTAGAAGTTGCTATAAATTATATTGAAAATTATACAGGCATAAAACGAAAAAGTAAAGAAAATGAAAAACAAGAGAATTTAGATACATATTCTGATTTTGTAATTGTTGTTTATATATTGTGTCAAGATATGTACGATAACAGAGTTATGTATGTTGACGGAAAAAACATAAACAATACTGTAAAAACAATTTTGGATATGCATACGAGGAACAATTTATGATAAATGCGGGAGATTTTAATAAATTAATATCTATATATCAAATAGAAGAAGTTGAAGATAATGATGGTTTCAATACCAAAAAAGAAACTGTCATTCTTAAGCCATATGCTAAAATAAAAACAACAAAGGGATATACTTTAATTGCAAGTGGCTCTGATTTTGAAAAAGCCTACACCAATTTTACTATTAGATATTCAAAAAAAGTGGAGGATGCATATTACAATTCAAACAGAGATGTATATGTAAAATACAAAGATAAAATTTTCACTGTAGAATATCTGAATAATATAGATGAGGCAAATATTGAACTTGAAATGCAATGCAAGAGAGTTACAAAATAATGGCTAGATTTAAAGAAGAATTACCAAATGATTTGATAAAAATGTTTCAAGACTTAGATCAAGACAGTGAAAAAATGATTGGTGAAATGACAAAAGCAGGGGCAGAAAAGGTATATAAAAATGTACTGAAAAACGTTCCTACTTCTTTTAAAGCATCAAACATAATGAAATGCTTAAAAATAACTAAAATATACAAGACACCAAGTGACGGAGGAATAAACACTAAGGTAGGTTTCTTTTTATATTTTACAAATAAAAGAGGAATAAAAACTGCTGCACCACTTGTTGCAAATATTTTTGAGCATGGTACATCAACAGTAAAAAAACAACCATTTATGCGTAAATCATTTAAAAAAGCAGAAATAGAAGCGGAAATGAAAAAAGTTCAAGAAAAATATTTGCCAAAGGAGTAATTATGGAAAGTGAAATAAAGAAGATTTTAAAATTAGATGTTCCAGTTGCACATTTAAAGTACAAAGGAAAACAGAAAACTTATGTTGTATGGACAATAATAGATGAAGAACCGACTTTTTCTAGTGATGATGAAATTACTGATAGTGAAGTTATTATTGATATAGATATTTACAGTGATAGCAATTATTTAAAAATAATGAGTTTAATAAAAAATAAAATGAAAGAAAATGATTGGATATGGGATGGAGATAGTCAAGAGCTTTTTGAAGAAGAAACTGGTTTGTATCACAGAACATGTTCATTTAAGAAAGGAAGGTATATAAATGGCTAGTATAGGACTAAGAACAGCAAAATATAATCAAATAGATTATACTACAAAAAAATATAAAGCATTACAAAAAGAATCAATAGTGCCAGTTTTAGGAAGATTGATTGATGCGAAAATAAGTGAAGAAAGAAATAGTACAGAATTAAGAGCTGATGACATAATAGCTGAAAAAGACACATCTTTTAAGGGTGGAACTTTAAATTTAACAATTGATGATGTTACGGATGAAACATATGCAGATGTAAAAGGATGTACAATTTCTGAAAAGGAAGTAACTGATAATTCAGAGGATGTAGCTCCAGAGCTTGGTTATGGACATATTGTTACAAAAATATATAAAGGTGTGAAAAGTTATAAAGTGGAGTTTTTACCACGTATTCAAATAACTAAAATTACAGCAGATAGAAAAACAAAAGGAGAATCAATAGAGTATAATACAGTATCTATTGAGGCGGATGTAATGGAATTAGAAGAAGCTATAAACGGAATGAATATTGGAGATTGGAAAAAAACAGAAACATTTGCAACATTAGCAGAAGCTCAAACATATTTAGACGGACTTTTAACACCATCAAAATAAATTTTATAAGTATAAGTAGGCTAGAAATAGTCTACTTTTGCTTTAGGAGGAAAAATGATAGAAACAATAAAACATATTAGTTACAAAGGTAAAGATTATCCGCTGGCATTTAACTTTAATGTATTAGAGAAAATTCAAGATAAATATGGCTCTTATGAAAAATGGGGAGAAATGACAGATGGAAAAGGACAAGAAATAAATATAGGAGCATTTAAGTTTGGAGTTTTAGAAATGATTAACGAAGGAATTGATATTGAAAATGAAGATAAAGAAGAAACGATGGAATTTGTGACATTAAAACAGGTTGGAAGAATTATAACAGAAATAGGAATACAAAAAATGACAGATAGAGTTCAAGAAACAGTAATTGAATCTACTAAAGATAAAGACGAAGAAGAAAAAAACGTGTAATCCACGAGGATGAAGAATTTATAATTGATTTCTCGTGGATTTTATTTATAGGACATTGCTT